>CACWLG010000023.1 GCA_902761635.1 Oscillospiraceae bacterium | reverse complement strand
TGCTGACTCCGGTCGGGCTACGCCCTCCCTCCATCAACAGCTAACGCGCTCATCTTTCAAACTCAATCTCTTGGTCTCACATCATTGACAAACGTACAGCATGCATATTTTTTCGCTGCCCGCGCCGTGCACGGATCAAAAACTTCGCCCTTGTCAATCCCCCCTTCTACTGATATAATATAAAGACATCTTTTTTAACGCTTTTGCATTGTAGACAGAAAGGAACTATACCATGATCTGCTTTAACGTCCCGCCCTGCACAGGAAACGAGATGAAATACATCGGCGAGGCCATTGCCTCCCGCAAGATCTGCGGCGACGGGCAGTTTACCAGGCGCTGCAGCGAGTGGCTGGAAAAGCGCTTTGACGCCCATAAGGTGCTGCTGACCACCTCCGGCACCACAGCTCTGGATATGGCGAGCCTCCTGTGTGAGCTTCAGCCCGGGGACGAGGTCATCCTCCCGAGCTTCACCTTCTCCAGTTCCGCCACCGCTTTTGTAAACTACGGGGCAAGGCTGGTATTCGTGGACATCAGGCCTGATACCATGAACATCGACGAGACGAAGATCGAAGCCGCCATCACGGACAGGACAAAGGTCATCCTCGTCATGCATTACGCGGGCGTGGCATGCGAGATGGATACCATCCTGGACATTGCCCGGCGGCATCATCTGCTGGTGGTCGAGGATGCGGCCCAGGGCGTCATGTCGAGCTACAAGGGGAAAGCCCTCGGCACCATCGGAGACTTCGGCTGCTACTCCTTCCATGAGACAAAGAACTACTCCATGGGCGAAGGCGGCGCGGTGCTCATTAATAACCCAGCCTATGTGGAGCGGGCCGAGATCCTGCGGGAGAAGGGCACCAACCGCGCCCGCTTCTTCCGGGGCCAGGTGGACAAGTACACCTGGGTGGATATCGGCGACAGCTTCCTGCCCTCGGAGCTCAACGCTGCCTATCTCTGGGCTCAGCTCGAGCTGGCGGATGAGATCAACAACGACCGGCTGAGAAGCTGGCAGCGCTACAAGGATGCCTTCGCGGACCTCGCGGCGCAGGGCAGAGTGAAGCTGCCGGTGATCCCGGAGGACTGCGTACAAAACGCCCACATGTTCTACCTCAAGTGCCGCGACCTCAGCGAGCGCACGGCGCTCATCAAATATCTGCGGGAGCGGGACATCCTTGCGGTGTTCCACTATGTGCCGCTGCACTCGGCCCCGGCGGGGCTGCGCTTCGGGCGCTTTGCGGGGGAGGACCGCTATACCACGGCGGAGTCCGACAGGCTTGTGCGCCTGCCCCTCTACTACGGCCTGACGAAAGAGGATCAGGACCGGGTCATCACCGCTGTGCGGGATTTTTACGGAGTATAAAATCATGCTGCTTCTGCAAACAACCGAGCTGCCGGTCATCAACGGCGAGAAGCTGAGCCTGCGCCCCATCACGGACGCGGACACGGCGGATGTCGTCAGATGGCGCAATGACCCGGAGGTCTGGAAATACTTCCTCTTCCGGGAGCCCTTTACCCCCGAGATGCACCGGGACTGGCTCAAAAACAAGGTGGAGACCGGCAGGGTCATCCAGTATATCATTGTCGAGCACACCAGCGGAAAAAGCATCGGCAGCGTCTATTTCCGCGATGTGGACAGGAAAAACGAATCTGCCGAGTACGGCATCTTCATCGGCGAGGCCTGGGCCAGAAACCGCGGCTTCGGCACCGAGACGGCGCGGCTTTTCACGGCCTTCGGCCTGGATGTACTGCGCCTGCACCGCATTTCACTCAAGGTGCTGGGCGACAACGCCGTGGCCCGGCGCAGCTATGAAAAGGCCGGCTTTCAGACCGAGGGCATCTTCCGCGACTATGTAAAGCTGGGCGGCGTGTACACCGATGTGGTCTTCATGGCGAGACTGGCAGAGGAGGGCTGAGACATGCGCCTTGTATCTTTTGTGATCCCTTGCTACCGTTCGGCAAACACCATCACCGGCGTGGTGGACGAGCTCAAGGCCGCCATGGCGGAAATGCCGGAATATGACAGCGAATATATCCTGGTCAACGACTGCTCCCCGGACAACACCTTTGAAGTCCTGCGGGATCTGGCAGAGAAGGACGGGAAGATCACCGTTGTGGATCTTGCGAAAAACTTCGGCCAGCACGCAGCGCTGATGGCGGGCCTTCGGCATGCCGTGGGGGAGATCGCAGTCTGTCTGGATGACGATGGGCAGACCCCCGGCAGCGAGGTCGGAAAGCTCCTCAAAAAGCTCGACGAGGGCTATGATGTGGTCTATGCCGAATATGCCCACAAGCAGCACGCCGCCTGGCGCAATATCGGCACCGCGCTCAACAACCGCATGACGGAGATCATGCTGGGCAAGCCGAAGGAGCTCACCATCACGAGCTATTTTGCCATGCGGCGCTTTATTGTGGACGAGATGCTGATCTATAAAAACTGCTACCCCTATGTGGAAGGCCTCATCCTCCGCTCCACGCGGAACATCGGCACCGTGCCGATCACCCACCGGGCGCGGGAGGAGGGGGAGAGCGGCTACACGCTCGTCAAGCTCTTCTCCCTCTGGATGAACGGCTTTACCTCCTTCTCGGTCAAGCCCCTGCGCATTGCGACCTGGTGCGGAGCGGTCGCGGCGATGCTGGGCTTCATCTACTTCATCGTCATTATCGTCAAGCACTTTGTCGACAGCTCCATCCCTGAGGGCTGGGCCTCCACCATGGCGCTGATGCTGCTTCTGGGCGGCGTGATCCTCCTGGTGCTCGGTATGATCGGCGAATATATCGGCCGCGTATATATGTGCATCAATGCTTCTCCCCAGTATGTAGAGCGGCAGATCATCCGAAAGCGGGGCTGACGGAGATATGAGAAAAGCGATCATTATCATCGGCGCCAATGATTTTCAAAATCAGCTGATCCTGGAAGCGAAGGCCATGGGCTATACGACCCACGTCTTCGCCTGGCAGTGCGGCGATATCGGCGAGCGTACGGCGGATTATTTCTACCCCGTGAGCATTGTGGAGAAGGAGCGCATCCTGGAAATTGCCCGCGCCATCCGACCGGCGGGCGTCTGCTCGATCGCCTCGGACCTTGCCGCCATCACGGTCAATTACGTGGCCGAGGGGCTGGGTCTCACGGGAAACGGCATGGTCAGCGCCATGACCGCTACGAACAAGCACCTCATGCGCCGGGCGTTTGAGAAGGCGGGGCTGCCCTCCTGCAAAAGCATCCTGGTGGAGGAGGGCATGGATCTCGGCGCCCTGCCGCTCAAGTATCCGCTGATCGTGAAGCCCACGGACCGCTCCGGCAGCCGGGGCATCTACAAGGTCACGGACCCGAAAGAGCTGCCCGGGGCGATCGCGCTTGCGCGTGAGCCGTCCTTTGAAAAGAAGGTGCTGGCGGAGGAGTTTGCCGAGGGCCGGGAGTACAGCGTGGAATACCTCTCCTGGAGAGGAGAGCACCGTTTTCTCGCCGTGACGGAGAAGTTCACCACCGGCGCGCCGCTGTTTGTGGAGACGGGCCACCTCCAGCCGCCGAGGCACATGGACGATGCGACCCTTGCGAAGATCAAGGCGCTGGTGCCGAAGGTGCTCGACAGCCTCGGCGTACAATACGGCGCCTCTCACACGGAGCTCAAGGTGGACGAGCGGGGCGACATCCGCCTCATCGAATGCGGCGCCCGCATGGGCGGGGACTGCATCGGCTCGGACCTTGTAAAGCTCTCCACGGGCGTGGACTTCGTGCGCGCCGTGATCGAAACCGCCTGCGGCGCGGAGCCGACAACACAGAGCACGGACAAAACGCACGTCGCGGCGATCCGCTTCCTGTTCAGCGAGGCGGACCTCAGGGCCCTGGAGCGCATTCGGCGGGAGAACCCGGAGGCGCTTTACCGCGTGAGCGAGATCCTGCCCATCGACGGACGGGAGATCCGCGACAGCTCCACCCGCTACGGCTACTACATCCTGACGGCGGACACCCAGGACGAGATGCAGGCGCTGCTGCAAAAGAGCGGGCTGGATTGTCTTCCCTGAAAGGAGCTGATTTGAATGAAGCTTGTATCCTTTGTGATCCCATGCTACCGTTCGGCGAAGACCATCGGCACTGTCACGGCGGAGATCGGCGGGGTCATGGACAGACTTCCGCAATACGACTACGAGATCGTGCTGGTCAACGACTGCTCCCCGGACGACACCTTCGCCGTGATCCGGGAGCTTGCGGCGAAGGACCGGCACATCGCCGCCGTGGATCTTGCCAAGAACTTCGGCCAGCACGCGGCTCTTATGTGCGGCATGCGGAAGGCGAGGGGCGATTACGTCGTCTGCCTCGATGACGACGGGCAGACCCCCGCCGATGAGGTGGGCAAGCTCCTGGAGAAGCTGGAGGAGGACTACGACGTGGTCTATGCCTCCTACGCCGACAACAAGCGGGAATCGGGCTTTCGCCGCTTCGGGAGCGATGTCAACCGCCGCATGACGGAGATCATGCTGGGAAAGCCGCGGGAGCTGGAGCTCACCTCCTATTTTGCGGCACGGCGCTTCATCGTGGACGAGATGCTGCGCTATGAGCACTGCTACCCCTATGTGATGGGCCTGGTGCTGCGCTCGACCAAGCGCATCTGCAATGTGCCGGTCACCCACCGGGCGCGGGAGGAGGGTCGCTCGGGCTATACCCTCTCCAAGCTCCTGGGGCTCTGGATGAACGGCTTTACCTCCTTCTCGGTAAAGCCCCTGCGCATTGCGACCTATTCCGGCGCCTTCATCGCCTTCATCGGCTTTCTTTACGCCCTGGTGGTGCTGATCCGCCGCTTCACGGTGAACCTGGCCCCGATGGGCTGGACCACCACGACGATCCTGATCCTCATCATCGGCGGGCTGAACCTGCTGCTGCTGGGCCTTGTGGGCGAATATGTGGGCCGGGTCTTCATGTGTGTCAACGCAACGCCCCAGTATGTGGAGCGCGAATATATCCCCGCCGGAGAAGGCGGGAAATGACGACCCGATGAACGTGCGCAGGATGCCGCCCGAAGGCTCGGGCGCGTTGCCGGAGACTGAAAAACGGAGGGTTCTGACATGTCAGAAAGCTACAATATCCTCAGCGGGAAAAAATGGGTCGTTTGCGGCGACAGCTTTACAAACGGCCTGGAACAGAATACCCCCATCCCGTCGGGCCGCTATCAGGGGAAGCGCAGCGTCTACCCCTACCTGATCGCAAACCGCAACGATATGGAGCTGGTGCCCTTCTTTGAGGGCGGGCGGACCCTGGCCTATCCGCCGGAGCCGGGCGAATTCCGCAACTCCCTCACCGCGCCGGAGATGCCCTGGAACTATCGGAACATCCCCGAGGACGCCGACTATATCACCCTCTATCTCGGCATCAACGACAGCCATCACGCGCCCCATGCCTTCTCCGGGGACGGAGAGGACATCACGGGCAAGATCCCCCTGGGGTCGCTGGAGGAGGAGACGATCCACAGCTTCGGCGGGGCCTGGAACGTGGTGCTCTGGTGGCTGATCCGGAACCGGCCGAAGGCCCATATCGGCATCATCGTCTCCAACGGCGTCGAGACCGCAGCCTACCGGGACATGACAATCGCCGCGGCGAAGAAATACGGCCTTGCCTGGCTGGATCTGAACGGCGACAGCCGCACCCCCGCCATGATCCGCAGCGTCAACCCTGATGTGGCGGACTTTGTGAAGGAGGAGCTCAAGCGGCGCTGGGCCGTAGACTATACCGGCAGCCTCACAGGCTCGGTCAACACCCACCCCAATGACGCGGCCCACCTCTATGAATCGTATATCATCGAGCAGTTTTTGCGCAGTATATAATGAATCCCCCCGCCGTCCGGCGGGGGGATCGCTGTTCAGAGACTTGCGGTATCAGTGGGATTCGTGCGCATCAACGGTTTGACCTGCCGCCTGGTTGGCCATGGCCTCCGCGACAAGGGCATCGTAATCGGCCAGGTTGTAGCTCTGATTGTAGGGAGTCGGCAGGAGTCCGGCGTTAATGTAGCCGATGATTTCGGCGCGGCGCGGATCATCCTTGCCCAGATCGACGCCCGTGATGCACCAGTTGTTGTCCACGCGGGGCTCGAGCATGGGATTTTCAGCAAGATATTGCACGATCATATCCCGGATGGAGTTGGAGGATTCCCAATCACGCACACCCCCGATCAGATCCTGGGCCTTGAGGGCGGAGGAGTAGCGATAATTGTTGACGGCCAGCTTCAGGATCTGATCGTCGCGCAGCGGCTCGCCATGGAACTTGACGTTCCTGATGCGCTGACCTGCGGGCTGGGAGAGGTCGATCTCATAGACCACGCCGGCAAACATATCGTACAGGTAGCCCGGGTGATCCGAATCAAAGGAGATGTTGATGTCGCCCGGCTTCCACTGGTTGTAGCAGGCGGCGGACCACTCCATATAGTCCTTGAGCTCCTTGCCCGTGACATCCACGGTATAGAGGGTGTTGTCGAATTTGTAGATATCAAAGACGTTGCCGTAGGTGATGGCGCCCGCCGGCAGGTCGCTGGTATCCTTGAACAGCGCGCAGGCGGTGACGTCAGCGCCGGAATTGAGAAGCTGGATGTTCAGGATCAGATCCATGACGGCGGTATCCTGCAGCTTGCCCTCGGGCAGGCCCTTGATCTCGTCCTCGGGCTGGAACTTGGCGGAGGTTGTGCCGAGGGGATTGACGGGCTGGCCGTGTTCGTCGACCTCGCCCTTGATAAAGGTGGTGGTCTGCTCATGCAGATCCTTGACCACGGGAATATCGCGGATCTCCTGGCTGGGCTCGTAATCGGCCATGTCCACGATCTCGGTGGCGATGTCCCGGATGTTCCTGTCGCCGTCGAGCGTCACATCAATGCGCGCGATCTCACGACCGGAACTGCGCACGCCGACAACGGGGGTCTCCCCGATCTTGTCGTTGACCGTGATATGCATGTGGGCAACCTGGAGAATGTCCACGCCCGGATTGTCTTCCACGATCTTCTGGCCGGAATCGGAGCCGCCCGCCTCGTCAAACTCGGCATACTGCCCCATGTGGGCAGAGACGAGGATAATGTCGGCCTGGTCGCCGATCTCTTCCATGGCCTTCTTGACCGCCACAGTGCCGGCTTCAAAGACCGTGCTGTCGATGCCCTGCTTGTTGCCGTCCCAGATGGGAATATCGGGGGTGCACACACCGATGACGGCCAGCTTGACGCCGCCGCGCTCAATGATCGTCCAGCCCTTGCCGGTGACATAGCTGCCGTCCTGGTTCAGGACGTTCATGCCGAGCACCGGGAAGCTGGCCTGGCCCAGGATCTTCAGCATGCTGTCGATGCCCCAGTTGAACTCGTGGTTGCCGACGGTCATGGCATCATAGCCCATGTAGTTCATGGCGGCAATGACGGGGTGCTCGTTTTCCGGCGCCTTGTTTGCCAGGTCGTCGGTCATGATGGTGCCCTGGATATCGTCGCCCGCGTCCACCAGAAAGACGAGGGGGTTCTCTTCACGAACCTTCTGGATGTAGGTGTACAGGCGGGCCATGCCGTTGTTGCTGCTTTCGGTGCCGTCTTCGTAGGAATAGCTCCAGACATTGCCGTGCATGTCAGAGGTGGCGAGGATCACAACGTGGGTGTCCTCCTCGGCAAAGGCGGCGGAGGGAATCAGCGCGATTGCAAAAAGTACCGCGAGGAGCAGACAAAGGGACTTTTGATACGTGACTGACATAAATACACTCCTTTTCTGTTCTGTTTTTTGGCTTCGATCAGATCACCGCTGGCTGTCCGGCAGCCTGCGAGGCTTCCACGGCTTCTATTATAACCGACACGACAGATCCTGTCAAAACCCTGTTATCACAACTTTTTGAAGGATTACTCCGCCCAGCGGAAATTTTCCTTCCCCGCGGCGAGCTCAAAATGGCACTTGACGATGCCAAGGTCGATTTTCAGGCAGCTGCCGATCAGGCCCGCCCCGGCCGAGACACAGCCGTCGCGCAGCGTGAAATGAAACTTCTGCTGGTTGACGGCGGTCGGCGCGAGCAGTGCTGCCTCCACGCCCTGCCGAAACCAGGCGGGACTGTCGGGTGCAATGTTGCTGACGTCGGCGGGCGTCTTGCTCCTCCTCTCGGCACCCTGGGTTTTGCCGTAGCCGAGGGCGATCAGAATGACCTCGCGCTCCCCGTCCGAGAGCTGCGCCCTGCTCTTCCCGTGGGTCAGCGCTGCCCAGCAGGTGTTGAGGCCCAGCTCCTGGGCCTTCAGCACCAGCAGCTCGCCATACCAGCCGCAGCGCTCCTCCAGGTCAGGCGCCTTTGGCCCCACCATGGCGATGTAATTGGTGCAGTTTTCAAAGCGCCCGTATTTTGCCATGCGGGAGCTGAAGCAGGCAGGCTCGTCATAAAGGATCTGGATATGCAGGCCGGCGTTCTCGTTCAGCTCCGCGGCACAGGCGTCAAGCTGTTCCCGGATCTCTGCCGGGATTTTTTTGTCCAGGTACTGGCGCACACTGTGGCGCGCCCGGATAAGCTCCATTGCGTTTTCCATGTTAATCCCCCCGAAAATGTGGTTAACGTCATTATAAGCCAATCCCCTCAAACGCGCAAGACGGACAACAATGCTTTGTTCTGTTGCCTTTCCGCAGGTTTTATTGTAAAATCATCAGGGCAATACCGCATCATGCGGCAGTCGTATTGTGCGGTGTTGCCGTAGCATGCTTCCTTGCTGTGTTTTGTTACCGAGCCGCCGTTCCGGGAGGTGTACGGATGCGTTTTCAGACCCTGTTCAAATATCGGAAAAACATGATGGCCCTGGCGATCCTGCTGATCCTGTGCTACCACACCAAGGGCGCCTGGCCGGAGACGGCACTGAAAAAAGCCGCCGGTTTCTTTTACGGCGGCGTGGACATTTTTTTCTTTGCTTCGGGCATCGGCTGCTTTTTCTCCTACAGGCGGGACCGGGACCCGGTCAGCTTCCTGCGTCGGCGCGCCGGGCGCATCCTGCCGGTCTATCTGCCCTTTATCCTGGTCTGGATTCTGGCGCAGGCCCGGGGCGGCGGGATCGGCTTTGCGGCGGCGCTTGCCAACCTCATCGGCGTACAGGGCTTCACGGCTGTGTCGCCCGCCTTTAACTGGTACGTCTCCGGCATGTGGCTGAGCTATCTGCTCACGCCCTGGCTGGCCCCTCTCGCGGAAAAGTGCGGCACCCGCCTGAAGGCTGCGGCGGCAGTGCTGGCGCTGCTGCTGTTCTCCGCTGCCTTCTGGGGGGATAATGAGCTCATTATCATTGCCGCCCGCCTGCCGGTCTTTTTCGCGGGCATGCTCTTCGCTGCCGAGAGCGAGAGGCGGGAAGGGCTCACAAAGGCGGAGCTCGCGCTGCTGCTGGGTCTGATGCCGGTGGGAGCGGCGATTATCTGGGAGAGCCCGAAATTTTTCCCGGACCTCATCTGGAGTCATGGCATCGCCTGGTATCCGATGCTGCTCATCACCCCGGGATTCTGCGTCCTGACAGCCGCAGTCTCGGCGTGGCTGGAGCAGTGGACGCCGGGCCGGGCCGTAAACCGGGGCCTGGGCTTTCTCGGCGGCCTGACCTTTGAAATCTATCTCACCCACTTCTGGGCACTGGAAAAGCCCCTGCCGCTGTTCCTGCTGCTCACGGTGGTCTATACGGCGCTGCTTGTCGGCGTGTCGCGTCTGCTGCGCAAGCGCCTGAAGCTGAATTAAAAAATCGGGCCTGTCCGCATTTTCGCGGACAGGCCCGAGGCATATCCGGGGATCATTTGCCCCAGACGTACTTGTGCAGGGTCTTGCGCACCGCGCCGACACCCTCGGTGAGCTCGGTGAAATAGTCGTAAATCTTATCGGCGAGCCCCGCGTCCACCAGATCCACGCCGAAGATGGAGGCGTTTCTCAGCAGGCCCTCGAGTTTCTTCGTGTCGGGCTTTTCGCCGAGCTTCATGTCCTTGACGTAAGCCTTCGCAGTCTCAAGCAGGGGGTCGGGGCTCTGCTCAAAGAGCTCGCCCCTGTCGTCCACGCCCATGAGGTAGCGCAGCCACCCCGCGTGCACCAGCGGGATGAACTTGAGGTCGTTCACGTCCAGCGTATCGGAAGCGATGTAGGCCTTGATCGTCTCGCCGAAGCGAATGGGCAGCTTTTGGGAGGTGTCCATCGCAATGCGCTGCGGCATGTCCGGCAGGAAGGGGTTCGGCACGCGCTCGTTCACCACCGCGTCGATGAAGGCTTTCGGGCTGATGATGCCGGGATCGGTCACGACGGGCAGACCCTCTTTGTATCCGACAAGCTCTACCAGCTTGCGGAGGTCCTCATCCTGCATCTCCTTCCAGATCCTGTCGTAGCCCAGCAGGCAGCCGTACACGGCGAGGCTGGTGTGCAGGGGATTGAGGCAGGTGCAGACCTTCATGCGCTCCACCTTGTCCACGGTCTCGCGGTCGGTGAAGTAGATGCCTGCCTTTTCGAGGCAGGGACGGCCGTTGGGGAAGCTGTCCTCGATAACGAGGTACTCACACTCCTCGGCATTGACGAAGGGGGTGCCGTCGGCAAGCCCGTCTTCCTTCAGCATGGCGGCAACGGAGGCGTCCGGCCCCGGGGTGATCTTGTCGATCATAGACCAGGGGAAGCTCACCGACTCCTTGAGCCAGGCGTTGAAGCCGGGGCCGCCCCACTTCTCGGCAAAGCAGGTGATCGCGGTTTTGAGCTTATCGCCGTTGTGGGAGCAGTTATCCATGCTCACCATGGCGAGCGGCGCCCTGTTCTTGAGATAGCGGGCGCAGAGCAGGGCCGTGATCTTTCCCATGTAGCTCTTCGCCGTCTCGGGTGTGCCCGCAAGATCGACGGCGATGTCGGGCAGGTATTCGCCGTTTGCGTCATAGAGGGCGTAGCCCTTCTCGGTGATGGTGAAGGACACCATCTGGAGGCTGGGGTTTTCAAAAATCTCCTTGAGTCTCGCCTCGCTGCCGTAGAGATAGACCTTCTCGGCGATGGAGGCGACGACGGCCTTTTCCACATTGCCGTCTGCCTTGAGGGTGACCTTGACGGTCAGGTTGTCGTTTGCCTCGGGTTTTTTCTCGCGTCGCTCGGCGGCAATAATGCCGGTGTCCCAAAGCCCTGCGTCCAGCAGGCGCTGGCAGGCATCGGCCTGGAAGGCCTTGAAGATGTTGCCCGCGCCGAAGTGCAGCCAGGTGGGATTTTTGACAGTCTTTTCGACCATCGCGTCCCGGTCAAATTTCGGCAGCCGATAGCCCAGCTTCTCCCATGCGGCTCTGTTTTTAATGGATTCGTTATTCAGTACCATATCTTCACTCTCCACTTTTCACTTTCCACTTTGGACAAATTCTCATTTCGAGAATTTGTCCATGTAGTCCCACGCGCCGAGCATGTACATGATGCCGAGGGCGCGGTCATAGAGACCGTAGCCGGGGCGGACATTGCCCGGCTTCTCGTCCCAGAGGTGACGGCCGTGGTCGGGGCGGATATAGCCCTCGAAGCCGCAGTCGTGGTAGGCCTTGAGAATGTCCAGAATGCCGGTCTCGCCGTCGCAGTCGCGGTGGCTGGCCTCGGAGAAGTCACCGTTCGGGAAGTGCTTGACGTTGCGGATGTGGGCAAAGGCGATGCGGTCGCAGTGCTTGCGGACGATCTCGGCGACGTTGTTGGCGGGGTTTGCGTTCAGCGAGCCGGAGCAGAGCGTCAGGCAGTTATAGGGATCGTCCACCATCTTGAGGAAGCGGTCGATGCTCTCACTGTCCACCAACAGGCGCGGCAGGCCGAAGATATCCCATGGGGGATCGTCCATGTGCACGGCCATCCTGATGTCGCACTCGTGGCAGACGGGCATGAGCTTTTCCAGGAAGTACCTGAAATTTTCCCAGAGCTTTTCCTTGGTGACGGGCTTGTACTTTTCAAAGAGCTCGTCGAGCTTCGCCATGCGCTCGGGCTCCCAGCCCGGGAAGGTCATGTGGTACTTTTCGGTGAGGCCCATGACATAGTCGGCCATTTCCCTGGGGTCGTCCTGGATCATGTTCTTCTGGTAGAAAAGAGCCGTGGAGCCGTCGCCCACGGGGTGGAACATGTCCGAACGGGTCCAGTCAAAGATGGGCATGAAGTTGTAGCAGATGACCTTCACGCCGAAGGGGGCGAGGTTGCGGATGGTCTGGATGTAATTTTCGATGTACTTGTCGCGGGTGGGCAGGCCGATCTTGATGTCGTCGTGGACGTTGACGGACTCCACCACCTCGGCGTTGAAGCCCGCGGCCGTGATCTGGTCGACGACCTTCCTGATCTCCTCCGGCTGCCAGACTTCGCCGGGCATCTTGCTGTGCAGGGCCCAGACGATGGTCTTCACGCCGGGGATCTGCCGGATATCGCTGAGCTTGATGTTGTCGTTGCCCTCGCCGTACCAGCGAAAGCCCATTTGCATCGGCATGGTTTGTTCCTCCTTATTATGCTGTTCATTGATTCTTTGGTGCTTTTATTGTAACAGTCCCGGTCAAAAAAACAACTGCTAAAATTACATTTTCAGCACAATATTTTGCTGAAAGAAAGCCCCCTCCCGGGTTCAAATCCGCCGGGAGAGGGTATGCTTTTCCTATTCCGCGATGAAGACAACATCGCTGCGGCCCGTGCACCAGGCCTCTGTCGTGCCGCACGCCGGGGCGAAAACCTGGACCGGGGCGGTGCAGGCGTCAAAGGCGCTGCTGCTGATCGTGCAGTTTTTCGGCAGACGGATCTGAGTCAGGTCGGCGCAGCCGCGGAAGGCCTGGGCGCCGATGGCGGTGCAGGGATCCGGAACATAGACAATGTGCATGCCGAGGCCCTCAAAGGCGTTGGCGCCAATCGTCTTGAGCGAAGCCGGCAGCGTAAAGTCCGGTGTGCCGTAAACGGGGGAGGCGCCGTTATTCGTGAACAGACGCACAACGCTGTCGTCTTCGGCGCTGAATGTCCAATCGGACAATGTGATGCTCAAGCCGTCGCTGCCGCAATAAGCGTTGTAGGAGATCGCGGAAGAGTAGTCGCTGGCCTCAACAGGGATATCTATGGTGCTATTGCCGCTATAGGTGATCTTCAGCGTCGCGGTAGATTCATTTGAGACGGGAAGACTGTCGTTCAGGGGGATCAGATAGTAGCCGGGATAAGTGGTGCGGAAGCTCTGGGTGACAGTTTTTCCGGCGCAGCTCAGGCTGAGGGAGACGTCCAGGTCTGCCGTGCATGTCTCAACGCCGACGGCGCTGATTGTCTCCCCGCCGGAAACGCTGTAGTGCTGCGTTGTCGTGACCTGGCTGCTCTCCATGGGGTACCATGAAAGGATGGGTGAGCCATTGTAAGCGTAGCAGTGGTCATACTGGTTCGGGATCGCATCCATAGCGGTCGCGATGTCCAGGCTTTTGTCGTAATAGGAGAGCCAGAAATAGCCGTCATAGCTGTAGCCGCTGCCGCCCCAGCTGTTTCGCACAAGCCAGGCCCCGTCGCCGGCGGGCGTGCCGGTTCTGAAATTGGAGCGGGAAAAGGAATCGTCCCAGCCGACCAGCATGACTTCGTGGTTCGACGAGCGGGCGGAGGAGCAGTAATAGGAATTGTATATAGCGCTGTAGTTGGCGTTTGCGGCGTAATAACCGATCTCCGCAGCTCCGCAGGTCTGAATGCAGTACTTGATCGCATCAAGGTCGCTGCTGTTGAGGTAGTACGCTCTCGAAAGCTGGATCGAGCAGCCGTCGTTTCGCCCGTCCTCCGGGTCAGGATAATAATCGGTGATCCAGCTGTACGGGACCGTCGTCTCCCGGGCCGGGCCGACAAGGTTTGCCATCCTGTTTACGGAGAGACTCGAATATCCGCCATAATCGTAATAATCGGAAACCGTAACATCCACGGTGTCGCCGACGTTGCAGCCCTTCTCATCGGCATACTCGTGGTTGCCGAAATAGACAAGATGCAGCTCGGACAGATCAATGTCTGTGCCGGCAATTCCGTCATGGATGAGGGCGGCTTCGATGCAGCCGATGGAGGCGTGAGCCCAGCATGTACCGTAGGGGTTCTGGTCGCGCAGCGGCGGCAGCAGGTCCCGCTCATAGGCATTGTAGTAGGACGGCAGTGGGGCTCCTCTGCGCCCTTCCGGAATCAGAGCACCGACAATGGGCGGCTCCGCCTCCGGACGCTCCCGGGGCTCAGACATGACGGCGCGCGCGGATTCGGCCTCGATCACAACGGTGATCGAGGGCAGCGTGACCCCCGCTTCCACGGGGAGAGCGGGCACGGGGACAAAGTGAAATTCCATCAGCTCCTCGTCATAATCCTCCAGACAGCGCCAGGTGACCGCCGTACTCACCGCGGCACCGGAGGAGAGCGTGACGTTCATGGCTGCCGGGAAGCGCTTTTCAAGCTCCGTCAGGGCGGGCTTGTACATCACGCTGACGGTCTCATCGTCTCCCGGCGGGGCAAAGCCGATGATCGTATCGCCGGTATCTGCCAGCGCCGCGGCGGGCAGCAGGGACACGAACAGGACAAGGCACAGCAGAAGGGAAAAGACTTTCCGATGCTTCATGTAAAGACCTCCATAACACACTCCCTGAAGTGCCCTGGAATCAGCCCAGCTTCCCGAGGCCTGCGCGCAGGCGCCTGAGGCACTCGTCCCTGCCCAGAATACGGCAGATCTCCACCGCGCCGCCGGGGGTGACGGCCTTGCCTGCCGCCGCGATTCGCACGGGCCACATGACCTTGGCGTTTTTGACGCCCTCTGCCTCGGCAAGCGTCACCATCACATCCATGATGCTCTCGTCGTTCCATGCGGGAAGGGCCTCAAAGGCCGGGATCACCTTCTCCAGCACCGCACGGGAGGAGTCTTTGTCGGACTTGGATTTTTTGTGCACGAAGAGCTCGGGATCGTAGTCCGGGAGCGCGTCGAAGAAGTCCACCTTTTCGGGGATCTCGGTCAGGACCTCGGTGCGCTGCTGCAGAAGCGCCGCAACGGCGTGCGCGTCGATGGCGGGATTTTTCACCGTCTGCCGGATGAAGGGCTCGGCCACCTTCGCAAAGGCCTCCGGGCTCATGGCGCGGATGTACTCGGCGTTGAAATAGCGCAGCTTCTCAATGTCGAAGATCGCAGGAGACTTGGAGATGCCGGAGAGATCGAAGATCTCCTTCAGCTCGTCCAGGGAATAGATCTCCCGCTCCCCTCTGGGACTCCAGCCCAGCAGCGTCACATAGTTGATGACCGCGTCGGTCAGATAGCCCTGGGCGATCAGATCCTCATAGGAGGGGTCGCCGTGGCGCTTGGACATCTTGTTGTGCTGGTCGCGCATGACCGGCGAGCAGTGGACGTACTTGGGGATGGGCCAGCCGAAGCCCTCATACAGCAGGTTATACTTGGGGGCGGAGCTTAAATACTCGCTGCCGCGCACGACATGGGTGATGCCCATGAGATGGTCATCGATGACGTTGGCGAAGTTGTAGGTGGGCAGGCCGTCGCGCTTTAAAAGCACCTGGTCGTCAAGGCTCTTGTTCTCCACGGTGATGTCGCCGTAGATCTCGTCGTGGAAGGTAGTGGTGCCCTCATGCGGGATGCGCTGGCGGATGACATAGGGCTGACCCTCGGCAGCGCGCCGGTCGGATTCCTCCCGGCTCAGGCTGCGGCAGGGATCGTCGCCGCGGCCAAAGTCGCCGCTGTCCTCCTCGCTCTCGGTCTTCTCGCAGAAGCAGCGGTAGGCGTGGCCGCGCTCCATCAGAAGCTCGGCATATTCCTTGTACAGCGGCCGTCTCTCGGTCTGCACATAGGGGGCCACCGGGCCGCCGACATCGGGACCCTCGTCATGCTCCAGATGGCACTCGGCCATGGTTTTGTAAATGACATCGACCGCGCCCTCCACCAGGCGGCCCTGATCGGTATCCTCGATGCGCAGGATGAACTTGCCCTGCCCGTGACGGGCGATGAGATAGGTATAGAGCGCTGTGCGCAGGTTGCCCACATGCATGTAGCCCGTGGGAGAGGGGGCAAAGCGGGTGCGCACCTCACCGGTGGGGATGCGCGCTTCCATGTCATTGAACCAGCTTATATCTTTCATAGTGTTCCTCCGTGTGGATGATATAAGCCCCCTTTGTGAAAGGGAGCTGTCAGCGAAGCTGACCGAGGGATCGGCTGTCCTGTACACGCTGAAAGCGTGCGAGGGATCAATCCCGCCGGCCTTCGGCTGCCCCCTTTTTTTCAAAAGGGAGGGAAAAGTCCTTCTGTTATATTATTTTGTAAATTGGCAGTTGTCAAGTACCAGTTCTTTTGCTAAAATAAATAGAAGTGTGGAAATTTGTCAACATGGGAGGACACCCCTTATGGATAATGCAAGCGAAAAGAAAAAAGTCATGCTCTCGGGCATCCAGCCCTCCGGCGATCTGCACCTTGGCAACTACCTCGGCGCGGTGAAAAACTGGGCGGAGCTGCCGGATCAGTTTGACTGCTATTATTTTATGGCCGACCTGCACACCATCACCGTGCGCCAGGACCCCAAGGAGCTGCGCCGCCGCTCCACCACGCAGCTTGCCCAGTATATCGCCTGCGGTCTGGACCCGGAGAAGAACACCCTCTTCCTGCAGAGCCATGTGCACGAGCATGCCGAGCTCGGCTGGATCCTCAACTGCTACACCATGTTCGGAGAGCTGAGCCGCATGACCCAGTTCAAGGACAAGAGCTTAAAGCACGCCGACAATATTAACGGCGGGCTCTTTACCTATCCCGCCCTGATGGCGGCGGACATCCTCCTGTACCAGGCGGATTATGTCCCTGTGGGCGAGGATCAGAAGCAGCACTGTGAGCTGACGCGCAATATTGCCATCCGCTTCAATAACCTCTACGGGGAGACCTTCAAGGTGCCCGAGCCCTATATACCCAAGGTGGGCGCGCGGATCATGAGCCTCTCCAACCCCACGTCCAAAATGTCCAAGTCCGATCCCCAGGGCTGCGTCTTCCTGATGGACAGCCCTGAGGAGCTTGCCCGCAAATTCAAGCGCGCCGTCACGGATTCCGATACCGAGCATTGTGTCCGCTTTGACCCCGAGAACAAGCCGGGCGTGGCAAACCTCATGAACATCTATTCCTCCGTCACCGGCAAGAGCTACAGCGAGATCGAGGCCGAGTTTGACGGCAAGGGCTACGGCGTCTTTAAACCCCAGGTGGGCGAGGCGGTCATTGAAAGTCTGCGTCCCATCCGGGAGGAGGCCGAGCACATCATCGCCGACAAGGCCTATCTCCAGGAGGTCTACACGCAGGGTGCGCAGAAGGCAAGCGCCGTGGCGCGCAAAACCCTCAGAAAGGTCTGCAAAAAGATCGGGCTTGTTGAAAAGCCGTTTTAATTTCAAAATCCTGACTCCTAACTGAAAACAGGGAGAACGCTTATGTTTCCGAACTTAAACCCCTGGCTGACGTTGTTTTCCGCCTTCGTGGTGGCACTGGTGGTCTGCAACCGCATGACACCGCCGGTCAAACGCTTTGCCGAGCGGATCGGCGCCATGGATATTCCCAAGGATGAGCGCCGCGTGCATGACCATCCCATCCCGCGCATGGGCGGCCTTGCGATCATTGTGGGCTTTTTCCTCGCGATGCTGTTCTTCGTGCCCGTTTCGGAGAAGATTTACGGCATTGTGATCGGCGCCTTCATTATTGCGGGCATGGGCTTTGTGGACGACATCGTGAACCTGCGCCCCTCGGTCAAGCTGGTGCTGCAGATGTTCGCGGCTTTTGTATGCGTGCGCTTCGGCCTCGTGATCGACGCGATCACCTGGCCCGTCAGCCAGACCTATATGGACCTCGGCTGGATGGGCCCGCCGCTGACCATGCTGTGGATCGTCCTGTGCACCAACGCGTTCAACCTGATCGACGGGCTGGACGGGCTCGCGGCGGGCGTCACGGCCATCTGCTCGTTCTTTCTGCTGGCCGGCTCCATCCTCTTCTTCACGGCCGAGCCTGCCGCCGCCATCATCCTCACTGCTTTGATCGGGGCGTGCCTGGGCTTTATCCCCTTCAACTTCAATCCCGCCAAGATTTTCATGGGGGATGTGGGCTCTCAGTTTCTGGGCTTCATCCTGGCCACTGCCTCGATCCTGGGCCTGTTCAAGCTGCAGGCCGTGGTGGCCTTCGCCCTGCCCCTGGCAGACACGGGCTTTGCCGTCATCCGGCGCCTGGCCCACGGGCAGAGTCCCTTCCAGGCGGACAAGGGCCACTTCCATCATCGGCTGATGGCTCTGGGCCTGAGTCAGAAGCAGACTGTGCTGGTGCTTTATGGCATTGCCGCCATCGGCGGGGTCATAAGCCTCTGGATCGCAGGCCGCGGCCCCGTGGTGCGCACGCTCTGCATCGCGGCCATCCTGGTAACGCTGCTGGGCATCGGGATCCTGGTCTTCATCCGCAACCCTCGGCGCGCCAAAGCCCGCGAGGAACGGAAGAAACAGCGCCTGCAGGAGCGGCAGAAAAACAAAGGACCTGTCTCAAAATGAGACAGGTCCTTTTATCTTCTCAGCGCGCGTGGACGTTGATGAACTCGGCCTTGAGCTTGGAGTACATGATCTTCTGGCTGGAGTACAGGCCGAAGTAGCCTGAGAGCATGTAGGCGATGCCGCAGGCCAGGCCGTAATAGACAAGATTCCCGGAGCCGAAGAGCTCCACCGACAGAAGGATTGAAGCAAGCGGGCAGTTGACCGCACCGCAGAAAACACAGACAAGCCCCACCGCCGCCGCAAATCCCAAGGGCAGACCGAGAAGTCCCCCCACAGCGCAGCCGAAGGTTGCGCCGACAAAGAAGCAGGGCACCACCTCGCCGCCCTTATAACCGGTGCCGAGCGTCAGGGCCGTAAACAGCAGCTTCCAGAAAAAGGCGTCGGGCCGGGTGACGCCCTCCTCTATGGCGCGCTTGATGCTGACCATGCCGGCGCCGTTAAACTCCGTGGTTCCCAGCAGCAGCGTGAGCGCCACAAGGACGGCCCCGCCGATGACCACGCGAACAAAGTCATTGGGGATCTTTCTGCGCAGAAAATGTTCCGTGCCGTGCATGGTCAGGCAGAACACAATGCTGATCACCGTACAGAGGATCGCAAGGCCCGCCGTGCGCAGCACATCTGCCCCGTTCAGCGCGAGCTCCTGCACCAGGAAATGCTCCGGCGCGATGCCGAAGAGACTTGCAATCTGCAGGGCGATCAGTGAGGCTACCAGGCAGGGCACAAAGGCAGAGTAGTAGATGACGCCAACGGAGATGACCTCCAGCGCAAAGACCGTGGCGGTCAGGGGCGTGCCGAAGAGGGCGGAGAACACCGCGCTCATTCCCGAGAGGGTGGCGATGCGCATGTCCTTGTCGTCCAGCTTGCAGAGCATGCCGATCTCGTTGCCGAGGCTGCCGCCGATTTGCAGGGCTGCGCCCTCGCGTCCGGCGCTGCCGCCGCACAGATGGGTGAGCACCGTGGCGAAGAAGATGGTAGGCGTCAGGGCCAGGGGTACCCGCTGCCCGAGCTGGATGGAGTCGATGATGGTGTTGGTGTTTTTGTTCTCGGTGTGCAGGAAGTGGTAGATCAGCCCGATCACCATGCCTGCAACGGGCAGCAGATACAGCATCCAGGGGTGGGCTGTGCGGAAGGCAGTGGCCCAGCTTACGCTCAGGTGGAAGGCGGAGCCCACCAGGCCCCCCGCTGCGCCCGTGAGATGGGCGATCAGGATCCATTTGAGAAAGCTGAGGATGGTCTTGCGGATCTCCCGGCTCTCCTGTTTGATGAAGCTCATGGATAAAGCCTCCAAAAATCGTCATAGTTATTTAGGCACAACGCACAGTATAGTACAGGCAACAGAAAAAAGCCACTGTTATTTTGGAGAAACAGTGGCTTTTTAGAATACGTTTTCCGGAAGGCCTTCCGGAAACGGGTCGCTTTACATGATGCGATCAGAGGATCACGCTTTACCGATCGTCCCGGTCCCTCTTCGAGAAGAAGCTGCGGAGCTTCTGGCTGGGGCTTTCCTCCCGGAAGGCGTCCTCCTCGCCGTCATGCTTTCTCAGATACAGCACATAGCCGATCAGACCGGCGAGGGCCAGGATCGCCACAACAAAGAGCACCTTGATCAGTGTGCTGACGCCGGTGTTGCGGCGGGCGGGGACGGGCGTGGTTACCGGCCGCGGCGTGACCGAGGGTGCCGGGGAGGCACTGACGCCGGGCAGCGCGCCGGGCGTCGGCATCCCGGAAGGTGCCGGGGAAGGTGCCGGGGAAGCGCCAGGCGTTGTGACGCCGGGCATCGTGACAGCCGGGGTGGGGACGGAGGCCGGGGTGGGACTGACGCGCGGAATGTTGTTCGCGTGCACCTCAACGGTGTAGTTTGCGGTCAGGCCCTCGTAGGAGACGGTGACCATCTGGGTGCCCGTACCGGAGGCCACCCGCGGGGAAATGCTGTAGCCGCTGGTGATGGTCTCATAGCCGCTGTTGGTCTGAAGCTGCAGCACCAGGCCCGCAGCGCTGATGGTGTCGCCCGCGGCGTAGCTGCGGTTGGCAGGCATGCTTGTGATCGTGAGGCCGTAGACACGCCGCGCTTCCTGCACCGCTACGGTGAAGGTCGCGGTCTTGCCCGCAAAGCTCACGATGACGGCCTGGTTGCCGGTGCCGTTGAAGCGGGTGGGGCTGCATTCAAAGCCTTCTCCGATATCGAGATACCGGCCGTCGTAGGAGTAGACGCGGATCATGAGACCACTGGTGTCCAGCGCCTCGCCTACGGTATAGCTGGTCTTGCGGGGCGAACTCAGGATCTCGATGCGCTGCACCTGGTCCGAGACCGCCTGCTGGCTGCTGCGCACACTGATCTGATAGGTGGCGGTGTAGCCCTGATAGCGGACGGCCACATTCGCGGTGCTGGTATTGTTGTACTTGATGACGCTGGGGCCTGCGGTAAAGCCGCTGCTTACGCGCTCATAGCTGCCGTCACTGTACTTCACCAGGAGCTGGAGCCCTGTGGTATCCAGCCGGTCGCCGTCGTTGTAGGCAGTCTTGCGGGGCAGCGTGTCAATGGTGACGGAGCTGATCTTCCGCTCCTGCCGCTGTTTTACGGTGAGAGGCAGGGTCATGGAATAGCCCTGGTAGCGGACTGTGGCGTCGACCATGCCGGAATTGTTGTAGCGGACGGTGGTGGGCTCTGCGGTAAAGCCGGTGGTGACGCGCTCATAGGTCCCGTCGTTGTACCACACGAGCAGACGCAGCCCGGCGGTATCCAGCCGCTCTCCATCGTAATAGCTGGTCTTGGAGGGCATGGCGTCGATGGTGACGGAGCTGATCTGCCGTACCTGACGCTGGGTCAGAGTAAGGGTCAGGGGGGCGGAGTCGACCGTGACCGTCTGGCCATAGTCGGAGCTTGTGACGCGGCAGAAGTAAGTAAAGGTGCCGGCCTGGGAAGTATCAGGCCTGAAGCTGCTGGATGTGGCGTCGGCGCTCTGGATGGGGGCGTCGTAATAACCGAGGCTTGCAAACCACTGATAGCTGAGGTTGCGGCCGTTGGTGACCCGGGCCTCGAGCTGGACGAGCTCGCCCACGGCAGCCTGGGTGGCGCCTGCGATGACCACGGTGGGCGTGGGGAGCTCCTGCTTTGCCTCCACCGTGAAGGTCACGGGCTCGGAATAGGCGGTGGTCGTCCGGCCATAACCGCTGTTGGTGACCTGGCAGAGATAGGTCTGGGTCCCGGCCTGGTCGGTGCTCGGCCGGTATTGGCTGTCGGTGGCGCCGTCGATAGCCTCCCACTGCGACTGGGCCTCATACCACTGATAGCTTGCGTTGAAGGCGTTGGTCACCTCTACCTTCAGCATGGCGCTCTGCCCCTGCTCCACGCGGGTGGCGCCCGTGACCGTCACGGACGGCGTGGGCAGCACGAAAGCGGGAGCCGGTGCCGCAGGCTCCTGCTCCTCGGGGGGCAGCACTCCGGGCGCCCAGGGGTCGGTCCATTCCTGATTCACAGGCGGCTCCTCCTGCTGGGCGGGGACGGCGGGCCCGATCGAGGGTTCCTCAACGGCGGGCTGCTCGTAATGGACGGGCTTCTCGGACAGGACCTCCACCTGGCACAGGCGGATTGCCCCGTCCCAGATCACGAAGATGGAATTGCCGGTCTGAGTGGGTGTGCCGGTCAGATAGAGATACCAGGTCTCCCGGTCCTGATCGGCGGGGTCGATGCGCTTCTCCTTGGGCTCAAGCTGTCTGCCGGCCTTTTCTGCGCGGATCTCCTCCGCAACCTCCACGCCGGTCCTGGCGTCGGGGATGCGCACCTTCTCCCGGCGCAGCTCGATCTCGCAGCCGGCGGGCAGGGCCTTTTCGTCGACGATCATGGCGCTCTCGGTGGTCTCGCAGATGCAGAGCTCCAACGCCTCATCCACGACGTTTTCTTCCAGAAAGAGGATGTTTTCCAACTGGAAGCTGCCGCCGCCCACGTCGATCTGGTCGCGGTTTTCGTCGATGAGGCTGCGCAGTGAGACACTGTCGATCCCCTCAAACCATTCGGCCGGGAACGGCAGCTCCGCAGCCAGGGCGGCAGGGGCGAGCGAGAACAGCATCAGCATCGCCAGTGCCATAGCGAGTATGTTTTTCCTTTTCATAGCTTATCCCTTCCGAGCTCCGGCAGCATGCCGGGCTCTGAGAAATACAGACGCGGCGCACAGAGGCTGCCGCGCGACGGAACGGATTTCGTCTTCTGACGAAAATGATGGCACAAAATCCGCCTTTTGTCAACACAATTGCACCGTGGTAAATTGTTCCTGACAGTTTACAGGACGCAAAAGCGCTGAAAAAGTTCCTGGAAAAAGAGAAAAAATCCCCGCCTTTTGTTGGCAAGCGAAAAGGTCTGTGATACAATATACATAAGAACTTCGTGAGGAGGGTGAGTCCATGGCGTTTACTCCCTGGTACAAGGATATGGTTGTCTACCATATCTGGCCCCGCAGCTTCTGCGACGGCAACGGCGACGGAATCGGCGATCTCTATGGCGTGCTCTATCGCCTGGATTATATCAAGAGCCTGGGCGTGGACGCGATCTGGTTCTCCCCCCTCTACCCCTCGCCCAATGCCGACTGGGGCTATGACATCAGCAATTATAAGGACATCCACCCGGACTTCGGCGATCTCACGGTTTTCAAACGCGTGCTGAAGGAGGCCCATGACCGCGGCCTGCGCGTGTTCATGGATCTCGTGGTCAACCATACCTCGGATGAGCATCCCTGGTTCATCGAGAGCCGCAAGAGCCGCGACAACCCCTACCACAATTATTATTATTGGCGCAGCGGCAGAAAGGGCAGCGGCGGAAAAAACCTGCCGCCCAACAACTGGACCTCGATCTTCGAGGGGGATGCCTGGGAGTACGACAGCAATCTGGACGAATACTACCTGCATCTGTTCGCCAAAAAGCAGCCGGACCTGAACATGGACAATCCCAGGGTGCGCGACGAGGTCAAGCGTATCCTCCGCTTCTGGCTCGACATGGGGGTGGACGGCTTCCGGGAGGATGTGATCACCTTTATCTCCAAGACCCCGGGATTTCCAAACTCGTATCCGAAGCTCCCGGTGGCAAACGGGATCAAGTACTATTCCAACCGCCCCGAGGCCTACAAGTATCTCAAGGAATTCAAACACGATGTTCTGAGCCAGTACGACTGCTTCGTCGTGGGCGAAAGCCCTGCCACGAACGCAGATACCGCCCTGCGCTATGTCACCGAGGGACCGGATCAGGTGCTCGACGAGATGATCGCCTTTTCCCATATGGAGGCTGACTGCTTCATAACGGATGTGATCCGCAGGCCCTTCAATCTGCTCAAGATGAAACGGGCCTTCAGCGAGTGGCAGTACAAGCTGCAGGGCCGCGGCTGGAACGCCCTGTATATTGAGAACCACGACCACCCGCGCATCATCAGCCGCTACGGCAGCGAGAAATACCGGGTGGAGAGCGGGAAAATGCTGGCCGCCATGTACATGCTGCAGAAGGGCACGCCCTTCATCTATCAGGGCCAGGAGATCGGCATGACCAATCTGCGCCTGCCGGAGCTGGACATGTACAAGGACGTGATGACCTACAACGCTGCCCGGACCCTCTCCAAAGTACTGCCGCAGAAGAAGGTGCTCTCGCTCATCCAGGAGGGGTGCCGCGAGAATGCCCGCAGCCCCATGCAGTGGGACGACGGGCCCAACGCCGGCTTCACCACGGGCAGACCCTGGTTTTTCGTCAACGGCAATTATAATGAGGTCAACGTGCGCGCAGCGGAAATGGACCCCGGCTCCCTGCTGCATTTTTACCGGAAGCTCATTGCCTTTCGCAAATCGACGCCCGTAGTGCTGCGGGGCGACTATCGGGAGCTCTATCCCCGGGATAAGAACTTCTATGTGTATGAGCGGCGCTATTTTGACCAGCGCCTGCTGGTGGTGTGCAGCTTCTCCCAGGAGCTGCAGCGCTTCAATGCGCCGGAGGACATCAATCTCGACCAGTGGCGCCTTGCCCTCAGCAATTACGAAACCTGCTTTACCATCGGCAACGGCTTCACCGCAAGGCCCTACGAACTGCGGGTGTACATTCTGGAATAATCCATATCATCAACGGAGGGATGATTTTGACTACACTTCATGAAAAGGCCTGGGCCAAGCTCAACATCTCCCTGGATGTGGCAGAGCGGCGCGCCGACGGCTATCATGATATGACCATGGTGATGCAGACCGTTTCCCTGTGTGATGAGGTGTGCATCAGCTTCAACGAGAGCGGCCGCGTACAGGCCAAAAGCAACCTCTCCTTCGTCCCGGGGGACGAGCGGAACCTGGCCGTGCGCGCGGCTATGTGCTATCTGCGCGCCGCAGGGAAGGAAGGGCAGGGCATGCTTATCACCCTCGACAAAAGGGTGCCGGTGGGCGCCGGGATGGGCGGCGGCTCCTCGGACGCGGCGGCGGTGCTGCGCGCGCTCAACCGCTATTTCGAGGCGCTGAGCCCGACAGCGCTGGAGGAGCTCTCCGCCGCAGTGGGCTCGGACGTGCCCTTCTGTGTGCGCTGCGGCACGGCCCTCGCCACAGGCCGGGGCGAGAAGCTGGAGACCCTGTCGGACATGCCGCCGTGCGACTTCGTCATCTGCAAGCCGGACTTTTCCATCTCCACACCGGAGCTTTTCCGGAAACTGGATCAGAGCAGCGCCCGCTGCCATCCGGACACCGCAGGGCTCCTTGCGGCGCTGGAGGAGGGGAATCTCGATCAGCTGTGCCGACGCATGTACAATGTCTTTGAGGATATCGACGACCGGCGCATGCGGACCGTGAAGGAAATCAAAGGCTGCCTGCTGGATCATGGCGCCCTCGGTGCCGTGATGACGGGCACAGGCTCGGCGGTCTTCGGCGTTTTCCGTCCCGGCGCCGCCCCGGAGCAGGCGATCGCTTCTCTGCGAAGGGAGTACGGCTTCTGCGAAAAGGCCGTCAGCGTAGGGAGGCAGACTTAAGGCAACACCGCACAATACCCGCGAAAAAACGCCTTCATCAGAACCCGATTTTCCCGGAATCTGCTCTTGCCGCATGATGCGGCATTGCCTTAACAGAGCGGTGGCCTCCGCTGAACCCGGTCACAGAAAAGATCATTGCGTTCCTGCCCGGTTTAAAACCGGAAAAACCCGCCCATACTGTATGCATCAAACATACGGAAGGGCGGTTTTTTCATGGAGAAAAGCAGGTGCTTACGGATCTGGGAGCTCGCGGCGCTCATTACGCTCTGCGTGTGCCTGACGGCGGGCCTCTGGGCTGAAGGGCGGCAGCGGCGCATCGCCGGGAGCCTTGTGAGGCTGCATGTGCTGGCGGCGTCTGACGCGGCGGAGGAGCAGGCCGTCAAGCTGCAGGTGCGGGATGCGGTGCTTACCTATCTCAGGCCGCGCCTTGCAGGCGCCGGCAGCGCCGGAGAGGCTGAGGCCATCCTTGCCGGAGACCTGGAGGGCATCCGCGCCGCCGCCGAGGGAGCGGCACAGGGGCGCGCCGTGCGTGTGACGCTGGGGGAGGAGCGCTACCCCACCCGCGAGTACACAGGCTTCAGCCTGCCGGCGGGCCGCTACCGTTCGCTGCGCGTGGTGCTGGGCGAAGGGGCGGGCCACAACTGGTGGTGCGTGGTTTTCCCGCCGGTCTGCCTTGCGGCGGTGCAGCGGGAGGCGGTGCGGCCCGTGATGAATCCGGAGGACTATGCCCTCATCACCCGCGAGGAGGGCTGGCAGATCCGCTTTCGCATCGTGGAGCTCTGGGGAGAGCTCCTGGAGCGTTTGGAGTGTGGAGTGTGAAGTGCTGAGTTATGGAGCGCCTGCGGTTCGGTTGAATTTGCCCCTCTCAGTCTCATTCGCTCTGTTCGTTCGACAGATCTCCCGGAGGGGGATACCTCTAAATAACTCCACACTCTCAGCGACCCCGGCGGTGAGGATTGAATCTTACTGCCTTTGTGCAGCAGCCGCGCCCCGGCATGAGGGGCGGACGCATGCCCGGCGGGGGCGGAGGTCCCGGCATCGGCGGCCTGCCCGGCGGCGGGGGCGGCGGAAAGGGGCGGCCCCGGTCGCCCGTGATCCGCTCCCAGATATCAGGGAAGGGACGGAGCCTGCGTTCCCAGTCATGATTGCGAAATTCGTTTTTCAATGGAGCATCACCGCTCCATTCTACGCCCGCACTTGCAAAGATGTGAAAAGTATGCGATAATCACCGAAAGAAAGAAAGAAAAACGGAGGGATCGCTATGGCGAGATTTTTCATGGCCGGGACCAACATCCAGGGCGGCATGGCTATCATCCGCGGCCGGGATGCCGAGCATGTGCGCGTGCTGCGCCTGCGCCCGGGCGAGGATGTCATCATCTGCGACGGCGAGGGGACGGATTACAAATGCCGCCTCGTGTACGCGGATAAGGAGCAGGCCGAGGCCGAGGTGCTGGAGGTCGTCCGCTGCCCTGCCGAGCCCACGGTCAAGGTCATGCTGCTGTGCGGCCTGCCCAAGGGGGACAGGGTAGACTACATTATCCAGAAGGGCGTGGAGGCCGGCGCCGACGAGATCCGCTTTTTCAACTGTGAGCGCTGCATTGCCCGACCGGAGACGCCGGAGAAGAAGCTTGAACGCTGGCAGCGCATTGCCGAGGAGGCCGCCAAGCAGTCCGGCCGCGGCATCATCCCGCAGGTCGCCTGGGCCGGCGATTTTATCCAGGCCCTGGATGCTGCGGTCAAGAAGGAGCTGGGTCTGTTCATGTACGAGACCGGTGAGCGTGAAGCTCTCAACACCGTGCTGGAGGCCAACAAAGAGGCGAAAACTGCCGCCATCATCACCGGGCCCGAGGGCGGCTTTGAGGAGTATGAGGCAAAGCTCGCCAAATCCTGCGGGCTGCACGTCTGCTCCATGGGGGAGCGGATCCTCCGCTGCGAGACAGCGCCGATCGTGGCGCTGACTGCGACTATGTACGCCACAGGGAATCTGGCCTAAGGCAACACCGCACAATCCGCGAGGTACACAAAGTACATCTGCGAAAAAGTGCCTTTATCAGAACCCAAATTTTCTCAGGATCTGCTCTTGCCGAATTATGCGGTATTGCCATAAAAAAAGCCGCCCTGGGATTCATATCCCTGGCAGCGACAGAAGTATTTAAAAATAGAAACGACCCTTGACTGCGGCGATTTTTTCCCGTTCGCCTCTTCAGCAGTCAAGGGTCATTTCATTGAATTCTTAGTATCTAACATCCTGGTTACCTCGCTTTCTCATATTTCGGAGCACTGCCTCGCCAACGGGACCATTTTTCTTCAGCTCACAGCAATCAATCGGTTCACGATATTCCCAAATGCGGGATGAACAAAGTGGCTGTCGTCCTCCTCATATTTTGGGCCTGCAGTGCGCTCCCCATGTTTGATCGCTCCGATATTCGATCCGGGGATAGAGGAAAGTGGAATGTTTTGATTTCCCTTTCTGGTTATAATATAGCAGAGGGAAGAGGCTTTTGCAAGATGGGATAGTTCCCGAAAAACGGCAGGCGCATTTGTGCTAAACTGCCAAACTTGCGTCAAAAATGCGATCTTTAGCCCTTGCACTATTGACATTTTGACGGAGAACACCTATGATAAAAAAGGTGTGCGTCATAAAGATGCCCCGGTCCCTGTGACCGGGGCGTTTGCGTTCAATAGATATCGTCCACAATTCTTGTGGGGGGCTGCTCCAGAATCTCCGGGTGCTGGAAGAGGTAGCGCCAGGCCTGGAAGGCCTGGGCCATATAATGCCCGTCCACAGTGCGCTCATCCAGGCTGAACTTCAGGTCGACATACTTGTTGTCCACCATGTTGCCGTGGCGGTCCAGTTCATAGACATGGTGCTTGGCCCCGAAGGCGATGAAGATCGGCAGGGTGCCGAAGTTGTAAATGTGGTGGAACACCGGCCCGATGCGCAGCGAGCCCAGATCCGTGATGATCAGGGAGCCGTGGAAGGGGCTGGCCTCGGTCAGACTCTCGGGAAGCCAGCCGAAATAGTCTAGGATGCGCAGCACCAGAATGACAAAGCGCAGAAGAAAGCGGGGCAGATGACTCAGTGCCTCGGCCACATCCTCGGTATTGTTGTGCTCGTCGCTGGCCTTGATCTCATCGATCTTCTCGTTCATTTTGCGGTAGACGTCGAAGATGGTGTCGGTCGGCTCAAAGTGGAGCTTGATGGTAGTCTCGCTTGCGTCGATGGATAGGGAGCGCTTGACCACCATGACCACAACGATGTCGTTTGCGGCATAGATGCGCCGGCCCGCCACAAAGCGGTTGAGGCCCGGCAGCATGGAGACCAAGCGGATATAGGCCGCGATCAGAAAGTGCAGGATGCCGATGCCCTTATAACCCTCTACCCGCAGTCTGCGCAGACGGCGGTCCACCTCGCTGACCTCCATGCGCTCTTCATAGAGATTGGTGGCGTCGTTGCGGGTGGGCATGATATAGGGAATGAACCGGGAAAAACCGGGCAGGGAACGGATCAGGCGCCCATCCTTGCGGTCGCCGAAACGGCGCTTGTCGTTTTTGGCCATGACGAAAAGCTCCTTTTGTTCTGTCTGAAATCGTATTAACGGCTGGATGTCCCGCCTATTATACAGGGAAAGCAGCCGCTTTACAAGTCCCAAAAACCGGCAGACGTGAAAGGCGCTTGCAAAAAAACCGCCGGGATGGTATGCTGGAAGCAAGAGAGACGGCGTATGAGCGTTTGCCGCATGAGCGATTATTGAGTATGAGGAGTTGACGACTGTGCAATTACAGGAATCCGGTGAAATGTATCTGGAGACGATCCACATCCTGTCCCAGCGCGAAAAAGGTGTGCGCGCGGTGGATGTGGCTGAGTATATGGGCTTTTCCAAGCCGAGTGTGAGCCGGGCGGTGGGCCTGCTGCGCAGCGGCGGCTATCTGGAGCTGGATGAGAACGGCTATCTCGTGCTGACGGAGGAGGGCAAACGTGCCGCTGGTCGGACCTATGAGAGGCATCTGTTCCTGACGGATTTCTTCGTCTCCATCGGCGTGGACAAGGAGATCGCAGCGCGGGACGCCTGCAAGATCGAGCATGACATCAGCGACGAGACCTTCCGGGCCATGAAGCGCTATGTCAGGCAGCAGCATGAAGGCAATACCGCATAATTCGGCAAGAGCAGATCCTGAGAAAATTTGGGTTCTGATAAAGGCACTTTTTCGCAGATGTACTTAAGTGAGCGTCTGAGCGAAGCGAATCGTATTGTGTACCTCAAGAAAAAGGCTCGAAATCAGGGCACAAATTTTCCAGGAGATGCCGAAGGCGGATTGTGCGGTGTTGCCTGAAGAATAAAAAAGCGTGCGGTGATGAACCGCACGTTTTTGCTTGCGGACGATTCCGCAACCCGGGCAGGCGTACACCGCCTTCCGGAAGGGCGGCGCCTGTTCTGACCGCCGCAAAACGAGTCCTTCCGCTTCCTCTTTATGTAACGAGTGCGCCATAGACCAGGATCGGCAGGTTCTTCTCATAAAGTCCGTCGAAATCTGTCAGCGGCAGGGGATTGACGCCGCGGCCGACCTCAACGGTGTAGCCGGGGCGGTCGAAGGCTTCGATGAACCAGTCCTTATAACCGGCGTTGGAGGACACCGACGCGGGATCCGCGAGTTTATAACCGGACAGGCGAGCGAAGAGCTCCCCGATCTGCTTTGCGTTTTCCGGCTCGCACTCTCCGTAGCGCCAGTAGATCTCCTCGCCCTGGGCGTGGTAGCTCAGCGTGAGGCGCGGCGCTGCCGCGAGAGTATAGTCATAGAGGACCCGGCTTTCCGGAGCAGAGAGGGGTGCCGTGCCCACGTAGTTTGCCGGGGCGGGACCCCGCACACCGAGGGCGTATTTTATTTCCTTCGCCTGCTGCCAGCCGGCCGGATACTGAAGATTCAGATCCGTGCCCCGAATATTGGCCTTCCAACCGGCGGGGAAGGGGATGGCGGGCCAGAGCTTTGCTATGTTCATGGCGCCGCGGTAGAACTCTCCCTGCTGCAGTTCGCCTGTCACAAGGTCCAGGCCGTCCGGATTCACCGCCGGGATCAGGGTGATCTGGGCGTAATCCAGGATCTCCGCGGCGCTGCGATCAAAGATCGTTCCGCCGGAGGCGGAGGCCGCAGCCAGCTCTTCGGCAAACTTCAGCAGCAGCGGGGTGCAGATCCACTCGTTGGCGTGATGGGTCGCGTTATACAGAACACGGTTCTCGCCGGTACCCAGTCGCAGACGCCACAGGGGTTTGCCCATGACGCTCTGCCCGATCTCACCCACGTCCAGAAAGGGGTAGCGAGCCGAGAGCCCGCGGACGATGTATCCCACCAGCGCTGCGCTGCAGCGGATGCTTGTCGGCACCACCGGGAAGGGCAGCGGGACCACAAGGCTTGCGCCGATCTGCAGGTTCTCCGGCTCGACGCCGGGGTTTGCCAGAGTGATGGCCTCCACGCTGCTGCCGTATTTCTCGGCCAGAGCCCAGAGCGTATCGCCCTTCCCGATGCGGTGCAGCAGAAAGCCCGTGTACCAGGGCAGCAGCGCCCGGTGGGTTTCCCTGCCCGCAACACCGTCGGAGACGAGCTCGTGGGCGCGCTGAAAGCGGCGCAGAGCCTGGTCTGTTACAGGGCCGAAGATCCCGTCGGTCTCCAGCTCCCCGAAGCCCGCCCGGTTCAGCGCGAGCTGCAGCAGCTCCACCGCGGGGCCGGTGCTTCCCATCCGTAAAATTCGCATGGCATCCCCTCCTTTTCCGAAATAGCCTATGCGTTGTGAAAGAAAAATATATTGCTCCCCAAAAAAATTGGCATATTAATAACTGCTTTTCAAAGCAAATGATTTCTATTATACTGCCCTTGCCTGAAAGGAGAGATTCCCATGGAGAAGAAAAAGGAATTCTGGCGGGCCGTGAAATTCGTTCTGTTTTCCGCTTCGGCGGGGATCATCGAGATCGTGGTCTTTGCCCTGCTCAACGAGCTGCTGCGCCTGCCCTACTGGCTGAGCTATCTGGCGGCGCTGGCAGCCTCGGTGCTGTGGAACTTTACTCTCAACCGCAAGTTCACCTTCCAGAGCGCCAACAACGTGCCCAGGGCCATGCTGAAGGTGGCACTGTTCTATGCGGTCTTCACCCCGCTGAGCACCCTGCTGGAGCACGTCCTGACCGAAAAGCTCGGCTGGAACGAGTATCTGGCGACGGCCATCAACATGGGCCTGAACCTGATCACGGAGTATCTCTACGACCGCTATGTGGTCTTCCGCGACAGCATCGACACCAACGAGCGCGCGAAGAAGCAGGCGGCGGGAGAGGAATAAAGATAGGGCTTCCATAGAAATACCGTGCCCGCATCCGGAGATTGGCCTCTTTTTCCGAAGGGAGGAGTGGATCGAAATGCAGGCGCGGTATTTTTGCGCCCTCAACTGTACAGCTCCAGCCTGTCGCTGAGACAGAAGTAGGTGGTGCCGAGCTGCCGGTCGGGGAACATGGTGAACAGCTCCCCCTGGAGGTAGTCGGCCTGGTAGACCACCGCGGCCACCATGTGCCGCTCCCCCTGCAGAAGGCGCAGGGCGCAGTCCACGCACTCCCACCGGGGTGTGAGCGCGGCAAAGTGTGCTGTGTTGACCACGGTGTACTGTCCGCGCTGATAGACCACGTCGCGGATCGTGTCGGGAAACTCCGGAGACGCCACGCGGTTCAACACCACCTCGCCCACGCACATGCGGAAATCGTCCGTCAGCCAGTCGCTGCCCGCCATAGCGTCGATGACCCGGGCAAGCAGGTACAGATCGTCAAAGGAGACAGCCTTGCCCATGCCCCCGGCCTGCAAAGCCGCGTTCCGGGACTGCTCTGCCGCCCGGCCCGCACCCATGTTGCCGCTGACGGCGGCCTCGCGCATCTCTTCGAGATAGTAGCCTGCCATGTCCAGCGGCACACTCCGGCTGCGGTGGCCGAGCAGGATAAAGTCGCCCTCCTCCGGCGGGGGCGGCGTCGGAGACGGGGCCGGACTGTCCTCCGGCGGTGCGGGGGTCTCGGCAGGCGCCTCCTCCTTCGGGTACAAGGTGCGGACGTTCATGTGCGCCGGCAGCAGCTCCTGCTCCGCGTAGCCGTGCAGGGGCAGGGTCAGCAGCAGACAGAGCGCCGCGATCAGCCTTCTGCGCTTTCTCATCATTTCCCACCTCCCGACGCCCATTATAGCGGCGGGAGACTGCGAAAAAGGTCGTAAGCGGGAGGGAAATGCGGAGGAAAAGCCTCACTTTTGCGCCGTGACGTAGCGCACCACGTAGTCGGCAAAGCGTCTTGTGGCAGGGCCGGCCTTGTCCCCGGCGGCGATGGCAAGGCCAATAATGCGCTTTGCCTCCGGCACCAGGGGCAGGATCTGCAGGTCGTACTGCCGCCCCTTCAAAAGAAGCTCCGGCATGATGCTCATGCCCAGGCCCTGCTCCACCATGGCGATGACGGCGTAGTCGTCCTTGGTGTAGAAACGCACATTGGGCCTGACGCCTGCCGCATCCAGGGCGCGGCGGGCGTCATGGTCGGAGCGCTCCAGCAGGCTGATGAAGGGCTCTGTCTCGCACTCCACGAGGGGAAACTTTGGATAATGCTCAAAGCGGCTGTGCTTCGGCAGGATGGCCAGCAGTCGGTCCTCCAGCAGCGGGATGCACTCGCAGCCCACGGGAGAGGGCAGGGTCACAAAGCCCACGTCCACGCTCCCGTCGGTGAGCCACTGCTCCACATCGTGATAGTCGCCGTTCAAGAGCTTGAAGTCCACCCTGGGGTAGTCGTGCTGAAATTCCTTCAGGACTGCGGGCAGCCAGTGCACGGCCACGGAGGTGAAGGCCCCGATGCGCACGGTGCCGGATTCCAGTCCACGGATAGAGGAAGCCGTCTGCCGAAGCTGCTCGGCCGCCGAGAGAAAGCCGCGCACCGCAGGCAGCAGCCGCTCCCCCTCGCCGGTGAGCTTTACGCCCGCGCGGCTGCGCATAAGGACGGTGAAGCCCAGCTCCTTCTCCAGGGCATCCAGGCAGTGGCTGACTGCCGACTGGGAGCAGCCGAGCTGTTCCGATGCCCGGGTGAGACTGCCTGTGTCCACCACGGTCATGAGGGTGTGATATTTGTCCAGGGCCATACAGCGCCCTCCTAAACATGAAAAAATTTCATACATATATGAAAAGAATGTTGTGCCTTTCTATTATATGAAAAAATTTTGAATTATCAAGTCCTTTTGGGGAAATTGACGCTTGAAGAAAACGCCCCGACCGATATAATGCAAAGCATCCCATGAAAAAGAGAGGACAACTGTTATGACATCTTCCACCGTTATTGTGATGATCGCGATTGCGGTCTATCTGATCGGCATGCTGGCAATCGGCGCTGCCTACTCCAAGCGCAACAAGACCTCCAGCGATTTCTATCTCGGCGGACGCAAGCTCGGCCCCGTTGTCATTGCGATGAGCACCGAAGCCTCTGACATGTCGAGCTGGCTGCTGATGGGCGTGCCCGGTCTGGCCTACTTCTGTGGCCTTGCGGACGCAACCTGGACGGTCGTCGGCCTTGCGCTCGGCACCTATCTCAACTGGCTGATCGTGGCCAAGCGTCTGCGTATCTACTCTCAGAAGCTCGGCGCCATCACGATCCCCGACTTCTTTGCCCACCGCTTCGGCGACAGCAGCGGCCTGATCGAAGGTGTCGCGGCGCTGATCATCATTATCTTCTTTGTGCCCTACACCGCCTCGGGCTTTGCGGCCTGCGGCAAGCTGTTCACCAACCTCTTCCCCGGCACGAGCTACATCGGCGCGATGCTGCTCTCCGCGGCGGTCATCGTCGGCTACTGCGCCATGGGCGGCTTCCTCGCCGCGTCGATCACGAG
>CACWLG010000022.1 GCA_902761635.1 Oscillospiraceae bacterium | reverse complement strand
ATTCACAACCTAATATTAAGCCGACAGCCGCCCCTTTTTCAAGGGACGGCTGCCGTTATTCTTCCTTTTTTCGGGACTGCCTTTTGAGACAGCCCCTTTTCGTCCGATTGACAATCCGCTTGTTTCTTGTTATAACTACCATAGATAATTGTGGGCTTTGTGACTGAAATAAAGGAGGAATCAACCTTGTCAGAAGCATTGAAAATCATTCAGGACCCGACCCTCACCTATAAGCAGGAGCTGCTGGCGCTGGCCCGCCTCGGCGAAAGCACCGACGATACCCTGCGCTATTCCGACGCATACTATGAGGCCAAGAAAAAGGGCGCGCTGTGCGACCTGAACGAGGGCGTCATGCCCTATCGTCCCCGCTATATCTGCCCGGACTATGAGCTGCTGTTTCAGAAGGGCTGCAAGTTCCTGGCGCTTGACCCGCCCAGAGATCTGCTCGAGGCGGTGAACGTGCTGGAGATTTTCTACTGCCACGTGCCCTCCATCACGTCCTTCCCTGTGTACCTGGGAGATCTGGACAAGCTGCTGGAGCCGTTCGTGATCAAGGAAGACCGCGCCTACGCCAAGAAGGTGCTGGGCCTCTTCCTGCGGAACATCGACCGCGTGCAGACCGACTCCTTTGTCCATGCCGATATCGGCCCGGAGGACAGCGTCACCGGACGCCTCCTGCTGGAGCTCACCGAGGAGATGCAGCTTGCGGTGCCGAACCTCACCCTCAAATACGATCCTGAGCGCACAAGCGAGGACTTTGCCCTTGCCTGCGTCCGCTGCATGCTCAAGACCGCCAAGCCCTCCTTTGCAAACCATCGCATGTTCGTCAAGGAGTGGGGCGAGCGCTATGCCATCGCCTCCTGTTATAACGGCCTGAACATCGCGGGCGGCGGCTATACCCTGCCCCGCATGCGCCTGTATGAATGCGCCCTGGATGCCAGGAGCCCCGAGGACTTCCTGGAGCGCGAGCTGCCCCGCCACATCGACCTGCAGCTCGAGTACATGGACAAACGCGTGAAGTTTATCGTGGAGCAGTCGAGCTTCTTCAAGACAAATTTCCTCGTTACCGAAGGCTTTGTCAAGCAGGAAAACTTTACCGGCATGTTCGGTGTGGTCGGCCTTGCCGAGTGCTGCAACTATCTTCTCGGCATCGAAGACAAGAAGAAGGGCTTCGGCATGAACAAAGAGGCCACCGCGCTCGGCGTGCGCATCATGGACGCCATCGACGCGCGCGTCAAGGCACATGAAGCTCCCTACTGCGAGGCCTACGGCCACCGCTACCGCCTGCACGCCCAGGTGGGCATCGACACCGACGGCATGGACGACGCCCCCGGCACCCGTATTCCCATCGGCGCGGAGCCCACAATGCTTGAGCAGCTCGAGGTCAACGAGATCTTCCATCCCTATTTCCCCACCGGCACCGGCGATATCTTCAAGTTTGAGGAGACCTGGGCCAAGACTCCCGAGGCGGTACTGCCCATCATCCAGGCGTCGCTGGAGCGCGGCCTGCGTTACTTCTCGGGATATCTTGAGAATAACGACGTTGTGCGCGTCACGGGCTATCTTGTGAAGAAGAGCGAGATCGAAAAGCTGCGCGCAAAAAAGCAGTCCCTCAACAATGTCACGGTCTTCGGCATGGGCGCCCAGGACGGGGGCCATGCCCTGGATCGACGTATCCAGAAACATGCTTAAAGCGCCGGTCAACAGGATCATCCCCTTCTCCAACGTCGACGGGCCGGGCAACCGCACGGCAGTCTTCTTCCAGGGCTGCCCCTTCAACTGCCTCTACTGCCACAATCCGGAGACCATCCACCTCTGCCAAAGCTGCGGGGCCTGCGTGAAGACCTGTCCCGCCGGGGCTCTCACCCTTGACCTGGACGGCACAATCCGTTGGGACAGCGCCGCCTGTGTCCAGTGTGACACCTGTATCCGCACCTGTCCGCACGATGCTTCCCCGAAGATCCGCTGGATGACGGTGGCGGAGCTGATGGCGGAACTGCGGCGCAGCATGCCCTATATCCAGGGAATCAGCACCTCCGGTGGGGAGTGCACCCTGCAGAATGAATTTCTGATCGAGCTTTTCACCGAGGTGCAAAAGCTCGGCAAAACCTGCCTCATCGACTCCAACGGCTCCTTTGATTTTGAAAAGGACCCGCGTGTGCTCCGGGTGTCCGAGGGCGTGATGCTGGATGTGAAGGCCGTGGAGAAGACCTGGTCGGATCAGCTTATCTCCTACCCCCGGGATACGGTGCTTAAAAACCTCGACTATCTGCTCAAGGTTGGAAAGCTCTATGAGGTGCGCACCGTCATCCTCCCGGACCGTGACCGGGAGAACGAGGAGACCGTCCGCTATGTGGCCGCGCATATCGGGGATGGCTGCTTCTATAAAATTATCCGCTACCGCCCCTTCGGAGTGCGGGAGCGCTGGCAGAAGCTCCTGGGCGAGTTTGAGACGGACAGGGATTACGCCGAGCGCTATGCGCAGCTTGCCCGCGACCTGGGCGCAAAAAAGGCATACGTGGTATAGCGTACGGGATATAAAAAGCTTCCATAGAAACACGACAAACATTGTCTGCTTCTATGGAAGCTTCGTTTTTTTTACTTTGTCAGCAGTGTCTCGTCGGAGTCGATGCTGCCGCCCTTCTGGGCAAACATATCAATCAGCTGCTGCTTGGTAAGTTTCTTTTTCTCCTCCCCTTCAATGTCGAGGATGATGTGCCCCTCGTTCATCATGATGAGGCGGTTGCCGTGGCGAATCGCGTCTTTCATGTTATGGGTGATCATCAGGGTTGTGAGATTGTGCTCCTGCACGATCTGGTCGGAGAGCTCCAGCACCTTGGCCGCCGTGCCGGGGTCGAGAGCGGCGGTGTGCTCGTCGAGCAGGAGGAGCTTCGGTTCGCGCAGTACCGCCATCAGGAGCGTGACTGCCTGACGCTGGCCGCCGGAGAGCAGGCCCACCTTCGAGGTCATGCGATCCTCAAGCCCGAGGCCCAGGATCTTGAGCCGTTCGTGATATTCCTCGCGCTCGCTGTTGGTAACGCCCCATTTGAGTCCGCGGGGCCGACCGCGCCGGGCCGCAAGGGCGAGGTTTTCTTCGAGCTGCATGTTGGGCGCGGTGCCCATCATCGGGTCCTGGAAGACGCGGCCGATCAGATGGGCACGCTTATACTCCGGCAGGGCGGTGATGTCGTGCCCGTCGAGGATGATGCGCCCCTCATCCACAGGCCAGACGCCGGCCACGGCGTTGAGCATCGTGGACTTGCCCGCGCCATTGCCGCCGATGACGGTGACAAAGTCGCCGGGCTTCAGGTGCAGGCTCAGCCCGTTCAGGGCTTTTTTCTCATTGATGGTGCCGGGGTTGAAGGTTTTGGAAATGTTTTCGAGCTTCAGCATACCTTCAGCCCCCTTTCTTTCTCAGCTTGGCGAAGGAGCTCTTCTGCTGGCTCCGCAGATAGGGCACAGCCAGGAACAGCGCCACGACGATAGCGGTGAAGAGCTTCAGGTCGTTGGAGTTGAGCTTCAGCCAGAGCACGATGACGATGACAAGGTAGTACACGATGCCGCCGATGACGGTGAAGGTCAGCGTGCCGTAGAAGTTCAGGCGCTTGCCGAGGATGGCATTGCCAACCACCTCGCCGATGATGACGGCGGCAAGGCCGATGACGATGGCGCCGCGGCCCATGTTGATGTCCGCAAAGCCCTGATACTGGACAAGCAGGCCGCCGGAGAGCGCCACAATGCCGTTGGAGAGGGACAGGCCCAGCACCTTCATATTGTCGATGTTGATGCCGAGTGCGCGGCTCATAGCGGGGTTGTTGCCGGTGGCGCGGATGGCGGAGCCCTGCTCGGTACCGAAGTACCAGTAGAACACGCTCACCAGCGCGAGGGCGATGACAGCCCCGGTCAGGATCGCGGAGGGGATGTTGCGGGAGGAGAGCAGCAGGTGGTATTTATCCACGCTGACCGCTTTGTTTGCCGCCATGCCCATGATATGCAGGTTCACCGAGTAGAGCGAAAACTGCGTCAGGATACCGGCGAGGATTGCGGGGATGCCGAGCTTCGTGTGCAGCATGCCGGTCACAAAGCCGGCAAGAATGCCTGCCAGCATGGCGACCAGCAGCGCCGCCCAGGCAGGCCAGCCCGCGAGGATCAGCATGACGGTTACGGCACCGCCTGTTGTGAACGAGCCGTCCACCGTCAGGTCCGCCACGTCCAGCAGGCGGAAGGTGATGTAAATGCCCAGGGCCATAATGCCCCAGATAATGCCCTGGGACACGCCGCCGGGCATGTTGCGCAAGAGCTTCAGTACATTCAGGGAAGCAAAGTAGCTTGTTATTGTCACAGATCACACCTCAGTTGATGCCCCGGCAGGTCGAAACCCGCCGGGGCTTTGTTGCGGAATCGGCGCGGGAAATCAGGCGGCAGCCTCGATGGCCTCGTAGGTCTCAGGAACGGTAATGCCGAGAATGTCGCAATTGGTCTTGTTGAACTTCTTGGCGAAGGGGGCGTACTGGATCTCCATGGTGGACACGTCCGCGCCGTCGGCGAGGATCTTCGCGGCCATCTCGCCGGTCACGGTGCCGAGATCGTAGTAGGAGATGGAGAGGGTGGCCACGCCGCAGCCGGCGCAGAGGTTCTCCTCACCGCAGACGATGGGGATCTTCTTGGACAGGGCCACATTGTTGATGAGCTCGGCGTTGGAGGCGGCGGTGTTGTCGGTGGGGATGTAGAGCACGTCGCAGTCGTCGCAGGCGTTGTTGGTGACGGCGGAGACATCGTTGGAGTCAGCGAAGGTGTAGTCCGCAACCTTGTAGCCCATCTCTTCGAGGACGGGGCGCATCTCATCGGCCTGGAACTTGGAGTTGGGCTCGCCGGAGCAGTAGAGCAGGCCGACGTTCTTGACATCGGGGAACAGCTCGTTCAGCACGCCTGCCAGTTCCTTGGCGGGCACGCCGTCGGAGGTGCCGGAGATGTTGGTGCCGGTGGAGCCCTTCCAGTCGTCGATATCGAGCGCGGAGGCATAGTCAGTGACGGAAGTGCCGAGCACGGGGATCTTGTTGGTGGCAGCCTGGGCAGCCAGAAGCGCGGGCGTGGCATTGGCCAGGATCAGGTTCACATCATCAGAGACGAACTGGTTGCAGATGACGGCACAGGTGGCGGAATCGCCGGAGGCGTTCTGCTCGACAAAGCTGACCTTGTCGCCGAGGGCCTTGGTCAGGGCGTCCTTGAAGCCCTGGGTGGCGGCGTCGAGCGCGGGGTGCTGTACGAGCTGGCAGATGCCGACAGTATAGCTGTCAGCGGCAAAGGCGGAAGGGGCGGCCAGCGCAAAGACCATGGTCAGCGCGAGGGCAAGTGCAAGAATCTTTTTCATTGTTCTGTTCTCCTTTGGTTTTATTTTGTCTGCGTGTGTTCAGGGAAAAGCAACGGGGAGGGGCAAATCGAACGCCGCCCGGAGCTCGGTCCGCGCGGCGCTTATCACGGGGCTTTGCCCGTCTTCATAAGAGCTTTCCGTGCAGCACGAACTACCTATTACCCCTTATAATAGCAATAGGAATACCGTCCGTATGCATGACGAAATCTCAGCATGAACTTATCTCCCCTTTGGTGATGATAGTACTTTAGCGCTTTTTGGCGCTAAAGTCAATGCCGTTTTTTGCCGGTTTTGTCTTTTCGGTAAAAAGGTACAGGAATTGAAAGCGCTTGAAAACTTCTTTTGTGGAGTTTTTTTATCAGCCCTGTATGATTTCCCACAAAACGGGAAATACTCCCGAGTGAAATGCACATGTGACAGCAGCGTGCGCCGCTCTTCCGCGGAAACAGGCCGGAGGAGGGAGCAGAAGACCGTGCTGTCACAGGGAATTATACGGATTCCAGGCAAAAAAGGGGCGAGGGAAATGAACAGGAAGAACTGGAAGCGCTGGCTCATCATCGCCGGCGGCAGCATTGCGGGCCTGATGCTGGCGATGGTCAGCGGCTATTTTCTATGGGAGAAACCGCCTGAGGTCGCCGCGGGAAACCCGGTGCTGACAGAGCTGAACCAGAGCGCCGAAACGCCGGCGGCCTCGCCCGCGGCGTCGCCCAGCCCCACGCCGGACCGGGGCACTGCCTTCGAGACTGCGCGGCAGGACGGGGTGTACACCCTTCTGCTCGCCGGCAGTGACGACGGCACCGGCAACACCGACACCATTATGGTGGGCAGGCTTGACACCGTGCGCCATACGGCCAATTTTGTCAGCATCCCGCGGGACACGCTCATCAACATCGACAGCCCCATCCGCAAGCTCAACGGCGTCTACTGGACGGCGGTCTACAGCGGCGCAAGCGGCAGCGAGGCCCTCAGGCGGCATGTGAAAAAGCTGACCGGGTTCGATGTGGACTGCTATGCCGTGATTGAGCTCGACGCCTTCCAGAGGGCGGTGGACGCCCTGGGCGGGGTCTGGTATGACGTGCCCCGGCGCATGTATTATGAGGACGGTCCGGTCATCGACCTGCAGCCGGGCTACCAGCTCTTGAACGGCGAGCAGGCCATGTGGCTCTGCCGCTTCCGCAGCGGCTATGTTAACGGGGATCTGGACCGCATCGAGGTCCAGCACGATTTCCTCAAGGCCGCTGCCGACCAGTTTCTGCAGCTCGGCAGCATCCCCAACATCCCGGAGGTGGCCTCCATCCTGGCCGAGAGCATGGACACCAACATGACTGCCTCCAACATGGCCTGGTTTGCCCGGCAGTTCCTGCGCTGCCGCAGTGAAGATATCCGCTTCTACACCGCGCCCAACACCCCGGCCTACGTGCATGATCTGAGCTACACCTTCCTGGATCTGTACAACTGGATCCAGATGATCAACGACTGCCTCAACCCCACCGACCGGCCTGTGAGCGAGGGCCAGCTCGACCTTGTCTATCTGCGCGGCGGCGAGGTCTGCTGCACCACCGCCATCCAGGGCATCTCTTATTTCTCCCTGGGCAGGCGCGAGAGCGCACCGGCACAGAGCGGTGCAGAGGAATATGCCGAGGAGGTCGAGGAGCTGCCGGAGGAGGTGCTGCCCCCGCCGGAGAGCTGGATCACCGAGACACCGGCAGGAGAGAACCCGGGCGCCGCACCCGTTCCCTACAGCGCCCCCACGGATGACGACTGGCTCACAGAGCTGTAGCTTGCGGACGAACCCGGGCCGTCCCTGCGATTGCCGCTCGAAATGCCAAGTCAGCTTTCTATCAAGTAGATTGTTGCAGGCGCGGTTTGCGTAGATCATGTGCATCTATAACCATCACTTGAAGTGGTGGTCTTGACTCATCGATAAAAAAGCCAGGACCGACAGGGCACCGTCCAAAAGAGGCGATGCCTTGTTTTTTTTTCTTGTGTTTTTGCGGCTTCTACAGTAAAATCATTATATGGATTCTGTTGCACGATAAACACTATAATCATATATGAAGGAGAAGCGCCATGAGAAAAACCAAGATCATCTGCACCATCGGACCGTCCAGCGAAGACCCCGCCGTTTTCAAGGCCATGTGTCTGCAGGGCCTGAACGTCGCCCGCCTGAATTTTTCCCACGGCACCCATGAAGAGCACCAGAAGAAGATCGACATGATCAAGGCCGCGCGCGCCGAGCTCGGTCTGCCCATCGCCATCATGCTCGACACCAAGGGCCCCGAGTACCGCATCCGCACCTTCAAAAACGGCAAGATCAGCCTGAAGGACGGGGACGAATTCACCTTCACCACCCGCGATGTCGTGGGGGATGAGAGCATCGTATCCGTGAGCTATGCCGGCCTTGCCGACGATCTTGCGGTCGGCGACCGCGTCCTCGTGAACAACGGCCTTGTGATCTTTGAGGTCAAGGCCATCGAGGGCACGGAGATCCATTGCACGGTCGTCACCGGCGGCGTCCTCTCCGACCGCAAGAGCATGAGCTTTCCCGGCAAGGTCATGCGCAAGGCCTACATGAGCGAGCAGGACCGGGAGGATCTGCTCTTCGGCATCCGCAACGGGGTGGACTTTGTAGCGGCCTCCTTCGTCTCCTGCAAGCAGGATATCGTGGACCTCAAGACCTTCCTGCAGGCAAACGGCGGCGGGGACATTGACGTGATCGCCAAGATCGAAAACCAGTCCGGCGTGGACAACATCGACGAGATCTGCTCTGTCTGCGAGGGCATCATGGTCGCCCGCGGCGACCTCGGCGTGGAGGTTCCGTTTACGGAGCTTCCCGCCATCCAGAAGCACCTTATCTCCAAGTGCCGCATGCTCGGCAAGCGCGTCATCACCGCCACCGAGATGCTCGAGAGCATGATCTCCAATCCCCGCCCCACCCGCGCCGAGATCAGCGACGTGGCCAACGCCGTATACGACGGCACCAGCGCCATCATGCTCTCCGGCGAGTCCGCCGCGGGCAAGTACCCGGTGGACGCCGTGCGCGTCATGAGCGAGATCGCCGAGGAGACCGAGCGCCACATCGACTACATCGGCCTCTTCCGCACCCAGAACTTCGCCATCCACAACCGGGTGGACGCCATCTCCCACGCGGCCTGCACCATGGCCGTCGACCTGGACGCGAAGGCCATCGTGGTCACGTCCATCAGCGGCATGACCGTGCGCATGGTCTCCCGCTTCCGCGCGCCGATCACCATTCTCGGCCTTGCCACCGGGGAGCGCGCCTGGTACAAGCTGGCCCTCTCCTGGGGCGTCATCCCGCTTTTGACCGAGCAGTTCCCGAGCATGGACGTGCTCAACTACTTCGCCCTCAAGGAGGCCAGGCGCGTCCTGAACCTCAACGACGGCGACACCGTGGTCATGACCGGCGGCAACACCTCCGGCCAGAGCGGGAACACGAACGTGATCCGGATCGAGACGGTGTAAGGAATCGGCACAGCCCCCCCGGAGGGGTATATGGAATACGCTCAAATAGTATCGGCGGGAGGGGCAAGCCCCTCCCGCCGATGTGTTTGGATCCACACGGAGCTTTATGGCAACACCGCACAATACGCCTGCGGCATTGCCTTCCCCTTGAGGGGAAGGTGCCCGAAGGGCGGATGAGGTGGAAGCCCCGTCCTTGCGCAGCGTTGTACAAATCGCGGCGCTGACACCTCATCCGTCTCGTCCCTCGCGGGAGATCGGGCCGAGCCACCTTCCCCTCAAGGGGAAGGCTTTCCTGTCGTTTCTCTTTAACGCTCTAAAGGATCGTGAAAAACTGCTATGATTCTGCTTTTGCCGTCAGCTCCTGATACATCCGCATCAGCGCCGCCACACAGTCGGACTCGGTAAAGCCCTTGACCGGGAAGCCGTAGGCGGCCATGACGGCGCGGTCATTCTGCTGGTGGGCTTTGCGCAGCTCCGGCGGCATGGTCAGCTCGTCGTACAGATCGGCGAGACTGGCGTCCGGGTACAATGCGCGGGCGTCCAGAATCCCCTGCGCCGTCTGTTCAATCAGCGCCTTTTGCGCCTCGGTGGGAGTAGGCCAGGGGAAGTTGTTGTAGACAGCTGGGCTATAGCTATAATCACTTTTTAAACGACCACATACAACACGCATCCAAGCCATGTGAACATTTGATATTATTACTCCAAATAGATATAGTGAAGCATCAGGAATAACATACAGTTTATTGCTGCAAATAACATCCGATGATAAGTAGCCAATTGGAATATAACGACGGTTTTGTGATGAAACTTCTGGTACAGATAGATAATCGCTTTTTGGTTGACGAATTTGAGTAAAAAGCATGGGCGTCTCTGCATCACGGCGTACAGAAGCAGTTGAACTCTTTGCTCTGGCTTTTGCAACTTCTTTTAACCGTTCCATAATAGCAGAATTGTTCCTATATTTTGTCGGTGGTACATCTTTTAACCAGAGGCAATATCGAACCTTATTATTGATGAAATCATCTGAACCAATATAGCGTTTGATAAAGGATTTTGCCTCTGGGTGATTTTTCAGCATTTCAGCACGTTCCTCACCAGACAGAATAAGGTTTCCTCCATCGGTAGGCTGACTTCCTTTACTCATTATTGGCATTGCTAGGGAAAGCGGCTTTCCGCGCGATTGAATGTATAAGTCCGGTGCTCCTATCAAATAACCGTTAATGTGATCGACATATACACACCTGTCGTTATCAAACAGCTTTTTGTCCTTATTGACATGATAACATGTAAAGCCAATAATGACACAGTGAACATGAGCTTTTAGAGAAGCTTCGCTATCCCATTGGAATGTGCGATAAGCAAACTGTATTTCTACATGCTGCTGGTCAAGTAAGGGCTTCCACAGTGCGGCTACACTCTCGCCTTGCGTTATGGAGTTCGTTGAAACAAAAGCACATTCTATTGTCGTTCCTTGCATTAAATCAGCGGCGACTTTATACCAACAAGCTACATAATCAAGTTTTCCATGTTTTTTCGCATCAGAGAAAACCAAATCCATGTCTTCAACCTGACTGCTGCTTCTCCATTGATGACCCACAAACGGCGGATTTCCCATAATATAATTCAGCTTCGACTTGTCCACCACACTCTCCCAGTCGATGCGCAGGGCGTTGGCCTCGACGATGTTGGCGTTGGTTTTCAGCGGCAGGAAGTCCAGATCAAGAAGCAGGATTTTTTCTGTCTCCTTCATCATCTGGCTCTCCGCAATCCAGAGCGCCGTCTTGGCAACCGTCACGGCAAAGTCGTTGATCTCAATGCCGTGGAACTGCGCGATGCTGACCTGAATGGGATCGGTGACCGCGTCCAGACTCATCTGCCCGCGGTGCAGCTCGTCGATCACGGTGTTCTCCAGCCGCCGCAGACTGAGGTAGCTTTCCGTCAGGAAGTTGCCGCTGCCCGCCGCAGGGTCCAGAAATTCAAGCGACGCAAGCTTTTTCTGAAACGCTGTCAGGCTCTTTTCTTTTGTCTTCCAGACCTCGATGGCCTGTATCTCTTCCAGCTCTTTTTTCAGCGCGTCCAGAAACAGCGGGTCAATGACCTTGTGGATGTTCTCAATGCTGGTATAGTGCATGCCGCCGGAGCGCCGCGTCTCCGGGTTCAGGGTGCTTTCAAACACCGCACCGAAAATGGTGGGGCTGATCTCCGACCAGTCAAAATTTGCCGACGCGCGCCGAAGCAGCAGCTCCCGCAGCTCCTCCGTAAAGGGCGGGATCACCGCGTCCTCGTCCGCAAACAGCCCGCCGTTGACATAGGGGAAGGCGGCAAGCAGGGGATCGTCGTCGGCAAGATAGGGGTCGCGTTCCTCCGGCTTCTGGTTGAGGACGCGGAAAAGCTGCGCCAGCGCCTTGCGAAGACCGTGGGCGGCAAACTGCGCCATGTAGTCGTGAAACATCATGTGCCGGCCGAAAATGCCCGCGTCCTCGGCGTACAGGCAGAAAACCAGACGCACGCAGAGCTTGTTGAGATGCTTGAGCGTCTCCGGGCTTTCGGGGTTTTTGTACTGCTTCAAAAGCCCGTCGTACAAGAGACCGACGACCTCGCCCGCCTTGATGGAAATTTCCATCTCGCGCTGCAAATGGACGCTTCCCTTGTCCACAAGGAAGGAAAGGCGGTAATATTCCTTTTCCAGATCGGCAAGCCGTATCTTCTCCGGCTCCCCGCGCGGGTTCTCCATGTCATAGACATAGAACTCCCGGAAGTTGCAGGTCACGATCCAGCGCGGGCGCTCGGAGTACGGCAGCTCCGCCGAATAGCGCTTGGCTTGCTGAAACGGCGTCAGCAGGGAGCCGTCCGACTGCTTGATGGCGGTATTCAGCCCCTTGTCCGCGCTCTTCTGCTCGATCATCACATGCGTGTCGGAGATAAAGCCGTCGATAAAACCGGTGGACTTATCCAGCTTGACCTGATCTTCAAAGCGGATGGCTTTTTCCGGTTCCGCAACACCGAAAACCTCACGCAGCAGCGAGAGCCAGAACGCCTGACTTTCGCCCTTTTCGTAGCCCTTGTCCTTCCAGTATTCCGCAAACGCCCGCGCCGCGTTTTTCTGTTTCGTATCTGTCATGTATAATACCCCGTTGTCCAATGGATTGGGCGTTCCCGGCCCTGTTCGTTCACCGCTATCATATACCGGAGAGCGCAGGATTACAAGTGCAAGTCACCCCTTGCGCTGGAGCGGTTTTATGATATGATATAACAGATAAAAAACAGCAGGAGGAACCGCCCATGGCACACGACACCGACAAGAATTTACAGACGCAGGTTATCTATTCCGTCTACGTCCGCGCGCATACCCCGGAGGGGACCTTCCGCGCCGTCATCCCCGATCTGGACCGCATCCGCTCCTTCGGGACGGACATCATCTGGTTCATGCCCATCCACCCCATCGGGGTCGAGGGGAAGAAGGGGAGCCTCGGCTGCCCCTACGCAAACCGGGACTACCGGAGCGTGAACCCCGCCTACGGCACGATGGAGGACTTCAAGGAGCTCGTGGACGAGATCCACGCCCGGGGCATGAAGGTGATGATCGACGTGGTGTACAACCACACCTCGCCCGACTCCGTGCTCTATCAGACGCACCCCGAATTTTTCTACCACGACGCCCAGGGCAGACCCGGCAATCGCTACGGCGACTGGGCCGACGTCATTGACCTGGACTACACGAACCCCGGGCTCTGGGACTACCAGATCGAGTCCCTGCGCTTCTGGGCCTCCATCGTGGACGGCTTCCGCTGCGACGTGGCAAGCCTCGTCCCGCTGGATTTCTGGAAGCGGGCGCGCGAGGAGGTCAAGCAGGTCAATCCCGACTGCATCTGGCTTGCGGAGTCCGTGCATCTCAGCTTTGCCTGTGAGGCGCGGCGGCTGGGCTTTGACGCCATGCGGGATTCCGACGGCTTTGAGGCCTTCGACATGGAATACGACTACGACATCCGCGAGGTGTTCGACAAGCTCCTGCGCAATGAGTGTCCGCTGTCCCACTGGATCGACATGCTGAACTTCCAGGAGGGCGAGTACCCCGCCAACTACAACAAGATGCGCTGCCTCGAAAACCACGATCAGCCGCGCATCGCCTCCTTCGTCACGGACATGGAGGCCCTGGTGAACTGGACCGCCATGCTCTACTTCCTCAAGGGCACCACCCTCATCTACGCCGGGCAGGAGTGGGCTGACCGCCACCTGCCGAGCCTCTTTGAGCAGGAGCCCATCGACCGGGAGACGGGCCTGAACCTCATGCCGCTGATGAAAAAGATGGCGGCGGCGAAGAAGGCCCTCTTCACCGGGGAGGACCACTTCTGGGCTACGGCGGACGACGCACGCAAAATCGCGGTCATGGAGCGCTCCGGGCCCGAGCGCCGCTGTGTCGGCGTCTTCTCCCTGCTGGGTGAGAGCGCGAAGGTCAAGGTCCCGCTGCCGAGCGGCGAATACCTCAACCACATCGGCGGAAACACCGTCCGCGTGGAAGGCGGCATGCTCTTCTGCGACGGCACCCCCCTGCTGCTGACGGAGGAGAAATGACCAGGCCTGTTGTCGGCCGCTTTGCGCCGAGCCCGTCGGGGTATATGCACCTCGGCAATCTCCTCGCCATGCTGCTTGCGTGGCTGGACTGCCGGAGCCAAAACGGGGAGATGGTCTTTCGCCTGGAGGATCTGGACCCTGCGCGCTCCAAGCGCGTCTACGCCGAGGCCATGGCGGCGGATCTCCGCTGGCTGGGCCTCGACTGGGACCGGGGCTGGCCGGCGGAGCCCGCCTGTGCCCAGTCGGCGCGGACGGAGATCTACGAGACCGCCTTTCAGACGCTTCTGGACCGGGACCTGGTCTACCCCTGCTGGTGCACCCGCAGCGAACGCCTCGCCGCCGCCTCCGCGCCCCATCCGGGGGAGCAGGAATTTGACAGCGGCTGCCGCTGTGCCCATCTGGACAGGGCTGAGCGGGAAGCGCTGCTGCACGCAGACCGCCGGCCGGCCTGGAAGCTCCGAAGCCCGGATACGGCGATCACGGTTTTGGACGGGCACTACGGCGCTTTCACCCAGAACCCGGCGCGGGAGCTGGGGGACTTCATCGTTCGGCGCGCAGACGGCATCTTCGCCTATCAGCTCGCCGTGAGTGTGGACGACATGCTCATGGGCGTGACGCGGGTGGTGCGCGGGCGCGACCTGCTCTCCTCCGCGCCGCGGCAGAAATGGCTGATCGAGACCCTGGGCGGGCAGGGGCCGGACTACTGCCACTGCCCGCTGCTCACCAGCGGGGCGGGCAAGCTCTCCAAGCGCCTCGGAAGCCTCAGCACCGAGGTACTGCGAAAGGACTATACCCCGGAACAGATCATCGGCCGTCTCGCCTTTCTGTGCAGCCTTATAGACCGGGACGGGCCCGTTTCCGCGCGCGACCTGCTGCCGGTGTTCTCCTGGGAAAAGGTGCGCAGGGAAGATATTCCGATGGCATGAGCCGACAAAGCCCCGGGACAGGCGTCCCGGGGCTTTGTCGGCTCAGCGCTTATTCAAAATCCAGCACGCGCTTCATGCGCACCAGGGTGAGGCGGTTGCGGATGGCGGCGGAGATGTCCAGCATTTCGTCGGCCAGGGCCGGGTCGATGCCGATATGCTCCGGCAGGTACTTGCAGCCGCAGGCGGAATAGAGCTTCTCCATCTCCTCCACGGAGGGCAGCGCATCCAGCATGGCCTTGATCTCGCTCCAGTGATCCACAATGTTCTGGGGATCAAAGGTGGCAAGCACGTCGTTCTCGTTCTCCTTCAGGATGCCGGGGGCCAGGCGCTCGCCGAACTTTTCGACGACCCAGGCCTCGGTCAGGGGCTTGAAGGGCTTGGCCTTGGGCTTCATGCCGGCCAGCTTGTGGTACTCGCGGATGCACTGGAAGGTGCCGACGCCCACGCACTCGCCGTGGATGCCCTCGGCGTTTTCAAAGCGCGGCGGCTTCATCTCCACGAGGTGGGCCATCAGGTGCTCGGCGCCGGAAGCGGCGCGGGAGTTATCCATGAGCTGCATGGTCAGGCCGCTTTCCATCTGGGCCATGGTCATGGCCTCATGGTCGACGATGCCGGTGGCAGCATACTTGTCTGCTGCACCCCGCATAAGCTTGAGGGCGTGCTCGGCCAGGTCCGCCACCATGGGGCAGTAATACTCACCGTCCACCAGGTGGGAGATGCGCCAGTCGGCGAGGGAGGTGTACTTTGCCAGGATGTCGTTGATGCCGCTTGCAACCAGGCGCATCGGCGCGCCGCTGATGATGTCCAGATCCGCCACCACCAGCGCGGGGGCGCACATGGGGGTGGACTTCTTCTGCCCGTTCATGATCGCCGAGCAGATGTTGGCCGTGAAGCCGTCAGAGGAGGCGAGGGTCGGGATCGCCACAAAGGGGATGCCCAGCTTAAAGGCGGGGTAGCGGCCGAAGTCCATGATGGTGCCGGCGCCGACAGCCACGATCACCTCGGGCTTGTCCAGATCCTTCATCATCTTCTCGATGAGCACATCCTCAGCGCGCAGTCCGTGGGGATCGAGCACGATATTCTGGTCGGCCTTGACGTGCTTGCCCTCGGTGAGCTTCCAGGTGATCTCATCATAGACCACGGTGCGCCGCCCGGTCAGGCCAAGCTCCTGCATGTACTCCTCAAAATGCTCGAGCGCCTTTTCGGCCACGACCACCTTGCGGGTCTCCAGAGTATGCTCGCGTCCGCAGACGCATTTGCCGGTATACTGTTCGCAGTTCATAATCATAGGGCATTACCTCCGTAAAATTCGTATATCAGGAAAGATGTGTACAGTTTACCATATCCGGCAGGTGCGGACAAGAGGCGAAGCGCAGATTTTGCGCCGCATTTTCCGGTCAAATTTCACAAGCTAAAAACGTCATGGCCTGAAAAGTTGGCAGAATCACAAAAAATAAAGTCAGCCGCTTGACAGCTTCGATTTGCTGTGCTAAAGTGTAGGCACTTTCAGGGAAGGAGAAGCAGCGATGTCTGGACGCTTTTTCAACAGCTCCAATATGCAGGGCTCAGCCGACACCGGGTTTGAGTCTGCCTCTTTCTGCGCTTCTTTCTTTGCCGCCCTGCTGCTTCTTGTTGACACTGTGATCGCAGTGTCATTTTTTGTTTCCGCAGATATTCTGGCGGCTCTGTGCATTTTCGCTGTATTCGGGTTGGTGAGTGTATCCGTTCTGCACATCCTGCTTCAAGCCCCCGCAGCAAGACGATCAAAACCCCTCGCGGTTTCAATCTGATACACAGATTGGCCTCGACCGTTTTGGTCGGGGCCGATCTTTGTATATACAACAGTGTTCAGGCAAATAACATGAGAAAAGGAGAAAACACAATGAAGAAGTCACTTGCACTCATTCTTGCGCTCACGCTCGTCTTCGCGCTGGCTGCTCCCGCCGCCTTCGCCGACGGCACCTTCAAGATCGGCGGACAGGGCCCCCTGACCGGCGGCGCCGCCATCTACGGCAATGCCGTTATGAACGCAGCCCAGATCGCCGTTGACGAGATCAACGCCTCTGACAGCGCCATCAAGTTTGAGTTCCAGGCGCAGGACGATGAAGCCGACTCCGGCGACAAGGCCATCAACGCCTACAACACCCTGATGGACTGGGGCATGCAGATCCTGCTCGGACCTGTCACCTCCGGCTCCGGCATCACGGTCGCTGCTCAGGCCTATGACGAGCGCACCTTCCTGCTCACCCCGTCCGGCTCCTCCGTCGACCTCATCGCTGACAAGGACAATGCCTTCCAGGTCTGCTTCACCGACCCCAACCAGGGCATTGCCTCCGCTGACTACTTTGCCGACAACTTCGCCGGCGCAAAGGTCGCCGTCATCTACCGCAACGACGACGCTTATTCCCAGGGCATCCGTGACACCTTTGTGAAGGAAGCCGCCGACAAGGGCGTTTCCGTTGTCTATGAAGGCACCTTCACCGACGCCACCTCCACCGACTTCAACGTCCAGCTCACCGCTGCCCGCGACGCCGGCGCCGACCTCCTGTTCCTGCCCATCTACTACACCCCCGCTTCCGTTATCCTCCAGCAGGCCAACCAGATGGGCTACAAGCCCACCTTCTTCGGTGTGGACGGCATGGACGGCATCCTGACCGTGGAGAACTTCGACACCTCCCTGGCCGAGGGCGTTTACCTGCTGACTCCGTTCTCCGCTGACGCTGAGGACGCCCGTACCCAGGCCTTCGTTGCCGAGTACCAGAAGCGCTACGGCGAGATCCCCAACCAGTTCGCCGCTGACGGCTACGACGCCGTGTACATCATCAAGGCTGCTCTTGAGGCTGCCAACTGCACTCCCGACATGTCCCCCGCTGACATCTGCGAGGCTGTCATCCCTGTGATGACCACCCTGAAGGTCGACGGCGTGACCGGCGAGGGCATGACCTGGGCCGCCACCGGCGAGGTCTCCAAGGCCCCCATGGCCATCGTCATCAAGGACGGCGCTTACGTCACCCCGTGATCTGAGCGCTCAGCGTTAAGAACAACTTAGGCAAAACCAAAATCACAGGCTTCCCGGGACGCAAGCCCCGGGAAGCCAAAACCGTATTTTCTGCCTTGAAAAAGAACGCGGAAACAGTCGATTCCGCGCTGCTTTCCAAGGCAGAGACAATTAAGAGAGGTGTATCCTATGAAGTTTCTGGCCTATCTGGTCAGCGGAATTTCCCTGGGCAGTATCTACGCCATCATTGCCCTGGGCTATACCATGGTCTATGGCATCGCCAAGATGCTGAACTTTGCCCATGGCGATGTCATCATGGTCGGCGGCTATATCTCCTTCCTGGCCGCTACGAATCTGGGCCTGCCGGCGCTGCTGTCGGTACTGGTTGCCATGGCGTTCTGCACGGTGCTCGGCATCCTGATCGAGGGGCTGGCCTACCGTCCGCTCCGCTCCGCGCCGAGTCTTGCCGTTCTCATTACCGCCATCGGCGTGAGCTATTTCCTTCAGAACGCCGCCCTGCTGATCTTCGGCGCAAACCCCAAGGCGTACACCCCTGTCGTCAGCGGCACGCTCAAGCTCTTCGACGGTCAGCTTTCCATCTCCTATGTCTCCATCGTTACGGTGGTCTGCTGCGTCGTCATCATGCTCGCTCTCACCGCGTTTACCGGCAAGACCAGAATGGGCAAAGCCATGCGCGCCTGCTCCGAGGATAAAGGCGCGGCCCAGCTTATGGGCATCAATGTCAACCGCACCATCTCCCTGACCTTTGCCATCGGCTCTGCGCTGGCAGCGGTCGCGGGGGCGCTGCTGTGCTCCTTCTCGCCCACCCTGATGCCGACTACCGGCTCCATGCCCGGCATCAAGGCCTTCACCGCCGCCGTCTTCGGCGGCATCGGCTCCATCCCCGGCGCCTTCATCGGCGGTATTCTGCTGGGCGTGATCGAGGCTCTGAGCCGTGCGTATATCTCCACGCAGCTTTCCAATTCCATCGTCTTTGCGGTGCTGATCATCATCCTGCTGGTGCGCCCGGCTGGCCTTATGGGCAAGCGCACGCAGGAGAAGGTCTGAGGAGGTGCCGATATGAATATGAAACGCTACTTCAAGGATGCGCGCGCTGACCTGCTGACCTATGCCGGCGTCATCATCGCCTTCCTTGTCATCTCTGCCCTGAAGAGCAACGGCATGCTCAACCGCTCCCAGACGGGCCTGCTGGTCCCGATCTGCTGCTACATCGTCATGGCCGTGTCCCTGAACCTCACGGTGGGCATCCTGGGCGATCTGTCCCTGGGCCATGCCGGCTTCATGAGCGTCGGCGCCTTCAGCGGCGTCATCACTGCCATGGGACTTATGAACGTGATCCCCTCCGCCCCCATGCGTCTCGCACTGGCGATGGTCGTGGGCGCGCTCTGCGCCGCAATCGTGGGCTTTCTCGTCGGTATTCCGGTCCTGCGCCTCAACGGCGACTATCTCGCTATCGTGACGCTGGCCTTCGGCGAGATCATCAAGGAGCTCATCACCTGCCTCATCGTGGGCGTGGACTCCAAGGGCCTGCATGTGATTTTCAACGTCAACGGCAGCAAGACCGCCAATGATCTGACCCTGCTCGACGGCGGGCGCATCATCATCAAGGGTGCACAAGGGGCGACAGGCACCAAAACCATCGCCACCTTTACCGCGGGCTTCATCCTGATCATGATCACCCTCGTCATCGTGCAGAACCTGGTGCGCAGCCGCCACGGCCGCGCCATCATGGCTGTGCGCGACAACCGCATTGCGGCCGACTCCGTGGGCATCCCCGTGACCAAGTACAAGATGATGGCCTTTGTCACCAGCGCCTCCCTGGCCGGCGCCGCCGGCGCCCTGTTCGGCCTGAACTACTCCAACCTCGCCGCGGCGAAGTTTGACTTCAACACCTCCATTCTGGTGCTGGTGTTTGTGGTGCTGGGCGGCCTCGGCAATATCTGGGGCTCCATTATCGCCACCGTCATCCTCTACATCCTGCCCGAGGCGCTGCGCGGCTTCTCCACCTACCGCATGCTGATCTACGCAATCGTGCTGATCGTCGTCATGCTGACCACAAATAACCCCATCCTCAAGAACTACTTTGCTTCTCTGCGCAGCAAATTCGGCAAAAGCAGAGAAAAGGAGGCGAGCGCATCATGAGTGAATCCAAAAAACGCCGGGCCGGGCTGGAAAGCGTCTCCCCGGTCGTCCCGGTGCAGACCACCTATTATGTGCCGGAACGCGACGTGGACAAGTCGCCCATCCTCCAGTGCATCAATCTCGGCATTTCCTTCGGCGGCCTGAAGGCGGTGGAAGACTTCAACCTCACCCTCGGCCGCACCGAGATCGCAGGTCTCATCGGGCCGAACGGCGCCGGCAAGACCACGATCTTCAACCTTCTGACCAAGGTCTACCAGCCCACCCACGGCACCATTCTCCTGGACGGGAGGGACACCGCCAACATGACCACCGCCCAGGTCAACCGCGCCGGTATCGCCCGCACCTTCCAGAATATCCGCCTCTTCCACAACCAGACCGTGGCAGACAATGTCCTCATCGGCCTGCACAATGAGATGGACTACGGCATGCTCGGCGGCATCCTGCGCCTTCCCGGCTACTGGCGTGCCGAAAAGATCGCCCGGAACCGCGCCATGGAGTACCTGGCCCTGTTCCATCTGGATCAGCACGCGGACGAGCTGGCGGGCTCTCTGCCCTACGGCGCCCAGCGTCGGCTGGAGATCGCCCGTGCTCTCGCGACGAATCCGTCCCTCCTGCTGCTGGACGAACCGGCGGCAGGTATGAACCCCTCCGAGACCGCGGAGCTCATGGAGAACATTGTCAAGATCCGCGACACCTTCCACATCGCTATTCTGCTCATTGAGCATGATATGAGCCTTGTCATGAATATCTGCGAGGGCATCGCCGTGCTGAATTTCGGCCGCCTGATCGCGAAGGGCAATGCCGAGGCCATCCGCAACGATCCCACCGTGGTCGAGGCTTATCTCGGCAGAAAGGGGGCCAAAGAATAATGCTCAAGGCAGAAGATCTGAACGTATACTACGGCCCCATCCACGCCGTCAAGGGCGTGAGCTTTGAGGTCAACGACGGCGAGGTTGTCACCCTCATCGGCGCAAACGGCGCCGGCAAGTCCACCTCGCTCAAGACCGTCTCCGGCCTGATGCGCAGCCGCGGCGGCAAAATCGAATTTATGGGCAAGAGTATTGCCTCCACCCCGGCCCACAAGATCGTGGAGCTGGGCATCGCCCACGTGCCCGAGGGGCGGCGCATCTTTACCAGCATGACCGTGGAGGAGAACCTGGACATGGGCGCCTTCACCGTACGCGGCGGCAACATCGACGCCGACAAGGAGCGCGTGTTTGAACAGTTCCCCCGCCTCAAGGAGCGCCGCAGGCAGATCGCCGGCACTCTCTCCGGCGGCGAACAGCAGATGCTGGCCATGGGCCGGGCCCTCATGTCCCACCCGAAGCTCCTCATGCTGGACGAGCCCTCCATGGGCCTCGCGCCGATTCTGGTGGAGCAGGTGTTCGACATCATCAGCGCCCTGCACAAGGCGGGCACTACCATCCTGCTGGTGGAGCAGAACGCGGAGATGGCACTCTCCATCGCCGACCGCGCCTACGTCATGGAGACGGGCCGCATCACCCTCAGCGGCACCGGCAAGGAGCTGGCCGCCAGCGAAGAGGTGCAGAAGGCCTATCTCGGCGGCTGATCAACAAGACACAAAACGGAGCCCGTTTCTCGTTTTCGGGAAACGGGCTCTTTGCATGCCCGGTGCGCAATCATAAAAAAGAGAAAATGTTGAAACCCTTCGCTGCGTTTTGTTGTCTATATAGGTGAGAGATCTTGAAACAAAGGAGGTTCAGTATGGAAGACAGAGAGATCGTGGACCTGTACTGGCAGCGCTCCGAGCTGGCCATATCGGAGTCCGACCACAAGTATGGGCGGTACTGCCATACGATCGCCTACAACATCTGCGGGACGGATGAGGATGCGGAGGAGTGTGTGAACGACACCTGGCTGCGCGCGTGGAATCGCATGCCCTCCGAGCGCCCGGCGGTGCTGTCGGCCTTCCTCGGCTGTATCACAAGAAATCTCGCCATCAACACCATCAAGGCAAAAAACAGAGTCAAGCGCGGCAGAGGCGAAGCAGCCCTCGCAATGGACGAGCTCAGCGAGTGTATAACGGACGGGAGAAACCCCGAGCAGCTTGTAGAGGAAAAGGAACTGGAACAGGCCATTGGACGCTTTGCGGCCGGCTTGCCGGAGACAGAGCGGATAATCTTTGTTCTGCGATACTTCTATCTTGCGCCTGTCGTGGAGATCGCAGAGCGGCTGGGATGCGGGCAGGGAAAAGTCAAAAGCAGCCTGTTTCGCACCCGTAAGAAGTTGAGGAAAACCTTACAGGAGGAGGGCTTATGTTAGACGAACTGTCACTTCTGCGCGCTATGAACGGCATTCATGAGGAGGATGTGGTCATGGCCGGAATGGTTTACTTTAATGAAAAAACCAGACATTGCAGCAAAAAACGCCTGCTGACGCTCGCCCTCGCGGCGGCGCTTCTGTTGGCGCTTGGCGCCGCGGCGTATTCCACCGGGATAGTGTTCTCAGGCTGGGGCGGCAATATGGAGATTCGCTCCGAGCAGACAGAGGGCGGCATTGAAAACACGGTCTATGTTCATACCGATAATATGACCCAGCCGGTGAGCTTTGAAGACGGGCGCATGATCTTTGTCGTCAACGGTGAGCGCATTGACATCACGGAACAGGTCTCGGAGACTGTACCCTTTATCTATCAGTACACCGACGAAGAGGCAGGTGTGATCCACTACTGGATCATTGGAAAGAACGGCCCTGAGCTGGAGCATTACGGCTTTGCGGAATACCTGCAGCCGACGGACGGCGAGTGGACAGGCGGCTATGTCGCCCGCACAGACAACAATGAGGCCCCATGGCTTTACGCGGCCTGGGAAGAGCTCGGTTTTGACTTCAAAGCGGACTCGTAAAGCAAATACGCACAGCGCCGGCTTCGCCTTTTCAGGAGGAGTCGGCGCTGTTTTTCAATTCCCCAATTCCTTTTTGATTCGTCGTATCGCGTTCTTTTCGAGCCTCGAGACCTGCGCCTGGGAGATACCGATGCATTTGGCCACCTCCATCTGGGTGCGTCCGTCATAGAAGCGCAGAGCCAGGATACGTTTTTCCCGCTCATCCAGGCGCTTGACAGCCTCCTCCAGTGCGATCTGCTCCAGCCAGTGCTCGTCGGTGTTGCGGCTGTCGCCAATCTGGTCCATGACGGTGGCGTTCTCCCCGCCGTCGGAATAGACGGGATCATAGAGGGAGACCGGGTCTGTGATGGCCTCGAGAGCGAAGACCACCTCCTGCCGCCGGATGCCGAGGCTTTTGGCGATCTGCTCCACATCCGGCTCCCGCCCAGTCTCGGCGGTCAGCTTCTCCTTGGCCTGCAGCACCCGGTAGGCGGTGTCCCGCATCGACCGCGACACCCGCACCGCGCTGTGGTCCCGCAAAAAACGACGCAGCTCCCCGGCAATCATGGGAACGCCGTAGGTGGAAAACTGGACGTTCTGGCTCAGGTCGAAGGCGTCCACAGCCTTGATGAGGCCGATGCAGCCCACCTGGAAGAGGTCGTCCATGCTTTCACCGCGGCCGGAGAATTTCTGGATCACCGACAGTACCAGCCGGAGGTTGCCTGCAATCAGCGCCTGACGCGCCTCCCGGTCGCCTCCCCTGGCTTTTTCCAGCAGCGTGCGTGTCTCAGCGGCTTTGAGTACCGGCAGCTTCGCCGTGTTCACCCCGCAGATCTCGACCTTCCCCAGCATGAAAAACACCACTCCTTTTTGAAAGAGTGGTGTTAGTATTTCCCGCCCCGGGAAATTTCATGCAGAGGGGGAGAAACCCGGCTTGAACCTGATTGACTGTAGTTATTCGTAAGACTTTCACCGTTTTTTCGTTCTCCCGCTTGCCCTATGTATACAACAGGTTCTCCAGTTTCAGCCTTTTGAGCCAGCTCCCTCCGTCTCTTATATATATGGGAAATACTACTTTGCATATCCGGTAGTGAAGTCCACCACGTTGCGCAGCTCCCCGCTTGCGAGGAAGGCTGCAAGATTGCCTGCCGCGATGTCCACAATGCGTTCAAGGGTCTCCGGCAGGTGGAAGCCGCCCGAGATGTGCGGCGTGATGACGAGGTTTTCAAGCTCCCAGAGTGGGCTGTCGGCGGGAAGCGGTTCCTCCTCCGTCACATCGACTCCGGCGGCGGCGATCTTATGCTCAGACAGCGCGCGATACAGTACCTCGGCGGAAACTGCATTGCCTCGCCCGCAGTTGATGAAAACCGCACTGTCTTTCATAAGATCAAAGCGCGCATCCGTGTACAGATAGCGTGTTTCGGCAGTATTCGGAAGAATGGACATGACGACATCCGCCCGCGGCAGGACGCTGTCGAGATCCCGGGTCATGACCAGCTCATCCACACAGTCAGGACAATTGCCTCCGCGCCGTTTGACGCCGATCACATACGCGCCCATCGCTTTAACAAGGTGCGCATACGCCCTGCCGATATCACCGAGGCCGACGACCGCGACGGTGCTGTCAGACAGGGACGACACCGTGCCGTGATCGCTCCAGCGCTTAATACGCTGTTCATCCCGGTAGAGGTGGAGCTTTTTTGTCAGCATGAGCGTCAGGGCAAAGGCATGCTCCGCGACCGCTTTGCTGTATGCGCCGGTGGCGTTGGTGAGGACAGTCCTCTGATTCAGCACCCCCGGTACGATATAGGCGTCCGTTCCGGCAGAGGCCAGCTGCAGCCATTCAAGATTCTCCGATGCCTGAAGCATAGCGGCATTCGGCTGGCCGAGAATGATATTCGCCGCCTGGATCTGTTCTTCTGTGACGGCATCGGCATCGCTGTAAACAAAGCAGCAGCCTGCGCCCGCCGCCTCAAGCTTCTCTCTGTGCCTTGCCTCCGCAGGCAAGAGGACGAGTACATTCTTTTTCATGTCTGCACCTCATTATTCTGTGATTTTATACATGGCGACTTCGTCCGTCTCGCGGTTGGCCGCGATCAGGATATCGACTCCGTCATCGTTGACAAAATGCATGACATTGGCGGGCCCCCGGCCCTCATCCAGAATCGTCACGCTGTAATCTCCCGCCGCCCGGTCATAGCGGATCGCCATGAGGTTTTTCTTTCCTCCGCGGTGTCCTGTCACGAAAGTCGGCACCCCCGCAAGATACGCGCCGCAGATCGCGTGAGAAAAGGGCGCGTCTTCTGCGAACATCCACACCGGAACGAAACCGTCGTCATTCTGATGCCATACGGTGACGCGCTCCCCATGAAAGGGGGACAGGGTGCAAAGCTCCTCCTGCCCGTCCCCGTCCAGATCCAGCAGCAGCGCATCGCTGGTCGGGCTGTTCAAGAGCCGTTCGATCTGCCACTCGCCGTCCCGTGTCTCGGGCGGCGTAATGCGGAAAACCCCTTCGTCTGCAGAGACCAGCCCTGAGAGGATACCGTCCCGGGTGCTGCGGGTATAGCCGTGGTTGCGGTGCAGGCCGTCCTTGATGACGCGCAGTTTGAGCGGGTGTTCACGATCGAAGACGCTCAGATCCTCCGGCAGGACAGACGCATAGACCTTTCCCGCATAGCTCCAGTCTCCCGGATAATTCTGCCCGGACTTGACCGTGCAGACGATCAGCCAGTTGACGCCGTTTCGCTCGAGAATATCGAAGCGGTGGACATGCGGGATCGGCGTCAGGGTCCGCATATTCCAGCGGCCGTTTCCTTCGGGCGTCACGACCACGAGCTCCGCGTCGAGAGACTCGTCCGGCGAATAGAACTTCGCCGTGGCAAGAAGCTGACCGTCTGTTCCCGGCACCTGTACCATGGTCATGACGCCGCCGGGACCGGTCCAGAGAGTATCCTTCAGCGCACCGTCAGACGCAAAGAGACAGCATGGGTCTTCTTTCTCCGCCGCCACGATGAAGCAGCAATTCCCCTGATACTGCAGCGGGGCAACGGCGTAGCATTTGTTGAGCTTGGCAAGTACCGTTTTTTCGACTTTCATTCCGGCGCTCCTTTTCAGCGGCTCATTTCCACGCCGGATTCTTCCCAGCAGCGCATGAGGAATTCCCGCGCGATGCGCTCCTTGTGCCAGAGATTGTCGCCCTTGTGACCCAGCACCTCAACAGAGACCCAGAAGCGGCGCACACCCTCAGGTTTGTCGAAGGAAGCCGCACGACGGATAATCTCCGCGCCGATCTCGGGTGTCAGAAAGCCCTCCGTTTTCCAGTCGGGCGCCTCGGCCGGGTCCATGTGCAGGTCACCGAAGCAGGGGTGCGCCGGGTCGTCGATGCAGTCACAGAGATGGATCTGGCTTATGTAGGGCGCCGCCATGTCCAGCGTGTTGAATATGCCGAGTCCGCTGAGCTGCTCATGGGAGCTGTCCCAGTGGAGGAAGAGATTGGGGTGGGCTTTGTGTAGGGGCTTGAACCACCAGACGACCTCATCCATCGGGCCGATCAGTGCCTTCTTGTGCACATAGCGGTCCAGCGGCTCGATACTGCAATTCATCCCCAGCAGTGCCGTATAGTCGGCGATCCGCGCGAGGGTGTCTGCCTGAACGGCCATGGCCTCATTGTGGAACTCATCGCCGGGATAGGGCCCGCTCGGCACGCCGAAGGTCATGTACCCGCACTCGGCGGCAAGGTCGGCCTGCGTTTTCAGGAAACAGATCGTCTCTGCGCGCCGCCGGTCATTGAGATCGCAGAGGGACATACCCCGTTCGTTGAGATATGGGGCGGCGTAGGTAACGGCGGTCAGATCGTTGTCCCGGAGAATACGGCGCACAGTGTCCCGATGCTCCTTCGTGGGGAAGGTCGGCAGCTCTACATTCCGGTAAAAATCCATCTCCGCGATTTTACGCAGGACTTCAATCAGGCGTTTTTCGTCGTGCAGATACGGCATGAACATCTCAAGGATATGCGCCGAGGGATAAAGCTTTTGAGACATGTGTCTGTCCGCCTTCCTTTCAGGTTTTTTGGCAGTCGATAATGATCTTGCAGAGATTGGTGCCGTCGATCATCATTTGAATGGCTTTATCGATGTCGCGCAGCGTCAGGCGGTCCGTGACCATGCGGTCGAGGCCGAGGCTGCGCCAGTTGTCCTCCAGAAAGCGGACGCCGTTTTCAAAATCCTCCTGCGAATACAGGCGGTTGCCGATCAGAGTGATCTCCTTGAAGGAGACCTTGCCGATGATGAACTGATACGCGTCGCCGGAGAGCCCCAGTGACAGCATCTTTCCGCCGCAGCGGGTCAGGTCCGGCATCTGCAGCACAGCCGAGGCTGCGCCCGAGGTATCGTAAACGATATCGAAGCCGCCGCCCCCCGTGACCTCGCGCATGAGATCCATGGCATCGGTCTGGGCGGGATTGATGGTCTCAATGCCCATGGATTCCACAAACTGACGGCGCGGCTCGTTGATCTCGGAGATGATGACGCGCCCGGCGCCGAAAGCTTTGGCAAAGATCGCAATATACAGGCCGACGGTCGCACCGCCGGAAATGAATATTGTATCTCCCGGCTGAATACCGCTGCGCTGCATGACATGGTAGCCGACGGCGAAGGGCTCGCCGAGGATGGCAACCTCGTCAGGGATATCGTCATCGAGTGCGCAGAGCTTGTCGACGCCCACCTTGGTATACTCCGCAAATCCGCCGTCCACGTGTATGCCGAGAAGCTTGAGGTTTTCGCACACATGCGGAAGGCCGCGACGGCACGCTGCGCAATGGCCGCAGGAGATGACCGGATTCATCAGCACGCGCTGACCGACCTTGAACGGCCCGTCATAGCCCGCGGGCAGGGAGACGATGCTGCCGAGTATCTCATGACAGAGCACGGTGGGCACTGTCGCGGTCATGTGCTTGCCGCGATAGACGGTCATATCCGAGCCGCAGACGCCGCCGTAGCGGACCTTGATGAGCGCCTCCCGCTCGTCCGGCACCGGCATGGGGATATCGCAAAGCTCGAGATCAAACCAGTTTTTCAGAACTGCCGCTTTCATATAATCTTCCTTTCCGTTTTAGAGGAATTCCGCCTGTTTTGCCGGGCGGTTCACGATCCAGACGCCGAGGCAGACCAGCACCATCGCCAGCGCGCAGCGCGGAATGTTCAGAATCTTTCCTTCACCCAGCAGAAGTGCCGACAAAACCACGCAGAACACCGGATTCAGGAAAGAGAAAACCATGATGCGTGAAACGAGTGCCGCTGCAGGAGAAGGGACCACAAGGTATACGCAACGGCGGAGAGAAAGCCAAGATACAGCATCAGCGGTCACGCGGCCATGGCAAGCGTCCCGAAGGCTTTCTCCGGGACGCTTTTGTTTAAGGCAACACCGCACAATCCGTCTTCGGCATCTCCTGGAAAATTTGTGCCCTGATTTCGAGCCTTTTTCTTGTTTGGACGCTCACTTAAGTACATCTGCGAAAAAGTGCCTTTATCAGAACCCAAATTTTCTCAGGATCTGCTCTTGCCGAATTATGCGGTATTGCCTTAACGTATTACTCCTGCGCGAAGGAGACATCCTCCACGCCCGCTTTGGCCAGGGCCTCTTTTTCGCGTTTGTTGATCTTCTTCTGATTGATCAGCGAGTAGATCACAACGCCGACGGCAACCACAAAGAAGCCGATCGCAATGGGATAGTGGATGATCTGACTGAAGTCGCCTTTGTTCAGATCCATGAAACGGACAAAGTTCTGCTCGCACATGGGGCCGAGGATCAGCGCCAACAGGATCGGGGAAAGCGGGAACTCATACTTGTTCATGAGCCAGCCGATCACGCCGAAGGCAACGCACACGCCCACATCGAACACGTTCTTGTTAATGGAGAACGCGCCGAGCAGTGACACCACCAGAATGATAGGATAGAGCATGCGCTTTTCGAGCGACACGATCTTGGCAAAGACGCGCACGCCCGCGCATCCGACGATGAGCATGGCGAGGTTTGCAAGCATCAGGGCCGCAAAGACCTTATATACGGTGGGAAGCTCGGAAACATACATCATAGGTCCGGGCTGGATGCCCTTCATGATGAAGGCGCCGAGCAGGATCGCCGTGACAGAATCGCCGGGCACGCCCAGAGACAGCAGCGGGATCATCGCGCCGCCGGAGCAGCCGTTGTTTGCAGACTCGGTCGAAGCGACGCCGTTGGGGATACCGGTGCCCCACTTTTCGGGGTGCTTGGAGGTCCCCTTGTTGAAGGCATAGGAGACGAACACCGCAATGTCCCCGCCCGCGCCGGGGATGGCGCCTATGAAGGTGCCAATGATGCCGCCGGAGACGATATTGGCCCAGATCTGTTTGATGGTTTTGCCGTCGGGCAGGACGCGGGTGATCTTCTCGGTGGACTTGGCCTGGGCACTCTCGCGTCCGGCGATGATGCGCTCGACGCCGGCAATGACTTCCGCCACGGCAAAGAGGCCGATGAGCACGGGGATGAAGCTCAGCCCGCCCTTGAGGCTCGTGACGCCGAATGTGAAGCGCTGCTTGGAGTAGGTGGGGTCAAGGCCGATGGTGCACAGCAGCATGCCGAAGAAGGCGCTGATGAGGCCCTTGGAAATAGACTTGCCCGAGATGGAGATGATGACCGACAGGCCGAAGACCGCGAGCATCAGCATCTCGGCAGAGGTGAACTTCATGGCGACCTTCGCAACCAGCGGAGAAAGGAAGGTCATGATCAAGGCGCCGATGACGCCGCCGCAGAAGGAGGAGAACATGGCCACCGACAGAGCCTTGCCCGCTTCGCCCTTCTGCGCCATGGGGTAGCCGTCGAGCAGCGTTGCCGCCGCGGAAGGAGTACCGGGCGCGTGGATCAGGATGGCGGAAATGGAGCCGCCGTACATGCCGCCGCAGTAGATGCCCAGCAACAGACCGACGGAGGGGATCAGATCCATGCCGAAGGAAAACGGGATCAGGAGGGCCACGCCCATCGTGGCCGTCATGCCGGGGATAGCGCCCAGCAGCACGCCGCCGACCGCGCCCAGCAGGGTCATCAGCAGGACAGTCGGGTCAAGGAAGACATTTGCGTAGCTGGAAAACAGTAAATTCCAATCCATACATGTCCCTCCTTAAATCTTATCGACCAGATCCCGCAGGAACTGGAGCCAGCCCATCGGAATATTGACCGACAGGAACTTGTAGAAAATCAGCCACATGCCGAGCGGCACCAGCGACGAGATGAGCAGAAGCGGCGCCGGTTTTCTCAATCCGATCAGCCACATGATGATCGCGGAAAGCAGGAAGCTCACAACCACATAGCCGAGACTCTTGAAGAAATAAACGTACAGGCAGCACAGGAAAATCACAAGGAACGCGGCCCGTACGCCCTTGTCCGCAACGAGATTCAGGCTCTCCGCCTTCTGGGCGAGGGGGTCGTCCGGCTTCATGCTGCTGAGCTTGATGACGGACTGAATGAGCAGGGTCACCGTAAAGACCGTCATGCCGATAATCATGATGCGAGGGAAGGCGGACGGCTGCACCGCCGCATTTTTTGCTGTCTTGATCAAGGTAGTCTGATACCATGCCCAGCCCTCAAAGCACAGCAGCAGGATTGAAGCGATCAGATTCGCAAAGGCCTTGCTTTGCGTTTTCTTCACTTCCAAAATATCACATCCTTTATATTCGATTGCGAATGCGATTCACAATCGAGATACTCGCGCTCATCGCGTGCAGATTACGGGGGACAATCTGCGCTTGATCGGCGCGAGGGCTCGCTCGGCTCGCCTCAAGGTGTTTTGCGGCAGCAAATGCCCCCAAAACAATAGTTCTCCCTTCCAGCGATAGGCCGATTACAATCACATTCGACAGGTATAACAGTGGGGCAGGCATTCCTGCCTGCCCCGTTGGCATTCAGTTGGAAAGAACCGGATTATGCGGCCTCTTCCGTCTCAACAAGGCCGACAGCGGCCATGGCGGCGGGAACATCGACCGCAGCCTGGGCGAGGTACTCACCGTAGCCCTTGCCGTCGAGGTAGTCGATCTTCTGGCCGAGGGAAGCCATGGTGGCGACAAAGTCAGGATCTTCGATCGCGGCGGCGCAGGCCTTCTCGAGCGTGGCGACGATATCAGCGTCAACGCCGAGAGGAACGGCCATGCCGCGCTGGGTGGCATAGAAGATGTCAAAGCCCTGCTCCGCGCAGGTGGGAACATCGGGGAACACGTCGTTGCGGACAGTGTCCATGATACCGAGCATGGTCAGGTCGCCGGATTCCACGAAGGAGCGGGCCTCGGCGGCGGAGACGGTCACGCCCTGAATCTCGTTCTGGGCAGCAGCCTTGACAGCGGCGGCAGCGCCGTCGGAGTAAGCGATCATCTTGATGTCAATGTCGGCAGCGTTCATCAGATAACCGCCGGCGACGTGCCAGACAGAACCGGAGGAAGAGCCGCCCATGGTGACCTCACCGGGGTGAGCCTTGCAGTAGTCGATGAAGGTCTTAAGATCGGTGATGCCGTTGTCGGCTGCCCACTTGGTGTTGACGCTGATGGCGGCAGCGTCGGTGTTGACGCGGCAGAGAGGAATGTAATTCTCATAGGTGTACTCGGACATCTCCAGAGGGCCGTAGGAAGCCAGTTCCCAGGTGATCATGCCGATCGTGTAGCCGTCGGGTTCGGCATCGGCAATGGCCTCGTGGCCGATAACGCCGCCGGCACCGGTCTGGTTGTCGACGGTGATGGTTTGGCCAAGCTGCTTCTCAAGCGCGGCGCAGAAAGCGCGCAGGCAGTTATCGGTGCCGCCGCCGGCGCCCCAGGGGTTGATGGCGAGGATGCCCTTGGTGGGGTAGTCCGCAGCATAGGCGGCGGGAGCTATCACGGCCAGCGCCAGCATGAGAACCAGAGTCATGGCAAGAAGTTTTTTCATGTTTTTTCCTCCTAAGTATTAGTTTTGTTCCGCTATGGAAAACTGGTATTATTATATAAAACATGCCCATAGCTGTCAAGCAAAAAGAAGAACGAATGATCGAATTGACTAAAAAACGGAACTGGTCAGTTGCTTAAGAGCAGAAAATCTTTATTTTTCGTTCAGCGCTGCACGCGGCCCGAGGCGTTGCCGCCGACGAGGGCCAGCACCTCCTTTTCGGAGGCAAGGTTGAAGTCAAATTCGGTAGCCTGTTTGAGGCAGCTTGCCGCCACGGCGTACTCGATTTGAAGCTGCGGATCGTCCCGCCATTTGCGCATGGCGTGGATGAGCCCGCCGCCGAAGGAGTCGCCGCCGCCCACGCGGTCGACCAGATGGATGAGATAGTTGCGGGCAAAGAAAGCTTTGCCGTCCACATACAGCATCCCGCTCCAGTTGTTCTCAGAGGCGGAGATGCTGCCCCGCAGAGTGATCGCCACAGCCTTGAATCCAAAGCGCTCGGTGAGCTGTCGGGCAACGGAGATGTAGCCATCCCGGTCAAGCTTGCCGGAATTGATGTCGGTGTTCTCGGCGGCAATGCCGAAAACATCCTTGGCATCCTCTTCATTGGCAATGCACACGTCCACATAGGGCATCAGCTTCGCCATGACCTGTCCGGCCATTTCCCTTGTCCAGAGCTTACCTCGGTAGTTGAGATCGCAGGAGACGGTGATATCCTTTGCTTTCGCTGCCTTGCAGGCATCCAGACACACGTCGGGCATCTGACCGCCGAGGGCCGGGGTGATGCCTGTGAAGTGGAACCAGTCGGCCCCGTCGAATATCTTCTCCCAGTCAAATTCCTCCCGCTTTGCCAGCGCGATCGAGGAACCGGCGCGGTCATAGATGACCTTGCTGCCGCGCTGAGAGGCGCCTTTTTCGCAGTAGTATACGCCGAGGCGCGGGCCGCCCCGCAGGATCATGGAGGTATCCACTCCGTAGCGCCGCAGGGCGTTGACGGCATTCTGCCCGATCTCATGCTCAGGCACCTTGGAGGTAAAAGCCGCGTCATTGCCGTAGTTTGCAAGGGATACGGCGACGTTTGCTTCGCCGCCCGCATAGGTTGCCTCGAAGGTATCCGTCTGCAAAAAGCGCAGATATCCGGGAGGATTGAGGCGCATCATGATCTCACCGAAGGTTATGATTTTGCTCATGGTTCATTCACCGCTTTCATATATTCTTTTGCCAGGTCTGTGATTTTATCCCACTGGCCTGACTGTATCCACTCTTTGTTGACAAGGTTGCCGCCGACACCGAGGCCAACGCAGCCCGCCTTCATATATTCCGCCGCGTTTTTCTCGTTCACACCGCCGACTGCCATCAGCGGGATATGCGAAAGCGGCGCGCGCACAGCTTTGATGTATGCCGAACCCATGACGGAGGCAGGAAAGACCTTCACGGCGTCTGCGCCCGTGTTATAGGCTTCCAGAATCTCCGTCGGCGTGAGGGCGCCGGGAAAAAGTCCCAGCCCCAGTGCCTTGCCCATACGGATGATCTCCGGCTGGGTCGCGGGTGTGACCAGATAGTGACCGCCGGCGTTATAGGTCATGCGCACCTGCTCGGGGGTAATGACGGTGCCCGCGCCGACCAGCAGACGTTCACCGAACTCCTTTTCCACGGCTTCGATGCCGCGGGCAGTGTCGCCCCAGGTTTCCGGTTCGCGCTGATTATAGGTCACTTCCATGAGACCGATGCCGCCCACCTCAAGCGCGTGGCCGAGCCGCAGCAGATATTCCGGCTTTAATCCGCGCACAATGGCGACAATTTTTCTTTCTTTTATTGTTTCCAGTGCTGTCATTTCCTTTGCCCCTTCCGTATTGCTCTGCGTTGATTCATTCTTTGTTCTCAATCTTTGTCAGAATCCTGCCAGTTTCCTTTGCTTCGAGATATATCTGCTTCAATGACTTACGATACTCCGGTCCGAACGAAACATCGAGAGGAGAGACAAGACCATCTGAGATGATGCAGTCGCCAAAGGGGATTAGCGTTGCTTTTATCGGGAAAGGCGGCTTCAGATACGGGATCATTTCTTCCCAGGTTTGTGTAATGCCCTTCACCTGATACACCTTATCTCTTTCTGTGTCAATAAATATGGAGCCGCGCGACAGGTGACGCTCCAGAATGAAAAGCCCTGTAAGCGGGTGACACCAGCTTTCCAGAATACGGCGATCATCCTCAGCTATATCAGCCTGTTCCTCAACTGCCTTTATAAACTCGTTGATGGTACCGGGGGCTTCCCACAAGACGTCTGCCGCCTTTTTCAGCTCTCTCGTATCGGGATGGCCCCTCCGAACCTGGTCATACAGCACGTCGCTGACCTCATATGTCTGGTTTACAAAGTCAAGCAGGGGAAGAAACAGCCCAAAGAAAGTATTTCCTGCTTCTGGTGATAAAAAGGCTCCGTTTTCTTTCTTCATGATTGACCTCCTTGTTCTGTCAAGCCCAGCTTTTCCAGGCGTGCGCGGACGGCGGCGCGGGTGCGCTTAAGTTGGGCGGACATCTCTTTGACATCCGTTCCGCTCTGGAAGGCCTGCCGCAGCCAGGCTTCCTCCTCCGGCGCCCAGGGCTTCCCCTGATTTTCATGGAGCGGCGTGGCATTGATCGTCATGATGGCGTCCAGATTATCCAGAATGAACTGCTGTGCCTCCCGGCTGTAGACCACGGCGGTGTATTCTCCGTTCTGTCCCATACGCTGGGCAGTGCTGATGCCGAGAGCCAGCCCCGACTCGGTCGGCCGCTTAGCCTTGCTTCCGTTGGGTTTCTCTTCCTCGCAAAGCAGGCCGGATTGCATCAGAAAGGCCGTGATGCTGGTGGTTTTGAGCTTCTGCATCGCATTCAGATCCACCAGCTCATTGAGCCGCTGGGCAATCACACTGACCGTGGCAGGCCAGTCCCCAAAGGGGTATCGTGACCGCTCTTCATAAGAGAGAGCAAAAGGTGCTTTTTCACTCTCCTTCACAGCTTTGACCTGAATGCCGCCGTTTTCGATTACCTGCCGCAGCACATCGGACACGTAGAATAGACAGCGGGAAATGCGCACATTATTGATGATCTCGCCCTCCGCTACTTCGCGGCCGGTGAGCGGGTCGATCCCCTTTGCCAGTTTGTCCAGATAGTCCTTCGCGTGTTGCATGATTTCAAGCTCGGTCATGTACCTACCCCCCTGCAAAAAATGGTCTGTAAAACTGTCTTCCATTATCAACTACCGCAACGGAAAAGTCAAACACGAAAACGGCTCCCGGAATACAAATACATCAACTGTGCTGCTTTGCAAATCCGGAGCTATTGAAAACTCTCACTTTCTCATACTCTATTTTTCGACGCAGAGGGAAAGCGGGATGCTGCATCAAACACAGCACCCCGCCCCATTATCAGTATTCTCTTTCATCCAGCGGTCGATAGTCAGTCACGTTCCGCAGATACTCCACCACATCGCCATTGAGGATCAGGTCGGCATAACCTACCGGGTCATGGGTGAGCAGGTAGTCCAGCTCCGACCGCTCGTACATGTTCCGCGCGGCCTCGTCCTCGACGGCCATGCAGTCAATGTCGATCAGCGTGCCGTCGGTGTACAGCAGCTCTACGGTCTGGGAATCCTCGTGATACTTGCAGGAAACCAGCTTTCTCATCATCAAAACCTCCAAATCATTTTGATTTTTTCTTTTTCGGGCCTCGCGGTTTGGAGTCGGGGCGGCAGGACATACCGTTGGGAAAGAACTGTTTCCTAAGGCAATACCGCATAATTCGGCAAGAGCAGATCCTGAGAAAATTTGGGTTCTGACGCGAACTTATGCATGTGAGCGAAGCGAATCGTATTGTGTACCTCAAGAAAAAGGCTCGAAATCAGGGCACAAATTTTCCAGGAGATGCCGAAGGCGGGTTGTGCGGTGTTGCCCTAAAGAAAACACAAAATCCGAACCCGTCTCCCATAGGGAAGATCTGGTTCGGATTTTGTTGGTTTGGAACTGTTCACTTCAGTGTAAACCATAGAAGTGTGAAGTATAGAAACGAACGATTTGCCCAGTAATTATGGGGCTTGTTCGGCCATCTCTATACTTTACACCGTTCACGAGACTTTTTCAGGACGCGACCGCGTTCGGCATCCGCCGTGCACTTATTATTTTACTAATTCGAGTTTTATTTTGTCAAGCGATTTGTGCCGTATAAGCAGTCTTGGAAATTGCATTCGCAGCATAGTTGATGGAGTAAATTGTCTTCCAAGCATAAGTAAGGATAAGGACCACATGGGTGGCAATCAACACTCCAAATGGGCCTGTCTCGTTTAACGAGACAGCGATAAATGGATTCGTAATATTTCTATCTATTCGTAAAAACGTGTTTTGTCTAGTAAAATCAAGGCTTTGCGAAGGTTTATATAAAATTTGAAACATTTCAGGAAATCAATATATTGTGGTATAATGTGTTTGTTATACTACATATTGTGTTTTTATCGTACGAATAGGCATAAAAAATAAGAAAGCAAATTTATAACATTGACAAACTGCCATTTTGATGTATAATGCACAATGAAATAATAAAAATTTAAGGAGGTGCTTGTCTTGTTCTCGCTTACCAAGGAAGCCTACAACGCATTGTACGGGAATATCGGTTCGGATATGATGGCCGGTCCGAGAAACAAATGCATGTCCCAGTGCACCGGTTGCAAGTGCAACTGCAGTGTTAAACACTCGGAGCAGTTAAAGAGCATTTCAGAAGAAGAATGGGAGGTTATTTAAGATGAGTGCTTCTAATTTTGAATACGCACAGATGTTTGGAAACATCAATAGTGACAACGGAACTGTTTCAATGGCAAAGTGTGCCTGTGTTAAATGTAATTCTTGCACATGTGCCTGCTCTTGCGCAAGATGCGGTCGTTCTCCTGAAACGGAGGATATTGAATGGTAAAGCTTTCTCGGTTTACGCATGAGTTTGATCTCCAGAATGCGGTTGCTCTTTATCATTCTCTGCGCATGAAACCGGTGTATCTTACAAAGAAAGCTTATGAGGACTTGCAGGCTTGGCTTGCAAGTCCTTCTTGCTCTTCTGCTGATGATGCCCCGGACGATATCAAAAATGAAGTAAAAGAACTGATTAAATGCAAAATCCTGACTCTCTCAGAAGATGAAGATGACCGGGTTCTGCGATTCATTCGCGGGCGGACGCCTACTCCAGCCATCAGCGTTTGCTATATGATTCTCAGCGAACAGTGCAATCTGGCGTGCAAATACTGCTTCCTTGGAAACAATGATAAAGCTAAACGCGATCGGTTTTCTCTGAACAGTATGACAAAAGAAACGGCTGATAAGGCAATTGATTTCTACGTCAAGCAGATGGAACTGTCAGATTTGGACTTTGATGACGATCACCCTGTTGTGATTTTCTATGGCGGCGAACCGATGGTAAACTTCCCTGTCTTGGTTTATATCGCTGAAAAAATCAACAACCTTCGTTCTTCAATCAAATGCCTGGAGAAGGTCGACCTGTCGATGGTGACAAACGGGCTTCTTTTGAATGAAGACCGTATCCTCAAGCTGAAAGAACTTGGCGTTTCCATTGCTATTTCATGTGACGGCTTTACAGAAGGCGCTAATGAAATGAGAGTTGATGTGAATGGCACGCCTGTGTTTTCACGCGTTCTGGAAAAATTGGATCTGTGTCAAAAGCTTGGCGTAGATGTGGCTTTGTCTGTTACGCTAAGTGAAAAGACCATACAAGACGGCAAAGCCGTTCTTGATCTGATCGATAAATACGGCATCAAGTCATTTGGGTTTAATATTTTAATGTCAAGTGACACCTTTATTCTGCCAGAAAGCTACAACGATGCAGCCGCACAGTTCATCATCGATAGTTTTGTTGAGTTGAGGAAGCGCGGCATCTATGAAGATAGGATCATGAGAAAGCTTGATTCTTTCTCTAAAGCACAGGTATATTATTCGGATTGTGCAGCAACGGCCGGCGGGCAGATTGTTGTAGCTCCGGATGGTCAGGTTGGAATCTGTCACGGTTGCCTCTATGATAAACAGTACTTTGTGACAACAGTCGACGACATTGAGTTTGATGCAACGAAAAACCCGTCTTTTATTGAATGGTCACAGTTGACTCCGGTAAACCAAGTAACATGCCTGTCCTGTCCAGCATTAGGAATCTGCGGCGGCGGATGTCCGATCAACGCTATGAATCTGCGGCCTGGCAATACGATTCATTCCATTGACGAGCGCTTCTGTGTTCATGCAAAAAAGACGTTGGAGTTTTTCATTCAAGACCTTTACCGCATCATTTGCGAAAACAGGAGCAAATATGGCTGATTTGATACAAATTGAAGGAATTGAGACAAATAATCTTCAATCTATCGATGTTTCTTTCGAGAAAAAAGCATTGAACTTGATCATTGGGCCCTCAGGTAGCGGAAAATCATCGCTGGCCTATGACACTGTTGCCCAGATTGGACAGCATGAATACATGGCGATGTTTGCCGATGATGTGGCGGAACCGGCCTACAAGGTTAAAAGTTACACAAACATGGTTGCCGCCGTTCCTATAAAGCAGACCAACGGGAATAACAACCTACATTCAACAATTGGAACATATTTCGGGCTAAACAGAAGTATTTCCTTTGTGTTTGCAGCACTTACCGGAGATAGTGAAGACTCATTCACTTTGAACCGCGCCTCTAATCTTTGTGAAAACTGCCATGGTCTTGGATTCGTAAGTGTTCTCGATGAAAACCGGCTTGTTGATTACAATATTCCAATCGAGAAAAATCCATTTCGATGCTGGAATACCTTTAAGGACTTTTATCGTCAAATACTTGTGGCTTATTGCAAGGACGTCGGCATCGATTCAGCAAAGACTTTTCGTCAGCTTACAGCAGATGAGAAGAAGGAATTGCTTTACGGCGAGGGGAAAAACAAATATAAATTCCAGTATAAACGGACAAATGGAACTTCACAGCGTACATCCTGCTATTATGGCATTATGACGGGAAAACCTATGATGCCAAAATTCACGCCCGCAAGCAAGTTCTACGCTGATCGGGAATGCCCTTGTTGCCATGGACAGAAATATAACCAAGAGGCAAATCAATTCAAAGTATCTGACCTTTCCATTGGCGAGTTTATGACACTCCCGTTTTCTCAACTACTTCCTGTAGTGGAAAATATGATGGAAAGCGTTAAAGAACTCAGAATAAGCTTTGCTTTGGACTCTATTTTGAGGTTTCTTAAGAAAGCCATTGATCTAAATCTCGGGCACCTCTTTTTTCATCGCGCAATCCCAACTCTGTCTGGTGGTGAATTACAACGGCTTAGAATGGTTCAGGTCTTCAATGCTCAACTGACCGACCTGCTCATTGTACTTGATGAACCTCTTGCCGGCCTTTCAGGAAAAGAAAAAAAAGGTATTTATGACAATATCATCTCTCTGTCAAAAAGGCATACTGTTATAGTAGTTGACCACAGCGATGCTTTTGTCAGCAAGTCCAAGAAGCTCTATGCTCTTGGTCCAGGTGGCGGTATGCGAGGCGGCAAGCTCATTGACGCACAAGCCTATTTAAAAGAAGAGGCCGTTCCACGCGCTTTTAATATCACAAAATCAAAAGTTTTGCTCTCAATTGATGTAACCAATCCGGTTTTCCAATATCAAGGCGTTAAACTAAGCATTATGGAAAACAGCATGAATCTTATCATCGGACCATCCGGAGTTGGAAAGACGACGCTTCTACGAGAGTATTGTCCCCAGCAGTTTGAAAAGTATTCCTATATCAATCAAAAACCTTTAGCAAACAACAAATCATCAAGTGTAATTACAGCATTAGATTTGTTCGGACGTGTCCAGGATGTTTTTGCGAAAAAAACTGGAAAAGACCGAAGGCTGTTCTCAAATCAGTTCGGATGTGATGGCGCCTGTCCTATATGTGGTGGTTCTGGCTTCATCGAATACGGATACGATAGCAGAACAAAGTCTACTCTCCCCTGCGAAGAATGTGAAGGAACAGGGTTTAACAGGATTCTAAAAAAATATCGCGTCAACAATAAAACCATGTTTGACATCTGGAACATGACCATTGACGATGCAATAGAGTATTTTGCATCTCTGGATCCAAAAATAGCTGAACAGTTGAGGGAAGCAAGCTCAATCCTCTTAGGGCATCTCAGATTGGGGCAAGCCACAGGCAGCCTTTCTGGCGGCGAAAATATACGCATCAAAATTCTTAAAGCCGCGAAATCAACTGCCAGCATCCTCGGTATCGATGAACCATTCAAGGGTTTAAGTCCATCAGAGGTATACCTTGTCGCCGCATTCTTTGACCGTATTCGTGCAAAAGGAAAAACAATTCTTGTGGTAGATCATTCTTCCGTTGCTGAGCAATATTTTGCGAAAAAGATCGTTCTGAAGAATGAAAACGGATTTCTGGTTGATGCGAGCAAATAAGATGTAGTTCTGCAATATAAGCGACGAAGGAGAACGAAGCAATTGAGACTTGAGAATTCTATTCTGAAGCAGAGTTTGCATGAATCTGAGGAAAGATACAAGTATGTTCTTGGTCATTATCAGGAAGATGTTGGCAATAAGATCATTCATTTTTAGCATCAAAAGAAAAGAGCCTGCCGAAAAAACGGCAAGCTTTTTTCTTTGCAACTGTATACATTGCGACTGTGAGAAAGTGTGAAGTCTGTGGATAATTTCAGAAACCCCGATAAATGGCCACTTTTTTACAGACTTCACAACAGGCTTCACGCGTCTATGTATACATTCTCTTGGTGCCGGTGGCCGGACTCGAACCGGCACGGGATCGCTCCCAGGGGATTTTAAGTCCCCGGTGTCTACCGTTCCACCACACCGGCGTACCCATATAATTTATCACGTGCCGAAGTTTTAGTCAACCAAAAAAAGACAGACGCCGAAGCGCCTGTCTCTTGCGTTCAATATCAGTCGGTCACGTAGGGCAGGAGAGCGATCTGACGGGCTCTCTTGATCGCCTCGGTGAGCTCACGCTGATGCATGGCGCAAACACCGGTGGTACGGCGCGGCAGGATCTTGCTGCGCTCGGACATGAAGCGGCGAAGCTTGGCGGCGTCCTTATAGTCGATAAAGGTGGCCTTATCAACGCAGAACTGGCAAACTTTTCTGCGCTTGCGATTCTTGGGATTGTTCTTATCGAAAGCCAAAGCTGTATCCTCCTTATTTCAAATTCAGAACGGCAGCTCGCCGTCACCATCATCCAGCTCCACAAAGGTGTTGGAAGGGGCAGGGGCCCCGCTGCGGCCGGAATCATATCCGCCGTAGCTGCTTTGCGCGTTGGAGGAGTAGTTGTTGCCGGCGTTGGAATAGCTGTTCCCGTAATTGCTGCCGTAATTGTCGGAACGGTTGGAGTCGCTGTCGCGGCGACTGTCACCGAAATATGCGTTATCGACGACGACCTCCCAACTGGTACGCTTGTCGCCTTCCTTGGTTTCCCATTTCCGGCTCTGCAGCCGTCCGGAGACGACCGCCATGCGGCCCTTGGTGAAATACTTGCTGATGAATTCACCGGTCTGCCGCCAGGCGACACAGTCGATAAAGTCGGTCTGCTTCTCACCGCCGTCGCGCCCGCCGAAATCGCGGTCAACAGCGACGGTAAAGCTTGTCACGCTGACACCGGACTGCGTGGTACGCAGCTCCGGATCGCGGGTCAGACGACCCATGATAACAATGTGGTTGAGCATGAATCCTACCTCTTACTCTGCACGCAGAGTAATCAGGCGACGCAGGATACCGTCGGTAATGCCGAGGATACGGTCCAGCTCAGCGGGGAACTCGGGGCCGCTCGTGAACTTCATGAGCACATAGTAGCCTTCGGAAATGTAGTTGATCTCATAAGCCAGCTTGCGCTTGCCCATTTCCTCCATTTCCTCGAGCGTACCATTTGCTTCCACAAGTGCTTTGAACTTCTCAACAACCGCCTGGGTCTCTTCCTCTGTGAAGTTGGGGTTGATGATGTACATTACTTCGTACTTTTCGCTTGCTTTTGCCATGGTTGCACCTCCTTTTGGTCTTTTGGCCCCCGCTCACAGGCGGGAGCAAGGATAGCCCTCCTTACGGACAGGCTCAATTATTATATCCTTTTTTGCCGGTTTGTCAAGACTTTTGAGACAAAATCATCCTCTTGTCTGCCGGACGCTGCCCGTACCCATTAAATCCTGACCAGCTCGTATTCTCTGCTGCCCAGGCCGATCTCTTCGGCATGCACAAGCCCTGCCTCCCATTCCGCGTCGGGGTGATTCAGATGGAAGTACTCATGATTGCTGTCTTCCTCCCAGAAAGATTTGATATGCTGATCCAGGCGGCTCCCCTCGCAGACCGGCATTTTGTTGCACAGGTCAACACAGGCTTGGTCCAGAGCTACCGGGTCAAAGGAGGCCAGCATTCCGACGTCGGGGATGATAGGAACGTCGTTTTCCGCATGGCAGTCGCAGAAGGGCGATACGTCCACGATCAGCGAAATATGAAAAGACGGACGATCCTTCACGACTGCGTAGGCATATTCGGAAATTTTGCAGGAGAGCATGGCAGTGGAATTGCTCACACTGGGCTCGATTGCGTCCTTCGGGCAAATGGCGAGACACCGGCCGCAGCCGACGCATTTGCTGTGGTCGATATGCGCCTTGCCGTTTTCAATGACCGGGCCCCCGTGGGCACAGATGCGGGCGCAGGAGCCGCAGCCGACGCAGAGCTCCGTGTCAACGACCGGCTTGCCCTCCCAGTGCTGCTCCATCTTTCCGGAGCGGGAGCCGCTGCCCATGCCCAAGTTCTTGAGCGCGCCGCCGAAGCCGGCTTCCTCATGACCCTTGAAATGGTTCAGGGAGATCACGATATCGGCATCCATAATGGCCTGACCGATTTTTGCTTCCTTGACATAGGGAAGATCAATGGGCACCAGGGCCTCATCCGTTCCCTTCAATCCGTCCGCAATGATCACATGGCACCCTGTCTGAAATGGGGAAAAACCGTTGAGATAGGCGGTATCCATGTGGTCCAGGGCATTCTTGCGGCTGCCCACATAGAGGGTGTTGCAGTCGGTTAAAAACGGCTTGCCGCCGAGCTGCCTGATATAGTCCGCTACCACCCTGGCATATTGAGGGCGCAGATACGCCAGATTCCCGAGCTCGCCAAAATGGATCTTGATAGCTGCATAACGATCCTCAAACTGAATGCTTTCAAATCCGGCGCGCTTCATCAGTCTGTGCAGCTTCTGCGGCAGGGTCTCGCTGGGGGTCACATGGAAATCTGTAAAGTATACCTGAGATTTGGACATGGGGATCACTCCTTGAAAGATAGTCTTTTTTCTGCGGAGAGGCCGTAGTGCAAGCCTTCGTCTTCCGTGCGGAAAGCCGCTCCGCCATGGTCAATAGTGCACGACCTCGGAAGCTGCGCGGATGCGTGCAAGAACCGGCTCGGCCTCGGGGCTTTCAAACCAGACGGCGGTGCTCTTCGGCACCAGACGGCGGAAGGTCTCCATATCGCCGGCCTGCAAGGCCTTGCGCACGGCGGAGGCACTGACGATCTGATCCTCCACGGCCTTGCGGGGGATGATGCGGCATTCGATCCCGGCTTTGGGCAGCTCTTCCGCCATGATACGGTTATACAGTCCGGTGACCTGGCTGGTCGGCTCCTCGCCGACAAAGCGGGCCGTGACGTTCAGAGCGGCGGCGATCTTCTTGAAGATCTCCAGATCCAGACGCGCGTGGCCTTCGATGACCGCGGCCTCGTCCTTGAGAAAATAGCTGGGGAAGGTGGCGGAGCTGATGATATAGGGCCCGCTGTCGTGCAGGACGACGTTCGGCAGATGGGCGGTGCCTGCCTTGATCAGTTCCTTGCGCACGGAGAAAGGAACGAGACTTGCGTCCTCGCTCACGATGAAAAGGTGCAGCGTGTCGCAGGCTGCGGCGGCGGTCTCCGCCAGGTACTGGTGGCCAAGGGTGAAAGGATTCGCGTTCATAACGAGGGCGGCGGACTTCCCCTCCGTGCGAGTCTTCTCCAGGCGTTTTAAGTATCGCGCAAAGCCGTCGCGGCGGTTCTCCATGAAGACCAGGGTTCCGTCCACCCGGGCGATCTCGTAGAAGCCCAGGTCGCCGAAGAATTTTGCTGAGCCGATCTTGGTGTAGAGGAAGAGCTGGAGATTGCCGCGCTCGTGCTGCACCTCGATGAGATGGGTGATGACCTGATTCAAAAGTCCCTCGCCCTGGTGTTCGCGGCTCACGGCGAAGCAGCGCAGGGTATTGCCGAAGCAGGAGCCGGTGGCAATAACCCTGTAGTCCTCATCATAGAGTGCCGCGATGTAATCCAGGTTCCCGTCACGCTGGATGCCCTCCTGCTCCAGCAGGGCGTCCACCTGCCTGAGCGCACGCGTATCGCCGGGGGATACCTTGGAGATGCTGTAGGCCATGTCAGTGATCCTCCTTCAAAAAATGCAGCAGCCAGCACAGGGCCAGCAGGTCTGCGCTGCCGCCGGGGGAGAGGTTTTCCGCAATATATGCGCGGTCCAGCGCCTTCAGCGTTTCCCGCCCCGGGCAGGGATCAGCGGCCAGGAGCGCGCGGAGTTCTTCCTGCTTTTCTGCGGCCCGCTCATAGCCGCCGCGGGAGAGCATATTGGTGTCGGGGGTGTTCGCCAGCAGCGCGAGCAGGGCGGCGGCCCCGGCTTCATCCTCTGTCCGACCTGCGGCCAGGGCGCTCTCCAGCGCCGGCAGGCCGAAACGCAGCACCGTGGGAAAGCCCTGCGCGGCCTGCCCGCGCACACCGGTGACGCCATAGCTGCGGTAAAAGCGCTCACCTGCCGTGGGGCAGCGCTCCTCACTGCGGGTGAGCTCCCGCTCCACCCCCACGGTCATCGCAGCGATCTCGGCGAGAACGGCGGCAGGGTCGATCCAGCGCGCCGCATCCAGGCGGCCCAGGGCGCCGCAGGCGAGGCCCAGGGTGAAGATGGCACCCTTGTGGGTGTTGACGCCGCCGGTTTCGTGCAGCATGCGCCCCTCCGCAAGCTTTCCGGGAAGGCGCAGAGCCGCAAAGCATTCCGGCGCGGAGGCGTCCCGGTGCTCCTGCCCGAGACGCGAGCATGCTGCAAAGTAAGGCCAGAGTGTGGAGGCGCTCGCCATGAAGGTATACATGTCCATGTCCCGGTGGCTGCCGTTGTTTTCCCGATCCACGAGCCCGGGCTTCGGCGTCACCGTGACCTCATACAGCAGCGCACGCACCGCAAGGGAGGCGGCGCGTTCCCTGTCGCGGCGGTCCAGGGCGGCGCGGATGATCTGGCGGGTCTTCGCCTGCAGCTCCGGCACGGTGTGGGTGCGGCTGCGGGCGCAGTCTTTGGCGTCTCTTCCGCAGATCAGGCAGCGGCGAGGCCGGGGCCTGTCCAGCTTCTGCCCGTCGGGGCACAGCACGTCCAGGTCAAACAGGCGCCCTGCCTCCGTCCTCTCCTCCAGCTCACAGCAGAGAGCCTTGAGAGCGGAGGGCTCCGCGTCTACGACATACAGCCCCTCGCAGCCGGTGTCCTCATCCGTTTCCTCCAGGTGCTTGAGCGGCGCTTTCACGCGCAGAAGCTGGTCCAGCAGCAGCTCCCGACCCAGGGAAAAGAGGCGGCGGATGTCCGGGCTGTTTTTCACCGGGCCAGCGATATTCAGCGTAAAGGATACCAGCGGCAGGCCGTACTGCATGAGGAGCGCATTCTGCCGTTCGACCCGGCGGTCCCGGGCGGCGAGCATCTGCGAAAGCTCGACCAAAAGAATCACTCTCCCTTATTTGAGGCTCCCGACATATTTGCTGCACTGCATGGCGGCGATCGCCCCGTCGGCGCAGGCGGTTACCACCTGACGCAGGGGCGTCACGCGTACATCGCCCGCGGCATAGACGCCGGGAATGTTGGTCTCCATTTTCTCGTTGGTCTTGATATAGCCGCCCTCCATGTCGAGGATGCCCTCAAACATGCCGGTGGTCTTCTTGCCGGTAAAGCCGAAAAGGCCGAACATGCCGTCCTCCGCGTCTGCCTTTACGGTGCTGAGTTCCCCGGTCTCGGCATTGCGCAGGACGATCTCACTGAGCACGCCGTCGCCGCCCAGGTCTGCCACCTCGGTGTTCAGGCGGACCTCGATTTTGGGATTGGCCTCAAGCTCGGCTTTTACCTCGGGCGACACGCTGAGGGCCTTGCCCTTGTGGAGCATGATGAGCCTCTTGGCAAACTTGGAAAGGTAAATCGACTCCTCTGCCGCGATGTTGTTTCCGCCCACGGTGTAGATGTCGAGGCCCGTGAAGAAGTTTGCGTCACACACAGCACAGTAGCTCACGCCGCGCCCGACGAAATCGGCCTCATGCCCGCAGCCGATGAAGCGGGTCATGGCGCCGGTGCAGATGATGACGGTTTTGCCCAGGTACTCGCCGCGGCTGCCGATAAACTTTTTGACCGGCCCGCTGAAGTCGCAGGCGCTGATGGTGTCGCTCATGCGTTCCACGCCGAATTTCTGGGCCTGGGCACTCATGGGGGCGATCAGCTCCTGTCCGCTCATGCCGTCGATATTGGACTGGCCGGGGTAGTTTTCAATCTCGTGGGTGAGGATGATCTGCCCCCCGTCCGCGCCCTTCTCAAGGATCAACACGGAAAGCTTTGCCCGTCCCGCATAGAGTCCGGCTGTCAGTCCGGCAGGGCCGCCGCCGAGGATCATAACATCATATACCGTGTTTTCCATTACATTACCTCCTTGAAATTGCTCGAACATTGACTATGATGGATTTATATTATTTGCGGCGAAGAGCTTTGTCAACAAAAACATCGAAAACCTACTTTGAAGAAAAAGTTAACTTCTTTGCATTCCGCTTGCATCGCCGGGGTGCATGGAGTATAATTGTCCCACCTTGAAAAGAAAGGGGGCGGCCTTATGGAAAACGGAACAAAACGGCTTGCAATTTCGGCGCTGCTGATTGCAGCGGACGTGGTGCTGACGCGCCTGCTTGCCATCAACACGCCGGTGATGAAGATCGGCCTGGGCTTTGCGGCGGTGGCCCTCTGCGCGCTGCTGTACGGGCCCTGGTGGGCGGCGGCGACCGGAGCGCTGGGAGATCTGCTGGGCGCGCTGCTCTTTCCGACGGGCGCCTATTTCCCGGGTTTTACGCTGACTGCGGCGCTCACAGGCGTGATCTTCGGCCTGTGCCTTTATCAGAAGCCCGCCCGCTGGGTTTATCCGGCGTTGGCGGCGCTGCTCAATACGGTGCTCGTCTCCTATCTTGCCAACACCGCCATGATCTGCATCATCACGGGCAACAGCTATGCCGCCATGCTCGCGGCGCGGGCGGTGCAGCTTGCGGTGATGCTGCCGGTGCAGTTTCTGGTGCTCGGCTGGCTGTGCCGCGCCGGCCTCGCCGAGAAGCTGATGGGCAGGCCCATAAAATGAATAAAAAAACAAGGGGCCGATACCCTCTGTCGGCCCGCCGTTCTACGCAAAGCTGCGTTTTACAGCGGGCCGCTCAGGGAATCAGTCCCTTGTCTTCGGTCTCCTTTAAGGCAACACTTCTTGAGGTACACAAAGTACATCTGCGAAAAAGTGCCTTTATCAGAACCCAAATTTTCTCAGGATCTGCTCTTGCCGAATTATGCGGTATTGCCTTTATACTTCACAGTGCCCTACCGCAATCCGCAGCCGTAGCTGACCATCTCGACGGCGCGGGCGGCACGCTCGTTCCAGGGATAGAGGCTCGACTCGATCCCGGCGTCAGACATGATGGCCTCGGCATTTTCGCCCCGGAGGTTGTAGCTCTGATCGTAGACGGAGAGAAAGCTCTCCAGAAAGACCTGCAGGCGCTCGCTGCTCTGCGCATCAAGCCAGGTGCCGACGGCAGAGTAGATCTCGTCGTCCGTGAGCTTTGTTGCCGCGCCCCAGTCCAGGAGCCATGCCGCGACACGGGCCGCGCGCAGGGAGCTGCCCGCAGTGCCGGGCTGGACCGACAGCGTGGCCTCCAGAATACGCGACAGATCCTCGTCATACACCGGCGGCAGATCCGGGACGAGGGGAGGCGGCTCCGGCGTGGCGGCGGGGACGGGCGTCGCTTCCGGTGTGGGTTCCGGCGTGGGTGCTGCGGTCGGTGCCGCAGCAGGCGCGGGAGCGGGCGCACCGCTCTTTTTCCCGCAGGCGGCGAGGGCAAAAATCATGAACAGCGCGAGAAGCAGGGCAATGTACTTTTTCATGGTAACTCCTTTCCGGCTGGCTCCTTCTATGAGGGAGCATCATGCGCACGGGACGCGCGTGAGGTTCTGCCGCGTCATGTGTCCGTTCGTGTCGTGATTAACTGACGACCCCTTCCACCGCTGAAGCGGTCCCCTTCCCCCAATACGCCGCGTACGCGGCTGGTGGAGGCAAGAGATACGCTACCACTGCGGCACAGTCATTTCAAGATGCCAAATGTTAAGAAATAGTATACAAATCTGTTCACCGGCCTCCGAACAAATTCTACATCCCGACGAAAGAAATTTTTCCTCTTGCTTTTTGACCCTTCTGCTTATATAATCCCGACGAACAAAGGTTTTTAAGCGCGGTACAGAGAGACCGGCAAGATCGTTATAAACAGGCTGCCTGACTGCAGTCTGCCGTGTGTTGTCTTGCCGGGCCAGGCAGGATTTTTTTTATGCCCAAAGGAGGTGTCCGGCATGCGGCAGAAGGCCCAGATCATGGATGAAGCGGCGCTTTCCCGAGCGCTGATGCGCATCTCCCACGAGATCGTGGAAAAGAACAAGGGTGCGGAAAACCTCGTGCTGGTCGGCATCCGGCGTCGGGGCGCGCCCATTGCCGAACGCATCCGCGATAATATAAGACGTATCGAGGAGCGCGAAGTTCCCGTGGGCAGCATTGATATCCGCTTTTACCGGGACGATCTGAGCCGCGAGAACGAGCTGCCTGCCGTCCGCCGGGCGGAGCTGCCCTTTGACGTGACCGGGCGGGACGTGGTGCTGGCGGACGATGTGATCTACACCGGGCGCACAGTGCGCGCTGCGATCGAGGCGGTCTTCTCCTGCGGCAGACCCCGCAGCATCCAGCTTGCGGTGCTGGTGGACCGGGGCCACAGAGAGCTGCCCATCCGGCCGGACTACGTGGGAAAGAACGTGCCGAGTTCCCGCACGGAGCTCATCGAGGTGAGGCTGCCCGCGTTTGACGGCGAGACCGGTGTCTGGCTTATGGAAATTTAGTCAGCAACGCGGCAAACGCCGCTTGCCATACATTTCAATGAAAATCTTACAGAGAGAGGGTTATTGAATGAACAACAAGAACATCATCGACGGGCCGGTGTATGACGCACGCGTGCTCGGCACACCGAAAATGCTGGTCCTTGGCCTGCAGCACATGTTTGCCATGTTCGGCGCCACCGTGCTGGTCCCGGCCCTGACCGGCCTGGATGTGGCCACCACGCTGTTGTTTGCCGGTCTCGGTACGCTGCTGTTCCATCTGATCACCAAGAAAAAGGTCCCGGCCTTCCTGGGCTCCTCCTTTGCCTTCATCCCCGGCTACGCCGCCATCGCCCCCAACGGCGAGGCTGATCTGCTGGTGTATGCCTGCTTCGGCGTGGCCTGTGTGGGCGTCATGTATGCGATTCTCTCCGCGCTCTTCAAGACCTTCGGCATCAAGAAGGTCATGCGCTACTTCCCGCCCATTGTCACCGGCCCCATCATCATCGCCATCGGCCTGAACCTCTCCTCCTCCGCAATCAACAACTGCTCCACCAACTGGCTGATCGCCATCGTTGCCATCGTGGTCGTCATCGGCGCCAACATGTACGGCAAGGGCATGATCAAGATCGTCCCGATCCTGCTGGGCGTCGTGGTCTCCTATATCTTTGCCGTGATCGTCGATCCCGCCGCCCGTGCCAATGTGGCCTCCTCCGTCGCCGCCGCCAAGTGGTTCGGCCTGCCCATCTACTGGAACCGCACCGTCTTCAGCCTGCTGGGCTCCGGCAAGATCGACGGCGCTCTGCTCACCTCCGCGATCCTCACCATCGTCCCGCTGAGCCTTGCCACCATGGTGGAGCATATCGGCGATGTGTGTGCCATCTCCTCCACCTGTGAGCAGAACTATCTGGTTGACCCGGGCCTGCACCGCACCCTCCTGGGCGACGGCCTGGCTACCTCTCTTGCGGCCCTCTTCGGCGCCCCGGCCAACACCACCTACGGCGAGAACACCGGCGTGCTGGCCCTCTCCAGAGTCTATGATCCCCGTGTGATCCGTCTGGCGGCCTGCTTTGCCATCATCTTCTCCTTCTGCCCGAAGTTTGCCGCCCTCGTCTCCGCCATGCCCGGCGCTACCATCGGCGGCGTGAGCCTGATTCTCTACGGTATGATTTCCGCAGTCGGCGTGAGAAACGTCGTGGAGAACAAGGTGGACTTCACCAACACCCGCAACGTTATCATCGCAGCCCTGATCCTGGTGCTGGCCATCGGCATCAACTACGCCGGCGCCATTCAGATCGGCATCGTCTCCCTCTCCGGCCTCGCTGTGGCCTCCATCGTGGGCATCCTGCTCAACGCCGTTCTGCCCGGCAAGGACTACGAGTTCGGTGTGGACTCCCAGGGCGACACCGCCGTCAACTTCAAGGTCTGATCGAAACCGTATACAGATACCAGAACACCCCCGGTTCAAAAAATGGACCGGGGGTGTCATCGTCTGTTCGGTTTTCAGCAGAGCTGCGCGCCGGCGGGGACAGAGTCGTCGAGCATCAGAAGGTGCAGTTCCTCCTTGCCGTCTACCTCGCGTACGGCGGACAAAATCATGCCATTTGACATCTGGCCCATCATCTTGCGAGGGGGCAGGTTCAGGATCGCAACCACGGTTTTGCCGACGAGGTCCTCGGGCTCATAGAACTTGTGGATGCCGGAGAGAATCTGGCGGGGCGTACCGCTGCCGTCATCGAGCTGGAACTTCAATAATTTCTCGCTCTTCTTCACGGCCTCGCAGGAGAGAACCTTGCACACACGCATGTCGCACTTGGCAAACTCGTCGATGCTTACATCGGGCAGGACGGGATTGACCTTTACCTGGGGGCCGTGGGCAGCCTTCTCGGCCTGCTCCAGCTCCTCAAGCATCTTTGCCGCGTCAATGCGGGGGAAGAGGGTCTCGCCCTTGTGAATCTCGGCATCACAGGGCAGAGCGCCATAGACCAGGGCGGAATCCCAGGTGCGGCAGCTCTCGTCCGCGCCGATCTGGGCGAAGGCCTTTTCGCAGCTGTCGGGGATGAAGGGCGTGAGCAGGATGAGCGAGACGCGCAGCGCCTCGAGCAGGTTATACATGACGGAGGCCAGGCGGGCTTTCTTTGCCTCGTCCTTGGCAAGCGCCCAGGGCATGGTTTCGTCGATATACTTGTTGGCGCGCTGGATGAGGCGGAAGACCTCCTCCAGAGCGAGATGGGGCTGGAAGGCGTCCATCTGGGCGGCGTACTTTTCGGGAGCTGCCTTGAGGAGGGCCAGAAGCTCCTCGTCCAGAGCATCGCGCTCCCGGTCTGCGGGGAGCCTGCCGCCGAAGTACTTCTCCACCATGGCAGTGGTGCGGGAGACGAGGTTGCCGAGGTCGTTGGCAAGGTCGGTATTGATGGTGGAGATCAAAAGCTCGTTGGAGAAGTTGCCGTCGGACCCGAAGGGGAAGGTACGCAGCAGGAAGAAGCGCAGCGCGTCCACGCCGAACTTCTCCGCCAGCACGTAGGGATCCACCACATTGCCCTTGGACTTGGACATCTTGCCGCCGTCAATGACGAGCCAGCCGTGGCCGTAGACCTTTTTGGGCAGGGGCTCGCCCAGACTCATGAGCATAGCGGGCCAGATGATGGAATGGAAGCGGACGATCTCCTTGCCCACAATGTGGCAGTCGGCCGGCCAGTACTTCTCATAGTCGTGATAGCGGTCGTTCTGATAGCCCAGGGCGGTGATGTAGTTGGAGAGGGCGTCGACCCACACATAGACCACATGGCCCGGGTCGAAGTCCACGGGGACGCCCCAGGTGAAGCTGGTGCGGGAGACGCAGAGGTCCTCCAGGCCGGGCTTGATGAAGTTGTTGATCATCTCGTTGACGCGGGAAGCGGGCTCCAGGAAGGTGCCGGACTCCAGCAGCTCCTGCACGGGCTTTGCGTACTTCGAGAGACGGAAGAAGTAGGCCTCCTCCTCAGCGTCATGGACGGGACGGCCGCAGTCGGGGCACATGCCGTTGACAAGCTGGCTCTCGGTCCAGAAGCTCTCGCAGGGTGTGCAGTACTTGCCCTTGTAAGCGCCCTTGTAAATATCGCCCTTTTCGTACATCTTTTTGAAGATGCGCTGGATGGACTGGACATGATAGTCGTCGGTGGTGCGGATGAAGCGGTCGTTGGAGATGTTCATCAGCTTCCACAGGTCGAGGATGCCGCCGGGACCCTCCACGATGCGGTCCACAAACTCCTGGGGGGTGATGCCGGCCTCGCGGGCCTTGTCCTCGATCTTCTGACCGTGCTCGTCCGTGCCGGTGAGGAACATCACGTCATAGCCCCGCAGGCGCTTGTAACGGGCAAAGGCGTCGGTAGCCACGGTGCAGTAGGTGTGGCCGATGTGCAGTTTGTCGGAGGGGTAGTAGATCGGCGTGGTGATGTAAAAAGTCTTCCTGTTTTCCATGCTCTTTTCTCCTGTATCGTTAATTTCACATATACGGATCGCGTGCGGGTTCGGGCGTGGTGTTGAAGGCGTCGCTCAAATGCTTCTCAACCCCTTCGGGCCACTCAATATCCTCATCGTGGAAGTAGTAGACGCTGGTGCTGACATAGGAAGTGTCCATGTAATTGCCGTCCAGGTCGTAGAGATCGCTGTAGGTCTTGACGTTCCAGCCGATCTGCACGTCCTGGTACTGCTCGTCATAGATGGGCGTGTCCTCGTGGCGAAGCCTGACCTTGACGCCGTCAAAGTCCGTGCCCCAGATCTCAATGACCAAAGAGCTCTCGTCCTCGTTGAGGTAGGCAGCGACCTTGATGGGCAGCTCCTTGTCGTTGCGGAACTTGAAGTCCGGCGCGCCCCAGCTCACCGTGGCGTCCATGCCGAAGTCGAGATACCCGACCTTGAAATAGTGGTTCGTGCGCGAGAGAATCTTGAGCCGGGAGTAGAGGGCGGCGCTGTAGAGGGTGGAGGACACCTGGCAGATGCCGCCGCCGAGCTCGGGCACGACCTGGCCATCGGAATAGGCGTCGGCATACTGGAAGCCGGCCTCCTGGGTGCGCTTGCCCACCGTGTCGTTGTAGGAAAAGCTCTCGCCCGGCAGGAGAATCAGCCCGTCAAGCTTCGAGGCGGCGAGGCGGATGTTGTTGATGCGTTCGGCCGTCGAGCCGTAGTAGTAGGTCATCTGCGCGCCCAACAGATCGCGGAACAGCAGGCCCTTGAGCTGCTCGGCGGTGTAGAGAGGCTGGGTGATTTCCAGCGGGACCACGACCTCCTCCGCAATCCCTGCTGCCTGCCAGAGCTGTGCGGCCTGCTGCGGATCGAAGCTTACGCCCACCACCTCGGGCACGACCTCAAAGGATTCGGAATAATAGGCGCTCTGGGCCTCAACGCAGATCTGATCACGGATCTGCTCAAAATTCGGCATGGCGGGCTCGTGCTTGAGCTTTTCAAAGCGTATGGCTTTCTCGCCCGCGCGCAGGGCCGCGGCAACGGCGTCATACAGGGCGTCGGTATCCAGCTCGACCCCGCCCGCGCCCTTGAAGAGCACAAGCTTTGCGCTCTCGGGGTCGGAGGTCCAGGGCGTCTTGCTGAGCGCGGCGGAGAGACTCAGGATTCCCTGGTCCATGCAGGACTGAATGTAGCTTTTGTCCAGCGGCCGTTCCCCGGCCAGCACATCCACGGGGCTGATGTGGTTTGTCAGCCAGCGCCAGAGATTTGTGAACACGCCCCCGTCGTGGCCGTAGGTCTTCGCCGCGTTGACGGCCTGTTCCCGGCTCACTGCGGCGCCGGAGCGCAGGTAGTCCACCGTGAAGGCGGCCCCGGCCGGGAGACTCACCGAGAGGCTTTCTCCCTCCAGGGCGTCCCATTTGGCCTGCCTGAGGGCGGCCTCGGTCTCCTCCGGCGTCATGCTGCCGACGAAGACGCCGTTTACATAGACCTGGGGGAGATTGCGGCCGTTGACGCTCAGCGTATAGCCCCAGACCGCAGCGCCGCAAATCAGCAGCACCACAAGGCACAGCGCCAGCACCAGCTTGAGTGCGATGCGCTTGCCCCGGCGGGGCGGCTTTTTCTTCGGCGGGGCGTCAAGCTTCTTCTCCTGGCCGCTGCTTATTTTGCTTTCCATGAGTTTATCGAATTGATCTTGCAAGGCTCATCCCTCAGTCTTTTTCTTTTGTTGATAGAGCTCGGCGAAAAGCTCTTCCTCGCCCTTGGGCAGATCCACCCGGCGCGCGGCATATTCCGCGTCGCTGATCCAGGGGGCGCCCTCGATGCGGCCGTTGGCCTGGGTCTCCAGCAGAATGCCGATCAGCGTATTGGAGATCAGGAAGCCCGGCACCGTGAAGTGATAGCGGTCCTCCGTCCGGGCGACCCAGCCCTTCTGCATGAAGGCTTCCAGCACCTGCCCGATAGGCCGCCAGTCACACTGGGTGCGCGTGACATAGTCATAGCGGGAGATGCCCCGGGCTGTGCGCATGGCGAGCATGACGTACTCGACCGCGCGCTCCAGGGGGCTGACCTCCTCATACTCGTCCACGATGCTGACCTTGCGGTGCACGCCGGAGATATATTCCCGGAGGTCCTTGACGAAGCTGTAGCGGATATTGCCCACGCAGGAGTGGGCGCCGGGACCGAAGCTGATGTAGTCGTCCATGTTCCAGTATTTCAGGTTGTGGCGCGACTCAAAGCCCGGGGCGGCAAAGTTGGAGATCTCGTACTGGCTGTAGCCGTAGCGCTCAAGCATCTCGGCGGCGTAGGAGTACATGTCTGCCTGCTCGTCGTCATCCGGCAGGATGGGCGAGCCTTTGTATTCCTTATACATTTTCGTCCCCGGCTCCAGCTTGAGACCGTAGCAGGAGATATGCTCCGGGTGCATCTCCACGATCCTGGCGAGGGTGTCGGCCCAGTCCCGCTTGGTCTGGCTGGGCAGGCCGTACATGAGATCGAGGCTGATGTTGTCAAAGCCCGCGTTTCTCGCGTCGCGAAAGGCCCGCTGCGCCTGCTGAAAGTTGTGGCGGCGGCCGATGAGCTTCAGCAGATTGTTGTCGCTGGCCTGCACGCCGATGGAGACGCGGTTGACCCCCTCCTGCCGCAGGAGCCGGAGGGCCGTGTAGCTGAGAGAATCGGGGTTGCACTCCACGCTGATCTCCCCGTCCAGGCGCACGTTGCCGTTGAGCTTGAGCTGGTCCAGAATCTGCACCAGCCGGTCGGCCCCGTAAAAGCTGGGCGTGCCGCCGCCGAAGTAGATGGAGTCCACCTCATAGCTCTTGATGGAGTGGGACGACTCCTGAATATGCTCCAGCAGCGCCTGCTGATACTCGGGCATCAGATGGTCGCAGCCCGCGAGGGAGTAGAAATCGCAGTAGCTGCACTTCGAGGCGCAGAAGGGGATATGAATATAGATACCAAGTCTCGGTCGTGTCATAACTTGCTCCTGCATGTAACTTGGCTCCCCCACCGGGGGAGCTGTCACCAGTGCGTACACTGGGGACTGAGAGGGCTGACGGACATGCTGCAGGCCGCAAGGCCCTCTCCGTCACGGCCTTGCGGGAGATCGGCCGTGCCACCTCCCCCGGCGGGGGAGGCAAGCGGCATAGGCTCAGAACAGCTCCGCGACCTCGCCCACAAAAGCGGCGGGGTCCTCGATCTCAGCCCCTGCCAGAAGCTCGGCCAGGCGCGCAAGGATCAGGGCCATGTTCCTGGCCTTGTCCTTCTCGCCGTTATCAAAAGCGCCCTTCAGCGCCGTAAAGGCCTTGTGCTCCGGATTGAGCTCCAGAACGCGTGTTGCGCGGATGTTTCGCATCTCGGGGCTCGGGCCGCGGCGGAAGTACTTTTCCATCTCAAGGGTCAGACCGCCCTCGGTAGTCAGGCAGCAGGGCTGGGAGGCCAGCTTCCGGCTCAGCCGCACCTTGCTGACCGCGTCGCCCACGGATTCCTTGACGAAATCCAGCAGCTCTTTGTTCTCAATGTTTCGCTCCTCGGCGGCCTTTTTCTCCTCCTCGGTGTCAAAGCCGAGATCGTCCGTGACCACGTTGCAGAAGCTCTTGCCGTCCTGATCGTGCAGGGCCTGCAGCACCATCTCGTCGATGGGTGTCGTGAGGCACAGAATCTCATAGCCGCGGGAACGGACCTCCTCGCACTGGGGCAGGCTCAGCGCGTGCTTGACAGAGTCGGAGCTTGCGTAGTAGATGACCTTCTGGCTCTCGGGCATGGCCTCGACATATTCCTTGAGCGTCATCTGGTGATCCTCCGAGGTATAGAAGATCAGCAGGTCCCGCAGGAAATCCTTGTAGCGGCCATATTCGTCGCAGACGCCGCACTTGATGTGCACGCCGTAGTTGCGGAAGAACTCCTCATACTTGGGCCGATCTTCCTTCATGAGCTTTTCAAGCTCGCCCTTGATGCGCTTTTCAATGTTCTGGCCCATGATCTTGAGCTGGCGGTCGTGCTGCAGAAGCTCGCGGGAGATGTTCAGGGACAGATCCGGCGAGTCCACCACACCCTTGACAAACTCAAAGTAGTCGTGCACCAGCTTGTCGCACTCCTCCATGATCATGACGCCGTTCGAGTAGAGCGTAATGCCACCCTTGGTTTCGCCGTAGAACTGGCTGCCGTGCTCCTCACCGGGAACAAAGAGCATGGCCTTGTAGCTGACCGTGCCCTCGGCATTGATGCGCACCAGGGCGCAGGGGTCCTTGATGTCGTGGTGCTTCTCCTTGTACCAGGCGATGCAGTCCTCGTCCGTGACCTCGCTCTTGGCGCGCTGCCAGATGGGGATCATGGAGTTGATGGTCTCTTCCCGGGTGACGGTGCGGTAGGCCGTCTTGGGGGTACCGTCGTCGTTTTTCTCGCCGGTCTCATAGCTCTCGCTGTGCTCGACCTCCATGATGATGGGCCAGCGCACGTAGTCGGAGTATTTCTTGATGAGGGCGCGGAGCTTCCAGGTCTCAAGGAAGCTGCCGTAGATCTCCTCCTCGCTGTCGGGCTTGAGGTGCATGATGACCTCGGTGCCGACCTCGTCCCGGTCGATCTCCGTGACGGTGTAGCCGTCGGCGCCGCTCGACTCCCATTTGACGCCTTTCTCCTCGCCGTATTTGCGAGTCAGGACCGTGACCTTGTCAGACACCATGAAGGCGGAGTAGAAGCCGACGCCGAACTGACCGATGATGCTGAGATCCTCGGCCTTGGAGCTGTCCATCTCGGCCTTGAAGGCGCCGGAGCCAGACTTGGCGATGACGCCGAGGTTGGTCTCACACTCCTGCATGCTCATGCCGATGCCGTTATCCTTGACGGTGACGGTGCGCGCGTCCTTGTCGGCGCGCACGTCGATGCGGAAATCGGCGCGGTTGAGCCCCACGTTCTCGTCTGTCAGCGACAGGTAGCAGAGCTTGTCAATGGCGTCGGAGGCGTTGGAGATGATCTCACGCAGGAAGATCTCCTTGTTGGTGTATATGGAGTTGATCATCAGATCAAGCAGGCGTTTGGATTCCGCTTTGAATTGTTTCTTGGACATTTCGTTTGGTTCCTCCAGTCAGTTATTTTGTTCCGTAAATCGTAAGTATACCACTTTAAAACGGAAATTCAACCGCATGGAACCGGATACGGTGCGAAATTTACCGTTTCATAACAATCTTCTCTTCATACTATCCCCTAATAGGAATCTGACAGCCCTTCCGGCAGAAATTGTGCCATACTGCGTTAGCTTTCTTGACCATATATCTCCATTATGCTCTGCGAAAGCTGCCTTGTCTGGCGCAATTTCTGCTCGAAATTCCAAGTCAGCTTTCTATCAGGGAATAGTATCAACAAGTGATCCGGGGCAGGATTGCCCCGGATCGCACATGCGCAGGGTTTATCAGTGCTTGCCCTGGTAATTGGAGGGTGCCTTCGCTTTGGAAGAACCTGCGGCGCCCTCGGGCAGAGCATGGCGGCCGCCGCCGCGTGCCGGGCCGGCCGGCCTTGCGCTCTGCGCCGCGGCTGCAGGTGCCGGGCGGCTTTCGCGCACTGGTGCGTGCTCTGCCGCTGCCGGAGCTGCCGGAACTGTCGGAGCTTCTTTAGCGGGTGCCTCAACAGGCGCGGTGCGGCGCCCGGCGGAAACAGGCTTCCCGCTCTCCCCGCCGTCGGCCTTCCGGGCCGTCGGCTCTTTTGCCTTGCGGCCCCGGGGAAGATTAAAGGGCAGGATATCACGGATGTCAAAATCAAGGAGGAATCCGCAGAAAGCGAACTTCCTGCGATAACGCTTGAGTACGCGGAAGATGCCGAGCGTGATGAACCAGGCGACAAAACCGGAGAACACGCCGATGAACAGGCCGGCCGCCACGTCGCTGGGATAGTGGGCCATCAGATAGTTGCGGGAGATCATCATCAGCAGCACCACGACCACGGAGGGGGCGATCCACTTTTTCCCCTTCATCAGTGAGATAGCGGTCAAGCCTGCGGCACAGGCTGTCACATGCCCGGACGGGAAGGAGAAGCCGTCCTCCAGCGGGGAGCCGACCGCCATCCACCAGAGCTCGTATTCCACATTGCCGCTCTCATAGGGGCGCAGACGGGCCACGTTGTCCTTGAGGATGATGTTGGTGATCAGTGCGCCGCAGCAGACGGCGCCGAAGATGCACACGCCGAGATCACGCCTGTCAGCCAGCAGAATAAACACCAGCGCCAGCAGGAAAAAGGGCCAGCCCTTTTCACCCAGGAACGTGATCACGCGCATCAGCGGCGTCAGCACACCGCCCAGATGGTCGGCGAACCAGTGCTGAACGGACAGGAACAAGTGATCGAAGCCGGCAAAATGGGTGTCGAGCCATAATGCGGCTGCCGTAGTATACATAGAGCATCCCTCTTTTCGTAACTTGTCGTAACCACTATACACTAAGATGTTACAAATTGCAAGAGCTTTCCGTGAAAAAACAGAAGCGTTGTCAAGCATTCCGTTTCGTGATATTATTCTTATAATATCTATGACAGGAGCTGATGGCTTATGAAGCTGACAAAGATACTGCCGGTGATCCTGCTGGCTCTGGTGCTGGCATGGCTGTTTCTGCCCGGCACGAATAACGCGATCCCCGAGCCGACGCCCACCGAGGCGCTCACGCTCTTTTCCCCCTCGCCGACCAAAGCGCCGACGCCGACGCCGACCCCCACCCCCGAGCGCATTGAGACACCGAAACCGCTGCCGAGCCGCACCCCCGCACCCGCGCCGTCGCCTTCGCCGACCGGGGAGGAGCTGGACGAGTACGGGATCTATACCAGCAAGGAGGACCTGGCCCTGTATATCCATACCTATGGTCATCTGCCCAAAAACTTTATCACGAAGAAGGAGGCGGAGGCCCAGGGCTGGAACGGAGGCCCGCTTGACAGGGTGCTGCCCGGCATGTGCATCGGCGGCGACTACTTCGGCAATTACGAGGGGCTGCTGCCGAAGGCCAAGGGACGCCGATGGACGGAGTGCGACGTGGATACCCTCGGCGCCAGATCCCGCGGCGAGGAGCGGATCATTTTTTCCAACGACGGGCTGATCTATTACACCGGCGACCACTATGAGAGCTTTGAGCTGCTCTATGACGGGCGCTGAGCTTCGGGAAACAACAGCGGCACACCCCGGCCCTTCGACAGCGTTCGACAAAGAGGCGGGAAAAAATCTGAAAAAATCCATAGAACTCCGTTGAAAGCGGGCTAAAAACGGCGTATTATGTCAACAAGAAATCCCGATTGTTCGACAGTATTCTGTTGTCGCAAAACTGGCCGCTATGGTAAATTTATACCGACAAACGCGATGAACGAAGCCATTGTGACTAAACGCTTCAGCCTCTATCGCAACATGGGAGGATTTATATTATGGAAACGAAGATTCGCATTCTCACCGTCGACCCGAACCGGGAATTTTGTCGGCAGCTTACGGAGCTTGTCGCGGCCGAAGGGGACATGGAGGTCGTCGGGACGGCGTCCGACGGGCAGGAGGCGCTGGAGCGGGCGGCGGAGCTGAAGCCGGACCTGATCCTGCTGGAGCTGGTGCTGCCCAAGCTGGACGGGCTGGAGGTCCTGCGCAGGCTTCCGGACAAGGGCGCGGCCTGCCACGTGATCGTGCTGTCGGGCTTTGTCAACGGCAAGGTCATTGCCGAGTGCTCCGACTGCGGGGCGGACTACTTCATCCCCAAGCCCTGCGATATCGAGTCGCTCATCAGCCGCATCCGCCAGCTCAATTTTGATCTGCCCCGCACCCCGGGCGTGGGCGTGGACTTCCGCAGGAGCGCCGAGGCCGCGCGCACCGACGCGGACCTGGAGGCCATCGTCACCGACATCATCCACGAGATCGGCGTGCCCGCGCACATCAAGGGCTATCAGTATCTGCGCGAGGCCATCATCCTCACCATCAAGGACATGGACATGATCAACGCCGTCACGAAGGTGCTCTACCCCGAGGTGGCCAAGCGCTTCGGCACCACGCCCTCCCGCGTCGAGCGCGCCATCCGCCACGCCATCGAGGTCGCCTGGGACCGCGGCGACGTGGAGACCCTGCAAAAGTTCTTCGGCTACACCGTCAGCGGCATCAAGGGAAAACCCACGAATTCGGAGTTTATCGCCATGATCGCTGACAATCTCAGCCTCAAACGCAAGCACGCCGTGAGGTGAGCAAACGCTTGGGCCGCAAGGGATTGCTGGATTGGAAACAGCTTCCAGGAAAGCGATGAATTTTTGCTTCATTGGTTTGAAACGGGTCCGGTAAACCTATAAACTTTTTTTGCCGAACCTATGAACACTTCCTATTTATTGGGGTCAAAATCCTGATGAATGGGGAGTGTTTTTTATGACAAATACGGGGTTCGACTGGCAGATTGATGAATTCATGGTTTACTGTCGAAGCATCCAGCTCAGAGAAAAAACAATGGCGTCATACGAACAGACATTGCGGCTCTTTGAGCGGTGGTGCAAGGAGCAACTGAACATTGAAGAGGTGGACAAGGTGACGGAATCTGTTGTCCGCTGCTATATCAACGATCTCCAAGAGCGTGGAAAGTATTCGTTTTACAGCAACGACAAGGGCAAGGAAAAGAATTTTCCTGAAAGACGAAGAGACTTCCGCAAGCCGATCAGTGTTTGTACGATTAATAATTACATCCGCAATATCCGGGTCTTCTTCAACTGGCTTGATATTGAAGGCGTATTAAAAAAGAATCCCATGAAAAAGATCCGGCAACTCAAAGCCAACAGAAAAGCTAAGGAATACATCAATGATGAAGATTTCAAAAAGCTGATTGGGAGCATAGACAAGTCCTATTTTGCGGAGCATCGGGATTATGCCATGATTATGCTCATGATCGACAGCGGGATGAGGCTGGGGGAATGCTCCTGTCTTCTCATGGATGATATAAACCTTGCCAAGCGGCAAATCTCTCTCCGGGCAGAGATCACAAAGGGCAGGAAAGACAGGACAGTATATTTTTCGGCAAAAACAGAGATGGTGATGAGGCGGTGGGTCCAGTATAAGGATCGTTATGTGGAAACTGATTACCTTTTTCCTGTACAAAACGGTACAGGAATGCATATTCAAGTCGGAAACTTCGAGGCAAATTTCAAAAAATACTTGCGTCGGGTAGGCTTGGATGAAGATATAACGCCGCATTGTCTGAGAAATAACTTTGCAAAACGCTGTCTGATGAACGGTATGGACATTTTCACCCTCAGCCGCATTCTTGGTCATTCAAGCGTAACGGTCACTGAACAGGCATATTTGGACCTGACTGATGATGATTTGGGCAAGCGTTACCAGCATTATAGCCCCGTAAGTGCCATGAAATAATCCAAAAACATACGAAAAACCTGCAAGAAGCAAACAAGTTTCTTGCAGGTTTTATTTGACTTTATAACAACTTTGATAAGACTTTGAAAGTGCACTTTCAATACATAGACCGTATTTTATCCAGGTATTCACTGAAAGCCGTGATAACGGAATCTGGTCCCATGATTTTGACCTTTCTGCCGAAGCCGCAAAGCCAGGCAAAAAATTGGTCTGAAATATCCACTTCTGTTTCCAGGTAAAAATGGGCATCGTCGGCCTTGCTGTATCGCACGCCCTTTGTGCCGAAGCGGTCAATTGCCGTGTCCAGGAGAGGATTAATAAAGCGGAGTGTCATGCTCTGACGGTTCCCGCTGAACATGCCAAAGGTTCGGCGTGTGAAGGAACCCATATCCAGTGCGAGAAATTCCCCTTCGCCATCTCTTTTGTCTGACAGCTCTGTTACTCCCTTCATGCGGTCAACGCGATATGTGCGCATTTCCTGGTCCCGATCGCTGAAAGCCAGTAGATAATAATTACTGTCGCTAATCAGGAGCTTGAAAGGGCTGACAACATATTCTTTTCCCTGCCGCCGTTCCGCCTGTTTGCTAACATCGTTGATGGTGTATTTGAGATACTTGAAGGAAATCTTCTTGTCTCTCGTCATTGCGCCGTTGATGGTGTCAACACTGTAATAGACATTTGTATTGGTGGTTTTTGTGCGGTCTACCAGGAAAGCATCATGATTGATTTTCCTTGCCTGCGCCTCGCTCAAATGGCTCAGGGCTACATCTGCCAGCTTCTTTGCCCTCTTCTGGTCTATGAACCGCGCGGCATAAACGCATTCTGCCAACAGGCGAATATCATTCAAATCATATTTCCGCTGCCTGACATAAAAGCCTTTGCGCGTTTTGTCATAAAGGATGGTTTGCAGGTCTGAAAGATAGCCCTCTTCCTCAGCGCGCGCGAACTCTTCATCTACCTCTTCAATTGTCAGGCATTCGCCATCTTCCATGTTTTGCAGCATGTAGAGGATTTTGTTTATCTCTTCAATGTCGGCATAGATAGAACGGCGGTCGGCGTTAATACCGAAGTTAGATTCCAAGTAATCCGCAATATCAAATGCAGACTGGACATGCTCGGCCTCCCCTTTATAATCAACACCATCTTCATCCGTCTGCCGCATAAGAAAATCCAGAATCAGGTAAGGCTTCATCCTCTGATGTGGCTGCTTGCCGTGGCGGTTGAGGCGTTTTTCTGTGCCCTGCTCTGTTTTGCGCAATTGTTTCTTGAACTCCTGGTTTGTCGATCCTGCCATTGCTGCGCCCTCCTACTTTTTTACCCATTGTAGCATGTTTTTATCAGAAATACAGCAAAAAAAGGAGAACGCCATAGTGTGTTCTCCTGTTCGCATTTTTATATATTTTTTCGCTTTCTCCAAGAAAGAAATTCTTCCAGGTCTTTCAGAATCGCCAAGTCCTCATTGCTGAGACTTTCTGCCCTGCGGCGGACATAGGCGGGGTCAACATTGGATAAGCCCAACAGATAATCCGATGATACGCCATACAAGCGACAGATTTTCGCAAGCATCTCATGATTCGGCTCACTTTTCTCCTGTTCCCAACTGGAAACTGTATATTTCGTCACATTTATCTTTTCGCCAAGCGTCTGCTGCGTATCACCGTGGTCTTTTCTGACTTCGGCAAGTCGTTCTCCGATCACTGAGATCACCCCTCACCGTTCAGTATAGAGAACTTTCTTACTTTTCAGACAAAGTTGAGTGATTCTTGCTATCTTCGGCGAAAAGTAGTAAGATACTTATTAGTTTAACGAACAGATAGCAAGGATCTTAGGCGGTGGGCGTGTATGGACCAACAGATAAAATCCAAACAGCGGGTGGCGGATCACGGAGAAGTCTTCACGGCAGAGCGGGAAGTGAACGCCATGCTGGACCTGGTAAAGCAGGAAACGGAGCGGATCGACAGCACCTTCCTGGAACCCGCATGTGGCACGGGGAATTTCCTGGTGGAGATCCTGCGGCGGAAACTGGCTGTGGTGAAGCGTGTGTATTATCCGCGTCGCGGAAGCTGCCACGATTATGAGCTGCAAGCCTTGAAAGCCGTCATGAGCCTGTATGGCGTGGACCTGCTTCAAGACAATGTGGAAGCCTGTCGGGAACGGCTTTTTGAAGTTTTTGATGAAGAATACACCGCTGCCTGTAAAAAGGCTGCCACTGACGCCTATCGTACAATCGTCCGTTATGTCCTGTCCCAAAACATTCTCTGTGGAAATGCCCTCTCTTTGCGGAAGGTCGATGCTCAGGGGAATGACACGGAAGAGTTCATCGTGTTCCCGGAATGGAGCTTTCCCCGCAATGACAGCAAAGTAAAGAGGCGGGACTTTGAGCTTGGAAAAATGATGGACGAAAAGAAAGTGCCATCCAAGCCAACAGACGAAAACCAATACGCCCTTGCCCTTGATGATGAATGGGAATATGACGAAGATGCCCACGCATTTATTCCCAAGCCTATCAAAGAATACCCCATCATTCATTACAGGAGGATCGCGGAACATGAGTAATATCATCACAGGCTACAATCCCGATGTACTGTCCTGCCTTGCCAACCTTTCCAACGATGAGGTGTTCACACCTCCCGAGGTGGCAAACGCCATGCTGGACATGCTTCCACAAGAACTGTTCTCCGATCCCAACACGAAATTCTTGGACCCCGGTTGCAAAAGCGGTGTGTTTCTGCGTGAGATCGCCAAACGCTGCCTGGAAGGGCAATTGCCGGGATATAGAGATGCAGTAGATGAAATTGACCGGAAGAAGAGGGACGGTATTTCACTTACAGATGAAGAAATAGCGTTTCAGAAACGGCTACAAAATACGATTGACCATATTTTCCATAACCAGATCTATGGTATTGCCATTACAGAATTAACCAGTCTGCTATCCAGGAGAAGCCTGTATTGCACAAAATATCCCAATAGCGAATACTCAGTAACCAGGTTCAACGATCAGAGCGGTAATATCCGCTATAAAAGAATCAGTCACCGATGGAAGGACGGAAAGTGCGTTTTCTGCGGTGCGTCACAAGAGCAATATGATAGGGAAGAATCGTTAGAAACACATGCGTATGAGTGGATTCATACCACGAAACCAGAAGGTATTTACAGAATGAAATTTGATGTAATAATTGGCAATCCACCTTACCAACTAAGTGATAGCGGGAATGGGTCGAGTGCCAAACCAATCTATCATGAATTCGTTGAGCAGGCGAAACTTCTAAAACCAAGATACCTTACTATGATTATCCCATCAAGGTGGTTCAACGGTGGAAAAGGGCTTGACAAGTTTCGTGCGTCGATGTTATCTGATCGCCGCATAACACGTTTGGTAGATTATCAGAATGCGAAGGATTGCTTCCCGGGGGTGAGCCTTGGTGGCGGAGTATGTTATTTCCTTTGGGAACGGGACAATCAATCGGACTGCGAAATAACAAATATTTTGAATGGGCGAGAAATCACATTAAATCGGGCCTTAAACGAATTTCCTGTTTTTGTACGGTATAATGAGTCTATTGAAATTATTCAAAAAGTCCAAGCAAAAAAAGAGCCTTCAATTGTAAATCTCATGAGTTCCAGGAATCCATTTGGCTTACCAACAAACACAAGAGGAACTGATAAGAAAACGCCTGGTACAGTAAGAATATATTCCAGTCAAGGAACAGGATATATAAACCGCAATGATGTACAGCAAGGCGAGAATTATATAAACCAATATAAAGTTATGATAAGTCGTGTAACGAGCGAGCATGCAGGTGAACCTGATAAGTCAGGTATGTACAAAGTCATAGCTAAAATGCAACTCTTGGGACCAGAAGAAGTTTGTACGGACTCGTATATCCTTGCATACCCGACGATGGATAAGAACAAGGCAGATAATTTCTATAATTACCTAAGAACAAAGTTCGCCCGATTCCTTCTGATGCAGGCATTATCATCAATAAATTTAGCCAAAGATACATATACTTTTGTCCCTATGCAGGATTTTTCCAAAGAATGGGACGATACGAAATTATACAATAAATATGGATTCACCCAGGAAGAAATTGACTTCATCGAATCCATGATTAAACCCATGGAATAAGGCGGTGATTTTAATGCCTAAGATGGATTTCTTTCCCCCGCGTCCAGACTCCCATCCGATGATTTATGCCTATTCTGACAATAATCCCCTTTACAGGGGCCTTTTGAAGATCGGCTATACCAAGCATGATGTGGAGAAGCGGGTAGCCCAGCAATATCCCACAGTCCGCCCAGGAGGAAAGCCATATAAAATCGTGTTCCAGGAGTCAGCCATGTTTGAAGATGGTGATTCCTTTATGGACCATGATATTCACCGTTATCTGCTAAAACATGGTTTTGAGAATGCTGATGGCGAATGGTTCCGCTGCACGGAAAGAGATGTGCGGGCGGCATGGATCGCAGTAAAGACCCGTACAGAGAATGAAGAGCAACGGACAAGAGATTTTCCAATGCGGCCTGAACAGCGGGACGCGGTGGAGAAAACGATTGCCTTCTTCCGCTCCACGGAAAACGAAGATTCTTCCCGCATTCCCAAGTTCCTGTGGAATGCTAAAATGCGTTTCGGCAAAACCTTTGCCGCCTATGAGCTGGCAAAGAAGATGGGCTTCAAGCGGATTCTGATCCTGACATTCAAGCCCGCTGTGGAATCCGCATGGCGGGAAGATCTTCTCACGCATGTGGATTTTGAGGGCTGGCAGTTCGTGTCCAATAAGGACGCTCACGACAACAGCCTGAACATGGATGAACAGTATGCCAATGCTGACCAGCGACGCCCCATAGTCGTTTTTGGTTCCTTCCAGGACCTTTTAGGGACCAACGAAAGCGGCGGCATCAAAGCAAAGAATGAATTTATCCATACAGATAACTGGGACCTGGTTATTTTTGATGAGTACCATTTCGGTGCATGGCGTGACAGGGCGAAGAAGCTCTTCGATAATCCCGACGAAGAGGCGGACAGTGACTTTGACGCGGAAAAATACCAGCAGGAAGAAGCGGGTAACGCCGTAGATGAAACCTGGCTGCCGATCACGACACGCTTTTATCTTTACTTATCGGGAACGCCATTCCGTGCTTTGAACTCCGGCGAGTTCATTGAAGAACAGATTTATAACTGGACCTATTCGGACGAACAGCGGTCCAAGGAAAACTGGATCGGGGAAAACAATCCTTATCGTTCCCTGCCTCGCATGGTGCTGATGACTTATCGGCTGCCGGACAGCATCCGACAGATCGCGGAGCAAGGGGAGTTCAATGAGTTCGATTTGAATGTTTTCTTCTCCGCCAAGGGCAAGGGCGATGATGCCCATTTTGTATATGAAGATTATGTCCAGAAGTGGCTTGACCTGATACGCGGTGCATACCTGGAAACCGCCGTGGATGAGTTGAAGTTGGGTGCACAGCGTCCTCCCATGCCGTTTTCTGATGCCCGGCTCCTGAATGTGCTCAGTCATACCATTTGGTTCCTGCCCAATGTGGCTTCCTGTGAAGCTATGCGGAATCTCCTGGCAAAAAACAATTTCTACCGTGATTACATAGTGAATTGCTGTGCTGGCACAAGAGCGGGAATTGGCCTTGCAGCGCTTGCCCCTGTCCAGCATTCCATGAAAGATCCCTTGTCTACAAAGACAATCACGCTCACTTGCGGCAAGCTCACAACAGGCGTGACAGTAAAGCCCTGGTCCGGTATTTTCATGCTGCGTAACCTGAAAAGCCCTGAGACCTATTTCCAGGCTGCTTTCCGCGTACAAAGCCCCTGGGAGATCGACGGCGAAATCATGAAGGAAGAAGTCTATGTTTTTGACTTTGCCCTGGATCGTGCCTTAAAGCAGATTTCTGATTATAGCTGCCGCCTGAATCCCAATACAGGGGAAAGCCCTGAAAAAAAGGTGGAAGAGTTTATCAGCTTCCTTCCTGTAATCGCCTATGACGGCAGCAGCATGAGGCAGATTAACGCGGCGGAGATTCTGGATTATGCCATGTCGGGAACCTCTGCCACGCTGCTGGCAAGACGCTGGGAGAGTGCCTTGCTGGTCAATGTGGATAATGAGACCCTGAAACGCCTCATGGCAAATGAGGCGGCTATGGAGGCTTTAATGAAGATTGAGGGCTTCCGTAGCTTGAACCAGGATATTGAAACCATCATCAACAAATCCGACAAGGTTAAAAAGGCAAAAAAAGAAAAGGGCGATAAGCTCACCGATAAGGAGAAGAAAGAGCTTTCCGAAGAAGAGAAGCAGTATAAGTCCCTGCGTAAGCAGATCCAAGAGAAGCTGATAAAGTTTGCCACGCGTGTTCCCGTTTTCATGTATTTGACAGATTATCGTGAACAGACGCTTGTTGATGTGATTACACAGTTGGAGCCTGGCTTGTTCAAGAAGGTCACGGGCCTGGATGTGAAGGATTTTGAGCTTCTTTGTTCCCTCAATGTGTTCAACGCCGATCTGATGAACGATGCTATTTATAAATTCAAGCGGTATGAAGATTCCAGCCTGAGCTATACGGGCATTAACCGCCATGAGGGTGAAAAGGTTGGCTTGTTCAATACTGTCATTGATTATGATGAGCTGTTCGTGGAGCAGCAGGCAAGCACTGTGGCCCCGCCCGTGGATGAAACCGATATTCCTGACACACCCTTTGTGATTGAGCCAGACGAAGAAGAGGAAGAAGAGCTTCCGCCTGAGCCTAAAAAGGAAAAGAAGGGAAAGAAGAGCAAAAACGGCGAGGTTGTGGTTATCAAAGCCGCACAGCCTCCAAAGCCCGCTCCTGTGCAGATTAAATCTGCGGCATTGATAGAGCCGGAAAAGCCGAAGCCGATCACCCCGCCGAAGCCCAGCTTCGATGAAAGCAGCGTCAAGATCGGGACCAAGGTTTTCCATAAGGCTTTTGGTCATGGTGTTGTTGTGGATCTGACAGGCGGAGCGTCAAAATCTGTTAAGGTAGATTTTGCAGGCACAGTCAAACCCTTTATTTTCCCCAACGCGTTCCTGCAAGGCTTTTTGAAGGTCGAAGAATAAGCAACGAGCGAGAGGGAAAACCTCTCGCTCAGCTGGTTTTATTTAGTTTTTTTGCTGGGGCGTTGTGCTAAGGCACTACCAGCAGCCGTTTTACTTGCTTTGCTGGTTCTGCCGTCGCGGAGAACTTTGGATGCTGCGGATGCAGCTCTTGCACTGGTTTGTTTAGAATTTTTCATTGCATACCTCCAATAAAAATGTGCAAGTAAAGCCAGAAGCTGTTTTGTTCATCACCACCATATATTGTATTTGGCTCAACTTGTTGGGTCATTATACCCATGTATATTGTAAAAAGCAACTGGATATATGCAAGAAAAAGAAAATTGGTAGAGCCTGGAATTTGTACATATTATTGAAAATGTAACAATACTATATCAGATCTGCATGCCCTTCGATTGCCTTTTCTATACGCTGCGGCTCTATGCCTATATACCGTTGGGTCACGGCGGCGGAACTGTGCTGTAACAGCCGTTGGACCAGGGCAATGTCATAGCTGTTCTTCTTATATATTTCTGTGGCATACCATTTCCGAAAGCTGTGTGTGCTGATGCCCTCATATCCTAAATATTTGCACACAAGAGCAAGAACCTTCTGGACTTCTCTTGTCGTGATGGGAAAAATCAGGTCTGTGCGTCCGATGCTGTTACGCAGACAGTAATTCTCAATATACTGCTGAATGACGAGCGGGACGGTAAACACACGCTGTTTTCCTGTCTTTTGCTCTATAATGGACAGACGGAAGCGTCCACCATCATTAACAATATCACAAGGGCGGAGCCGTAAAATATCACTGATACGCAAGCCAAGATTGCCTTCCAGCACAAGTGCTGTCGCCACGCGTTCATTCGGACGGAAAAAGCTGCTGCCTTCCTTCATGGCGGTGATGATCTCCCTGTATTGTTCCGTGGTCAAAGCCGATGTTCTTTTGTTCATAGCTGCCTCCAAGTTCGTATTTATGAGGCGGGGAAGTTCGCCTTTTCGGTATGTCTTTGACTTCCCCGCATATTTTCTGCCTTCCGGTGTTCGTATTCTTTATATTATAAGAATTACAGGTCTTCGAGTGGCGGGAGCTGTGTATCTTCCTGACAGATCGAAGCAAGCAGGAGCTGGACCCCAAGCCGAAAGCCCTTTGCAAATATGTCTGCCTCGGATATGCTCAACAGGTGATTGTTCAATTCACTGTATGTGTTGAAGGCGTCCTTCTCTTCCCGCGATAACATGGACCAAAAGCGGTCATAGGCGTTTGAAGTCTCTTTTCTTATCATGTCATATTCGCTGCCCTGCTTCACCGTTCTCTCGCAGGGGCGGACACCGCCGCCCCATAACGCTTCCAGAATATTCATTCTCTCATCCTCCTACGCCACAAGCACAAGCTGTTCTTCACAGTCAAGGCAAGCAATATTTACATTACGCGTTGCCCGTACACTCATCCCGCAACACGGACAAACATATTTCCGCGTGCTGGACGACTTTTTATCCGTTCCGCCTGTAAAAGTTCCCGCATGGGTTCCAGTTCCAGAAACACGAGGCATCACGGCATCATTACGGCAAAGGCGGATTTCACGGAGGTCATTGTCGATGCAGAACTCCAAGAGCTCATCAGAAGGGGAAGTAATGGACCAGCCGTAGGTCGGATGATGCTCAATGATAAGGCCGCACGCTTCGGCTTTTGCCTTGAAGTTTTTGTTGTGGTAGGTGTTGCCACGAGAGCAATCCTTCACGCCGTGCTGATCGTTCCAGTAGTGAACCATCTCATGGAGCAGGGTAGCAACAACATTTTCGATGGGCCTTGCCAGCGTTCCGGCACCGATGTTGATTTCCCGCATTCCTTTGTCGCCGTCCACACTCCAAGCATCGTAAAGGGTGTAATGCCCGTAAGCCTTGGGCGTGCTCTGAATCGTGATGATCGGTCTTGAAAGTGCACTTTCAAAATAGCGCGCGTTCAGCAGATCGAAGATGGTGTTCAGGTAAGCGGCGGCGCGGTTGTAAGTGGTGAGCTGTTTCATTTTGTGTTCTCCCTTCTTGCTTTTGGCGGGAGGGCAGATTATAATGTTTCTGCCCTCTCCTGTTCTGGTTTGGGTGGAAGCCCTCTTGCCTGTGGCTTTGGTCGGCGTTCAGGCAAGGGGCTTTTTATTATGCGATGGAGAAGCGGCGGCTGGTACTCTGCTTGATGAAGGCCGCGTACACTTCGGGGAGTGCCTTCTTGAAAGCACTGTTGTCGAAGCGGTTAGTAACGATGCTCTGGTATCTGACAATGTACTGTCCGCATTCCAGCTCTTCCGTACCGCGTTCCATCATCTCCTGCTTGATGCTGTCGCGGAGAGCTTCGGCCTCGGCCTTGGCCTCTTCCATCAGGGCTTCCCATTCGTTCAGGGCCTCGATCTTGTTCAGCAGTTCGTTGTTAGCCATTGTTTTTATCTCCTTTATCATTATTATTTTTGGGAGTTTAGCAAGCGTCTGGTGGCATTATCTGCGTTACCCCGTCTTACGATATCCGGTCCAGCTCTTAGAGGTCATCTCGATTTCGCTTTCGCTACTACCTTGGCTTTTATCAAACCTTGACTTGCTTTGTTCTCTCCCTTGACTGTGATTACATTATACACCTTAAATCGTGTATTGTCTATTGGCAATATACACGAATAAAGATGTATAACCTTGTTAAAATTGTACACTTGTAATCGTGTATATCTTGTGCTATATTATGTACAGTGGAAAAGGAGGCTCTTTTATATGGCACTTCACTACAAAATTGACATTATTAAAGCCCTCAAAGATAAGGGAATAAGTACCTACACCATGCGAAAAGAGAAAATATTGAGTGAATCTACAATTCAGAAGTTAAGGGAAGGCAAGGGTATTGCATGGGAAAACATAGATACATTATGTAGGCTTTTAGAATGTCAGCCGGGGGATCTGTTTGAATATGTTCCCGATGATCCAGGGGATGCACAATAGATCCTTGCCCTTTTCTGAGGGGAAACAATACGCGTTTCGGTCAACATCAGAAGTTTTGTTCGTGCTGCCGCCTTCGTGCATAGCGGGGGGGCGTATGTTACGGGACGGATTTATTGTGTTGCCCGTTGGCGTTCAGGCGTGACCTGACGAATTTCCAGGAGCAACAGAAATTTGAGAGACGGCGTTGGCGGTTCTGAAAAGGAGGTTGCTATGAACTTAAAGAAGAATCTGATAAAATCCATTCTTTTGACAACGGTGACTGTCATAATTGGCATAGCAAGCGTTTTAGGAGCAGAAACGCGGCACGCGGTCAAACGGTAAAAGGAAACGGGGAAGGCAAATCGTATGCCTTCCCCGTCATTTGTTCCAGTCTTTGAACAGCTCATCCAATGCCTGGTCCATTGCGGCTTTCAGGCTCTTCTGCATGATAGCAAGGATCTGCTGTTCCAGGATGCTTTCTCTTTTTTTACGCTATTCTTTTTTCTTGTCCTATTGGCTCATTTCGTCTTGACCTCCGTCCTGATATTAACATCCATCGGCTCTTCATTCCGGGCCGCATATTCTGTGAGCATATCGCGGCGTTTTACTGACATGATTTCTTCCGGCGTGAAGCCGTCAAGGTACATGGTCTTATAATAATGCTCAGGGAGCTTTCTTGTACTTTGGCCCATTGCTTCCCCTCCTTTCAAAGTATGCTCTTGTGTTGTCGCCCTGGCTTAAAAATTGGAGATTGTCAGCACGATTATTCAAGGTATTGCCGTCAATATGATCGACTGTCGTACATGTCTCAGGGTCAGGGTTAGGGCAAAAGGCCGCCGCTATAATGCGGCTCACAAGCCAGTAACGCGGCTTCCCGCCACGGCATAGGCAAACCCGTTCATAGCCCTTGTTGTTTATAAAGGTCTTCATTATCCGCGCATCGGTATGTTTCAGGCTCTTGATCCGGCCCATGTTGCTACACAGATAACCGGTATAGCCTTCAATCTATCGCCATTCCTCGCCAGGCAAATCATTAATTCTATCCATGGATTTTCGCTCCTTTTATCATAATTCTGGAAATTATCTTTTCCATAGAAGTTTGACAAAATGGATAGAAGAATTAATCAAGTTTGACAAAACTTTTTTATGACTTCATAACAACTTTGAAGAGACTTTATAATAAAAAATACCCTCAATGGCTATTAATAACCATTGAGGGTAACCGGTTAGCTAAAATTATAGGATTCTTCTACCCATTCCAAGGGATATAATTCTGAGACACAAGAAGGACATTCTGAGATATAAGTGAAGGTCAAACTTACGATGTCATCCACATACTCCCACGGATTGTCTGGTATCATAGTTGCGTAGTCACGAATGAGCATCTCCTTTACAAAAGCATCAATTACGAAATCAATATATGCTTTTCTTGCTTCCTCTAAATTCTCTGAACCTTCCAAGGAACCTTCTTCATACACATCGTCACTTGTGAATTCTGCCACAGTAGAATCCATTTCATTGAAATCAATTGACACATCCCAAAAGTCATCGCCAAGATTCATTTTTGGTGCGTATGTAGAATCATTTCTCAGCCATACTGCTTCATCATGGAGCTCACTATAATAGCTTTCAGTATAGATTTCCTTTATAAAATCAGGTAAATGAACATGAATAACAGTATTGGCAAAAATCTCTTCGGCGCAATCTTTTCCCTGGGATTTGGCTTCGGTAATAAACATGAACTTAATATAATTACTGATAATGAATTTGAAGTATTCTATCTCGCGCGTTTCCTCAGAAAACTGAGCCAAATAATCATCAACGTTTCAGTATACTTGTTCACAATATTATTCATTATTTTTATTCTCCTTTTAATTATATTATGTTATTGCGTGACATGTGCGGCCGCGTTAATAAACAAAGAAATTTAATCTATATTATAGTGTGTATTCCTTCTGAGTCTTGACCTGTGAACACTATTACTCTTCTGGAATATATGTTCTCTTATTTTTATTATTTATATATATTTCTATATTCTTTTACGGACAGGTTTAATCCTGTGCCGGATTAGCTTGTCCGTCAGGTGGATTTTCAGTTTTTTCCGGCTCACATACATTTTTGTTCTGTGTGCTGGATTGCGGTGCTTCATAAAAGTGATACATGTTTCCATTGCCAGCAGGGGGGACAAGAAAACCGAAGGATTCCAGCTTGATAAGCTGATCGTAATAGGTGGATCGGGGCATCCCGATTTCCTTCTATACGGCAGCGGGGGACAGCGCAAACTTGTATTGGTCCTTGTTGGAGGCAAGGTAAATGTATAACAGGAAGCCATGTGCTCCTAATACACGCGCCGCGTTCTTCCAGTTATCATTATTGATGCCAAGAAAGCTCCCGCCCAATGGCTTGCGGTGAATTTGGATTACCTTTTGGTTTGGGGATGTATTAGACATATCAAACTCCTTTTATAATTATTATTTTGAATATACATTTTCAATTTACCGTTACGCGGTATTTTTCGTTAGAACACACGAATGAGAAAGTATTGCTTTAATACTCTCTCATCCTTTTTTTATATTCTTTTTTCTTTATCTTACATATATATTATATAATATTTTTTTATAAAATTCAAATAAGAGATCGCTTTTTGCTTGAAAAACAGAACTTTTTAGAAAAAATTAAATCCTCCGTTGGCAAAGCCAACAGAGGATTTGAGCGGTTGTTTTGAGCGATCCGCTAACGCTTACTCATTAATGGCAGTAGGAAGGTCTTCCACGGTATCAGAAACACTCTCTGTTTTCTCCTGGGACTGACTCTCAGAAGGTTTTACAGACTCAGAGTTGGGGAAGGCAGTGACTTTATTTGCTTTGGAGTCGGAAGTTGTCTGCTCCTTCGCGGCAGCTTCTTTCTTTTCCTTCCACTTGGCAAGCTCTTCATCGGTCATCCCGAAGGTCGCCACATCGGGATAGCGTTCCAGAAACCACTTCTTCACCGAAGGGTAACGCTTACAAGTACTGTGGCACTTGGAAATTTCAATCAGGTCTTCCAGACCTTCGAGGACAGCGGGAGCATCGTCGCCTTCAACACGCTTGATATATTCCCGCATGCGATTATAGGTCAGACCCTTATAGCGGTCCTGCTTCGTGTTCGTCTTGAACTGGCGGGTAGCAAGGCGAAAACCAGGGAAGTCATTGCGAACAGCCATAAGTTGGGCATATTCCGTAGTACCAGGGGTAAACGCTTTCTTCTCAAAGGCAGAGCTGAGGGAAATCACGCCGTTAGCGTAGTCAACAACCAGTGCTTTCATTTTTTTATCCTCCATTAAATTATTTTTGTTTTTTATCAGGAAGCCGAGAGAAACTCTCTGGCTTCCTTGTTTGCCTTTTCACAGGTGTCCCTTGCGGTTTTGGCCTTGGCAGCCTCAATCTTGTCATTGACAGACTTAAAGATTTTCTTCATCTCAGTATCATGGTCATCAATGGCTTTCTTATATTCAGGAAACTGAGCCAGGAACCACTTTTTGATTTCAACAAAGGACTTGGCCTCGATGTAAATATCATCCTCGGTGTAGTGAGGAATGCTGATTGCCAGGAATTCTTCCTTCTGTTCGGGGTTGCCATGGGCTTTCACATAAGCCTTAATGGTGGCCATGTTCAGCTTATCCAGGGGGGTCTTGACCTTCTTGGCCTTGATCTCAACCACACGGAAGCCAGGGTTATCGCGGCGGGCATTCATAAGCTCCCTATACATCTCAGAGCCATAATTCTGGACCTCTTTCATCTCGGCCTTGGTCAGTTCAATAACAGAGCGAGCAAAATCAATTTTCATTTTAGTAATTCCTTTCATTATTTATTTTTGAGATGTTCTTCATCTCTTGTTTACATGTACATTATACTGCGTTGGATTAGGAAACCTGTCGTTCTTTTTGTACTTGCTTGGAACAGCGAAGAGTTAAGCAATGTAATCAAAGCTGGTTCTATGAGCCGTTCGGGCTTTCAGTCCCATGATGATCTGGACCTTAGCCATAATCTCCCTATACTCATCCATACAATCGGCAAAGCAGCTTGGGTCAAAGGTAAATTCTTTCTTGCTGCCGTCGAGCTGACAGACGCAATCCATTATCTGCTGGAAAGCGGTTTCTTTCTCCAAAATAATGAGATGGGTTTCGGCCTTTTCCCCGAACATGTTACGGCCAGGAGTGTAGGGAATGCTATTGCGAGTAGTGTTCTTTTTGCTCTTTTTCTTCAAGCGTTTCATTTCAATCTCTCCTTAAAGTTGTATTATTTTTGATTATTTTTGAGGTTTGTTCCTCATCTCTTTTGTGATTACATTATAGCAATCTTTTGGATTGAACCTGTCGTTCTTTTCGCACATATCAGAAGCAAGCGACACTCACACGAAGGGAGAAGTTCAACTCCATCTCTTCCACCAGATCATCGGTCATGCCAGTAAAGGAGTCATAGCAGGCAGCCATCTCATAACGGCTGGTATAACTTGTTTCATACTCATAGTAAGAATTCTCACAGAGGGAAGTGATAGTTTCCTCATAGGTTTCGTAGCTGTATTTCTTCGTGCGTTTCATGTTCGTTTCTCCTTTTCTCTTAGGTTTGTTCCTCATCTCTTTTGTGATTTCATTATAGCAAGGTTTGGGATTGGACCTGTCGTTATAGCCGCACATATGAAAAAAGAGAAAAGCGGCTTATTGCTCCTGTAAATACACAGATAAGAGCAATAAGCCGCGTTTATGAAACTGCTTGTATGCGGGAGTTAAATGAAAGTCGTTAATAGTTGATTCAGAGTATTATCACACTTGTTTGCATCTCTCTTCAAAGTTGATTCAATCTTGCTTGCAATTCGTTAAATTATAGAAATACGAACAGGGAAAACAGAGCGGGAGCGGGATTCCCGCTCTCAGCAGAAGGAGTTCGTATTTGTTCGGCAAAAAGTTCGCGTTAGGATCAAAAATCAGAGAATTTAAGAATTATTTTCAAATGTTTATAGGTTTGGGAAATTGACATATTTGGACTTTCGTGCTAACATACATTTAGCCCCGACAAACGGGGAAGATTCAAACCAATAAATAAAGCAATAAAGCATTTATGAAATTCACGCTCTTGGACAGCGGTGAGCGCGTCCCCTCTTCGGGACGAAAGTCCCGAAATCCGCCATGCCATCGAGGTCGCGTGGGACCGCGGCGACGTGGAGACCCTGCAGCGCTTCTTCGGCTACACCGTGAGCGGCATCAAGGGAAAACCGACGAATAGCGAATTTATCGCCATGATAGCTGACAATCTTTCCCTCAAACGCAAGCATGCCGTAAGGTGAGCAAACGCTTGTGCCGCAATGGTTTGCGGGATTGGGTAAGATTGGAAGAAACCAACGAACCCTATGAAAGTATGTGTGATTGCGGACTGAAACACCAATAAATAGGGTTTACAGAAAAACGTGTGAATAGTGAAAAACGATCAATTAATAACGTCAGAATGACATAGAAGCCGAAGTAAATATACCAAAAGCAGAGGGAA
>CACWLG010000021.1 GCA_902761635.1 Oscillospiraceae bacterium | reverse complement strand
GACGGCACCTTCGACATGCTGCCCAAGAAGGAAGTCATGAAGCACCTGGGCGAGATGGAGAAGCTCGAGAAGTATCTCGGCGGCGTCAAGGAAATGAAGAAGCTCCCCGGCGCCCTCTTCGTCGTTGATCCCCGCAAGGAGCACAACGCCATCGCCGAGGCCCGCAAGCTGCACATCCCCATCGTCGCCATCGTCGATACCAACTGCGACCCCGATGAGGTCGACTATGTCATCCCCGCAAACGATGACGCCATCCGCGCCATCCGCCTCATCTCCGCCACCATGGCCAACGCCGTTCAGGAAGGCCGCCAGGGCGCCGATGCCAGCGCTGAGGAAGAAGCCCCCGCTGAGGCCGCCGCAGAGGAATAAGGATTTGAAGGGGCGTGAGATCTCACGTCCCTTTTCCAAGTTATAACAGGAGGAATAATAAAATGGCTTTTACCGCTCAGGACGTTAAGACTCTCCGCGAAATGACCAATGTCGGCATGATGGACTGCAAGAAAGCGCTCCAGGCTACCGATGGCGATATGGACAAGGCAGTCGACTGGCTGCGTGAGAAGGGCCTTGCCAAGGCCGCAAAGAAGGCCGGCCGCGTGGCCGCCGAGGGTATGGCTTTCGCACGGGTTTGCCCCGAGTGCGGCGCTGCCGCCATCGTCGAGGTCAACTGCGAGACCGACTTCTGCGCCAAGAGCGAGCTGTTCGTTCAGTTCGTCAAGGACATCTGCAAGGTCGTCCTCAATGACAAGCCCGCCGACGTCGAGGCTCTCATGAGCTGCAAGTACCCCGGCCGCGAGCTGACCGTTGCCGAGATCATGCCCGAGAAGGTCATGTCCATCGGCGAGAACCTGCAGATCCGCCGCTTCGCCCGCTTCGACGAGCCCACCAACGTGGCCTACGTCCACGCCGGCGGTGCCCGTGCCGTTCTGGTGAACCTGGCTGTCGAGGGCGGCATTGACGCCACCGAGATCGGCAAGAACGTCGCCATGCAGATCGCTGCCATGAATCCCAAGTACTGGGACAAGAGCCTTGTTCCCCAGGCTGATATCGACCACGAGCGCGAGGTTCAGGTTGCCCTGATGGACAACGACCCCAAGATGGCGTCCAAGCCCCAGGCCATCAAGGAGAAGGCCGCTGCCGGCAAGATCAACGCCTTCTTCAAGGAGAACTGCCTGCTCCAGCAGGTCTTCGTCCGCTCCGACCTGTTCGACGGCTCTGTCGAGGGTTACATCGCCGACGCCGCCAAGAAGCTCGGCGGCAGCGTGAAGTTCGTCAATGCCGTTCACTACATCAAGGGTGAGGGTATCGAGAAGAAGGAAGAGGACTTCGCGGCTGAGGTCGCGGCCCAGATGAACATGGGCAAGTAATCGCCCCAGGAAAACCATAAAAGCACAGCCGCCCCCGGTCCAAAAGGCCGGGGGCGGTTTTTGCGGTGCGCACGCCGGACCTATCCCCACAGCACGCGGCAGATCCAGGCCGAGGCCAGAAAGCACACGAGATCCGCGCACAGGGCTGCCGGGAGGGCACGGCCGTCATCCCGGATGCCGGCGGCGGAGAAATAGACTGCAATGACGTAAAAGCTCGTCTCGCTCGAGCCCAGCATGACCGCCGCCGTGCGCCCGATAAGAGAGTCCGGCCCGTGCCGCTGCATGAGCTCCGCCGCCGCGGCGAGCGCCCCGCTGCCGGACAGGGGACGCAGCAGCATCAGCAGGCCCGTCTCCTCCGGCACGCCGAGTAGCGTGAACGCCGGGCGCAGCGTCGTACCCAGCAGCTCCGGCAGGCCGGAGGCGCGCAGCAGCCGGATCGCCGGGAACACCACGAGCAGCGACGGCAGGATCCCCCACAGGATCAGCAGGCCCTTTTTCGCTCCGGCGCTCATGGCGTCAAATACATCCACCCCCTTTACCGCCGCACCCAGCGCCGCCGCCAGAACCAGCAGCGGCACCGTGAGCTGTCCCAGCGCCCTCATGACGGGGTCCTGTTCAGCAGGCGGATCAGACTGAGGCCTGCCAGGAGCGAGAGGATGCTGCTGACCCAGACGGCGGGCGTGATGTCAAAGGGCGCAGCGCTGCCAAGGGAGGCGCGCAGGGAGGCCGCCGTCGTCGGCAGAAGCTGCACGGAGGCGGTGTTGAGAACCACCAGCGTATTGAGCTCTGTCCGGGCCTGCAGGCGCGCAAGGCCCCGTGTGGCCCGGATGCCGGCGGGCGTGGCGGCGTTGCCGAGGCCCAGCATGTTGGCACTGAGGTTTTCCGACAGGGCGGCGAGCGTCCCGGGATCGGCTGCGCCTCGGGGAAAGAGACGCAGCAGCGGCTGGCGCAGGAGCCGGGCGAGGGCGGCCCCGATCCCGCTGCGCTCCAGCAGCTCCGTCACTGCCGACCACAGGCACAGCGCCGCAGCAAGCTCCGGCGCAAAGCGCAGCGCATCGTGCACGCCCTCAAGCACCGCAGAGCCTGCGGAAGCCGTATTTCCCAGCAGGAGGGATGCCAAAATTGAAAACAAATAAATGGAAAAAATTGCAATACTCACCAAAAAAACCCCGATTTCTGCCTTGCTTGAGGCAAAATTAAAGAACTTTTTATGAACATTTTACAAAGTTCGCAGTTTGCTGTTGATTTTTCCCCCGGGAAATGATATAAAGTGCTATAAATATTTACGAAATTGTAATTTATTTCCAATCTCTGTAAATGTTTAGGCGTGTACAGTTCAAAAATTCACAAGAAAGCAGAGGGGATGCTTACGTGAAGTCCACTGGTATCGTACGAAGAGTCGACGAACTTGGGCGTATCGTATTGCCGATCGAAATGCGCCGTACTCTCAATATCGGGGAGAAGGACTCTCTTGAGATATATGTAGAGGGCGACAGCATTATTCTTCGCAAATATCAGGCGGCTTGTGTGTTCTGCGAGGCGACGAAGAGAATTGTCAACTACCGCGGAAAAAACGTCTGCCCTGACTGCATTGCGAAGTTGAAGGAGCTGTACTGATACGAGAAAACCCTGACCGGAGCGGTCAGGGTTTTTATATGCCGGGCGTTGTTTTCAAATTACGGTGGAAATAAGCGCGCGCTTGTGCTACAATTCCCGCACAGACAAAGGGGGGTGCAGCCATGGAAAACAAAACAGAGATGACGGGCACGGAGGCCCTGCTGCGGCAGATCGCCGAGGATCAGCGGGAGCATGTGCGCAGCAGCCGGATCACCGCCATTGCGGTGCTGGTGCTGGCGGCGGCGCTGATCATCAGCCTGGTCATCATGGTGCCCTCGTTCATGCGCACCATGAACGAGGCCAAGGCCACCATGGAGAGTACACAGGAGCTGATCCGCCAGGCCAATGTGTCGCTGGAGAAGCTCAACAGCGTGACGGAGAGCATCGACGCGGTCGTCTCAAACAGCAGCGAGAGCGTGGGCCGCTTGACCCAGGTGCTCGACGCGGTGGACCTGGAGGGCCTTGCAGAATCCATCCAGAAGTTCAATTCGGTGATCGACTCGCTTTCCAATTTCAAGCTCTTCGGTTGAGCGGATGCGAAAAGGGACTGTGCTGAGCACAGTCCCATTTTTTTCGAGTTTACTTGGCATAGTCGATGGCCTTGGTCTCGCGCAGGAGATGGACCTTGATCTGACCGGGGTAAGTCAGCTCTTCTTCGATCTTCTTGGCGATATCCCGGGCCAGCAGGACCATCTGATCCTCGCTGACATCCTCGGGCTTGACCATGATGCGGATCTCGCGGCCGGCCTGGATGGCGTAGGAGCTCGCAATGCCGGGGAAGCTCTTGGAGACCTCCTCCAGCTTTTCCAGACGCTTGACATAGTTTTCGATGTTCTCGCGGCGCGCGCCGGGGCGGGCGGCGGAGATAGCGTCGGCCGCCTGGACCAGGCAGGCCTCGATGGTATGGGGCTCCACATCGTTGTGGTGGGCCTCGATGCAGTGGATGACGGCCTCGGATTCCTTGTACTTTCTGGCGATATCGACGCCGATGGTGACGTGGCTGCCCTCCACCTCATGGTCGATGGATTTGCCAAGGTCGTGCAGCAGGCCTGCGCGCTTGGCGATATTCACGTCAGCGCCCAGCTCCGCGGCCATCAGGCCAGCCACATGGGAGACCTCGATGGAGTGGTTGAGCACGTTCTGACCGTAGCTGGTGCGGTACTTCATGCGGCCGAGCAGCTTGATGATCTCGGGGTGCAGGCCGTGGATATTGGTCTCGAACACGGCGCGCTCGCCTTCGGCCTTGATGGTGGCGTTGACCTCCTTCTGGGCCTTGGCGACCATTTCTTCGATGCGGGCGGGATGGATGCGCCCGTCCTGAATGAGCTTCTCGAGAGCCAGGCGCGCAACCTCACGCCGGACGGGGTCGAAGCTGGAGACGGTGATGGCCTCGGGAGTATCGTCAATAATCAGATCGCAGCCGGTGAGGGTTTCGATGCTGCGGATGTTGCGGCCTTCGCGGCCGATGATGCGGCCCTTCATCTCGTCGTTGGGGAGGGGGACGACGGAGACGGTGATTTCGCTTGCGTGATCGGCGGCGCAGCGCTGGATGGCGGTGGCGATGATTTCTCTGGCCCGCTCGTCCGCCTCATCCTTGTACTGGGCCTCCACTTCCTTGACCTTCATGGCCATTTCGTGGGTGACTTCATCGCGGATGTTGGCGATCAGATAAGCCTTTGCCTCTTCCACCGTGAAGCCGGAAATCTTCTCCAGCATTTCAAGCTGGCTCTTCTTGACCAAGCCGATTTCCTGCTGCTGGGCTTCGGCATCGGCGATCTTGGCGGCAAGGACTTCATTCTTCTTGTCGGCGGCGTCGAGCTTCTTGTCCAGGTTCTCCTCCTTCTGCTGAAGGCGGCGTTCCTGCTTGGTGATTTCCGCTCTGCGTTCCTTCACTTCCCGCTCGTATTCGGAGCGGTTTCTGTGTATTTCTTCCTTCGCCTCAACCAGCGCCTCTCTCTTCTTGCTTTCGGCGCTCTTGATGGCTTCGTTTACGATCCGTCTGGCTTCTTCTTCGGCGCTTGTGATCTCACGCTCCGCAACCTTTTTGCGGTACGTGATGCCGGCCGCAAAGCCGATGACAGCCACAACGACAGCAATGACAACTGTCAGTATCCATTGCATGGTAAGGGTATACACCTCCATTCCTTGAAAATAATACGGGTAAACCCAGATAGCTTGGCAGACATGAGATATCTACGTGTATCTATCATAAGCAAGACGGGCCATCAAGCGAACCCGTCGGGATATAAAAGTAATATCATTGGGGGAGTTCCCCATAGGCCGGGCGGACAAGGCGCCCCGACGGCATCCAGATCCGGCAAGCCTGCCCCTCCAAAATATTAACTAAGTTATTTTACCGTCTTCTCAGGATGATGTCAAGTAAAAGGCTCCCCATAATTTGAGAAAATTTGTCACCGCCCCCCTGTACGGGGCAGGAAAAATCCGCTATAATAGCCTCCTGTGGATAACAATCTGAACCGGGAGGAGAAACAATGAACGACAAAGAAGTCCTTGCGCTCCTGTGCGAAGCGGAGCGGGAGGCCTCCGCCCTGATGCTGGAGGCCCATGACGTGCTGGCCGAACGCAAGACCAACCGGCGCGACGTGGTGACTGAATACGACCGCCGCGTACAGGAGCAGCTGATCGGGAGACTGGGCGCGGCGATCCCGCAGGCGCGCTTTTTCTGTGAGGAAAATGACCGTCATGACGATCTGCACGCCGAGGAGGTTTTCATCATAGATCCCATCGACGGCACCATGAATTTTGTCCACGGCTTTCACCACAGCTGCATTTCGGCAGCGTATATGCGCGCAGGCGAGCTTCGGGCGGCGGCGATCTGCAACCCCTATGTCGGGGAGCTCTTCACCGCTGTAAAGGGGGAGGGCGCCTGCCTCAACGGCCGGCCCATCCGTGTGTCGTCGGCGGGGCTTGCGGAGAGCGTGGTTTGCTGCGGCACCGCGCCCTATGATGCGGCGCTTGCGGACCGGGGCTTTGTGCTGATGAAAAAAGCCTTTCTCGCGGGCCTCGATATCCGGCGGGAGGGCTCGGCGGCGCTGGATCTCTGCTCGGCGGCGGCAGGGCGTGCCGGGGTATATTTTGAGCTGGGCCTGTCCCTCTGGGATTACGCGGCAGGCAAGCTCATCGTGGAGGAGGCGGGCGGCGTCTGCTGCACCATGGACGGCGCAGCGCTGCCGATGGACCCGACGCGCCCCTCGGTCGTCGCGGGCGGAAAGCGCGCGGTGGAGGAGTTTCTGAAGCTTGCGCGGGAGGCATAAAGAAACGCAGAACAGAAGAAAAGCCCGGGGATGTGCGGCATCCCCGGACTTTTTGTTCAGATCGGCTGAAGCGCTTTCCGCACTTCAGGATCGAGCCGCTGCCTGTATAGAGATCGTACCCCATCCGGTATTTGAAGGGGGGCTTACGTTTCTTTCACCAGCGCCGCCCGGACGGCGGGAGGCACGGCTTCGGGGGCGTCGCCGTTAAAAGCTGCGGTGACCTTCACGGAGGCATCCACATCCCGGGATACCACGCGCAGGCTCGCCCCGCAGTCGAGGGCGATCTCGTTGAGACTTTCACCCGCCACCGTGACGCGCAGGCGGCAGTCGCCGTAGCTGAGATTCAGACGGTCCAGCTCCGGCAGCAGACGGGCGACCAGATCGGCGGCGTCCTCGCTCGGGAGCGTGACGGTGTAGACAAAGCGGTCCCCGGCGCCGGTGCAGTCAAACTGCCCCTTCAGACAGAGTTCCTTTGCCAGGGGGATGAGCTGGGCCGTGTCCACGACCCGCTGCTGCGCTTCGTTCAGCTCCGCGCCGTCGGCCGTGCAGGCCGCGCTGCCGGTAAAGTAGAGAGTGAAGAGGGCGCTCTTGATGCAGTGCACATCCGTTCCGTCCACGCTCCGGCGGGAATAACGGTATCGGGGTGTGAGGCGCAGAGAGCCGCAGTCGGCGCTGACGTTGATCCCGGCGCTCACGGTCTCGGCACTGTCGTTTTTGATCCAGGCGGCCAGCAGACGCAGCAGATCCTCGGAGAGGACCTGGATGTTCTCTCCGCCGCCGTTTTCGATGGCGTCCAGGACAGCCGGAGGGATCGCGGGGCGCTCGGTCATGGCGGTCGGCGTCAGCAGCACGTCAATGCGGAAGGCCCTGCCGTCCGCAGCGCTGCCGTCGCCGGAGAAGGAGAGAGACTGCAGGGCGCCCTCCTTCACGGACAGGGAGACGGTCATGTCATCGGCGCGCAGCAGCTCCCCGCTGCCCGACGTGAGGAACAGCCGCAGGATGTCCCCGGCGGTCTCGCCGCCGATGGCAGCCTCAAAGCGGGTGACGCCGTCGCTCTCGGTTTTCGTGAGGTTCTCGTGCAGGAAGATCTCCAGAGCCAGATCCAGCGCCCTGCCCTGGCTGAGCTGCCCGTCGGCCAGGCGGAAGACGCGGCCGTTTTCAAGGCACACCATGCCGTCGGAGATATAGAGGGGGATGCCGTACTGCTCGGTGCAGCGGATCATGTGCCCGTCACGCAGGACGCGGTGGGCGGTGGTGCGCATGGTCAAATCCCGGTCCTCGATACGCAGGCGCACATTGGTCTCAACATCGCACTCCTGCCGGGAGAAGTCCTTGAGAACCCGGTAGGCCGTGACGGCGGAGCCGATGCTGCCGAAGCGCAGGGAGAGCAGGAGCCCCGTCCCCGCGATCAGCAGGATGGGCAGGACGATCAGGATCGGCTTGCGGTGGGCCTTCAGCCAGCGGGGCAAGGGACGCTCTGCCAGGGGCACGCGCGCCTTCTTCGGCCGGGCGCGCAGGAGGCGGACCAGCTTCACGATCAGGAAGGCCAGCAGCGCCAGGATCACCAGGGCCGCCGCGATATAGGCCACGATCCACCAAGACTGGATGGTGGACACCAGGGCAAGCTCAGCCTCGGTGCCGCCGACTTCGATGAGATAGTAGCTGCCGAAGGTCTCCGGCCGGATGCGCCGGGCGCCGTCCTCCCCGGCGAGATAGAGGCGGTAGTTCTCCGTCTTCCCGTCCGGGGCCAGATAGCGCAGGGTGTGGCTGCGCTGCCCGTCGTCCGAGAAGCGCACCCGCAGATGCTCCGTCACCGCGACGGGGATGGAGTAGTCCGGGTCATGGTCCCGGAAGATGGAGCGGAGCTGGTCCTTCACGGTCTCCTGCCAGGTGGCGGAGAAGGCGCGGATATCCTCCTCGCCGACGGGGATCTGCTCAAGGGTGACGGTGTCGCCCTGCTGGAACTGCCCGTCCACGTAGATGACGGCGCGGCCGTCCTCCCGCGTATCCGCGGAGCGCAGCACCGTCTCGTCCAGGCGGTATTCCGCCGTGACGGTGGTGTCAAAGCGCAGATCCTGAAGCTCTGTGCGGTCCCACACGGCGTAGCGCCCGTCCCTGCCCGGCACTTGGGGGAAGACGGAGCGGTCAAAGCTCGCGCCGTAGGCAAAGGGGATCTCCTTGACGGTCTCCCCGTCCACCACAAAGCGGAGGATGAAGGTCCTGCACTCCTCGGGCAGCCCTTCGACCCCGGCGAAGGCATCAAAGCTGATGGGCTCAGCCCTGCCGTGGATGGAGAGCCTGTCAAGGCCGGCAAAACCGGCGGGGACAAAATAGTTGTTCTCATAGTTCCCGTCGCCGCCGCCGGAGATGGCCCCGGCAAACTGGGGCGTGCCGAGGATCTCCGCCAGTGTGTAGCAGGCGGATACGGTGCTTGCCCGCTCGTCCTTGCTGCGGGCGCTGCAGCCGTTGCCCACCACGCCGCCGATGTAGCGCCTGCCGCTGAGGCGGCACTTGGCGCAGGAGCTTTTCACGCTGCCATAAAGAAGCCCCGCGATACCGCCGGCGTAATCGCCGTCCTCCAGCGAAACAGGGCCGTAGGAGGCGCAATGGGAGGCAAGGCCCATCTCCATCATGCCGGCAATGCCGCCGGCGCATTCGCGCTTGGCGGTGACCGCGCCGTGATTCACGCATTCGGTGACCACGATGGAGAGGCTGACGCTCCTTTTGCTGATACGGCTGCCGCCGAGGTTCAGCTCGCTCTCGGGGTCAAGCTCGTTTTCGAGGGAGAGACTGCCCGCAATGCCGCCCACGTTGCTGTCGCCGTTGACGCTGCCGCGGTTTTCACAGCTCGCGGTCTTGCCGAGGGTCAGATCCTCCTTCTCGCTCGCCTCGGAGCCGTCCACAAGAACATCCTCCGGCTGGTCCACGGTCGCGATGACGCCCGCGGTCTGCAGAGCGGTGTCGGAGAGGGCGTTGAGATTTTCAGTGATGGCCTTGAAATCGTCCCGCAGAATGCCGGAGTTGCCGTTCACGGACTGACTGATGGCGGCCATCTCATTGGAGATGTTCCAGACACAGTCAGTGATGACATCGTGCAGATACACGGCGCTCTCCGGATCGGTGATGTCAAGGCCGCTGACGGCATCCGACACCGGGGCCAGATAGGAGGAGAGATTGCTGATGCTGGCGGACAGATCGTCGGAGGCGTACTGGGCGTCCACCACGGCGTCGCGGACGGAATTGTTGAGCGCGTAGATCCGGTAGCCGACGCCGGCCAGAAGATCCTGCGCGGCGGTCTCCGTCAGCGGCTCCGCCTGGCCGACGATGCCGCCCACGTCCTTGCGGCCGTAGACATCGCCGATGTTCAGGCAGGCGTTGATATAGCCGCCGGAGCGGCCTGCGATGCCGCCTACGTTGTAGCCCAGGTGCAGGTAGCCCACGGCGCCGGTGTTGCTGCAGCGCTCGATAAAGCCGCCGGAGCAGCCCGCCACGCCGCCGGTGTCGGTGGTAATGCCGGCACTGTCGGTGCGAAGGCTGCGGATAAAATTCAGAAGGGAGCTGGTGTCGATGCTCTCCAGGCGCAGGGCGGGGTCGACGCTCTCCGTGTTGACGAAGCTGCGGTTTTCGCAGCCGGTGAGAGCACCCGCGTTCTCGCCGGCGATGCCGCCCGTCTTTGTCAGACCGCGGACCGTGCCGGAGGCGCTGCAGGAGACGATGATGCCGCTGGCGTCGTTTTTGCCGGCAATGCCGCCTACCTGGGTCAGAGCGCTGACCACGCCGCTGAAGCTGCAGCCGGTGAGCATGCCGCGGTTGAGGCCCACAAGGCCGCCCACCATGCTGTCGTCCCCGTGGGTGGTGACGCTGCCGCTGACGTGCAGGTCGTGGATATCCGCGTCCTTGCCGGTTTCCAGAAAGAAGCCGCAGGGGGACTGGGCGGAGGTGAGCTCCATATCATAGATGGTGTGGCCCTGCCCGTCAAAGCTTCCGTTGAAGGTGGGGATGGAATCGAAGGCGGAGCCGGAGAGGGAGAGGTCGTTGTCCAGCACGACGCGCCTGCCGGTGGACCAGGTGTCCAGGGAGCAGTCCTTTGCCAGGGCCAGCAGATCCTCCGCCGTGCGGATGTGAATCACCGTCGTCTCCTCGGCAAAGGAGGGCGGGCACAGGGAGAGGAGCAGACACAGGAGCAGCAGAAGCACCGCCCCTGTAGAAAAGCGCTTAGACATTTGCGCCCACCTCCTTTCCGCCGCCTTCGACGGCGCTGTCCGCGACCCCGGCCGCAGGCGCCGCTTTCGGCTCCGGGGCTTTGCTGTCCGGCGTGTCCATTCTGCCGGAGAGCAGACGCAGGTCCGCGTCCCCTTCAATGGTGCCGCGGAAAACGCCGTTGACGCTGCCGCGGATCTCACCCACAATGAGCCCGTCCACCGCCACAAGCCCGCTGCCGCGGTGGGTGCGCGCGGCGACCTTGGGCATGGAAAAGGAGGTCTTCTCCAGAATTTTGCCGCCCAGGATCAGGATCTGCGGCAGCACGAACATGACCAGAATAATGGAGATGATGGTACCGCGGCCCAGGGCTTCCCCGATGCCGTTGATGGTGCACTCGGTCGTCAGGAAGCTGATGAGGATGCCGCTGACGGCGAGGATCGTGCCCGAGGTCAGGATCGTCGGGAAGGCAAAGTTCATGGCCTCGATGATGGCCTCCTTCGGGCGCATGGTCTTCGTGTCGTCGGTGTAGCGGTTGGCGATGACGATGGCGTAGTCGATGTTCGCGCCCATCTGAATGGAGCTGACCACAAGCTGAGTCAGGAAGAACACGTCCTTATGTACGAGCGCCGGGTAGGCGAAGTTCATCCAGATGGCGCCCTGGATGACCAGGATCAGCAGCAGCGGCATCCCGGCGGACTTGAAGGTGAACAGCAGCACCGCCAGCACGATCAGGATGGACACCACGCTGACCACGATGTTGTCCACCTGGAAGGATTTCTGAAACTCATACTGGTTGGTGGAGTTGCCCGCCACATAGACCCGGCCCTTGGGATAGTGGGCCTGGGCCGTCTTGCGGATGGTGTCGGTGAAGCGGTAGGTCTCATCCCCGGCCTCGGGCAGGGTCAGATAGACCAGCATACGGTCAAAGTCCGCGCCCTCAAGCTGCTGCTTGCCCATGATCATCTGGGCCTTGGCGTCGGCCAGGGTCTCGGCCTGGTCGGCGTCGAGGGTGACATAGCCCTCGTCCACCATGTCCACCACGAAAAGCAGCATGTCCACGAGGGGGACATTGAACTTGGAGATGCCGCTGATGATCTTGTCATAGCTCTCCCCGCGCACGGCATAGGCTGCGTACAGAAACTCCGCCGTCTCGTAGTCGAGCTTCATGAGCTCGGCAAACTGCCGGGGCGAGAGCTTGTCGGCCAGCTTGTAGCCGCCGATGGCGTCGGCGTTGGCGATGGAGGTCACGGAGTCGATCTGGCTGCAGCCCTCGAAATCGCGGATGAGGCTCTGCTCCTCGCTGTAGTCGCCGCCGGGGACGACCACGGCCACCATGGCCCGGGAGGAGAAGGTGTCGGCGATCATTTTGTCGGCGATCTGCATTTCGTTGAGCCGCGGTGTCACAAGCGTGTCATAGCCGTAGACATAGGGGCAGATGTTGGAATAGTGGATGGCGGCGACCACCAGCAGCAGGAAGACCGGCGGGATCATCGCCCGTGTGGCATAGGCAAAGCGCCCCACAAAGGGCACCTTGGGCACAAAGTTCTTGTGCCGGGTCTTCTCCATCAGCTCGCCCATCAGCATGAGTAGGCCCGGCATCACCGTGAACACGGAAAGCAGCGAGAAAAAGATGGCCTTCACCAGGCATACGGCCATGTCGGGGCCGAGCTTAAACTGCATGAACATCATGGCGATCAGGCCGCCGACGGTGGTCAGGCTCGAGGCTCCCACCTCGGGGATGGCCTTGGACAGGGAGATCACCACTGCGTCGCGCAGGCCGTGGGTCTCATGCTCCTCCTTGAAGCGGTTGCAGTAGATGACCGCGTAGTCCAGCGACAGGGCGAGCTGCAGGATCGTGGTGACGGAGTTGGAGACGAAGGAGATCTTGCCCAGCAGGAAGTTGGTGCCGAGGTTCATCACCGCCGCCGTGATAAAGGTCAGGCCGATGATGGGCACCTCCGCATAGGTCTGGGAGGTGAAGGTGAGCACCACCACCACGATCACCGCCACAAAGGCGGTGATCATGCTGACCTCCTGGTCGATGAGCCTGGCGCTGGTGTCGCCCAGGGTGGTGGACACATAGGCGTCGTAAGGGGCGAGGGCGGCCTTCACCGCGCTCAAGGCGTCCAGGCAGGCATCGTCCGTCTCGGGATAGTCGAAGGTGACGGAGAAGAGGGCCGAGGCCTTATTGAAATGCTCAGTCGTATCGTCGAAGGCGACACTCTGCACCCCGTCGATCTTCCGGAGCTTTTCAGAAAGCTGCTCCGCCTCCCCGTAGCTGAGGTTTGCGGCCATGAGCTTGGCCGAGCCGTAGGTGATGAACTGCTGCTCCATCACGTCCAGGCCCTCCTTGGTCGCAGAGCCTGCGGGCAGATAGGCCGTCAGATCGTTCTCAACCTCCACCCAGCCGCGGGAAAAGAGGGAAAACACCATGGCGATCCCCACCAGCAGGAAAATCAGATTCCTTTTGTCAACAATGAACGCGGCAAGCTTCATCATGAAGCCGCCCTGGTTCTTGTCCTCGTATTCCATAGCAGGCCTTCCTTAGTTTGAATTTGAGAAAATATAATGATGTGTTGATAATCGGAAACATTATTATACTCCCGATTCCGGAAAAAAGCAACCGGTGCAGTTTTTGTTGACAGAAGGGCAGAGTTGACATATAAATAGACTATTGTCTGTTGCAGAAAAGGAGAGCGCTATGAAGATTTATACATCTGTCGAACAGCTCATCGGCGGCACGCCGCTGCTGGAGCTTTCCAACCTGGAAAAGCAGCTCGGCCTGAAGGCGAAGCTGCTCGCCAAGCTTGAGTACCTCAATCCCGCGGGCTCGGCAAAGGACCGCATCGGCCTTGCCATGATCGACGAGGCCGAGAAGGCGGGAAAGCTCCGCCCCGGCTCTGTCATCATCGAGCCGACCTCCGGCAACACCGGCATCGGCCTTGCCAGCGTCGGCGCCGCGCGGGGCTACCGCGTCGTCATCGTCATGCCCGACACCATGTCCCGGGAGCGGCGCGTCCTCATGAAGGCCTACGGCGCAGAGCTTGTGCTGACCGACGGGGCGAAGGGCATGACCGGGGCCATCGAAAAGGCGGAGGAGCTGGCGGCGTCCATTCCCGGCAGCTTCATCGCGGGGCAGTTTGTGAATCCCGTGAACGCCGAGGCACACTACAGGACCACCGGCCCGGAGATCTGGGCCGATACCGACGGCAGCGTGGATATTTTCGTGGCGGGCGTCGGCACCGGCGGCACCATCACCGGCGTGGGGCGTTATCTCAAGAAGCAGAAGGCGTCTGTCAAGGTCGTGGCGGTGGAGCCTGCGGGTTCCCCGGTCCTCTCCGGCGGCAAGCCGGGCGCGCACGGCCTGCAGGGCATCGGCGCGGGCTTTGTGCCGAAGGTCCTGGACACCGGCGTCTATGACGAGGTGATATGCGTGGAGAATGAGGAGGCCTATGAGGCCGGGCGCATGCTCGGAAAGAGAGAGGGCGTGCTCGCCGGCATCTCCTCGGGCGCGGCGCTGCATGCCGCCGTCGAGCTTGCCGGACGGGAGGAGAACGCAGGCAAGACGATCGTGGTGCTGCTGCCCGATACGGGCGACCGCTATCTCTCCACGGCGCTTTTCGAGGGTTAACATGGACAGATTGCTGGAACAACAGATCGCCGAGGCCGCGCGCGGCCTGGAGCAGACGGAAGAGAGCGGCGCGGAGCAGATGGATTTCACCGGCTTTCGCGGCCGGGTGGAGCGCATGGACGATCTTCTGATCGCCGCGCTCTTCCCCCAGCACGCCGGCCATCTCAAGAGCCTGAACATCCCGGCCCGCCTCGCCAGGGAGCAGTACCTGCATGAGGCCATGGGCCATCTCAAGCGCTGCCTGGAGGCAGTGCTGCCGACGGAGGAGGAGCGGGAGCGCATCATACCTGTCATGCTCCGGAGCCTTCCGGAGGTCCGCCGTCAGCTCGACACCGATCTGCAGGCGGCCTATCAGGGCGACCCCGCCGCCAAGAGCACGGACGAGATCATCCTCTGCTACCCGGCCTTCATCGCCATCTCCACCTACCGCCTGGCCCACGTGCTCTATACCGAGCGCGTGCCGCTGATCCCCCGGGTCATGAGCGAGTATGCCCACCGCCTCACCGGCATCGACATTCACCCCGGCGCCACCATCGGCGACTACTTCTTTATTGACCACGGCACCGGCGTCGTCATCGGCGAGACCACCACCATCGGCCGGAACGTGAAGCTCTACCAGCATGTGACGCTCGGCGCCAAGAGCTTCGCCGTGGAGGAGGACGGGAGCCTTGTCAAGGGCATCAAGCGCCATCCCGACATCGGGGACAACGTGGTCATCTACGCCGGCGCCACGGTTCTCGGCGGCAATACCCAGATCGGCAGCGGCTGCGTCATCGGCGGCAGCGTGTGGCTGACCCATTCGGTGGAGCCTTACAAGATGGTGCTGGCCCGCGCGGCGGTCTCCGGCGATATCCTGCTGCGCGACAACCTGCCGGAGGCACTGAACGAAAACGAGCTTGAGCTTTCGCAGATGGCTGCGATGCTTTAAGGAGATACAAATGGAGCTGGTTTCTAAAACGGTCGGACGGATCATCCAGCGCTCGATCGACCGGCATATGGGCGCGGGTCTCATGCAGGAGGAGAACGCCGCGGAGGGGGAGCGCTGGTATGCCCCCGGCTTTCCGGAGCTGATCCGTCAGGCCGGGGCGGAGGCGTGCGTGCTGCTCAAAAACGACGGGACGCTGCCGCTGAAAAAGGACGAGGAGACGGCGGTCTTCGGCCGCTGCCAGCTCGACTGGTTCTATGTGGGCTACGGCAGCGGGGGCGATGTGCACCCGGCCTGGCGCGTCAACCTCATTCAGGGACTGAAAAACGCGGGGCAGAAGCTCAATACAGAGCTTGCCGCACGTTATGCCGACTGGGTCCGGGAAAACCCGGCGGACAGCGGCTGGTGGGGCCACTGGCCCTTCAACTATCCGGAGATGGAGCTGGAGGAAGCGGTGGTGAAAAAAGCCTCGAAGACCGCGACAACCGCCGTCGTCGTCATCGGCCGCGCCGCCGGGGAGGACCGGGACAACATCCTGGAAAAGGGCAGCTACTACCTCACCGAGGACGAGAGGGAAATGCTCGACCGGGTGACGGCGGAATTTATCCACACGGTGGTTGTGCTGAATGTGGGCAGCGTCATGGACCTCGCGTGGACCGAGGATTACGGCGCGCGTATCTCCGCCCTCCTGATCGCCTGGCAGGGCGGCATGGAGAGCGGCAATGCCGTTTCGGATGTGCTCTGCGGCAAGGTGAGCCCCAGCGGAAGGCTCAGCGACACCATCGCCCGCTACTATGTGGATTATCCCAGCAGCAGGAACTTCGGCGGAAAAGAGTATAACAACTATGCCGAGGGGATTTTTGTCGGCTACCGGTATTTCGAGCGCTCCGCTCCGAAAAGCGTGCTCTTCCCCTTCGGCTTCGGCCTGAGCTATACGCGCTTTGAGACGCTGCCCCTGGACTTCTCCCACTTAAACGGCAGTCTCACGGTCACGGCCAGTGTGAAAAACACCGGCGCCTTGCCCGGCAAGGAGGTCGTGCAGCTCTGGTGCGCCGAGCCTGCGGGGGCGCTTGAGAAGCCCCGGCGCGTGCTCTGTGCCTTCGCCAAGACCCGGGAGCTCTATCCCGGGGAGAGCGAGACCGTCACCCTCTGCTGCACTGATCGGGATTATGCCTCCTATGACGAGGGGCGCCACGCCTTCGTATTGGAGACGGGTTCCTACCGCTTCAGCCTCGGCGAGCAGGAGATCGGCGCGTTCCGTGTTTTCGCGGAGAAGACCGTGGAGGCCTGCCGCCCCCTGAAGCTCACGCGTGACCGGCTGCGCCAGCGCATCCTCACGGAGCTGCCCGAGCCTGTCGGCGCAAAGCCCGCCCAGGGCACGCTGGAGGATGTGAAAAACGGCAAAATCAGCCTGGACGCCTTTGTCGCAGGCCTCACGCCCGAGGAGCTGGAGGCTCTTACCCGGGGCGAGGGGATGATGAACGTGCCCCTCGGCGTGCCCGGCAATGCGGGCGGCTTCGGCGGCGTGACCGAGGCCCTGCGGCAAAAGGGAGTGCCCGAGCTCATCACCGCCGACGGCCCTGCGGGGCTGCGGCTGCAGAAGTTTTCATCCCTCATGCCCATCGGCACCGCCCTGGCCTGCACCTGGAACACGGAGCTGGTCGAGGCTCTGCACGAAAAGCTCGGGGAGGAGATGACGCACTACGGTGTGGATGTGCACCTCGGGCCCGGCCTGAACCTGCACCGCAATCCCCTGTGCGGGCGGAACTTTGAATACTACTCCGAGGACCCGCTGCTTGCGGGCAAGCTCGCGGCGGCGGCCGTGCGCGGCGTGCAGAGCCGGGGCCGCGCGTCCTGCCCGAAGCACTTTGCCTGCAACAACCAGGAGACCCGGCGCAACACCAACGATTCCCGCCTGTCGGAGCGGACGCTGCGGGAGATCTATCTGCGCGCTTTCGAGATCTGCGTGCGGGAAGCAAAGCCTCACACGATCATGACCTCCTACAACAAGGTAAACGGCGTCTGGGCACATTATCACTATGAGCTTGCGACCTCTGTCCTGCGCCACGACTGGGGCTTTGAGGGCGTGGTGATCACCGACTGGTGGATGCAGCATGCCGCAAGCCCGGAGTTTCCGACGCTGCGGGACAACGCCTACCGCCTGCGCGCGGGCGTGGACGTGCTGATGCCCGGCGACTGGAAAAAGAACGTGCGCGCCTACCGCTCGGACGGGACGCTGCTCGAGACCCTGGGCCAGCACGAGGGGATCACCCTGGGTGAGCTGCAGCGAAGTGCAAAGCGTGTGCTGCGCCTTGCGCTGCTTTTGCGGGAGGGCGGCCTGCCCGCCGGGACAGAACCTGCGCCCGCGGCGCCTTCTGCGCAGCAGAAACAGGAGAGCCATCCATAAACCGTACGGCGGATCCGTGATGATCTCATTGCGGGTCCGCAAAAAACCCTTTACTTTAACCAGATAACGTGCTAATATGCGAAAGTAAATGAAACCGATTTTGGAGGCCTTTCCGTGACCATTGACAGTGACATCCTCAAGAACGAGGAGAAAATCAGCTTCGCCCTCCGCTCGCTCTATCACCGAAAGGGCTATGCGCCCTATCGGATGGGCAAGTTTGAGGACTATGAGCTGTATGTGAAAAACAAGGACTTTCTGCCCACGTCGGAGCTGATCTCCTTCACGGATACCAACGGGCGGCTCAAGGCCCTCAAGCCCGATGTGACCTTGTCCATCGTGCGCTCCGCCCGGCCCGAGGCGGGAAAGGTGCAGAAGCTCTATTATGATGAGAACGTATACCGTGTGTCGGAGAGCTCCCGCTGCTTTAAGGAGATCCGCCAGGCGGGGCTGGAGTGCATCGGAGACGTGAATGAGGAGCTGATCGCCGAGGTGCTGGGCCTTGCCCGGGAGAGCCTGCGCCTTATCTCCGACGGGAGCGTGCTGAGCGTGTCGCACCTCGGCATTGTGGGCGGGGTGCTGGACGCGCTGCAGCTCGAGCCGGACACAAGGCGGCAGGCCCTGGGCTTTATTGCGGGCAAGAACCTGCATGAGCTGGGAGCTCTGCTGCGGGAGCGGGGCGCGGAGAAGGAAGCGGCGGAGCGTCTTTTGGATCTCACAGCCTGCAGCGGCGCACCCTCCGAGGTGCTCGGAAGGCTGCACGCGCTCGCCTGCCCGCCGCAGGCGCTTGCCCAGATGGAGCGCCTGCTCGCAAAGCTCGGGGAAGACGGCCTGCGCCTTGACTTTTCTATCCTCGGCGATATGCGCTACTATAACGGCATCGCCTTCCAGGGCTATGTGCCCGGCGTACCCTCCGGCGTCCTCTCCGGCGGGCAGTATGACAGGCTGCTGCACCGCATGGGCAAAATGGGCGGGGCCATCGGCTTTGCCTGCTATCTCGACAAGCTGGAGCGGCTGGAGGTGAAGGGCCATGCTTAATATCGCGCTTCCCAAGGGGAGACTCGGCGAGAAGGTGCTGGGCATGTTTGAGCGGGCAGGCTTCGAGTGCCCGGCCATCCACGAGGAAAACCGCAAGCTGTTTTTTGAAAATGAGGCCCTCGGCCTGCGCTACTTCTGGGTCAAGCCCTCGGACGTGTCGATCTATGTGGAGCGGGGCGCGGCGGATATCGGCGTGGCGGGCAAGGACATTTTGCTTGAGTACACGCCGGACGTGTACGAGCTGCTGGATCTGAACGTGGGCAAGTGCCGCATGTGCGTGGCGGGGCCGAAGAGCTACCGGGACGATCTCAGCAGGACGCTGCGCGTGGCGACCAAGTTTTCGAACATCGCCTCCCATTATTATTCATCCCTCGGCCGGGATATCGACATCATCCCCTTAAACGGCTCCATCGAGCTCGCCCCCATTCTGGGGCTTTCGGACGTGATCGTGGATATCGTGGAGACCGGCACGACCTTAAAGGAAAACGACCTTGCGGTGCTGGAGACCATCGTCCCCATCAGCGCAAGGCTCATCGCCAACAAGGCGAGCTTTGTATTTCACAAGACCCGGATCGAAGCGCTGGTCCGGGCACTGGCACAGGAGGTAGAGACATGATCCGTATTTATCAGGACGGGGAGCTTCGGGATGAGGAGCTTTTGAAACGAAACGCGCCGAAGGCGGACGTGGCGGGCGTCGTGAAGGAGATCCTTGCCGACGTGGAGCAGAACGGCGACAGGGCGGTTTTGAAATACACGGAGAAGTTTGACCGCGCAAGGCTCGACACCATGCTGGTATCCGAGGCGGAGATCGCGGAGGCCATGGCGGCGACGGAGCCGGAATTTCTCGACACCCTGCGCCTGGCCGAGCACAACATCCGCGAGTACCACGAAAAGCAGCTCCGGCAGAGCTGGTCCTTTACCCGCCCCGGCGGCGTCGTGATGGGACAGAAGCTGATGCCCATTGAAAAGGCGGGCCTCTATGTCCCCGGCGGCACGGCTCCCTATCCCTCCACGGTGATGATGGACGCGGTGCCCGCCAAGATCGCCGGGTGCAGCGAGATCATCATGTGCACTCCCTGCCGCCCCGACGGCAAGGTCAACGCCGCCATTCTCGCCGCGGCGAAGATCGCGGGCGTGACGCGCATCTACAAGGTCGGCGGGGCTCAGGCCATCGCCGCCATGGCCTTCGGCACGGAGTCCATCCCCCGGGTGGACAAGATCGTGGGGCCCGGCAACGCCTATGTCGCCGAGGCCAAGCGCCAGGTCTACGGCAAGGTCGCCATCGACACCATCGCAGGCCCCAGCGAGGTGCTGGTGGTGGCGGACGCAACGGCAAAGCCCCGGCACGTGGCGGCCGACATGCTGGCTCAGGCGGAGCACGACGTGCTCTCCTGCTGCGTGCTGGTGACGGACAGCGAGGCGCTGGCCCGCGCCGTGCAGGCCGAGATCGAGGTGCAGATCGCTGTCCTCGAGCGCGCTGCGATCGCTCGCCCCTCCATCGACGATAACGGCAAGATCATTCTTGCCAAAGATCTCCGCCGCGCCATGCAGATCGCCAACGCCGTCGCCCCCGAGCACCTGGAGATTTTTGTGGATAACCCCTTCGACTACCTGGACGACGTGAAAAACGCGGGCTCTGTCTTCCTCGGCAAAAACTGCCCGGAGCCGCTGGGCGATTATCTCGGCGGCACGAACCACACCCTGCCCACGACCGGCACGGCCAGGTTCGGCAGCCCCCTCGGCGTGGACGATTTTGTCAAGAAGATCCAGTACACCTACTATCCGGCGGAGGCTTTCAGGAAGCTTGCCCCGGAGATCGCCCGCTTTGCGTATAAGGAGGGCCTGACCGGCCACGCCAGAAGCGCCCTCATCCGCCTGGAGGAGGATGAAGCATGAGCCGTTTTTTCAGTGACAAATACGAAAAGCTCGTCCCCTATACCCCGGGCGAGCAGCCGAAGATCCTGAACCTCACCAAGCTCAACACCAACGAGTGCCCCTTTCCGCCCTCTCAGAAGGCGCTGGCCTTTGCCGCGGAGCACACCCGGCCCTTGAACCTCTACTCCGACATCGAAGGGCAGGATGTCCGCGCGGCCCTGGCAGAGCTCTATGGGATCGGGCCGGAAAACCTGCTGCTCGGCAACGGCTCGGACGAGATTCTGAATTTCGCCTTCATGGCCTTCTGCGATGAGAAAAAGCCGGCGGCCTTCCCGGATATCAGCTACGGCTTTTACCCGGTCTTCGCAGACCTGAACCGCATCCCGTACACGCAGATCCCCCTGCGCCCGGATTTCAGCATCGCGCCGGAAGATTACTTCGACCTGCACCGCACGCTCTTCATCGCCAATCCCAACGCCCCCACGGGCCTTGCCCTGACACGGGAGCAGGTGCGGGAGATCCTGGAGCGAAACCGTGACAGCGTCGTGGTCATCGACGAGGCCTATGTGGACTTCGGCGGCGAAAGCTGCATCCCCCTCATCGGGGCGTATGACAATCTCCTGGTGGTGCAGACCTTCTCCAAGTCCCGCTCGATGGCGGGGGCGCGCCTGGGCTTTGCCGCGGGCAATGCGGCGCTCATTGCCGACCTCAATACCATCAAATTCTCCACGAACCCCTATAACGTCAACTCCATGACCCAGGCCCTCGGCCTCGGCGTGCTGCTGGACGAGGAGACCACGCGCAAAAACTGCCGCACCATCATGGAAAACCGCGCCCGGACCGTGGAGGCGCTCCGCGCCCTGGGCTTTACGGTGCTGCCCTCGGCGGCAAACTTCATCTTTGCAAAGTCCGACCGCATCAGCGGCGGAGAGCTGTACCGAAGACTCCGGGAGCGGGCTGTGCTGATCCGCCATTTTGACAAGGACAGGATCCGGGACTATAACCGCATCACCATCGGCACACGGGAGCAGATGGACATTCTGCTCAAAAACATCCGGGAAATTTTGGAGGAACTGCCATGAGAAGCGCCGCAATCAGCCGCAAGACCGCCGAGACGGACATCTCCCTGCGCCTGAATCTGGACGGCGCCGGAGAGAGCAGCATCGACACCGGCGTGGGCTTTCTCGACCACATGCTCACGCTCTTTGCCCGGCACGGGCGCTTTGATCTGACGCTCACCTGCCACGGCGACACCGGCGTGGACGACCACCACAGCGTGGAGGACATCGGCATCTGCCTGGGCCGCGCTGTAAGGGAGGCCCTGGGCGACAAGCGGGGCATCTGCCGCTACGGCGATACGACGCTCCCGATGGATGAGGCGCTGATCCTCACGGCGGTGGACGTGTCGGGCCGGAGCTTTTTGTGCTTTGACCTGCCCATCCCGACGGAGAAGGTGGGCTCTTTCGATACCGAGCTTGTGGAGGAGTTCTTCACCGCCTTCTGCGCCAATGCCGGCATCACCCTGCATATCCGAAAGCTCGCCGGGAAGAACAGCCACCACATTATCGAGGGCTGCTTCAAGTCCTTCGCCCGCTCCCTGCGCAAGGCCGTGGCCGTCGACCCCGCCTGCGCGGACGAGCTGCCCAGCACCAAGGGGGTCCTCGGATGATCGCCATCGTGGACTACGGCGTGGGCAATCTTTTCTCGCTCAAGAGCTCCCTTGCCGCCGTGGGGGCGGAGGCTGTCGTCACGGGCGACGCGGATACGCTGCGAAAGGCGGACAGGATCCTGCTGCCGGGCGTCGGCGCCTTCGGGGACGCGGCGGAAAAGCTCCGGGCCACGGGGCTGGACACGGTCGTCATCGAGCAGGCGCGGCTGGGCAAGCCCCTCATGGGCATCTGTCTCGGGATGCAGCTTCTCTTCGACAAGAGCCTGGAGTACGGCGAGCATGCGGGCCTGGGCCTCATCCCCGGTGAGGTGCGGCCCATTGCGGAGGTCATTCCGGCGGGCCTCAAGATCCCGCACATCGGTTGGAACGCCCTGCGCTTTACTGAAAAGAAAAGCCCCCTCTTCCGCTTGATCCGTGAGGGGGACTGCGTGTATTTTGTCCACTCCTTCTACGCCGCAAAGTGCGAGGCGGATGTGATCGCCAACGCCGAATACGGCGCCCTGCTCACCGCCGCGGTGCAGCGGGACAATGTCTGCGGCTGCCAGTTTCACCCGGAAAAGAGCGGCCGGGTGGGCCTGAATATTCTGAGAGCCTTTTGCGAGTCTGTTCCGTAAGGGACGATGGCCCAGGCCAGCCTCTCTTGCCCTTTCAGGGCAATTCACCTTCTCCCCGGATCGACCAAGGCACAAATCCGCGGGCCGATGAGGACATCGGCCCCTGCGAAATCGGAGGAAACCATATGCTGATTTTTCCCGCCATTGATCTGGTACAGGGCAAGGCCGTGCGCCTGTATAAGGGCGACTATGCCCAAATGACCGTCTACAGCGAGGATCCCCCGGCCCTGGCGCGGGACTTTTATAACGCGGGAGCACGGTGCCTGCACCTGGTCGATCTCGAGGGCGCGAAGACGGGGGAGACCCCGAACCTTGACACCGTCCGCGCCATCCGCGAGGCTGCGCCCCTCTTCATCGAGCTTGGCGGCGGCATACGGAGCATGGCGGCCGTGGAGACCTGTCTTGACGCCGGGATAGACCGCGTGATCCTCGGCACTGCCGCCGTCACCGACCCGGACTTCCTGCGCGCGGCTGTGGAAAAGTACGGCGAGAAGATCGCCGTGGGCGTGGATATCAAAGACGGCAGGGTGGCCATCCGCGGCTGGCTCGAAAAATCGGAGCGGGACGCCTTTGCCTTCTGCCGCGAGATGCAGGAGATCGGCGTCGGGACTCTCATCTGCACGGACATCTCCAAGGACGGGGCCATGCAGGGCACGAACCGGGCGCTTTACGGGGAGCTTTCCAAAACCCTCAGGCTCAACATCACCGCCTCCGGCGGGGTCTCGGCCATCGAGGATGTGAAAGCCCTGCGCGCGCTGGAGCTCTATGGGGCCATCATCGGCAAGGCATACTATACCGGGGCCATTGACCTCAGGGAAGCGTTGGAGGCGGCAAGATGATCACAAAACGCATCATCCCCTGCCTCGACGTGAAGAACGGCCGGGTAGTCAAGGGAGTCAATTTCCGGGGCCTGAACGACGTGTCCTCCCCCGTGGAGCTGGGAAAAATCTACAGCGACAGCGGCGCGGACGAGCTGGTCTTCTATGACATCACCGCCTCGAGTGAGGGCAGGCGCCTGTTCACCGATATCCTCACGGAGGTCGCGCGCACCATCTTCATCCCCCTCACCGTGGGCGGCGGCATCAATACGCTCGACGATTTTGACCGCGTGCTCAAGTGCGGAGCCGACAAGGTCAGCGTCAACTCCGGGGCCATCCGGGACCCGAACCTCATCCTTGAGGCTGCCAAGCGCTACGGCGACCAGTGCGTGGTGCTGTCGGCGGATGTGAAGCGGGTGGACGGCGTCTTCCGCGTCTTCGCGAAGGGCGGGCGCGAGAATACCGGCATGGAGGCCATCGCCTGGATCAAAAAGGGCGTGGAGCTCGGCGCGGGCGAGGTGGTCCTGAACTCCATTGATACCGACGGCGTGAAGCGGGGCTTTGACCTTGAAATGCTCGAGGCCGTGTGCAATGCCGTCTCCGTCCCCGTGATCGCGAGCGGCGGCGCGGGCGGGATTCAGGATTTTGTCACGCTCTTCAAAACCCTCCCCAGGGTGGACGCGGGGCTCGCCGCCTCCATCTTCCACTTCGGCGAGGTCACGATCCCGGCGCTCAAGGCGGCGCTCAAAGAAAACGACATCCCGGTCAGAGAGGTGTAATATGGTAAATATCGACGAACTCAAATTTGACGAAAAGGGCCTGATCCCCGCCGTGGTGGTGGATTCCGTCACCAAGCGGGTGCTGACGCTGGCCTATATGAACAGGGAGAGCCTGAAAATCTCCATGGAGAAGGGGCTGACCTGCTTCTGGTCCCGCTCCCGGCAGGAGCTCTGGCTCAAGGGTGAGACCAGCGGCAATTACCAGCATATCGTCTCCATTACCGCCGACTGCGACAAGGACGCGCTCGTGGTGGTCGTGGAGCCGGACGGCCCCGCCTGCCATCTGGGGACCTTCTCCTGCTTTGAAAATCCCGTCTGGCAGAGCGAGAGCCTGAACGAGTTTTCGCTTCAGGGCCTCTATGCGCTTCTGGAGGGCCGCAAGCGGGATATGCCGGAGGGCTCCTACACCAGTTACCTCTTTGAAAAGGGCCTGGACAAGATCCTCAAAAAGGTGGGCGAGGAGTGCACCGAGGTCATCATCGCCGGCAAGGCGGAGGACAGGAAGGAGACGATCTACGAGATCGCGGACCTTGCCTACCACGTGATGGTGCTGATGGTCGAGAGCGGCATCCGCGTGGAGGATGTGCATAAGGAGCTTGCCTCCCGCCATGTGATTGATCACAAGGTAAAGCAGGAGAAAATGACATGAGGAAGATAAACGGTATCGGCATCGTGAGTCTCTCAAGCGGCCTGCTCGGGGAGGACTCTGCAAAGCACCAGCTCGCGCTGGGGGTGAAACGCCTGGAAGCCTGCGGGCTCAAGGTGAAGTTCATGACCAACGCCCTCAAGGGCATCACGTACTTGAACGAGCACCCCGAAGCCCGGGCGGCGGATCTGATTGAGGCATTCCGGGACCCGGAGGTGGATCTCATCATGACCGCCATCGGCGGGGATGATACCTACCGGCTGCTGCCCTGGCTCTTCGGGCACGACGAATTAAAAAAGGCAGTGACGCCCAAGCCCTTCCTCGGCTTCTCCGACACGACGGTGAACCACCTGATGCTTCACAAGCTCGGCCTCCCGAGCTTCTACGGCCAGGCCTTCCTGACGGAGATCTGCGAGCTGGGGCCTGAGATGCTGCCTTATTCCCGGCAGTATTTTGAAGAGCTCATCGAGACCGGGCGCATTGCCGAGGTGCGGCCCAGCCCTCTCTGGTATGAGGAGCATACAAGCTGGGCTCCGGAGCAGATGGGTGTCGCGCCCGTTGCCCACGAAAACGGAGGCTTCGAGCTGCTGCAGGGCCCGTCGGTCTTTCACGGCAAGATCCTCGGCGGCTGCATCTGCACGCTGTTCGATCTCTTCGACGGCGGGCGCTATGCCGACTCCCCGGCGCTGGCGGCGGAATACGGGCTCTTCCCGCCGGCGGAGGACTGGCAGGGCCGCATCCTGCTGCTGGAAACCAGCGAGGAGAGGCCGACGCCGGAGAAATACCGCGCGGCGCTCCAGCACCTGAAAGAGGCGGGCGTTTTGGCGGCGGTCAGCGGCATCCTGGTCGGCAAGCCCCAGAACGAGGTATACAGTGCCGAGTACCGCGAGATTCTGCGGGAGGTGGTGGACGATCCTGAAAAGCCCATCGTCTGCAATCTCTCCATCGGTCACGCCCTGCCCCGCTGCATCCTGCCCTTAGGCGTTGAGGCCGAGGTGGACGCGGAGAAACAGAGAATACGCTTTGCGTATTGAAAAAACGCAGGGGCCGTCGGCCCCTGCGAATCCATATCTTACAGCGTGATGGTGTACTTGGCGTTGCTGGCCCAGGCTCCGTCCATATAGAAATCGAAGACCAGCGGTCCGGACAGCGTCCCCTCGGTGTAGTATTCGCCGAAGCCGTCAGCTTCGCCGAACCAGCGGTAGCCCACCTGGTAGCCCACATAGTAGGTGCCGGCGGGCAGATGGACAGAACCCAGCTCCCCTTGCCGCACATAGAAGCGCACGGAGTTCGGGACTGTGCCGGGCTCGGCCATGGCGTCCGAAACGGCGACCAGCACCGGCCCGCTGAAGGCGTTGATCTCCAGCACGCACCCGCCCTGGACCGTGAAGCTTCTCGCAAGCTCCGTGCCGGAGGAGGGCTCAATGTCCCGCAGACGCCGATCCAGCTCATCAAAAAGCGCCTCGCAGCGCGCAGTCCGCTCCGTGTCGCCGCGGCAGCTCTCCTCCAGGGCCAGAAGCTCCTGAAAGGCGGCGTAGTTGTGCCCCTCGGCAATCATCCCGCGGACCTTGTCGAGAGAGAGCGTGAGGGGGTCCGGCGTCGGGGAAGGCTCCGCCGTGAGCGACGGCGCAGCCTGTGCCGGGGTCGGCGGGCTCTGCGTCGGCACGGGCGCAGGCTCGCTCTGCCCTGCGCAGCCGGTGAGCAGCATGAGCAGCAGCATCAGAGTGCAGACTCGAATCGCTTTTTTCCGCATGGATGCGGCCCTCCCTTGTGTCATAGTATAAATTGAATAAGCTTACCTTATCATAAGCCGCCGCCGATTTCAATATAATTCCATGCGCGGCGGCGCCGGTCAACTGGGACTTGCACGGGACGATGAGGGACGGTATAATAAAGGCAACACCGCACAATCCGCCTTCGGCATCTCCTGGAAAATTTCTTGAGGTACACAAAGTACATCTGCGAAAAAGTGCCTTTATCAGAACCCAAATTTTCTCAGGATCTGCTCTTGCCGAATTATGCGGTATTGCCTAAAAGAAAATACGAAAAGGGGGAAGCAAAATTGTACCTGGATATGACCTATGTCATCTTTGTGCTGCCGGCGGTGATCCTCTCCCTCTGGGCAAGCTGGAACGTCAAGCACAGCTTCAAGAAATACGCCGAGGTGCACAATTCACGCGGCCTCACCGGAGCAGATGCGGCCCGGCGCGTGCTGGATGCCAATGGCCTCAGGGATGTGCCGGTGGAGCAGATCAGCGGCGAGCTCAGCGACCACTACGATCCCAAGGCCCGGGCGGTGCGCCTGTCGCAGTCCGTGTGGGGCAGCACCTCCGTCGCGGCGGTGGGCGTCGCCTGCCATGAGGTGGGCCATGCTGTCCAGAACGCGGAGAACTATCTGCCGGTGCAGATCCGGCAGGCCATCATCCCCGTCACCGCGTTCGGCGAGAAGCTCTCGGTCCCGCTGCTGATCCTCGGCCTGCTGCTGAGCTCCTACAGCCGCTACTTTATTTATCTTGCCTACGCGGGCGTGGCGCTCTATGCGCTTTGCGCCGTGTTCCAGATCGTGACGCTCCCCACAGAGTTTGATGCCAGCCGCCGCGCTCTGGCGAGCATCCAGGACATGGCGCTGCTGGACGGAGAAGAACTGCAGGGCGCAAAGAAGGTGCTCACCGCCGCGGCCCTGACCTATGTGGCAGCCCTCGCCACCACGCTGATGCAGCTTCTGCGCTTCATGGTGCTTGTGCGCGACCGGGACCGCTAAATACAGCAGTCAACGGGTATTTAGAAAAATTTCTAAATACCCGTTGACTTTTTGCTGCCATTGTGCTACCATCTATTTAGAAAACAATCTAAATACTTGAAAGAAGGGATGCCCGGTGGGATTCAGCGAGACAATGAAAGCCCTGTCGGACCCGGTGCGGCGGGAGATCCTGAACCTGCTCAAATCCGGGCGCATGACAGCGGGAGACATCGCGGGCCGCTTCGACATGACCGGGGCCACGGTGTCCTACCACCTGTCACAGCTCAAGAAAGCCGGACTCATTTTTGAGAGTCGGGAGAAGAATTACATCTATTACAGTCTGAACGCCTCCGTATTGGAGGAGGTGCTGCTCTGGATCCAGAGCCTGAAGGGAGTGGACGAGCATGAAGAAGGATAAGAGGACGCTGATTTTGACCACGCTGCTGTGCCTGCTGCCAATGCTGGTCGGCATCGCGGTCTACGACCGCCTGCCCGAGACGATGGCGACTCACTGGGGGCTGCACGGCGAGGTAAACGGCTGGTCGAGCCGGGCCTTCGCGGTCTTCGGTCTGCCGCTGATCGTGGCCGCGCTGAACGTGGCCACGTTTTTCGGGCTGAACGCCGATCCCAAGCGCGCCAACATGAGCCCGGCGCTCAGACTCATCGCCCAGTGGATCTGCCCCGTCGTGGCGGTGCTGAGCGGGGGACTCACGATTGCCTGGGGCCTCGGGTTTGAGCTGCGCATCGAGCGCATTGTCCCGATCTTTGTCGGACTGATGTTTGTCATTGTCGGCAACTACATGCCCAAAACCAAGCAGAGCTACACCATGGGCATCCGCCTGCCCTGGACGCTGCACAGCGAGGAAAACTGGAACCGCACCCATCGCCTGGCGGGCTTTCTCTGGGTGCTGGGGGGACTGTACTTCATCGTGATGAGCTTTGTCGGCTGGACCCCGGCGGGCTTCCTGATCCCGGTGCTGCTGATGGTCCTCATCCCGACCGTGTATTCCTATGTGCTGTATAAAAAGGGAATATAAGCGGAAGACGCCCTGACGGATCGCAGGAACCGTCAGGGCGTCTCTGGCTTTTTTATTTCATCGACACGACGAGCCTGCGCGTCTCCTGACCGTCGCGGTAGCGGATGGCAAGCTTGCCGGGTGTGGTCTTCACGTCGAGGACGCTGCGGGGGCCGAGAGCCTCAAGGCGCTCATAGAAGGCGCGCTTCTTCTCGTCATAGGCGCCCACGTTGTCGGAGGTGAAGAGCACCCCGCCGAAGAGAGCGTTGACGGTGGCGAGGGTCTCCCGCTGCTCGGGGGTAAGCTTCATATTGTCGTCCCGCAGGAGGAACACGTCCGGGTCGTTGCGGAAGGCCCTGCCGTCCAGATGGCGGCGGAAGACCGTGTTCAGGAGCGTGCTGCGGGTGGACGGCACCTCCCGGTGCAGCGGGCGCAGCCAGGCTTCACCCAGCCAGTTGAGCGTCATGTCGCAGCCGATGCGGCAGTAGTCCACCATGCCGAAGGCCGGGGCCAGCGGCACCCCGCAGCCAAGGATCAGCGCGTCACCGGAGAGCTCGCGCAGAAGGCGCATGCCGTCGTACATGACCTGGGCGCGCGTCTTGTCCCGGCGGGGGATCAGACAGGCCGCGTACAGGAAATCAAGCTTCAGAAGGCCATAGCCCCAGTCCCGCACCACGGTGTCGAAGACCGTTTTGAGATAGGCGCGCACCTCGGGGTTATAGATGTCCAGGCCGTAGAAGCCGGACCAGTTGCAGCCGCCCGGCTGGGCCCGCCCGTTCTCATCGCGCAGGAGCCAGTCCGGGTGCTCCCGCACCAGGATGGACTTCTTCTCCGCCGCGAAGGGAGCCAGCCAGATTCCCGGCAGCATGCCCGCTTTGCGGATCGAATCGGCTGCCTGCTTCATGCCGTGGGGGAAGCGCTCGTTCATCACGAGCCAGTCGCCCACGGCATTTTCATAGCCGTCGTCGATCTGGAACACATCCGGCCGCTTTTCGGATTCCGCAAAGCCCCGGAGATCCTTTTCAATGGACTGCTCGCTGATGCCCTCATAGAGATTGTACCAGCTTGTATAGCCCGTGAGGCGCTTGCCCTTTGCCGGGGCGATGCCAAGCAGGCGGAAGTATTCGTCGAAAACCTCGTCCTCCGTGCCCTTCAGCATAACCAGATCGAAGGCCGTGTAATCCCCGGTGAAGTGGTGGCCGGCGCAGTCCTTCTCCAGCGTGATCGTATTGTGCAGGGTGTCAAAATACAGGACCGTGAAGCCGCTCTCTTCCGCAAGGGAGCCGAAGAGGGCAAATTCCTTTCCCCGACGCACATAGGCATAGGTGAAGCCGTGCTGCTGCCCGGCGCCGCCGTAACGGACAAAGCGGTTGTCGCCGTAGCGGTCAAGGCTGTACTTCTCCACCAGCAGCTTCGGCACACGGGCAAGACTGTGCATGCTGCCCTTGATGCCTCTCTCGCGGCTGTCGGTCCAGGACTGATAGCCGTTGAGAAACAGCATGTCATGCTTTTCAAAGGGGAAATCAAAGGCCGCGCTGACGTGCCGCAGCACCGTTTCCCCGCCGCTGTGCAGGCGGAGGGTAAAGCGCTGGGCGCTGTTTTCGATCTCCCAGCGCACCCGGCCGCACTGACTGTTTGCGTCGCTGCCGCTCCAGGTACAGGAAAACTCGTCGGTAATCAGTTTGAGATTTGCAAGCTTCATGCCTTTTTCCCTGCCTTCAGCTCCTCAATGCGGGAGAGGATCATCTTCTCGTTATAAAGGAGGAAGAGGCACGCGCCGATCAGGCAGGTGACGGTGGCCACAACGGCGGTGGCGCGGTAGCTGGCCGCAGTGGCCGCGACGGTCATGGAGGTGAAGACCACCATGGCAATGGCCTGGCCCATCTTGAAGGCGAAGGTGCGGGCGGCAAAGAACATGCCGCTGCGGTCCTCGCCGGTCTCAAGGCGGGAAAGCTCCGCCACGTCGGCCACACAGGCCTGGGGCAGGATGCCGAGGATGGCCATCGGCACCGCGGCGCACACGGCCACGATGAAGCCCCAGTACAGACCCTTGCCGCAGAGAGAGGTGATGAGGAACACCAGCGCGTAGGCAAAGAAGCCCGTGACGATCAGCTTTTTCTTGCCGAGCTTCGGAGCAAGCCTGTTGACGACGGGGTAGAGGCAGACGGAAATGAAGGTCATGGTGGCGGTCAGCACGAAGGTCCAGGTGTCCTCGATTTCCATGAGCTTGGTCTCATAGAAGGCAAGGCCGGTCTGGAACAGCGTCAGGGCAAAGAAGTAGATGACATCGGAATAGACAAAGCGGCGGAACTGCCTGTTCTGAAAGGTCTTGAGCAGGGAAGAGAAGGCAGCCGTTTTGCTGGGCTTGGAGTCGATGTATGCGCGCTCCTTGATGTACAGCGAGGGAACCAGCATGGCGATGCAGGCGACGGCGGACATGACGGCTACCGCCATGCGCACGGACCCGGCCTGACCGAAGGCACCCTGCAGCATGCCGGCCACGTTCGGCAGCATGAAGGAGATGGACTGGCCCGCGATAAAGGTAAAGGAAATGTAGGTGGAGACGTTGATGCGGTGCTCCTGGGTGTCGCCGAGCTCCGCGATCAGAGCGTTATAGGGTGTGCAGTAGATGGTCATGAAGAGGTAGAAGACCATCAGCAGGCAGAAGAGAATGGTGTCGTTCAGGGGAATGGAGCCGGTCTGCGGCAGAGTGAAGAGTCCCACCGTCACGAGCGCGAAGGGGACGGCGATGGCCTTCATGAAGGGAATGCGGCGCCCGCCCTTGTAGTTGGCGCTGTCGGACCAGCCCGCGATCAGCGGATCGGTGATGGCGTCGAAGATACGGCCCACGGCGAGCACCAGGCCGAAGAGCGTGAGCTTGAAGAGGATCGGATGCTGTGTGATGCCGGAGGCGAAAATGCCGGTGTTGGGGTTCTGGGCGTCAGGGCTGCCGGTGTAGTAATAGACCATCCAGTTGGTCACGATGCCGCTGAGCAGGCTCCAGCCGAACTGGCCGACGGCAAAGATCCACAGGAGCTTATTGGTGATCGGTTTCTTCTGCATGATGGTGTTCTCCCTTTAATAAAAATGTGTACCGCTTTGGCTCCCTCTATGAGGGAGCTGTCTCAGCGCGTCTCGGGCAAGCGCTGAGACCGAGGGAGTCTGTACGTCTTTGAAACTGACTCCCTCCATCATGGCCTCGCGTGGGATCGGCCATGCCGCCTCCCCTCAGAGAGAGGTAAATGATTTCCCCACCGCAAGCTTTACAGCCTCGTAGGCGCCGTTGTAGATCCCGGCGTTTTTGGCCCGCAGGATGCTGCGGCAGAGGGCGGGGAGGACCTCATTCCCGTTCGTGATCTCATCGAGCATGGCAAGGACCTCCTCGGTTTTTTCGCACTCGTAGGTGCCGTCGCCCACCTCGGCCGCGCGGATGGCGCCCCACATCTCATGTCCGCCGACGCGGTGGATCATGAGCTTGGGCACGGGGTAAAAGCTCAGCTCGCCGGGCTTGGTGAGCAGCACGTCGCACACGCGCATCAGCAGGTTCGTCACATACACTGCGGCGAAAATGTCCCTGTGGCAGAAGACCTGCACGCCACGGAGCCCTTCGCCCTTTTCAATGAAGGATCTTGCGGCCTCGTAATTGTCAAAGTGCGTCTCGGCCACGGCGCGGAGCGCGGGGATGTGGGCCACGATGGAATCCCAGACATCAAAGTGGTCGCCGGTATTGATGAGCAGGGTGACCTTGCCCGCCTGCACCTGCGGCAGCAGATGGCGGATGATGTCCTCAAAGAGCTTTTGCTGCGCGCCCGCACCGCCGATGGAGAGCAGGAAGCGCCGGGGCGCGCCCTCCTCCATGCGCTTGAGCCTCGCGGCGCAGTCGGCCTCAATGTTTTCCACAAACTCATGGTCGACGTAGTGGCCCACATCGAAAACCGTGCCCCTGGGCATGGGCTTGAGCTGCCGCTTCTTATCCATGCCGCGCAGCATCTTGTAGCCGAGGAAGGCGGAGGGCGTCTGCACCGTGTGAATGCTCCCCTCGCTCAGGTGCAGGGCCATGGGCCAGTTGTCGGGGATGGCGTTGACCACATGGGTGAAGCCCGCGTGGACCGCCGCCTGAGCGGGCCAGACATGGGTCGCGACATAGGGCACATCCTTCGGCAGATTCTGCAGCAGGGGAGCCATGAGCTCGGCGTTTTTCTGGTCGCCCACGTTGTACGTGAGCTTGCGGAAGCCCTCATAGTTGATCGGCTCCCATACGAATTTATTGAAGAGCCTGGAATACTGGCTGATCCGGGAGCCGAGGGAATAGAGATCGTTCTGCCCGGAGATAATTTTCGTCGCTGTGGATTCGGGGAAGGAGTTGAGGTCCAGCCAGCAGGGCACATAGCCCAGGGCGTGGGCCGCCGAGGCAATGGACATGGAGATGCGGTAGTGACCGTAGCCCATGCGGATGTTGCCGACGATGACGGCGTTCTCCGGAAGCGGAAGCCCCGGCTCATCCGTCAGAACCAGGGTCTTTACCCCGAGCGGGGCGAGCACCGGGTTTTCCACTGCCTTGAAATAATACGGGCGGCCGCTGTCGTCGCCGTATTTCCGAATGAACTTCTCCTTCTGGCGGCAGGCCTTGCGATAGTCCCTGTCCGCGATCCGGTTTCCGAAGATGACCTTTGAACGCTCCATCTGTTTTTCCTCCGCTTTCGCTCAGTTTCATCAGGGTTTACTTGACAAATGCAGGATCGTGTGATAGTCTATCTATCAATCTGATAGATAGACTATCACAGAAAGCGGTGCCTGTCAATATGAGCAACGAAAATTCTGCAAAAACTTTGCGCGGCCTGCGCGAGGATGGAATCGTCTACGTCGCGGCGGAGCTTTTTCTGCAAAACGGGATCGAGAATGTGAAGATGACCGACGTGGCCGAGAAGGCGGAGGTGGGCGTTGCCTCGCTCTACCGTTACTTCGGCACGAAGGAGACGCTGGTCATCCGTGCCGGGGCGCTTTTGTGGCAGGACCTGGACACGCTCTTCTCCAGCGTCTACGAGGCGGAGGATTTCCTCGCCTGCCCGGGGATCGAACGCGTGTCCCGCCTGTTCAGGGTGTACCGCAAGCTCTTTCGCGAGCAGCCGGATTTCATCCGTTTCGTGGGGGATTTTGACAGCTTTGTCATGCGCGCAAAACCCGACCCAGCCGTCCTGGCGGAGTATGAATCGCGCGTGCTGAACTTCTATCCCGTGTTTCTGAGCAGCTATGAGGCGGGCATTCGGGACGGGTCGATCCGTCCCATTGCGTCCCCGCGCCTCTATTACGACAGTGTCTGCCATGGGGTGATGGCCCTTGCCCAGAAGCTGCTGCGGGGCGAGATCCTGCAGACCGACGGCTTCGGTGATGCCTCCGAGCTCACGCTCCTGCTGGACATGGCCGAGCGCTATCTGCATCCTTTTCCATAAAAGGATCTACTTTTATGGATCATCACGAAACTTTAGGGAGTGAAAGCACGGTCGGTATAGGCGCTGTCTCAAAACGTATATACATGCAAGGGGTCGATGCCTTCATCGGCCCAAACCCCTGAGGCTTGTACAATGTACTGGCGTTTCGGGTCGATCCGCCCTCTCACCCCTTTGATGAGCCGGCCGTCACGCCGCCCACATAGTATTTCTGCAGCCGGATGAAGAGCAGCACAATGGGAATTGAAATCAACACCGCTGCGGCGCAGAAGGCCGTGTAATACTCGAAGATGTTGGCCTTGTCCACCATGGTGCTGAGGCCCTTGGCAACAGTGTAGTTCTTGTAGTTGTCCTTCATAATGACCGAAACGAAGATAAAGTCCACCCAGGGCGCGATAAAGGCTTTGATGGCGGTATTGGCAACAATTGGCTTGGAATTTGGAAGGATGATCTTCCAGAAGATGATGTGATTGGTAGCCCCATCCAGCATGGCCGCCTCGTCCAGCGACTTGGGGATCGTGTCAAAGAAGCCCTTGGCGATGTAGTAGTTCAGTGCAGCGCCCCCGGAATAGACCAGGATCAGGGCCAGCAGCGTTTGATCCAGGCCGATGGCCTTGAGAAAGTGGTAGATGGCGATCATGCTCATGAATCCCGGGAACATGCCCAGCACCAGTGAGACGTTCATCAGCGCCTTGCGAGCCGGGAAACGGAGCCGGGAGTAGACATAGGCCACCATCAGCGTCAGGATCGTGGTGATGACGCAGCAGCAGCACGCCACAAAGAGCGTATTGAGGAACCAGCGCGGAAAATTAAAGAGTCTGGTGTCCGTAAAGAGCCGCTGGTAGTTGGCAAGGGTAAAGCCTTTGGGCCAAAGGTAAGAGGTGTATGCGCCTTTCTCCTCCCGGAAGGAGGACAGCACCAGCCAGAATACCGGCACGAGCCAGAGGATCGCCAGTACCGTCAGCAGCACATGGAGGGCAATTCCGGTCAGTTTTTTTCTTCTGCTCATTGGAACATATCCTCCTTCTTTACAGCGCTGGTGTGGTTATATACCGTGATAGAGAGCGTCGAGACGATCATGAAGATGAAAATGCCGATGGTCGAAGCCAGAGCGTAGTCGTGCTGATCCACAGTGAGCTTATAGAGCCAGGTAACCAGCAGGTCGGTCTTGCCCGCCTGGTAATAGTCCAGTGCGAAGGGACCGCCTCTCGTAAGCAGATAAATGACGTTGAAGTTGTTGATGTTGCCCACAAAGGTCGTGATCGTCGCCGGGGCGGTCACAAAGATCATGTAAGGCAGTGTGATGTTGGTGAAGCGGCGGAAAGGTCCGGCACCGTCCAGCTCCGCGCTCTCGTAGAGGTCGGAGGGAATGTTCATCAGCACACCGCTGACCGTCAGCATTGTATAGGGGATGCCGATCCACATATTGATGACCACCACGCAGATGCGCGCCAGCGTCTTGTCCGTCAGGAACGGAAGCGGGGCAGTGATCCAGCCGAGCTTCATCAGCGCAATGTTGACGGCACCCATCGGTTCCAAGGCACGGGAAATGAGCAGCAGGCTCACAAACTGCGGGATGGCAATGGAAATGACAAAGAGTGTCCGCCACATCTTTTTCAGCTTCACCAGCTTGTGGTTGATGAGAATCGCCAGCAGCATCCCGAGAATGTAGTTTGTGAAGGTTGCCAGGATTGCCCAGACAATCGTCCAGCCAAAGACGCCGAAAAAGGTGTGTGTTTTTGTCTGGTTGCCAAGGAAGATATCCGTCACATTGCTAAGCCCTGTCCAAGTAAAGAGCTCGCCGGGCGGCTGATGGTTGGAGTCAAAGTTTGTGAAGGCTATCAGCACCATGAACACGATCGGCAGCACTGTGAAGGCCACCAGGCTCATCACCGGGGCGGCCAATAGCGTAATATGGAAGCGGCTGTCCAGCAGACTCCTCAGATCCTCGCGAAAGGACGGAATATGCCTGCCCTGCGCATCGAGCAGGCACAGCTCTCCCGCGCTCTTCAGATTCAGATACCACAAGTATATAAACAGGATCGTCGCCGCGATGGTGAGCACGCTGAATAAGAGAATCAGCATGGAATTGTCGCCGGGGACGCGCTGGTAGATCTGCAGCTCCTCGTTCCAGACCTTGAACTGTTTGTTTTCTCCCAGCGTATCAAAGTGGGACAGGTACTTCCATCCAAAGCCGAAGAAGAAACGGAAGAAAGCAAGCTCAGAGAGCAGATACAAAAGCCCTTTTCCGAACTGCCGGAAGCGGAAGCAGCCGCTTCCCATGACCAACATCGACAGCCAGGTCAAGGGATGTTTGCTTTTTCGGAAGGCTTGAAGCCAAAAAGGACGCCCACGATGCAAGGATCATCACCTCCATGAGAAATGGAAGAAAAGGCTGTCGCAATTTAGCCTGCGGCAGCCTTTTCCCGATATAAAACCAAAATATACTTATTTCGCGGTTGCCTGCTCGACGAGCTGATCGAGCATCTGCTGGAGATCGCCCTCGGAATGGGCTTCCAGCTCCGCGCCGAAGGCCTCGGCGGGCGTCCAATACTGGCCCAGAACGTGCTGGCTGATGGCAAACCGGCTCTGCTCGGCAAGAGCGGACAGGGCGGGGTCAGCCGCAACAGCCGGGGAAGCCGCGGCGTTGATGTTGGAGGGGCCGTAGCCCAGCACCTCAAAGCGGCGGAGCTGCGCCTGCTCACCGGTGAGGTACTCGGCAAGCATCATGGCCTCCACGGGGTGCCTGGTCTGGGAGTTCACGCCCAGCAGCTTGCAGCCGAGGAAAGAACCCATCTGCACCTGTCGGCCGTTGCAGGTAAAGGTCGGGAGCTTCGCAGCGCCAAAATTGTCGCCCAGCTTTTCCTTGATGCTGGCAGAGGTCCAGGGGCCGCTGACGCCGGCGCAGATATTGTCGCCGATGCCGCCCTGCAGCATGCTGTCGTCGCCGGTAATGAAGGCGGGATCGTTGCAGAAGGCACGGATCGCCTCGGCGGCAGCAAGGCCGTTGGCGTTATTGAAGTCGCAGATCTGGCTGCCGTCAGCGTCCAGCGTGAGCTGGCAGCCATTGCCCAGGAAGAAGGAGGCCAGATACCAGCCGTTGGAGATGTCCATGTGGACCTGCTTCCCGGCAGAATTGGCCGCAGCAAGGATACCGTCCAGGGTCTTCACATCGTCCTCGGTGAGAACGGACTTGTCGTAGTACAGGTAGTAGCCGTTGTCGGCGGTCATGGGATAGCCGTACAGCACGCCGTTGCAGCTTGCGGCGTTGATCGTGCCTGCCGCGTTGGCGGCTGCGATCGCGTCATGGTTGCGTGTGACTTCGTACAGCGCGTCCGCCTGCACGAGGATGAGCAACTGGTCATCGGGGAAGGAGAACACGTCCGCGGCAGCGGCCGGGTCTTCCAGATAGCGAGCCTGCGCGTCGTCCTCATCGACCACGCCGTACTCAAACTCCCAGGTGCTCTCGGGATGCTCGGCGGCGAAAGCCTCGCAGAGCTCCTTCAGCAGCTCCTGATCGGCCTGAGAACCCCAGACCTTCAGGTGGACCGGCTCGCCCGCGGGCTCTTCGGCGGGGGCGGCGGGTTCGTTCTGCGCGGGCTGCTGCTCACTCTGCTGCGTCTGACCCGACTGTGTGCCGCAGGCGCAGAGGCAGACGATCAGCGCAGCGGCAAGAAACAAAGACAGAACTTTTTTCATTGGAAATCCTCCAATTCGTATATTTTGGGCTTCTCCAACATTCTGATTATAGCATTCTAATAATAGCATTCATGCGCTTTTTCGTCAACGAAAATGAAGGCACTGATTTGGCGCGGGACATCTGCAAATCGTTTCCGAGTCACCTCCCGCGCAGCCGCCGTCCTCTGCGTTTTCAACAAATACTTTGCGTATTTTTCATTTTGCTCTGGACATTTTGATGCTGTTGCTGTATGCTTGACATGTATACGTTCGGAATACTATTTCAATTAGAAAGGAAGCTGATCCCATGAAAAAGAAGCTGGCACTCTCCACGCAGATCTTCATTGCAATGGTGCTTGCGATCATCGTCGGTATACTTCTGACGTCCAACGCGGCCTTTGCGACGAAGTACATCAAGCCCTTCGGCACGATCTTTCTCAATCTCATCAAATGGATCGTGTGTCCGCTGGTCTTCTTCTCCATTATGGCGGGCGTTGTCTCCCTGCGCGACATCAGGAAGGTCGGCACCATCGGCGGACAGACCGTCCTGTATTACCTCTGCACCACCGCCTTTGCGGTGACGATCGGTCTGCTGATCGCCAATCTGACCAAGGGGATCTTCCCTGTCCTCTCCACGACGGATCTGAGCTATACGCCCTCTGCAACCTCTGTCAACTTCATGGATACGCTGGTAGGGATCTTCCCTTCAAACTTCGTTGCGCCCTTTGCCAACGCCAACATGCTGCAAATCATTGTGGCTTCCCTGTTTATCGGCTTCGCCCTGATCCTGATCCGTGAGCGCATGGACATAGAATTCACAGCAGTCACCGTCTGCAACGACATCTGCATGAAGATCATGGAGATGATCCTGAAGCTTTCCCCGGTCGGCGTGTTCTGCCTGCTGTGCCCTGTGGTCGCGGAGAACGGTCCGGCGGTGCTCGGATCTCTTGCCAAGGTGCTGCTGATCGCCTACATCTGCTATTTCCTCCACATGGTGGTTGTCTACTCCCTCTCGGTCAAGCTCCTGGGGCATATGGATCCCGTCAGGTTCTTCAAGGGCATGATGCCGGCCATTGTGCTGGCTTTCTCCTCCGCCTCCTCTGTCGGTACGCTGCCGCTGAACATGAAGTGCGTACAGAAGCTCGGCGCGGATAAGGAGGTCACCTCCTTCGTCCTTCCGCTCGGCGCTACCATCAACATGGACGGTACTGCCATTTACCAGGGCGTGTGCTGCATCTTCATCGCCTCCTGCTTCGGCATTGAGCTTACGGTCTCGCAGATGCTCACCATCGTTCTGACCGCGACGCTCGCCTCCATCGGAACCGCGGGTGTCCCCGGCGCCGGCATGGTCATGCTGGCCATGGTACTGCAGTCCGTCGGTCTCCCGGTCGAGGGCATTGCTCTGGTTGCCGGTGTGGACCGCATCTTCGACATGGGACGCACCGTCGTCAACATCACCGGCGACAGCTCCTGCGCCATTGTGGTTTCCGAACTGCAGCGCAGCCGCACTGCCCGCTGATTTCAAACCATCTCCACGATATAAGACGAGGGCAGGAGCTGCGGCTCCTGCCCTTTGCGCAAGGGGAGCTTTCCGCCGTCAGGCTTGTTCTTTCAACCGCCGCGCTTTTCCGGCTGGTTCACGATCCAGACGCCAAGGCAGACCAGCGCCATGGCGAGCAGGCAGCGCGGGATGTTCAGAATCTTCCCCTCTCCCAGCAGCAGCGCCGAGAGGAGCACCCCGAACACGGGGTTGAGGAAGGAGAAGACCATGATGCGCGAGACGGGATGCCGCTGCAGGAGAAGGGACCAGAGGGTATAGGCCACTGCCGAGAGCGCGCCCAGGTAGAGCATCAGCGGCCAGGCACGGGGTGAGACCGCATGCAGCTTGCCCCCGCCGATGAGGGCGGCCGCCGTCATCAGCGCACCCCCCAGCAGAAACTGCCAGCCGCTCAGCACGACCGGGTCCTCCCGCGCGGAGTAGCGCTTGATGAGCACGGAGGAGCAGCCGTAGGAGGCCGCCGCCAGGACCAGGAAGCCCTCGCCGTCCAGGCGCACGCTGCCGTCGACGCTGCCGTTCACGCTCACCACGATCACCCCGGCAAAGCCGATCAGGCAGCCGAGCAGCTTTTTCGCCGTGAGCTTTTCCTGCCGGAATACAAGCGCGGCGATCAGCAGGGCAAAGAAGGTGCTGGTCGGCGAGATGATCGAGCCCTTGAAGCCCGGCGCGTGGGACAGGCCGATATAAAAGAAGGTGTACTGAATGACCGTCTGCATCATGGCGAGGGTCAGGATCATCCCGCCGGAGCCGCGCTTCGGCAGCAGGAGCTTGCCGCGCAGAAGGCTCCCGATCAGGATGGTCAGGAGTCCCGCCAGCGTAAAGCGCACCCCGGCAAAGAGGATCTGACTGAGCACATCCTCCGCGGCGATGCCGAAATACCGGTAGCCGAGCTTGATGCAGGGCGAGGCGCTGCCCCAGAGAAGGTTTGCCGCGACAGCCGCGGTCAGGATCCCGGGGGTGGTGGAAAGAAAATCGCGTTTAACGGTGCTGGGCTTCATGCTCTGTCTCCATTCTTCTCAATCGAATTTTTCCATGACAAGCGTCCCGAGACTATTCTCCGGGACGCTCCTTTGGGTTCTGGCCTCCTATTTTATCAGGATTTGCTTTCCCGTCAATGTCAAAAATGGATTCCCGCATGTCCCGGAGCATTTCTCTTCCGCCGCGCAGGCGCCGATTTTCCGGTGGAAAAAACCGTGGTGATGGTGTATAATAAACTAATTAATTTTGCGGGTGTGAGCGGAGGTCATGATGGCGCACGAGATTGATCCGAAAGAATCCAACAGGGCAAAGGCTTTCGCGTTATGGATGAAGGCACCGAATCCAATGGTGACGTTTTTCAAAACCTTCGACGTTACCAACCTCGTGAGAGTAAGCAAAAAGAAATGCTTAAAATTTAATATGCTGCTCGACTACTGCATCGGAAAGGCTGCCGTCCCCATTAAAGAGTTTTATGTGCTGCCGGTGGGAGACAAGCTGATTCAGTATGATTCAATCGCAGTAAACACCATTGTCAGAAACAAAACCGGGGAAATGAGCTCCTGTGACATACTGGCCGCAGAGGATATGGAGACCTTTAATCGTGATTATCTGAAATTCACAAAACATGCTGCGGAGAACTGCACGGACAGAGATCTTTCTTCTGACAGCATGGTGATCGGGACTTCTGCCATTATCAATACAGAGATCGACGGCGCGGTTGGCATGAACAGCGGTATCTACAACAATCCGTTTATGATATGGGGGAAGTATAAAAAGAAAATGTTTCGGTATTACCTGCCCGTATCCTTTCAATTTCATCATACGCAAATGGACGGTGCAGAGGCAGGCAGGTTTTTGGAAAACCTGCAGAATGAAATGAACCTTCTAAAATAGAAAATCCCGGCCTGCGGTTTGATACTACCCTTCACCCGACGGCAGTAAGGAAACCCGATTTTTACTACCGAATTACCGCTGATCCAGAGCCTCAGTATGACAAAACCACCGGCAGGAGGACCGTAAAACGCGATCCTCCCGCCGGTGTCTTTTTTGCTTTTACGAAGTGGATCAGGCGAAGGTGATCCGAAGCTCACGCTCCAGCACATCCCGGGAGCTGCCGCCGACAAAAATACGGAACAGGCCGTCCTCCAGGCGGTACTTCCCCTCGTTGTCATAGAAGCCCAGGCTCGCCTTTGGAAGCGAGAAGCGGATCTCCCGCTCCTCCCCTGCTGCAAGGCTGAGGCGACAGTAGTCCTTCAGCTCCTTGACCGGACGCACGAGGCTGGCCGCCACATCCTGGATATAGAGCTGCACGACCTCGGTTCCCGCGCGCTCGCCGGTGTTTTTCAGATGCACGGCAATTTCCAGCGCGTCGTCTGCTTCGGAAACGCGCAGCTCGGAATAGTCAAAGCTCGTGTAGCTCAGGCCGTGGCCGAAGGGATAGAGGGCGTCCCAGGGGGCATCCAGGTAGCGGGAGGTAAACTTGCTCTTGCTGCCGGGACGGCCGGTGCTGGGATGGTTGTAGTAGATGGGGCACTGGCCCGTCACCGCCGGGAAGGAGGAGGAGAGCTTGCCGGAGGGATTCACGTCCCCCAGCAGAGCCTCCGCCACCGCATCGCCCATGCGGATGCCGAGGTGCCAGGCTTCCAGAATCGCGGGCAGGTGCTCCGCCTCCCACTGCAGGGCCAGGGGCCGGCCGTTCATGAGGACGGTAACCACCGGCTTTCCGGAATCCAACAGCTTTTCCAGCAGCTCCCGCTGCCTGCCGGGGAGGCGGGTGTCCGCCCTGGAGCTGGCTTCGCCGGACATGGCATCTGTCTCGCCTACCACAGCCACGATCACATCGCCTTCTTCGCAAGCTCGGGCGATCTCTTCCTCGTTGAGCTCACCCTCCGGGCCGCCGCAGGGATAGTACCGCACATCGGCCCCGGCGGCTTCCAGCCCCGTGCGGATGGAGACGCAGTCCTCCGGCTTCCAGGCCATAGCCCAGGCGCCGCAGACCTCATTGCGGTCGTCAGCCAGCTTGCCGACAAGGCTGATCTTCTGCTTCCGGTTCAGCGGCAGCAAAGCCCCCTCGTTTTTCAGCAGCACCATGGACTCCTCCGCGGCCTTGCGGCAGAGGGCGATATGCTCGGCAGGAAGGCCCTTTTCATAGGCCTCGATGTCCGCTTCGGGCACATAGGGATTTTCAAAGAGCCCCAGCCAGACCTTGACGGAGAGGATGCGCCGCACGGCCTCGTCGATGACGGCCATGGGTACGGTCCCCTTTTCCACCGCCTCCTGCAGATAATCCTTGTAAATGTGGGTGCCCATGTCCATGTCCATGCCGGCGTTGACGGCCTGGATGCCCGCGTCTCGCTCGTCCTCGGCGATACCGTGGACCACGCACTCCCGGATGGCGTTGGCGTCGCTGACCACAAAGCCCTCCAGGCCCATTTCGCCCTTGAGTACATCCCGTAGCAGCCACTTGTTCACCGTGCAGGGGACGCCGTTGAGGTCGTTGAAGGCGGCCATGACCGTGGCCGCGCCCTCCTCCATGGCTGCCCGGAAGGCGGGCAGATAGACATTATAGAGGTTTGAGACGGACATGGAGGTGGTGTTGTAGTCCCGCCCCGATTCGCAGGCGCCGTAGGCCACATAGTGCTTGGTGCAGGCGGCCACATAGCTCTGCAGGCTGCTGCGGTCGTTCTGCAGTCCGCGGACCTTGGCCCGGGCAAAGCGGCTGCCGAGACAGGGATCCTCGCCGGGGCCCTCGGAGACCCGGCCCCAACGGCTGTCCCGAGCCGCGTCGATCATAGGCGCGAAGTTCCAGTTGATGCCGTGGGCGCGGCTTTCTCTGGCCGCCATGCGGGCGGTCTCTTCAAAGAGAACATCATCAAAGCTGCATGCCTCGCCGATGGCGATGGGAAAGACGCTTCGAAAACCATGGATCACATCGAAGCCGATGATCAGCGGAATGCCGAGACGGCTCTCCTCCACGGCGATCTTCTGCAGCTCGTTATTCTTGCGCGGGTCGTTGACCATCATGCTGCCCACGCGCCCGGCGCGAATGTCCTCCTCATGGAAGTCCTGGGTAGCGGTGGCCATGATGCGCCCGAATTCCTCCTGGGAGATGCGCCCGTCGGTCATCATTTCAATGAGCTCCTCAAAGGGCACATCAAAGCCGCCCACGATGGAGGGGGACTCCTGGTTCATCTGACCGATCTTCTCCTCCAGCGTCATGCGGGAGAGAAGATCTTCCACAAAGGCTTTCTGTTCCGTCGTCAGTTTCATATTCCGTTCTCCTTACAGATTTTCATATTCCGCCCAGGCGAAAAGGGCCTTGTTGTCGCTCTCCGTGCCGTTGGCGCTGGCAAAAAGGGCAAGCATCTCACCCACCATGCAGCCAACCTTTTCGGGATTGATGGAGGCGCCGTCAGTGCGGGCCAGCTCCTTAAGCTGTGTTTCGTCTGCGCCGAAGCGGAAGATATAGTCATTCTCGCAAAGCTCCATCTCCAGCACAATCTCTTCGCCCTTCCAGGGTGCCGAGGCCAGCACTTCCCGATTCGTCACGGCAGTAAAGCCCGGGATGTAAGGAGGCAGCGCATAGTCGGCGGTGAAGCGCAGCAGCTGCAGCACGGTCTGATCGCCGTCCTTTGCCAGTTGCAGGTGGATCTGATGGTTCATGGCCTGGCAGACGGCAATGCCCGCGCTCTCCTGTCCCTTCGGGGCAAAGCGCAGCTTACAGGCAAAGCGGCAGTGGGGCTGCAGGCGGCGGCGGGCCAGGCAGGAGACGAAGTTTTCCTCCGCATGCGTGACTTCCATGCTCATGGGCTGCAGCGGGTCGGCCAGGGCCTGCGGAAGGCAGCGGAGCGTCAGCCCGTTCGCCCCGGTCTCCCAGAACTGCTCATAGGGTCTGCCCCAGAAGCACCAGTCGAGATCCAGGCTACCCCGGAAATCGTCCCGCACCGGTTTTTCCGGCAGCTCCGTCCAGGGAAGGCTCTCCGGGAAGTCGTACTCCCATTCCACCTTCCCGGTTTCCGGAGTAAAGAGCGGCCAATCCAGCTCGAAGCGCACCGGGCAGATAAAGGTTTCGCGGCCCAGGTTCTTGCTCTTCCCGCCGATGAGGCGCGAGGCCAGAAACACCGCGTACCAGCTCCCGTCCGGCAGTTCGACCAGATCGGCGTGACCTGCGTTTTGAATGGCTGCGCGCTGCCCCAAATGGCGCATGGTCAGCACCGGATTTGCCTTGCATCCTTCATAAGGACCGAAGAGCGATTCACTTCTCGCCACGGTTGCGGAGTGATATTGCTCGGTGCCGCCCTCGGCAATCAGCAGATAATAGTATTTTCCGATGTGGTAGATATGCGGCGCCTCGGGAGAGGCAACACCCGCCATCGCGCCGCCCCAGAGGGCGTGGGGCTCGCCCGCCATGCGGAAATTCTCAATGTCATATTTTGCCGCCCAGATCCCCTGCCGCATGCCGCCGGTCTCATTGGGCCAGATGTTGGCGGTGCCCATGATGCAGCACTGGCCGTCCGTATCGAAGAAGAGGGAGGCGTCGATGCCGGGCACGTCGGTCAGCCAGTGGGGTTCGGACCAGGGGCCGGCGGGGTCCTTCGCCGTGACGATGAAGTTGCCCCGGTCGCCGAAGTTGCAGTTGATGAGATAGAAGATTCCGTTGTGGCAGCGGATGGTGGGCGCCATGACGCCGCCGTTGCCGGTGTTTTTCTCCACATGGAAGCCGTTTTCCGGCGTCATCACATAGCAGAGCTGCTCCCAGTGCTGCAGATCCCGGCTGTGAAAGAGGGGGATGCCGGGGCAGAGCTCAAAGCTGGAGCAGACAAGATAGAAGTCCTCGCCTGCCCGGCAGATCGAGGGATCGGGATAAAATCCGGGAATAACGGGATTACGGAGCTTATGTTCCATATTCGTATCTCCTGATCAGATATTGGGAATTTTATGCAGAGCGGTGTTGAGTTCCTCAAAACGCTCCGTGTCGATGCTGCGTTCGGCCAGCAGCTCCCGCAGAGTCATCTTGCCAAGGGCCTGCATCATGTCCTCAAAGCTCATCTCCGGCGTGAAGGGGACGATGTGCCGGCGCATCTTTTCGATGGTAGAGGCCAGCACCCGCCGGGCTTCAGGGTTGCCAAAGATACGGGCAATGCTGCAGTCCAGGCTCAGCCAGGCCATGGCGTCGTCGTTGACGTGGGCGCGGAGCACCGGCTCGGTCATGCCCTGGGGGCCGAAGTTGCCGAAGAGGTCCCGCAGAAAGGCGATGCTGTCGTCCACCCAGTTCTCGGCGCGGCGGGGGAAGACGGTCTCCGGCCCCTGGATCGAGGGATCCCCGGTGGAAAAGCCGTGGGGGCCGTAGGGATAGATGTGACACTCAAAGCTGGTCTGATGGCGGTTCAGGGCGTTCATCATGTCCAGGGTATTCTGAATGGGCACCACACTGTCGGTCCGGGTGGCGAAGAGGAAGCAGGGGCAGGTGTTCTCGTCCACTGCCTCCACGATGGAGGGCTTGTCCTCCCCCAGCTCATGGGCGGTGTCCTCCCGCAGCACGGCATAGCCGAGGACAGCCGCCGCCGGGCGGCGCTTGGCCAGCGTGGCCGCGGCCCCGGCGAGGTGCCCGCCGGCGGAAAAGCCCACCACGGCGATCTTGTCCCGGAGCACGTGCCAGTCCTCCGCATGGGCGTCGATCAGCGCCATGGCCTCCTCATAGTCCTGCAAGGGCCTGGGCCAGAGAGCGTCCGCACCCACGGAATAGCGCAGGATAAAGGCGTGATAGCCCGCGCGCAGGTAGGCCGCCGCCACGGGGTCGGCCTCTCGGTCAGAGCAGAAGAGATAGCCGCCGCCGGGGATCACCAGCACGGCAGGCCGGTCCGAAATGCCGCGGAATTCACCACCGACGCCTTGGACCATGGCAGTCAGGGTGACATTTCGCTCTTGATTCAATACAATCGTCTCGTAACGCATTTTTATCCTCCTATGGATATGACCGGATCAATGGTGATCCGGTCATATCGTGTGTAGAATCAGAGATTACTTATCCCAGGCGTGCTTGCCGGCTTCGAGGTCGGCGCGAATCGCGGCGACGCGCTTGTCGTCAAGCTTGTACCAGAACAGCGGGACCATGGACAGAACGCCGATCACGGCGGGGATGATGTTGACAACGATATTGATGCCTCTGCAGGCAGCGGGCGTCTGGACGGCGTTGGGAACGTAGCCGACAGCGGAGAGGAGCAGCACGCCCACAGAGCCGACGAACGCGGTGGCGAGCTTAACACCGAAGCTGAGGAAGGAGGCAACCAGGCCCTCCTGGCGCTTGCCAAGCTTCCAGTCGCCGTACTCGAGGGAGTCGCCGATCATGCCCGGGCAGATGTTGGCGCCGGAGTTGGCGATGCCGCAGATGGCGGACAGGGGGAAGAGGAGCTGCTTGGTCGGGAACAGATACATGAGGATGAAGCCCGCGACCATGATCGCGTTCAGGATCAGCATCCAGTTGCGCTTGCCGAACCACTTGGTGGTCCAGGGAAGGATGACCACGCCGATCAGGGCGGCGATGGTCATGGTGGTGAAGGTCGGGGAAATGAGGGCAAAGGGGTTATCCCCGCCGACGACATAGACAATGTAGTAGAACAGCATGCCCATACGGCCGGAGACACAGATGGCGCCGAACACGGTGGCCAGAACCACCATCAGAAGCTGATCGTTCTTGACGAGCTCCTTGATGCTCTGCAGGAAGCCGATCTTCTCCTGGTGGCCGGCGTGGAGCTTCTCGGTGTAGGTCTCCTTGCAGCCGGCAGCGCACAGCCAGAACAGCGGGACCATCAGCACGGACAGGATCACGGTTGCGGCGAAGTAGCCCTTCGCGTCGGCGATCTTCGCGCCTTCGGCGTTCAGGGTGTGGGAGAAGTGGAGGATCATCGGCATCGCAACGAGGGAGAGGACAACGCCGGTGATCTGGGAGCCGAGGCCGCGGGCGGTGGCGAGGTTCATGCGGACGCGGGAGTCAATGGCGATGACGTTCTGCAGCGCCTGATAGGCGATGGAGCAGGCCGTGTAGGCCATGCCGGCGCCGACATAGGTGACGAGAGCCAGGACGACCTTCAGCCAGCCGGTCACAGGGAACACGGTGAAGGTCAGGATGTTGAAGATGGCGAGGACGGGAGCGCCAAAGATCATGTAGGGACGGAAGCGGCCCCAGCGGGACTTGGTGTGGTCTGCGATGTTGCCCATCATCGGGTCGTTGATGGTGTCCCAGACACGGGCGATCAGCATGATCATGGAGATTGCGCCGGCGGAGAGCGTAACGACGTCGGTGTAGAACGCCATCAGGTAGGTGTTGATCATGTACCAGCTCATCTGGCACGCGATCTCACCGAAGCTGTAGGAAACTAACAGTTTCGGATCGGTTTTTTCCTGGGTAGGCATGTGGTTTCTCCTCCTTATATTTTCTACTTGCGCTCTGTACGCAAAAATAGAGACTTAGATGATGAAGCTGTCGAGATAACGCTTGGAGAGACGGATGGACTTGAGTACGTCCTCCTTGCAGCTCTCGAAGGCCTTGTCCTCCACCTCGATGACGGCGTCCCCGTTGTAGCGGATGTCGTTGAGGGCGGAGACGAAGGCGCCCCAGTCCACATCACCGAGGCCCGGCAGCTTCGGGCTCATGTACTCCAGCGGGTAAGCCAGCACGCCCACCTGCTTGAGCTTCTCGGGATAGAGCTTGATGTCCTTGAAGTGGATGTGGAAGAGCTTGTCCTTGAACTCATACACGGTCTGCACGTAGTCGAGGCCCTGCCACACATAGTGGCTGGGGTCGAAGTTCAGCCCGAAGTTGGGACTGTCGATGATCGAGAAGAGCTTGCGGAAGATGGCCGGGGTGCACATGAGGTTCTGTCCGCCGGGCCACTGATCCGGGCCGAAGAGCATGGGGCAGTTCTCAATGGCGACCTTGACGCCCTCGCTCTCCGCCAGCTTGATGATGGGCGGCCAGATTTCCTTGAAAAGCTCAATGTTCTCCTCCGCGGTCTTGTGCTGGTCGCGGCCGATGAAGGTGGTGACCATGCCGACGCCCAGCTTTCCGGACGCCTTGATCAGAGCTTTCAGATGCGCGATGGCGGGCCCGCTCTTCTCCGGATTCGGGTCGAGCACGTTGGGGTAGTAGGCCAGGGACGAGATATGCATGCCCTTGTCGGAAATGTATTTCTTTACGTATTCGGCGTATTCATCGTCCTCCAGGACGCGCTCGGCGTCGATATGGCTGACACCGGCGTAGCGGCGCTCTGCCTTGCCGGCGGGCCAGCAGGCAAGCTCGAGGCACTGAAAGCCCATTTCGGCGGCGGCGTCAACGGCTTCCTCAAAGGTCCAGCCGTCCAGAATGGCGGTCAGCAAACCAAAATTAAACATATTGTGTCCTCCTTAACGATTGGCCGGAATATCCACGGCAACGCCCTTTTCGCTGCTCTCCATGGAGGCGAAGACCGCACGCATGGCGGAGAGGACGGAGTCGCCGGAGATGGGGGATTCTTCGCCCTTCTTCAGGCAGTCCACCCACAGATCAATGATGCCGGACTTGGTCTGGTTGTCGTTGGTCTGGATCTGCTCCACGTCGAAGTACTTGACCTCGCCGCCCTTCTTCTTGAGGACGATGGAGTGGGCCGGGTCGTCATAGATCCGCATCTCCCCCTCGGTGCCGTAGATGACGGTGGAGTTGTCCTCGGCGGCGTAGTAGGTCCAGGAGGCAGTCATGGTGCCGATGACGCCGTCTGCCATCTCGTAAATGCAGATGGCGTTGTCGTCCACACCGATGAGGTTGCCGTCCGCTCCGCGCTTATCCAGCGTTGAGAGCTTGGCGGTGGTGCGCACCACGTTCTCGCCCAGCAGGAACTGGATGAGGTCGGTCTTGTGGATGCCGAGGTCAGCCATCGCGCCCATCGCGGCTTTGGTTTTGTCGAAGAACCAGGTGTTCTTGCCCGGGGTGATGCTCCAGGTCTCGGGGCCGCCGTGACCGAAGGCGGTGCGGAAGGTGATGACCTTGCCGATCTCGCCGTCCGCGATCATCTTCTTCGCCAGCTCGTGGGCGCGGGTCAGGCGCTGGTTCTGGCCGATCATCAGGAGCTTGCCCTGCTCATGGGCGACCTTTACCATTTCTTCGCAGTCGGCAAGGGAGATGGCCATGGGCTTTTCGCACAGGACATGCTTGCCCGCCCTGAGGGCCTTGATGGTCAGCTCCGCGTGGGCGTTGTTGGCAGCGCATACAGAGACAGCGTCGATTTCGGGATCGGCAAGCAGTTCTTCCGCGCTGTCGTAGGCCTTACCGCCGTATTTGGCCGCCATGTCCTCGGCGCGAGACCTGGTGGGGTTAAAGAAACCGACGAGCTCGCAGTCGGGGTTATCTGCGTACTCGGGAATGTGCCGCACCTGGGCGATCTTGCCGCAGCCTAAAATTCCGATTTTCAGCATCGTCCTTGTCCTCCCTTACACGATCAGCAGCCGACGGCTGTTGATGTTCTGCCCGAACTCGCGGAAGTAGATGACCGCAGGCTTGTCCGGATCCTCCAGCGCCTCCATGAAGGGGGGCATATAGGAGTGAGTGCAGCAGAAGCCGTAGGTCAGATCATGGAAACCCTGCTTTAAGCCGCCGGGCTTTTTCACGATCAGCGTTGCGGGCTCCATGGGATGCCAGTGGCGGGTGCAGTCTTTGCGCATGTCGGCGTAGGTGAAATCCTCGCCGTTGACGCGCCACATGATCTCGCCCTCGCCGAAGCTCTCGCCGTCCACGATCAGGTGTCCGGGGCGGATCTGGCTGAGGTACACGCCGCGGTAGTAGGGCAGGCGGATCTTGAGCTGGAAGCCGACGATCTCGCCGTTTTCCTCGATGTTGCGAAATCCCACAGACTGAATGACCTGTTTTTCCATTGTTCTCCGCCTCCTTAATAACCCAGAATGTTTTTCATCATGATGTGGTGCCTGCGCAGGGTCTGGCCGACCTCATAGCCCTGGTCGTACTTGTCCGCGCCCTCGTACTCGCTCAGGAGATAGCCGTTGTAGCCGTTATCCCGCAGGGCCATGAGCACTTCCTTGTAGGGGATGGTAGTCTCCTCAAAGTCGTCGTTCATGTGGATGAACTTGGCATGGCAGCAATAGATATACGGGATCAGAGGGATGATATCTTCCGGCTCATTGGGAACGAAGTGGGGGTCAACGAACTCGCCCTCATCGAACTTATGGCGGAAAACGGAGAAGTCGATATTGAGGCCGAAGCTCTTGGTGCCGGTCTCGTTAATGAAGTCGATGTAATCCTGAATCATCTGGCTCTTGAGATTCGTGGGGATGTGGATTTCCGGGCACATGGTGAGTCCCAGACGCTCGGCCAGGGGCAAGGCGCCGCGGATAATTTCGCGCCAGTTCTCCACGGGGTTCAGAGCGTCGTCGATAACGCTCATCTTCGTGCGCAGCACCTTGAAGCCCAGGCGGTGAGCCAGGCGCAGATCCTGCTCGAGGCGGGCAACCGCTTCCTCGGTGGAAAGCATGCGGTCCTGCAGCACGCGGCAGTCGATCCAGTGGCCGTACTCCACCGGCTCCACCCGGTACTTGTCGCAGAGGGAGAACCAGTAGTCCACCCACTCGTCGGTGGGATAGGGGTAGTTCTCAATATGGGTGTTGGCGAGGATCTCCACGCCGGTGGCACCCATGTCATGGATGTCCTCGAAGCAGTCCTCGAGGGTCTTTTCAAAGCCGAACTCGGCGGAGTAGCTGTAGAGGGCAACGCCCCGCTTGGGGCCGACGATCGTATTGCGGTACATAAGTCATTCCTCCCTTAGAACTTGAGCGCCGCGGGCATCTCGAAGGTGGTAGTCATCTTGTAGGGCTTGCCGGTGGCAACGCACACGTCAAAGGCGTTGATGCCCTCGGTGACGTGGCGGCAGAGCTCGGCGGAGACTCTCGGCTTGCGGCCCTCGACGATGGCCTTCGCCATGTCGGACACGCCGGAGCCGCGCTGGTTGCCCACGCGGGGAGCGAGGGTCTCGATCTCGGTGAAGAGCGCCATGGTCTCGGGGCCGTAAATCGCGCCGAGACGCGCGCCGACATTGTCGCCCTTGGAATTGACCAGGTTCTTGAAATCCTCGGCCTTCAGGAGCTTGATGGGGCCCATCATGGCGTTGGGATCGGGGGCGAACAGGACGCCCTCGGTGCCGTAGATCTCCATGCCGGGCAGGCTGGACTTCCACTCGTCATAGGTCAGGTTCAGGTTGCCGATGACGCCGTTGGCAAACTTCAGGACGCCGCAGTAGTTGGTGTTGACCTCCACCTCCACGTCCTTGTCCCAGATCCGGCGCACGTCCCAGCCCCGGTTGGCATAGGCGAAGAGGCTCTCAATGGGGCCAAGCAGGGTGACCAGAGAGGTCAGGAAGTAGGGACCCATGTCCAAAGCGGGGCCGACGCCCTTCTTGTACAGGTAGCCGGCGTTGGGGTGCCAGAGGTCGGCGCCGGGGCCGACATAGTTGGCGGTGACGCTGATGACCTTGCCGATCGCGCCCTCGTCCAGGAGCTTGCGCACGGTCTGGAACTCGGGGGTCAGGAAGGTGTCGGGCGCCGCGCCCACGAACAGGCCCTGCGAAGCTGCAAATTCCACGATCTCATTGGCCTGCTCCAGGCTTGCGGCCAGGGGCTTCTCGCAGTAGACATGCTTGCCGGCCTTCAGGGCAGCCATGGTCAGGCTGTAGTGCGAGGCGGGGTTGGTGAGGATGATGACGATGTCCACCTCGGGATCGGAGAGCATCTCCTCCGTGGTGTAGACCTTGGGCACGTTCCAGCGCGCGGCGGCGGCCTTTGCGGCCTCCACATTCAGATCCGCGCAGCCCACCGGGCGCAGGTTCTTGAACACGGGGCCCAGGGTGCCGAAATAGTGGTCGCAGTAGACGCCGGTGCCGATGACGCCATAACCGAGAACTTTTTCTTCCATTGCTTTTCTCCTCTCAAAACAGGTCTGTTTTTCATGCGAAGCTGCGATAAACGGACGCTTCGTATCCGTTCTATGACTGCTATCAGTATACAAAAACGGGCTTTTCTTTTCCCTGACACGCGTCACTTTCTGTGCCGGAATAAGGGCCTGTGTTTTGTGAAGATAACACAAAAAACCCTTTGCAACGTAAAATTATTGCAAAGGGTTTTGTGTAGATTGCTCATATCTGTTCCATCGGTTTTTCGCTGCCCGGACAGCGGACGACCCGATAGAGCCCCGCCTTCTCATGCCGCAGCCAGCCTGCCTCGCAAAAGGTCTTCATCGTGCGGATCAGCTGTCTCTCGCTGACATTGAGCTGTTCGGCGAAGCGCGCCACGCCGTGGATCTCATAACCCTCACCGACACGGTTGAGGAAGGCGGCAAGCCTGTCCTTCAGTTCGATATGCATGGATACATCCGTCGCCCCGCGCAGCTTTGCCGCAAGATCCCTGCACACGCACTGCAGGAACACGGGATCCGTCAGCAGCAGCTTCCGGTTCTGATCCAGCCGTACCGCCACGGTATATACCTCAGACTTTGCCTCGACGAAAAAGGGGATGAAATCAATATCCAGCAGCTCCATATCCCCGATCAAGCGCACGCCCTGATGGCTTGTCTGTAAAGCCACCGTGGAATCCTCATTCGGCATATCGTAGAGCAGCAGATCGCCCTTGACGATGAACTGGAGGTACTGGCTGGGCGTAAACGGAGACGTCAGCATTTCCCCTGCCCGATAGTGCAGGAGGAAAAAGCTCGGATTGCAGACACTGAAATGCTCCCGGATCTGAAATCTTTGAATGAAGCTTTCCAGCAGTTCATCATTGTTGACGATTTCCAAAGCGTCCCCCCTCTCCTGTCCGTCCTGCTCTCGATGCGTCTGCATCGACAACATAAATCTATTATAAAAATACTCTGGATTGAAACGACAAACCATGACATGTGTCATGGTTTGCCGCAAAAGAAAGCTTTAGCATTTTGTGCAAAAAATCAAGAAAAAACCTTTCAGGATCAATACTGATACAGCTCGACCATCAAGGCGCTCGGCACGTCGCCGAAGCGCAGGCTCATTTTCTCATCGCCGTTCATCACACGGCCGGGCTTCCACTCGCCCTTCTCCACACGGCCTTCCTCCAGACGAAGGATGTCCAGCCTCTTGTTCACGCCGGGCTTCACACGGAACTCCGGCGTGCAGTTGAGGCCCGCCAGCAGGAACTTGTCCTCACTCAGCTCCAGGGCCCAGAGGGCGCCCAGGGGCTTGCCGCTCATGCGGGGGCCGTACTTCACCACGAAGTCATAGTCAGTAAAGCGCAGAAAGGCGCTGTAGTCCGTTTCGCCGTGGCGCACGCAGGCCTTCAGGCGCCCGGTGCCGCGGTACTGCAGGTACAGGGGCTCCAGCTGGCCCAGCAGATCGTAAGTCGCCGCGAGGCAGTCCTTGCTGCCGGTGATGTCAAAAGCGGAGGGGTCGATGTTCAGGGCGATCATCAGGTCCATGGGGGGCTTGTCCAGCTGACCGGGATCCAGGGCCAGGTCCTCAATGCCGAAGGGAGAGAAGCAGATGGCGTTCTTTGCGCCGAAGGCATAGAGCGCATAGGAGGAGGCTACCGCATCCTTGCGGATCTCGGGGATGAAGAGCGGGTTTTCTTCCGTGGCATAGCTGTCCATCACGTCCGCGCAGTAGGGCACATAGATATCCGGGCCGAAGGCGAAGAGCGAGGGCGCCGCCGCGCGCCAGATGGGCTGCACCCGCTCCACGGGACCGCCGGAGGGATAGGAGCCGGGGAACCAGGGGCTCTGCCGAAGCCAGGCGTTGGCGTAGCAGGGAAGGTCGTATTCCTTCTTGCCGGAGGCGGCGATGGTCTCCACAGCGGAGGCAAAGTGCCAGGCCATGAAAGCCTCGCCCGCGTCCTCGCCGAAGGCCTCTTCCCAGGTGCCGCTGTTGCCCAGAGCCTGAGCCAGCTTCTCGGGGACGGGAGCAAAGAAGGCCTTCTGGGCGGTCTCGCTGTAATCGCGGTCGGTGCCGAGCAGGCCGATCTCGTTTTCCACCTGCATGACGACAACGGTGTTCTCTTCACTGTCGATCTCCCGGATGCGGCGCATCACGGCGGTGAAGGCCTGGCGGTCTTTATCCACGGCGGCGGCGCAGAGGGGGGAGATGGTGGTCATCTTCTCACCGCTGACCTTTTCGGCGCGGAAGTAGGTCTCGGTGTTCCGCTTCATCCAGGCGGGGACATACATGGACTCGGCGTTCTTCCAGAGGCCGAACCACAAAAAGCAGAGCTTCAGCCCCTCGCGGCGGGCGGAGGTCACGATCTGCTCCAGCAGGGTAAAGTCGTATTTGCCCTCTTCCGGTTCGATGAGCTCCCAGTACAGGGGGACAATGACGGCGTTCATGTTCAGACCACGCAGGGCGGGCCAGAGCTTCTCTTCCAGGAAGGCGGCATCGGAGGCGGAGGAGTTGTGGATCTCGCCGCTCTTCATGAAGAAGGGTTTGTCGTGAACATAGAGGGTGGGGATGCCTTTTTCATCGCGCTTGACAACAGGAAGACTCATGGGAATGCTCCTTTCAAATCATAATGACCGGATGTAATCAAAAAAGACCCGATGCCGGGAAACAGGGTCACGTTCGCGTGTCCGCGGAGGAAAACCTGCCGGGGTCGGATCTTTTTGCTCTTCTGATCCTATTGTAGCTTGACAAACGCGTTCCGGCAATCTTAATATATTAATAAACATATAAATATATTAAGATCGGAGGACAGACCATGCGCTACTCCTTCTCGGTCACAAAGCGACAGGCCGCCAAGCTCCCGCTGATCCTGCGCTCCGTGGGTGTCGATCATGAGCAGGAGCCGATCCTTCGGCCGAAGGGCTTTCCTGTCTGGCAGGTTTTTTTCGGCGTCTCCGGCGAGGGCGAATTCTATGCCGACGGCGCCCGTTTCGTGCTGCATCCCGGGCAGCTCACCGTTCTTCCGCCCCATGCGTCCCACGGCTACCGCAGTCTGGGCGGGACCTGGGTGCTGCACTATATCGGCTTCGACGGGCTGCTGTGCCAGCGGATGATGGCCGTTCTGGGCCTGAGCGAGGCCGGCGTGTATGAGTCCTTGGAGCCCGCCGCCTTTCTGACCCATCTGCGGACGCTGGAGCAGCTGGCGACCTCCTCCGACGCAGATCCCGCGCGGCGTTCCGCCGCGCTCTATGCGCTTCTGGCGGAGCTGTCCGCGACGCTGCGGCGTCTGCCGGACAGCCGCGCCGCGGAGAGCGAAGGGCTGGAAAAAGAAATGATCCTCTATCTGGAGGATCATTACGGAGAGGATATTTCATTGGATGATCTTTCCGCCCAGTTCCGGCGCGCGCCGGAGTATCTCTGCGGCATCTTCAAGGCGGCCACCGGGGAGACGATCTCCCATTACCTGCGGCGCGTCCGTATCCACCGGGCCAAAGTGCTGCTGATGGAGCGGCCGGACGCGAGCCTGCGGGAGATCTCGGAAGCCTGCGGCTTCCACAGTCTCAGTTATTTCGGCAAGGTCTTCCGGGAGGCCACCGGCTTCACCCCCCAGGGCTATCGCCTGGGCGCGGCTGTGGAGGAGCCCGGCAAGTTCTGAGCGGCGGGAAGAACCCCGGAATGCTCATATCTGAATTCTGCGGGCTGACAATCAGCGATATCGACTTTGAGCATCACCTGATCAATATTGATCATCAGCTTCAGTTTACCGCGAAAACCGGCAAGGCACGCTGCGAGCCGCAGAGTGCCGTTTTTTTATAGTGGAAAAATCCGTGGTGATGGTGTATAATAAATTACTTATTTTTGCGGGTGTGACGGGAGATTTCGACGATTCGAGGTTTAGGGAGAGAAACGCATATGAAAAATGGAAAAAGACCTGACCCGAATAAGGTCCACCCGATCGTGGGATATGACAACGAAATCTATGTAAAGCCAACGATCACGAATCCCAACATTCTCGTTGGAGATTTCACATATATCGCAGACGCGGAATTTGAGAGTCATGTAACACACTTTTATCCGTGGAGCAGAGACAAACTCATCATTGGGAAGTTCTGTCAGATTGCGGCCGGTGTTGAATTCGTAATGAACGACGCAAATCACCAGATGAACGCCGTGTCTACATTCCCGTTCTACACGCTTGAAGGATGGGATATGGAGCCGCCTGCTCCATCGGATATGCCGTTCAAGGGCGATACTGTGATCGGCAACGATGTATGGATTGGTCAGAATGCTGTGATCCTTCCCGGCGTTCACATCGGTGACGGGGCGATTATTGGTGCCAGCAGCGTTGTTGGCCGTGATGTTGATCCCTATACCATTGTGGTCGGGAACCCAGTTAAAGTCTTACGGAAACGCTTTGATGATGAACTGATTGACCTCATGCTGCGATTCAAATGGTGGGATAGAAGTATTGATGAAATCAATGCTCTCATTCCGCTGCTGACTTGCAGCGACTTGGAAAAGGTCAGGCGAGAGCTGAAAACAAGAGTATGATCATCCTGATTACAGGCGCATCCCATACCGGGAAAACGCTTCTGGCGCAAAGGATGCTTGAGAAATACAACTACCCATATCTGTCCATAGATCATTTGAAAATTCCGGGAAATCGTAAAGACCGCAATTGAGAATCGGCAAAATCTTATTGTAGAAGGTTGCTATATTCCTTTCTGCTGGAGAAGGGATTTTGACGAGCAGTATTTGCCATTTATCAGATTTATCTGCCTTGCAATGACTGAAGAGTATATAGAGGATCATTTCGAGGAGATTATAAAACATGAGTCGGAGATAGAATCGAGATTGGTTGCCGCAGACTGTACAGTTTCTGATTTGAAAAAGGATAACTGCAACATGATTGTTGGTTTTCAACGTGCTGGTGAGCAGGTCGTTTTAATCGATTCTGACTATAAGAAAGTGTTCTCAGAACTATTAACATGAACATTTCCACTTCACCAACCGCAGAGTCCCAAACCCGACGGTAGTAACCCACCCCGACTTTTACTGCCATTTGACTACCATTGACGGCATTGACTTGCCGCATTTTGCCGTATTTTGCTTTTTCCGTGACTTAAGTCACAGATTATTAACAACTTTTTCTGCCCGGCAAATCGCGGCAAATCGGGGCAGAATACGGCTTTTCAGGAGGCTGATCGCATTTGACAAGGATACTTTTTGTGTGCCACGGCAATATCTGCCGCAGTCCGATGGCGGAGTTTATTTTCAAGGATATGGCGGCGCGCGCGGGGATGGCGCAGGACTTTGAGGTCGCTTCCGCCGCGACGAGCAGCGAGGAGCTGGGAAATCCCGTCTATCCCCCGGCACGGCGAAAGCTGAAGGAGCACGGCATCGACTGCGCCGGGAAGACCGCACGGCGCATCCGCCGGGAGGACTATCAAGACTGGGACCTGCTCATCGGCTTTGACGAGGCCAACATCCGCAATATGGAGCGCTGCTTCGGCGGCGACACCGAGGGGAAGCTGCACTTGCTGACCGAATACGCCGGGCGGCCCGGCGCCATTGTCGACGACCCCTGGTATACCCGGGACTTCGACACCGCCTGGGACGATATTCAGGAGGGCTGTCTGGGGCTTCTGAACAGCCTGGTGCCGGAGCTGACGCTGGACTTCTCCGCCTGCCGGGAAAGGGCCGAGCTGTATGAGGTCCTTGCCGCCCGGATGCTCTGGCAGAGCAAATACGGGCGCAATCTCGACGCGCTGTACGACATCCTCACCGGTCTGCCCCATCTGGGGCGCAGATTCCGCATCCTGCTTCCGACGGAGGACGCGCCCTGCCGCGGCTATGCCGAGATCATGGCCCAGGTTTTTGAGGATGCCGGGGCCGAGGTGCGCACCGACTGATACTATTTCTCGATTAAATTCTTTAATCAAGAAGAAACGCTGAAAACACGTCTCATACAAGAACCTCTACGCGCCTTATGGCGCTATGAAAACCTTTAAGGGGTTAAAGGTTTTCATGAGGTTCTAGTATGAGCATATCAAAGGGGCTGTCTCAAAAGGCAGCCCCTGAAAAAAGCGTCAAATAACGGCAGCCGGCTCTTGAGAAAGAGTCGGCTGTCGGCATATAATTTGGTTGTGAATCAAAACCATACGCAGGTAGATTTTACTCTGTATGAGACAGGGCGTCAACTAAAACTACCGATGGAAACAGAAATATATATTGCAGCAGATGATCCGGTGAGATTGGTAAGCGCCGTAGTGGAAAGGATGGATATACGAAAGATCGAGCGCTCCTACTCTCAGGACGGGAGAAACGAATATCTGCCGAGGATTCTGCTGAAAGTATTGATCTACGGATACATGCGCATGATCTACAGCTCGCGGGGAATTGAACGGGCGTGCCGGGAGAATATCTGTTTCATGTATCTGCTAGAGGATAATCCCGTACCGGATCACAACACGATTGCACGCTTTCGTTCTCAGCATCTCGTGGACTGCGAGAAAGAACTGTTGGAGCAGTTTGCAGTAATGCTGATGAAGTGGGGCTTTGTGAGCATGGCGACGGTGTTCATTGATGGGACGAAGATCGAAGCGAACGCGAACCGGTACAGCTTTGTATGGAAGAAGAGCGTAGAAAAGCATCTTGCGAAGCTGAAAGAGCAGATCGGTCAAGCATTATCCGGCTTGGTGTCGAAACTTGGGCTCAAATGGCACATACCGGAAACAATCCAAATCCATCACCTCAAGAAGCTGCGAAAGAAGCTGTACGCGAAAGCAGAGGCGGAGAAGCTCGAATGGGTGACAGGAAAAGGCCATCGCAAACCATTTCTTCAAAAAGCGATTGAGATGGTGAGCGGCTGGCTGGAACGCTGGAAGAAGTACACCCAGGATCTGCACATCTGTGGAGATCGGAACAGCTACTGCAAGACAGATCACGACGCTACGTTTATGCACATGAAAGAGGACCACATGCGAAACGGGCAGCTCAAGCCCGGATACAACGTGAATGTGGCGACTTCTGAAGAGTTCATCATCGGCAATTACATCAGCGCCGACCGAAACGATGTGCATACTCTTATTCCGTTCATGGAGTATTTGAAACGGTATCCCATTTTGCGTCTCTGTGTGGATTCCGGGTATGAGAGTGAAGAAAACTATTGCTATTTTGAGGAAAACAAGGGTACAAAGCTGTATGTGAAGCCCAGCAACCATGAGCAGAAGAAGACGAAGAAATACCGCACCGACATCAGCCGCCGTGAGAATATGTCTTATGACGCTGAGAAGGACACCTATACATGCGCAAACGGAAAGCCGATTACCTTTGACTTCACCAAGAAAAACAAATCTCAAAGCGGCTATGAGATAGAAACCTCTGTTTACAGCTGCAAGGACTGTGCTGGTTGTCCATTGAAGGAGAAGTGCATCCGCGCCTGTGGGAGTAAAAAGCCGCTGGAGGAAAGAAACAAGGTAATTTATGTTTCCAAGCGCTTTGCCAGACAGCGGGAAGAAATGGAGCAACGGATCAGCACCGACGAGGGGAAGCTGATTCGCGTGAACCGCAGCATTCAGGCCGAGGGCGTCTTTGCCATGACGAAGGAAGACATGCACTTTCGCAGATTCCTGCTCCGCAGCACTGTAAAGGTTGAGGTAGAGTGGACGCTTCTGAGCTTGGCCTACAACGTGCTCAAGCTACACCATAAAATCCAAAACCGTCGCTTGGGAACCGGTCTCGTGGTTCCGAAGGGGTTTCCGGCCGGGCTATAGGATTTCCCACAATTGAATACCGAAAAACCATCCGGGAGCGCCGCTGATTTGCGGTACTCTCTGGATGGTTTTCCACATTTCGACGTGATTCCACTCCTGCACACTGCTGTTTTTCCACAGAAATCTCCCAAATAAAGAGGCGTTGCCTCTCATTAGCTGATTGAGCTATTTTGAGACAACGCCTTCCGTTATCCGATGATCTCCATAAGCTCCTTGGCGATGGCGCTGACGCGGGCTTCGATATCCTGGCGGCTGATCTCGTCGGCAGGGGCCTGGGCGGCCTTGGCCGGCTTGGGCGGTCCCTGCAGCTCGTCCGTCAGGGCCAGGCCGCTGAGAAATCCGCGCCACTGCTCGTTGATGAAGTCCACCGTCTCAAGCTGCTGCTGACGCAGTTTGGAAAAGCAGTCTCCGACGCACTGCACCACATAGTCCTGCATCTGGGCGGACGTGGCGTTTCTCGCTTCAGCCGCCTCTGCCAGCATGGCGGCGGCCCTTTCCTCGGCGTCCCTGACGATGGCGGCGGCCTTTTCCTCCGCGCCCTGCACGATCTGTTCGGCCCGGTCCCGGGCGGTCTGCAGGATCTCATCCGACTGCTCCCTCGCCTGGGAGACCATCTGCCGGGACACGGTGCGCGCCGAGAGCAGGATATCCCCGACCTCGGCCTTCTGCTCGGCATTCATGGGCAGCTCCTCCAGAAGCCGCTTTTCTTCGTTCTCCAAGCCCTCCCCCTCATTTCTCTGTCTTTCTTTGTTGCCGTTGTCGGCCGCAGGACCGGCAGCGGGGTACCTGGCACGTACTTCGGTTTTCATCGCAGCGCCTCCTTCAGGGTCTGCCCCAGCTTCATGGCGAACAGTCTGTGACCGCGGGCGGAGAAGTGAATCCCGTCCCCGCCGGTGGGGATCTGCCAGGGGAGTGTGTTCACATAGATCAGTCCCAGCTCATCGGCCAGCCCCTCATAGGCGTCGGCCAGCGCAAGGAAGGCCCGGTCAAAGGCGCCGCCCTCCGCCTCCGCCGCCGGGGGCGCGCAGAGGAGCACCGCGCTCTCCGGCATGGCCGCGGTCAGGGCGGTGATAAAGGCACGCATATGCGCCGCCGTGTCCTCCGCCTCTGCCCCGGCCAGGATGTCGTTGGTGCCCAGCATGACGATCACAAGGGCCCGGTCTCCCCAGCGCCGGAGCTGGGCCAGATCCGCCTCCAGGCTCCGCTGAAAGCGCGGCACCCGTCTGCCGTTGAGGCCGCAGTTGACAAGCTCGCAGCCCAGCATCTGACCCAGGAGCTCCGGCCAGCGTTCCGTCTCTGGAAAGCGGTCGCCGAAGACCGTGTCCCCGTTGTAGCCGTAGGTGTTGGAATCGCCGTAACAGATGATTTTCACAGGACGCCCCCTCTCTTATTTTCCCACGCAAAAGCGGCTGAAGATCCGGTTCGTCACATCCTCCCGCAGATTGCGGCCGCTGAGCTCACCGAGGGCGGCCATGGCGGTCTCGCTCTCGGTGAGCACGATGTCGGGCGTACAGCCGGCCTCCATGGCGGCAAGGGCGGCGCGGATGCTCTCAAGCGCGCGCGACACCGCCTCCGCCTGCCTGGCGTTGGTGAGGATCTCCCCGGCGGGCACCGTGGGCAGGGGGAAAAGGGCGCGGATCGCGTTCTCCAGCTCCTCCAGCCCCTCCCCGGTGCGGGAGGAGAGCACAACGGTGGGAAGCGTTGTCTCCGGCGGAGCCGCAGCGCTGCCGAGGTCGGATTTGGAAAGGACCAGCACTGCCTTCGGGCTCTTCTCCGCCTCGCGCAGGAGCGCAAGATCCTCCTCATTCGGCGCGCTGCTGCCGTCGAGCACGTCGATCACCAGCTCTGCGCGCTGCATTGTCTCGCGGCTGCGTTCCACCCCCAGGCGCTCCACGCTGTCCTCGGTATCCCGGATACCGGCGGTATCCGTCAGGCGCAGCAGCAGCGTGCCAAGGCGCAGCTTCTCCTCGATGGTGTCCCGCGTGGTGCCGGGCACATCGGTGACGATGGCCCGTTCATAGCCGAGCAGGGCGTTGAGAAGGGAGCTCTTCCCCGCGTTGGGCCGCCCGACGATGGCCGCAGGGATGCCGGCGGTCATGAGCCTGCCGCGCTCGAAGCTCCTGAGCAGAGCCTCAAGCGAGGCCTCCGCCCCGCGCAGATCCGCCTTGTAGCGCTCCAGCCGGAAGTCCTCGATATCCTCATCCGGGTAGTCCAGCACCGCATGATAGTGGGCACTGATATCGGCAAGGGCGGAATAGACGCCCTCGATCTTTCTTGCGATGGCGCCGGAGAGCTGCGCGGCGGCATTCTTCGCACACTCCACACTCTCCGCGTCGATGAGGTCCGCCACGGCCTCGGCCGCGCTCAGCTCCAGGCGGCCGTTCAGGAAGGCCCGCTTCGTAAACTCCCCCGCGAGGGCCTGGCGCGCGCCGAGACGAAAGCACTCCTCCAGCACGGCGCGCAGCAGCGTGGGCGAGCCGTGGCACTGAAACTCGGCGGTATCCTCGCCGGTGTAGCTGTTCGGCCCATGGCTGAGGGTACACATGCACAGGTCCAGCAGGGCCCCGTCCGCGCCGTAAAGCCTGCCGTAGACGAGCTTTCGATCCTCATATGTCCCCATCCGCTTTCCGGAGGCAGGGCGAAACAGCGCGTCCGCGATCACATGCGCCCCGGGTCCCGACAGACGCACGATGCCGATGGCCGCCACCTGGGCCCCGGTTGCGACGGCGGCGATGGTATCAGGCATGCCCTTCTCCCTCCAGTCTCCCGATCAGCCCCGCAAGCTCCGCCGGGGCGCTGATCACGGCGTCCGGCGCCTCGCTTTCGCCGAAGCCGTAGGCCGCGTGGATAAAGGGGCAGCCCGCCTCCCGAGCGCTCTGCTCATCCATGCGGGTATCCCCCACATAGACGGGGTGCTCAAGACCGTGGCGCCCTGCGATCAGGGCGATGTTCCCGGCCTTTTTGAGTCCCGTGGCCCCCTCGCAGAGCCAGTCCCGGAAACGGGGGGTAAAGCCGCTGCTTTTCAGGAAGCATTCGATATATCCGTCGAGGCAGTTGGACACGATGAAAAGCGGCAGGCGTTTTGACAGCGTCTCCAGCATCTCCCCGACACCGGGGTAGACATCGCCCCCATGTACGGCGATATAGTCGTTCTCCCCGTGGATGCAGGCGAGGCAGATCTCCTCCGCCCGCTCCCCGTATCGGGAGAAGAGGGCCGCGGTGATCTCTGCCGCCGTCATGCCCATGATGCCCCTGACCGCCTGCGCATCCGGGCCCTGTTCGATGCCGTAGCGCCGGCGCAGGGTTTCACCCCAGCTCTGCGCCACGACGCGGCAGGAATCCCAGAGGGTGCCGTCCAGGTCAAAGATGATGCCGTCGATCATAGTGTTCCTCCAAAGGAAAAAGGGTGCGCCGCAAAATGCCCTGTCATTGCCGGACCGGTTCGCAAACGGGTCTGGCAATCCGTTTCCTCCGCGTTGAGAGGACGGATTCCCACACCAGTGACGCGCGAGAAACGCGTGACGCGATCCTTATTTGTCGTGAAGTCGTTCACACGAGGTAAGGAACGTCGCACGCTTCCCGCGCGTCAGAATGTTCGCAATGGCGGGATCATGCATTTTGCAGCGCGCCCTTTGCGTTTTATTGTTTTTCCCGCGCCTGCCCGGCTGTCTGCTCGTCACGGCGCTCGGCCACGTAGTAGCTCAGGGACAGGAGGCTGTCGGAAAAGTGCACGTTTTCCACGATGGTGCGGCTGTTCGGCTCCGTGAGCTCCACATTGGTGAAGTTCCAGATGGCGTCAATGCCGTGGGCGGTCAGGATCTCTGTCACGCTGACAGCTGCCGTCTTGGGGACGGCGAGCACGGCGATATCCACGTGCTTTTCGTCCAGATAGCGTTCCAGCTCCTCCATGGCGTAGATATGCACGCCCTTATAGTCCGTGCCGATGAGCGCAGGCTTGATGTCAAAGGCCGCCGCCAGAACGACGCCCCAGTCGGTAAAGCAGAAATTCTCCATCATGGCGCGGCCGATATTGCCAACGCCGATCAGGATCGCGGAAAAGCCCCGGTCCATGCCAAGGATGGCTGCGATCTGCTCGCGCAGCGCAGACACCTTGTACCCATAGCCCTGCTGTCCAAATTCGCCAAAGCAGTTAAAGTCCTGCCGCACCTGGGAGGATGTGAGCCCCAGGAGCTCTCCCAACTGTCTGGAGGATATCTTGTCGATGCCGTTTTCGCTGAGCTCATCCAGCTTACGCAGATAACGCGGCAGCCGCCGGATCACGTTGTTGGACACCTTGACTCGCTTCACCGTTTTTGCTCTCTCCTTCTCCGCCCACCGGGCAGACAATATTTAGGAGATTATACCATACGCCGGTACAGAGCGCAAGGCGAAACCCGGGAAAACGCATCCAAACCTCCGAAAATGCCATTGAATTGGCCCGAAAATGCCCCGTTCCCGTGCGCGCTCAGTTCTCCGGCACCGCAATGTAGGGATCGACCGTCGGCGCGGGCGTCGGCGAGACCTGACTGCATACCAGCAGGAAGCCGTCCAGATCCTTCAGCGAGCAGTCCGCCCGGTAGCTTTTGCTGCCGCCCCCGGCCTGGAAGCGCTCGCAGAAGACAAAATCGCCGTAGATGCGGATATCCATCTTCTCCTCGCTGCCGTACTCGTCCTCGGGCACAAAGGTCACGTGGACAAGTCTCGTAAGCTCCGCCTCGGGCAGCGTATCCTCCTTGTCGCCCAGCAGGGCGAGCAATTGGGCGCGCTGCGCTTTGCCGTAGACGCGCACGCGCTCTTCCTGCACGGTCTTCCCGTCCTCCTGCGCCGCCGCGCCGCTTTCGCTGCCCGTGTCGGAAGCAGTGCCGGACGCGGGCAGGTCCGCCGGTACAGGCTCCTCCTGCGCCGCGGCTTCCTCCGCTGCGGGCTGAACCGCCGCAGGCGCGGGGAGCTCGGGCGCGTTCTGCGCTTCGATCTTCGACTCTGCCGCATCCTCCGGGGCCGCTTCGAACATGGACGTGAAGCTGCTGAAGAGGCCGGCAAAGCCGCCGCTCTCCTGCTCGGCAGGCTTCTCGGACGCAGGGGCCGGTGCCGCCTGATTGACTGCCGGCTCCGTCGTGCGTGCGGGCTCCTGGACTGCGGGCGGGGCGGGCACTTCGTAGACCGCAGGCGCGGCGGGTGCCTCATAGACTGCGGGCGCCTCCGGTACCTCGTAGACTGCGGGTGCGGCGGGCGCCTCATAGACTGCGGGTGTGCTTTCGCTCCAGAAAACGGCCGGTTCCTCGGCCTGCACCGGCGGCGCGATCACGGCGGGGGCCGGCTCCACGGTCCTGACCGGCATGGGCGTCGACTGGAGCGCGGCGGGCGCCGGGGTATACGCCGGGGCCGCCTGTTCCTGATAGGTATTGTTATTAAAAATATACGGATCGTTCTGCTGTGGAACGCTGTACTGCGTAATCATACCGCCGGATGCCGTGTCCGCGTCTGCCGGCGCCCGGGACTGTACCGGTGCCGGTGTGCCCTGTACCGGGATGGCATCGGGCATCGGGCTTGCCATCAGCTGTTCGGCCGCCTCCTCGGTGCGGATGCTGACGCTCTCGGCGCGTTTGCCTGGCGTGATCCCCGCAGCGGCAAAGAGGACCAGCACGGCGCAGGCCGCGGCGGTCAGCGCCGTGCTGAGGCCGAAGCGGCGCATGCGGCGGTTCTTCTTCATGATCTCGCTGCGCCGCACGCCCGCCATGATGTTCTCATGCAGGCCCTCGGGCAGCGCTTCGTCCTCGTCGGCGAGGATGTCGGACAGGTCGTGAAAGACAGCGTACATCGCGTTGCAGGCAGAGCAAGACTTCATGTGCTCCATCAGGGCCTCATGCTCCTCGCGGCTCAGATCGCCGTCCACGAGTCTGCTGATCAGCTCCTGATAATAATCGCACGAATTCATTGCTTCTCACCGCCTTTCATTTTTCCTGACGCTGTAAAATCAGGAATGTTCCCGTCCTCGATCAAAAATGTACACAATCTTTTCCTCGCCCGGAAAATCCGGGACTTCACCGTGCCCACCTCAATGGAGAGGGCCGCGGCGACCTCCTCATAGCTCAGGCCCTGAATCTCCCGCAGCAGGAGCACCTGCCGGTAATCCGGCGGCAGGGCCTCAAGCCCCCGGCGCACCGCGTCCCGGGTCAGGCCCCGCTCCAGCAGCAGCTCCGGCGACTGGCTCTCGTCCGCCACGTCAAGCTGCGTCTCCTCTCCCTCGTCATCCTCCACGGAGAGGGACACCGTGGGCTTGCGGCTGCGGCTGCGCAGAAAGTCGAGGCAGACATTGTTTGCAATGCGGTAGAGCCAGACAGAGAATTTGCTGTCGCCCCGGAAGGACGAGAGAGAGTTGTAGGCCTTGATGAAGGCCTCCTGGGTCATGTCGGCGGCGTCCTCGGCATTGCCGGTCATGCGCAGCGCAATGGCATACACCGCCTTTTCATATTCTGTCACCAGCTTTTCAAAGGCATTCACGTCGCCCTGCAAAACCTTGCGGACGATCATTGCCTCCTGTTCACGTGTCAAGCTCTCACCTCCGATTGATTGAAAAAAGGTTTTCAATCGAAATACTCGCGCTCATCGCACCCGGCTTGCGGGAGACGCCTCGCTTGATCGGCGCGAGGGCTCGCGTTGCTTGCCTCAGGGTGTTTTTGCCGCGGCAAAGCTGCGGCAAAAACAGATTGAAATTATTGCAAATCCCGTTTGATGCCCTTGCAGGTCCGGTGGATATCCTCCAGCGTGCTCACCTGCACAAGCTCCTGGCGGTAGACGGCGGAATGGGGGATGCCGTGCAGATACCAGGGGAGCTGGTGGCGGGCCTCCATGCAGGCCCGGTGCTCGCCGATGTGCTCCGCGAGCGTCACGATCTGCCGCTCGGCAAGCTCCATGCGCTCACGCAGCGGCGGCAGCTCCGGGATCTCCCGGCCCTCGATCGCCGCCTGTCCCTGTTCAAAAAGCCAGGGGTTTCCGAAGCTGCCGCGCCCGATCATCGCAAGCGCGCAGCCCGTATAGCGCAGAATATGCGCCGCATCCGCCGGGGTAAAAACATCCCCGTTTGCGATCACCGGGATCGCCACCGCCTCGCGCACCGCGCGTATCACGTCCCAGTCGGCGCGCCCAGCGTACATCTGCGCCCTGGTCCTGCCGTGCACGGCCACGGCGTCCGCTCCGGCGGCTTCCATGAGACGGGCAAAGTCCACGGCGTTCACGCTGCCGTTATCCCAGCCCTTGCGGAATTTCACGGTCACGGGGACAGGGACCGCCCCCTTGACGCTCTCGACGATTTTTGCCGCGAGCTCCGGTGTTCTCATGAGGGCAGAGCCGTCCCCGGATTTGACGATCTTGCCCACCGGGCAGCCCATGTTGATATCCAGGATATCCGCCCCGGAAAGCTCCAGCGCGAGGGCGGCAGCCTCCGCCATCACCTCCGGCTCATGGCCGAAGATCTGGACGGCGCTGGGGTGCTCGTCCGGCGGGATGTATAAAAGCTCCCTGGTCTTCTCGTCGTGATAGCACAGGGCCTTCGCCGAGACCATCTCCGTCGTGGTCAGGGCCGCGCCGAGCCGATGGCACACGCCGCGAAAGGCAAAGTCCGTCACCCCCGCCATGGGGCCGAGGGTCAGGTTCCCCCCGAGTTCGACGCTGCCGATTTTCACCATGCGATGTCAAGTCCCACCGGGCAGTGGTCGGAGCCCATGATCTCCGGCAGGATGAAGGCGTCCTTGACCTTCTCGCGCAGGCGGTCGGAGATGACAAAGTAGTCGATGCGCCAGCCCACGTTCCGCTCCCGCGCCCGCATACGGTAGCTCCACCAGGAGTAGGCGTCGGTCCGGTCCGGGTAGAGGAAGCGGAAGCTGTCGGTAAAGCCCGCCGCCAGAAGCTCGGTGAACTTGCCGCGCTCCTCGTCGGAAAAGCCGGCGTTGCCGACGTTCTGCTTCGGGTTTTTCAGGTCGATCTCCTCATGGGCCACGTTCATATCGCCGCAGACGATGACCGGCTTCTTCCTGTCGAGCGCGCAGAGGTACGCGCGGAAATCGTCCTCCCAGCGCATGCGGTAGTCGAGGCGCTTGAGCCCGTCCTGGGCGTTGGGGGTGTAGACGCACACCAGGTAGAAGTCCTCGTACTCCAGCGTGACGGTGCGGCCCTCGTGGTCATGCTCCTCCACGCCGAGATTGCAGGAGGCCGAAAGGGGCGTATGCTTTGTAAAGATCGCCGTACCGGAATAGCCCTTCTTCTCCGCGTAGCACCAGTAGCTCTCATAGCCGGGGAAGGAAAGCTCGATCTGCCCGGCCTGCAGCTTGGTCTCCTGCAGGCAGAAGAAGTCCGCGTCCAGGGTACGGAAAATGTCCTCAAAGCCTTTTTTCTGCACGGCCCGGAGGCCGTTCACGTTCCAGGAAAGAAATCTCATGTCCGCCTCCTCCGGTTTGCCTCCTGGCTCTCCTCATAGCCGCGCGCGTCGGTGAGAGAGGCATTGCGCAGCCGCGGCACCGCACCCGCGGCGGACCCCTTGGTATCCCCGGTCTTCGCCGCGACCAGGCGGTTGATCTTCATGCCCTGCTCATAGAACTTGGCCTCATAGTCGGTCATCACGCCGACGGGGCCGTTCGCGTGCAGGTCGTGGGTAACTTCGGAGAGCCCCCAGCCCTCCGCCTCAAGCTGGGCGATCGACCAGTCAAAGAGCGGGGTGTTGTCGGTTTTGAAATGGATCTCGCCGCCGTCTGTCAGAATATCGGCATAGCGGCGCAGAAAGGCGGGTGCCGTGAGGCGCAGCTTTGCGTCCCGGCTCTTGGGCCAGGGATCGCAGAAATTGATATAGAGGCGGTCCACCTCGCCGGGGGCGAACATGGTGTCGAGGAGCTTCGCGTCCGCGTCGATAAAGCGCACGTTCCCGATTCCCCGGCGGTCGATCTTCTCCATAGCGAGGATCATGGCGTCCGGCACCTTCTCAAGCGCAATGTACAGGGTCTCGGGCATGGTCTCGGCCGTGTCCGCGGTAAAGCGTCCCTTGCCGCAGCCAAGCTCCAGGTACAGCTTCTCATGGCCCGGAAGCTGTGCCCGCCACTGCCCGCGCAGCTTCTCCGGTTCCTCTATCAAAAGCGCGGCACAGCGTTCCATGCGCGCGTCCAGATTGGCTCTTTTTCTCATTCTCAAGGATAATCACACTCCTAATTGTACAGGATACCACAAGATCGGGAAAACATCAATTGTCAAACGAAGAAAAAGCGCAATGTTTCCCTTGCGTCTCCGCAAAAGCTGGTGTATAATGTGTATAATATTTTGGTCAGATTTAAGATGAGCGGAATGCAGCGAGTTTCTTCTCCTCCGTTATACCGAATCGAAGCCCAGCGGAGCGGGTTTGATTCGGAGAGGAAGAAGGAAGGAGCGGATATGCAGCTTTCGCGGCTCTTACGCAAACCGCGGAAGCGGAATGCAGCGAGTTTCTTCTCCTCCGTTATACCGAATCGAAGCCCAGCAAGGCGGGTTCGATTCGGAGAGGAAGAAGGAAGGAGCGGATATGCAGCTTTCGCGGCTCTTACGCAAACCGCGGAAGCGGAATGGAGCGAGTTTCTTCTGACGACGCCCGGGTGTAGCGCAGCTGGTAGCGCGCGTGGTTTGGGACCACGATGCCGCAGGTTCGAATCCTGTCACTCGGACCATGAAAGAAACCTCTTTTGTCTACCAGGACAAGAGAGGTTTTTTCCTGCATTTCGGGCAAATATTAAGTAAATACGGGCAAATCGGAGACTGGATCGGGCTTCGGAGCAGCTTTGCGGCTGCTTCGGAGCCCGATTTTTGCGTTTTCGGGGCAAGATAGCTGGTGTACTTTTGTTTGTCCTTTACGCCTGCAAAGGACTACGAAAAGGGTCAAGTAGGTGGGATTTGAACCGACCAGCGGGCAAAAGCAGCTGTTCGGTCACGCACAGTTAGTAACCGATTTGACAAATCAGAGAAAATATGTTTTACTATACGCACATTGTGGCCGCGATGTAACAACAAAACAAATAGGTGAAAATGTATGAACGATTCAGAAATCAGAGAAAAATACGGTCTGAATGGAAAGAAACATGGATTAGTTCTATTCATTCAAATGATTCTGGTGA
>CACWLG010000020.1 GCA_902761635.1 Oscillospiraceae bacterium | reverse complement strand
ATCATAGCCATGAACGTCGCTCATCGCCTGGCGCTCTGGCTCTTGCGCTTCTTTGCCTTCAACCGCTTCGTTCACGTTTTTCAGTAAACCCTATGTAAAGTGGGCACTTATCACAGCTGCTTGTTTTCGTGTTGGAAAAGTCAGAATACTCTTGCGCTTTTCCCGCACAGTTAGCAACTTCTCCGCACCAATAATAGAACATCGATTCCGCAGCTATGCTGAATAACATGAAGCTCTCGACATATAGGCCGGCGTTCATACTGTTCTTTGCTTGATGGAATTGAATGAAAAAATCACTGCACTGATAGTGATTATCAATGTCTTTGCCTAAAGCGATAAAATCCTCAGCCGAGAATTTGCAAACCGGTATATTTCCACCCGTCCAATGTGCATCAAATAAAGAACCTGATACTGTCACATGGATGGGTGTCCCATCATTCCTATAAGTGGATATCGTAACACTACTGATTTGCTCAACATTGTATAGAGGAATAAACCTGTTCGGCATTGCTTGGAGGGATCGTAAGAGGATAAGATTTAGTAGCGGCAACACCTTTTTCACGACAGGAAGCCGCTCTTGTGTCTTCCAAGAGTGTCCGCTCCACAGAACATCTGCATTTGTATAGCCATTAACCTTAAAGGTAAATTGTGTAAAACTATCTTGCCCGAGTTTTTCTTCTTTAATTTTCAAAAAAGATACAGGACCGCACCTCTCAAGGTTTAATTCTCCCTCTCCAAATGGAGGCGAATATGGGTAAAGAAAGGAAATAATATAATACGGCATGATGCCAGTCTTGTATTCGTTATATGCCGCTATTTTTTCCTGTGTCCTTTCATTTATCTCAATTCCTGCTTCAGAAAAAGCCTCCAGCATTTTAGGAATCAGGGTTTCAATTCGATCCTGAACTATTGACGCATCTCCCACATATTCTACGGAATTAAACAAATAGTAGAGAAGCGCCTCAAATTCAAAGAACAGAAAATCCGCCTCATGTCCATTCCACGTAACAAAGGAGATCGTTCTTATAATCTCGAGCAGTTCAAGAAGCTCTTTATACGCACAGCATTGGAAACAGGCATATGTTGTTTTGACTAATTCATCAATTCGCTGGTTTATGTCTTTCTTGTTCCCCTTATATGATTGGGTCAATGCTTTCTCTAAGTATTGATCAAGTACAGCAGGGTAATTCTTTTGTTCATATAACTTAGCAATGTCCACTTCTTTCACCTCACCCAAAGTATTTCTGCATCAAGCTGTCAAACAAAAGCTGTGTTTCGTCAAGGGACTTTTGTATGGCAGCTTTGGATTTGACGATTTGCGCGACGAAAGAAGCGAATTGCTGTTGAAGCTCAATAGGTGGAACAGGAATTTTCAAGTTAAGAATATCCTTGTTCGAGATATTTGCTTGTCGAACTCCCCGGCTTATCCCAGTAAGTCTCTTTTTTATTTTCTCAAATCTAAGCAGTTGAGACAGAAAATATTTATCCAAGCCTTCTTTCAACTCAAGTTTTGCATTGCGCTGATTAAGGTAATACCTATCATAATCATTTCCAAGAATGCACACGTTACCGTAATCATCTTTACCAACCGTGCCCGTTAAAGACATTACGAGATCACCAGGATACATGATATATCGTTCCAAGATTTCATCTTCTTCCCAGAACACCATATTTACAGGCTTAAAGAACCCCGCATTGATATTACCAATCCTTAGAACTGGTATGCCATCCACTTCACTAAAACCTTCGCTTTTGAATGCATATCCACCCAAAACATTAAGCATTTCTGAGAGGGGACGTTCTGTCCATCCCATTGGGTTAGTATCCGGATCTCCAAACATCTCGACAAATCGGGCTTTGATCAGGTCGGCAAATGCGGCTAGCTCACGATTTCTTCGCTGAATAATTCTGTCAATTCTATCAAGCACATTAATTATATTGTCCTGTTCATGCTGCGGTGGGATTTCTTCGAGCTCAATATTGCCTATGTATTTTTTGTTAGTATGTTTTAGTCCAGCGCCCTTGAAGCCAGCTTCAAGTAGCGGCATATTTGCCAAGAAGAAATAATACAGATATTTGCATTTTACTCGACCATCCGGAAGCAGTACAACACAGTCAGTTGAAACTGCATATTTCCCACTATAATAATGCAGTGTGGCATTTCCACCTGTTCCCATGATGATGCCCTCACCGTCAAACTGATAATCGGAGAATCGCTTACTTTCGTCTTCGCTAGATGTGAAGAACATATAATCTCCATCTTGCGTGGCGTCTCCCGCTTTTATTCCGGATTTTGGTGCATATGTGCATAGTTCTTCTATTCTCATCCCATCACCCCCATAAATATCAATTTGTTCTCCTTGTCAACTGTCAATCTCATTCTTTGGAAAAAGCTTTCCTGTTACGGAGTAATAATTGCTGCATTTATTATCGGGAGAAAGAGGCAGGCTTCTATATATTCAAGCACTTTCCTTTTCTTTTTCGGTCTCCTTTACAGACATCCATTACTAAACTCAGACGGTTGCGGAACATCTCCCACATCTCCGCGTCCTCAAACCACTCCCGCTCAACCTCCGCGATCTGATTCAGTCCCACAGCGCGGACAGCCTCAATGGCCGCCTCACGCTGGGAGAGCTTCCGGCTGCTTGTCTGGCAGCGGCTGCCGTCGATCGTATCATAGGCCAGGAAGGACTTGTTAAAATCCATTAAAGGATAAAGTTTTTCCAACTTGTTGGTGTCATTGTCGACCAGAAAGCCCCAGTTGCCCCAATGCCGGTCGGTGTTGCCTACCAGGTAGTCAATCAGGTTCATCATGTGGTAGGCGTAGGCGTCTTTTTTCAGCACAAAGGTATCCCGATCCAGCCCATGGTTGACACAGTACACATCCACCGCTTCCGCAGAGACCAAACTCTTCTCCTCAGACGTGATGATGCGGCTCCGGGAAACCGCCTTTCCTTCAAAAGTATCCGGCTCATAGGCGACACTTTCGACATCGAAGCAACGAGCGATCTTTGAAGTGAGAAGCTCAGCTTTTACGTCTCTCTCTTCGCCGTCCTTCAAGAGGTAAAAGGTGTCGTCTTTCCGAATCCAAGCCTTTGGGGCAACGCCCTGTGTGCCGATATCTCCCGCGGCATCGTTTGGTGCCAGAAGTTCCGTGTTCTGAACCGTGAGGGATTTGCCGCTTAGGCTGACATCGGCAAAAGCCCCGGACAGCGAATGCCGGAAAAGGCTAAGATCTGAGAAGAACACTTTCTCGTGATCCAGCTTGATCCAGTACACATCTGTCAAACTCAAGCCGTGGTAGGAAATAGCAATCTTGGCACGTTCTTTGTCGGTGACAGCTTGCTTTGCACCAATGCTGTTGAGGATCTCTTTTGCATATTTTCTATCCAAGGTCAGAATGCGGGAAGCGCACCAATGATAGAAGTTTTCCCGATTGTTCAGGCGCGTGTCCAGATCGTTCGCTTCTGTTGTTTCCAGATAGAGGTTATAAGGCATGAATCTTTGACTGTAGATAGTGCAGGTGCCGTCCTCACGGACAGAGGCAACTTTGCGATCTTTATGCATGATCGTAAAGCGCTTCCAGCCCTTGGAAAGCACGTTGTTATTGATCTGAATGCTCATTTCAGCATCTCCTCCAATTCGGCCAGTTCCTTGCCGATCTCCGCCTCCAGCGTCTTGATGTTTGCAAGGATCTCGCTGGTGGGCGGATACTCTACGGGCTTGTATTCCGTCTGCTTGTACTTGTTGATGGAGAGGTCATAGTCGTTTGCCACGATCTCGTCCTTTGGCACAAAGAAGCTCTGCTCCGTGCGGGTGCGGGCAGCTTCGTCGAAGGCCCTCTCCGCCCCAGATGTGCGCACTGGGGCACCTCCCCCAGAGGGGGAGGCAAGACTTGGCTCCCTCTCTGAGGGAGCTGTCAGCGAAGCTGACTGAGAGGGCTCCTTGGCTCCCCCTTTGGGGGAGCTGTCGCGGCTGCTTGCAGCCGTGACTGAGAGGGTTCTAAACCGCGCAATAATATCCGGGATGTCGTTCTCCTTGGTCTCGCTGCGCTTGTCATCAAGAGAGAAGCCGTCGGCCTTCATGTCGTAGAACCAGACCTTATCCGTGCCGCCGTGGCCGGTCTTGGTGAAGATCAGGATGGCGGTGGACACGCCCGCGTAGGGCTTGAACACGCCCGAGGGCATGGAGATCACGGCTTCAAGCCGATTGCCATCAATGAGCTCCTTGCGGATGGCCTTGTGCGCAGTGGAGGAGCCGAAAAGCACGCCGTCCGGCACGATGCAGGCGCAGCGGCCGCCGACCTTGAGCATCCGCAGGAACAGCGCGAGAAACAGCAGCTCCGTCTTCTTGGTCTTGCAGACCTTCAAGAGATCTGTGGACACGATATCCGCGTCCAGGCTTCCCTTAAAGGGGGGATTGGCCAGGATGAGGCTGTACTTCTCCCGGTCCGGGTTCTGGTCGGAGAGGCTGTCGCGGTACTCGATAAAGGGGTTGTCCACCCCGTGGGTCATCATGTTCATGGCCCCGATGCGCAGCATGGTGCGGTCCATGGTGCGGTCCATGTCGTAGCCGTGGAACATGTGGTTCATATAGTGGTCTTTGTTCTGACGGTTGAAGAAAACCTCCTGCTTGCGGTTTTCCTTGAGATAGTCGCTGACCGCCACGAGGAAGCCCGAGGTGCCGCAGGCCGGATCGCAGACGATATCGTCCGCCTTCGGCTCCATCAGCTCCACCATCATGCGGATGATGTGTCGCGGCGTGCGGAACTGGCCGTTGACGCCCGCCGTGGCGATCTTGGAGAGCAGGTATTCGTACACATCGCCGCGGGTGTCGGCGGCTTTGAGCTGGGCCATCTGTTCATAGATACCGTCCATGGCGGTGACGATCTTGTCCAGCATCAGGGGCGTGGGGATCTTGAAAATGGCGTCGCCCATGTATTTGGAATAGGCGCTCTCCTTGTCGCCGTGCAGGTTCTTGATAAAAGGGAAGACCCACTCCTGCACGGTGCTGTACATCTTGCCGGCAGGGAAGTCATGGAACACGCTCCACTTGAGCTGGCTGCCGTCAACCGTGCGCTCACCGATCCGCACCTCTTTGGCAAAGATGCTCTCATACGACAGGCCCAGCATCGCGGACTCGCGGGCGCGGAGATTGTCCGCGTCGTCCAGATCGTGTATAAACATCAGATAGGTCATCTGCTCGATCACATCCAGGGGATTGGTCAAACCGCCTGTCCAGAAGATTTCCCAAAGGCTGTCGATTCTGCTTTTCAGTTCGCCTGTAACCATGTTTCTTCTCCTTTATTCCTTATCCCAATTCCAAACGTATGAAGTGTAGCGGCCGCCGCCGATTTTCAGAATGTCGCCACTGTCGGTCAGTTCCTTCAGCGCGCGCTGTATGGTAACCTGGCTGATGTCCGGGCACTGCGCCATCAGCTCCGACTTTGTGATCTTCCCGGTCGTGCTGCGGATGAGCCTTCGGATGCGGCCGGTTTTGGAGTTTCCGGTTTCGAGCAGAATCTCCGCCCGCTCCGCAAATTCCCGATAGGCGGCAATGATGACGCCGAGCAGATACCGCACAAAGGGCAGATAATCATTGCCGCTCTCACGCCAGTTCTCGGAGCTTTCCCGCATAGCCTCATAATAGCTGTCCTTGCTGTCGGCGATCAGGCGTTCAATACTGATATACTTTCCGATCGGGTAGCCCGTGCGGTACAAGAGCAGCAGGGTCAGCAGGCGGCTCATGCGTCCGTTGCCGTCGTTGAACGGGTGGATGCAGAGAAAGTCCAGAATGAACATGGGGATCAGCAGCAGATCGTCCAGCTCCGGATCGGTGATGGCTTCATTGATCGCCGTGCAGAGAGAATCCATGGCCTCCGGTGTCTCCCAGGCCGGGACCGGCTGGAAGCGCACGCGCTTTGCGCCGTCCGGGAGTGTCTCGGCAATCACGTTGTCTGAATTCTTGAAGCTCCCGCCGATGGACATGCCGCTGAATTTGTAAAGATCCCGGTGAAGCTGGAGGATCATGCCGGGGCGAATCGGGATAAACTTATAGTTTTCATGGATCGTGTTCAGCACGTCCCGGTATCCGGCGATCTCGCGCTCGCTGCGGCTGCGCGGGGTCGTCTTGTTGCGAACGATCAGTTTCAGCCGGTCATCGGTTGTGATGATTCCTTCGATCCGGTTCGATGCCTCTGTGCTCTGGATCTTTGCGATCTCCAGCAGTTCCTCAAGCACGTCCTTCTGAGCATCGGAAAATCTGCTCTGCTTTCCTTTCTGCTCGTGGATCTGTGTGAGATAGGAAACAATCTCCGGCGTCAGCAGCTTTTGATATTCATTTTTATAGTTAAAACTCCGCATGTTCATTCCTCATTCGGCAGGCCGATTGTGTCTATACAAATACGATTCTATTATATTATCCATCGTTTTAAACGTCAAGTCAATTTAATCAAACCAGGAGTTTATGATTAAATTGAACTGCTGCAACTATACTGATTGAAATAAAAACACCCGGGAAAGCGACGCTTGATCGTCTCCTCGGGTGCCTGTGCTGGTGTCGGTTTCTCCCGGCGTGTTTCTATATGGCTCCTTCATGAATCATACCACAAAATTGCAGATTTCTATAACGCGTTTTACCGCAGATTTGCAGAATGTTTGGATGTTCACTCGCAAAGCCCATCCTACGCATTTAGGCGCCCGGAAAGCCGCTGATTGCAGCGGCTTCCGAGCACCCGCACGGTAGGGGGTGGTATATCGTGTCCTCCGGTCGAGTAAAAGCGCGATTCAGATTTCTTTCAACTTTCTATCAATCGACACATCAGTTAGCATCTTTTGCAGTATGAATATAATAATTAGTTTCTCAGAGCCGTCAGCGGCACAACATAGACGCCATCCGGCCGTTGGTAAGCTGCATTGGACAGACCGCAAAGGACAATCAATGCCGAAGGTGCTTTTCCTTCGTCCTTGACGATCTCATCCCGGATGTGGATCAGGTTTTTTGCGGCTTCCTCTATTTTATTTGCACCGAGCTTGATCTCAATGCCGCACCAACTGCCGTCCGGCAGCTCGATAATAGCATCAATCTCATTGCCAGCATAATCCTGATAATGGTAGAGCGTCGCGCCGAAGGATTCCGCGTAGATTTTGAGATCACGCTCACATAAGGCTTCAAAGAGGAAACCGAAGGTCGCCAGATCGCCGATCAGCCTCTCCGGCGTCACCTTCAGCAGCGCGCAGGCCAGGGAGGGATCGCAGAAGTGCCGCTTCTCTGCCTGCTTCACCCGGACGGAGGAACGCAGCTTTGTAGAGTATGGCTGCTGGTTATCCGTGAGAAACAGACGGTTGAAGATATCCAGATAGGTTGCGACCGTCTCCACGTCGATATCCTCATCGTCGATTTCTTTGATGTCGTTTTTCAGCGTCCGATTGGTCGCGGTCGTGCTCTCGTTGCGGGCAAGGGACCGCAGCAGCAGACGAACCTTCCGGCTGTCGCGTCTGGTCTCATCGACACGGTTCACATCGTCGTCGATAACGGCATCCAAATACTCACTGGGCAGCAGCGAGATATCCGCGTCGTCGATATCCAGATTTCCGGGCCAGCCGCCGCGCACTGTCAAACGGGCGAGCGTGCGAAGATCGACTTCACCCGTGATGGCCGGAATAAGCTTTCCTTCGCAGAGCTCATGCAGGCTGACCTTGCCGCTGGAATCCCCGGACTCATAAAGAGACATGGGGCGCATCCGCAGCTTACCGATCCGCCCGGCTCCGCTGTGGAGCACGCCTTTTCGCTTCGGTGTGGCAGAGCCGGTCAGAATAAACTGGCCTTTTTTGCCCCGCTGATCCACAGTATAGCGCACCGCATCCCAAAGAGGGGGAACTTCCTGCCATTCGTCGATCAGGCGCGGCGTCTCGCCCTCCAGCACCAGGGCAGGGGACATTTCCGCTAGCGCTCGGTTTTGAAAGTTGTTGTCCGGGTTGCCGACCAAAAACTCACTGTTGCTGTGATAGGAAGAAGTCCACGTCTTCCCGCACCACTTCGGACCCTCTATACAAACAGCACCCATTGTGGCAAGATACCGTTCCACCGCGGCGTCAACAATACGGGGAATGTATTTCTCCTTGTTCATGATCTTATCCATCTACATCACCTCTTATGCAGACAGCATACCACAATCCGATTGATTTTACAACTCCGACCCGAGAGTTTTTAGAATTTTGTTCCGACGATTTTCTATATTTCAATCCGACAAGTTCTTCGGAGTCAAATATTCTTTTGAGCGACTATTATCTGATTCCCATTCCGATGTCCTCCGCTCAGTCGTAGACGAGCTCGTTCAGCACGATCTCTTCGGCGCGGTTCCGGATGCTGTTCATCCGTCTGACCCACTCAAATTGATCGGCAGCTTTGAGAGCTTCGGTCACTCCCTCTCGGTCGGCCATCTGCCGGGTGAGCAAGTTCACTTGATCAGCACAGGCGCGGTCGGTTTCCGACAGGTGATGATCCAATTTGCCGGACAGCAGCAGATTGGAAAACAGGATTGGTCTATGCTCCTTCAGATAGCGTTTTCGCATCCGGCCATATTTGTCGACAGGCTGCTGCTCAGCCTCGTCGATTATCAGATCAGGAAGAAGATAGTCTCCGACCTGTGTATAGGTGCCGCCGCACTGTTCAAAGATAGATTTCTGCATGATTCAAACCTCCATTTTTTGACTTTCATTTTTATATCTCGGGTTTGAAGCAGATAAGCGCCGGTTAAAAATTCAATGTTTACTAGAACTCTTTTCTAGGATGCCTGCGGTAAAAACATCCAACAAACATCCAACGAACTGTTGATTTTTTGCATCTGGCGCGGGTGCTGGATTTACGGGCGAAAAGTTCAAAAAAGCTAGTATTTTCAACGGTTTGAGGGGTACTTGGCGACACTATGCGACACATGCCGTAACGGTCCAAATCTAATTCAGGTTCTAGTGTCCACTCCGGACGTGCGGGTTCAAGTCCCGCCTCGCGCACCAAACCAACAAAATCCGAACAAGATCTTCCCTATGGGAGACGGGTTCGGATTTTGTGTTTTCTACAGGAAACAGTTCTTTCCCAACGGTATGCCCTGCCGACCCGACTCCAAACCGCGAGGCCTGAAGAAGAAATCAAAATGATTTGGAGATATTGACGATGAGAACACTGGTTTTGGAGCGAAAAAGGCCGTATCCCGTTCCTGTGTAAGCTGCAGTTTATGGATTTGACAGAAATGCGGAAGCTTGCTAAACTCAGAAGCGGGAAGCATGACCGTGCCCGGCGCGGGCGCAACTCAGCAGCGAGGAGACGGATCTATGGATTTTAAGCGGAAAGAGATAGAGAATCGCGGCAGGTTAACGGCCGTTGCGGTGCTGGTCGCAGCGACCATCCTGTTCGCGGTGTGGGCGCTTGTTTTTCACCATCACGAGCTGTGTGTTTTCATAGTCGAGAACTATGTAGCGACCCTTGCGCTGCTGCCCGCGCTGACGCTGCTGGGCCTGCTGGCGGTGATCGTGAACATCGACGCCTATATCCGCCCCGACCTCAAGCGTATCATGCGGATCATTGTCGCCGTGGTGTTCAGCCTTTTGCTCCAGGATCATCTGGAATACCGCCTGATGATCGGACAGGCGCGGCTGTTTGCGCGGACGCTGACGGCGATCTACGGCTATGCCATGCGCCCGGTGGTGCTGGCGCTTTTTCTGCGCATCATGGTGCCGGAGAAGAAATTCGGGTGGGTCTGGGCACTCGTGGGCATAAATGCCGCAATATACGCCACGGCGCTGTTTTCGCCCGTCTGCTTTCGAATCAACTGGGAAAACCATTACATCGGGGGCCCCCTGTCTGACACGAGCTTCTATGTCGGCGCGCTTCTCCTCAGCTACTGGCTCCTGCTGACGGTGCGCGTGTTCGAGCCGGAGACGCGCCGGGAAACCTGGCTGCCGGTACTGATGTTCGAGCTCATTATCGGGGCGCTGGCGCTGGACTTCAACACCTATGACTTCGACCAGCCCGTGTCCTATTTTATCCTCGCCGCCGTCATTGACTGCGTGATCAATTATATCTGGCTGCATCTCCAGTTCGTGCGGGAGCACGAGCGGGCGCTGCAGGCCGAGCAGCGCATTCAGATCATGATGACCCAGATCCAGCCCCATTTTCTGTATAACGCCCTCACGGTGATCCAGTCGCTCTGCCGCTCCGACCCGGCTCAGGCGGAAGAGGCCACGGTGCAGTTTGCCAATTACCTGCGCGGGAACATGGACGCCCTGCAGACGAACGCCCCCATCCCCTTCGCAAGAGAGCTGGAGCATACCAGGGAGTATCTCGCGCTGGAGCAGATGCGCTTCGAGGACAAGCTGAGCGTGCGCTATGACATTCCGTGCCAGTCCTTTACGTTGCCGATCCTGACCCTGCAGCCCATCGTGGAGAACGCCGTGCGTCACGGCGTGCGCGGCAATGCCGACGGCCGGGGCGAGGTAGTCATTTCCACCAGGGAATACGTCGACCGCTATGAGATCACCGTGACCGACAACGGCCCCGGCTTTGATCCGGAAAAGCAGCAGAAGGACCCGGGGAAATCCCACGTGGGTCTCCAGAACGTGCGGGAGCGGCTTGCACAGATGTGCGGCGGCAGCCTGCGCGTCGAATCCGCGCCGGGCGCGGGGACCGCCGTGACCATCACACTGCCCAGGGAGGCGAACAAGCGATGATGATTTTTGCCATAGACGACGAACCCAAGGCCCTGCGGGTACTCTGCCGCTGCGTCGAGGAAGCCGCGCCGGGCGCAGAGCTGAGAGCCTTCGACAAGGCCGCCGACGCGCTGGACGCCATTCGAACCGGTGGCCTGTCCCCGGACATTGTGTTCAGCGATATTGAGATGCCCGGCGCCTCCGGGCTGGAGTTTGCTGTCGCGCTCAAGACGGCCTCTCCGGACACGCGGGTGGTCTTCGTCACGGCCTTTTCCCAATATGCGCTGGACGCCTTTCGGGTGCGGGCCCAGGGCTATATCATGAAGCCCCTGACGCCGGAGCTTGTCCGGGAGGAGCTGGACGCGCTGCCGACGGCGCCGAAGCCGCAGACGAACAGACTGCGGGTGCAGTGCTTCGGCAGCTTTGAGGTGTTCTGGCAGGGGGAGCCGCTGAAATTTGCGCGGCGGCAGACGAAGGAGCTGCTGGCCTATCTCATTGACCGCAAGGGCGCGGCCTGCACGTCGGAGGAGCTGGTCTCAGCGCTGTGGGGCGACAGCAGCGGCAGAAAGGACGCCAAGCACGGCATTCGCAATCTTATCGGCGATCTGCGGGAGACTTTGAAGCAGATCGGGATGGAGGATGTGCTGATCCGCCGCGGGGCGCATATCGCGATCCGCCCGGAGTTGCTGGACTGCGATTATTACCGGATGCTGGCGGGCGATATGGCGGCGGTCAACGCCTTCCGGGGCGAGTACATGAGCAATTACAGCTGGGCGGAGCTGACGGCGGGGGCGCTGTATTTTCACGAGCTGACATAAGATTTTCCGGGGCGCGGCCTGCGTCCCGGATTTTTTTACCGGCACAGGCAAAAACCGGGGGTTTTTGAGTCGGTTTTGAGCGCTCTGCGTGTTATAGTCAATAAAATTCATACTCCCGCAGGGAGAGAAAGGAAAACGATATGAAGAAAATACTCAGCATTCTCCTGGCGCTGACGATGGTTTTGTCTCTCGGCGTCCCGGCCTTTGCGGCGGACGCGCATGAGATCACCAGCGCCGCGTTTCCCATCTATCACAACAGCGTCAGCCTCGGGAGGGATGTGAAACTCTACTTCCTGGACGGTGCAGCGGACCTGCCCTATATCGAGGCCAATGACTTCCTGTCCCTGCTCAATGACTTCATACTCGGCAGTTCTGAAAAAGGCCTCTGCTTTACGCTGGAGGCGGACGGCCCCGTCGTAACCTATATCCGTCAGAACCCAGCAGAAAATGCCGACGATAACGGCGCAACCATGGTTCTTGACTTTGACAGGGACACCATTGCGTTTGTGGACTACAATCTGTTTTGCAAGATGGCTTCCAGCTCTACGATGCTGGATCTGACCAGAATAGACGTGTTTAATGCGGAGGGAGAGCCGGCTGCTTTGCAGAAGCTTGACCAAGGCACCCTCACCCGGTACGGTCATGAGGTGGTGCTCCCTCTGGGAGACTACGGCATCGATCTGGTTTGGCAAGACGGCCTTTACCTGATCCCGCTGCAGACAATGTCCGACTTTATCGTAGCGCCCGGTCCCGGTTCCGGCATATATTTCAACGGAAAGGACCTGATGTTCTCTGCAAACACTACGCTCTGCTCAGACTTTTACTATTCTGCCCCCACCGGCGAGCGCAGCGAAGCCCTGGCGGAATACGGTTATAACGAACTTTGCCTGATGCTGGACTACTTGTACGGTATGAAGGACACCCATGATATTGAGAGCTTTGACCAGCTCTTCCATGATGTCGGTTTGCAGAGCCTGCTGAAAGGATCAAACGCGGAATATGCGGACAGAGCGCTCTGGCATCTGATCACCGATTTCTTTGACGACCTCCATTCCGACTGGAATGCCTATTCCTATCTGGCCGGCCCAGTCGATGTAAAAGTGCCTGACGGACCTTCGGTAACACGGTGGGTCGAAGCAAAGAGAGAACAGCTCGCAGCCCGTGAGAAGTATTATCCTGACGGCGTTCCCGGTTATGAAGAAGTCGGCAACACCGCCTATATCACCTTTGACAGATTCTATATCGAGGGTCAGGACGGCGATCAGTTCTATCATGTGGAAGACCCGATGGACTTTGAAGACACCGATACCATCGGTCTGATCATGAAGGCCCATGCCCTTATCAACCGCGAGAACAGCCCCATCGAGAATGTGGTCATCGACCTGAGCTGCAACGGCGGCGGCCACGCCGACACTGCGATTTTTGCCATGGCCTGGTTCCTGGGCGAGGCCTCCATCGGCATGAAGGACACTATGACCCATGCCATGTGCTCCTCTACCTACCGGTGCGACGCCAACCGTGACCGCAAGTTCGACGACAGCGACACCGTTAAAGATAAGAACCTGTTCTGCCTGATCTCTCCCGTCAGCTTCTCCTGCGGCAACCTGGTGCCCTGCATGTTTAAAGAGTCCGGAAAGGTAACCCTGATTGGGCGTACTTCCGGAGGCGGTGCCTGCAATGTCCTGCCCAGCTGCTCGGCCTGGGGTACCTCTTTCCAAATCTCCGCTCCCCGGCAGCTGTCCTTCCTCAAGAACGGATCTTTATACAATGTTGATCGCGGCGCTGATCCGGATTATGTCCTCGCAGATTTGAACGAGTATTATGACCGCGCGGCGCTGACCGATTATATCAACAGCCTTTACTGGGCCTCGAATGCCAATGATTAATCGATATCATTCCAATGAAGGAGGCAGATTTCTGATGAAAAGAATCCTGAGCATTCTGCTGGCTGCGCTTCTGCTCTTCACTTTGTCCGCAGCTGCGTTTGCAGACGAAACGAACGATGAGAACAAGTCGCTGCTCGAAAAGCTGGGAAGCGGCGAGTTGTTTACCGTAGACGAGCATACCTATCAGATCGAAACAAAGACGGTGCCCCTGTACCAGGGCTTTTCGGATGCGGATTCCACCTTTGAAATCGAACTCGCCTTTCTGGACGGGGAGACGAACGTGCCATATGTCTCCCTGGAGACCATGAAGGAAATGCTCTATCGCTGGATTTCTCTGGCGAAAGCCTCCGAAGGCGGGAAAAGCTATGATCTTGAGATCGAAAAAAAAGGTGACATCGTCATTCTGACCAGAGAGAACCGCTATCCCGTCAGGATCAATTTTGCCGAGAATACCATTGAATTCTACGACTATGACGCGTTTATCAAGATTTCCCCGGATGCGCCTCTCATGGACGTCATCGCATCCAGCGGTTACGATGCAAACGGTGAACCGGCCCTGTTCCAGAAGAGCGATACTTCCTTTGAACGCTATGGAGATCCGCTCACACTGAAGCCCGGTGATTACGGCATCGATCTTGTTTATCAGGATGATGAGTATTATGTACCCTTGCAGTTGATCAGCGATTTCATCCTGACGAACTACGGCGGCAATGTCGTGTATAACACGGAAGCGGTATGCCTTGTGTATATCGGGAGACCGGATTATCTGGAAGATGCCTTTTATCCCTCTGTTGTGCCAGAAGAGAGAAGCGACGACCTGATCGCCTTCAACTATAAGGAACTTTGCCTGGCGCTTGATGCCCTCTACGGCCTGAAGGCGCAGCACAATATTACGGATTTCAACAATCTGTTCCAGTCGACGGGCCTGGCTGTGCCGCTGCTGAGCAAGGACCCGCAGGAAGCGGGACAGGCTCTCGCAGATCTTTGCTGCAAGTATTTCGACGATGGACACAGCGGTGGGGTCAGAGCGTCTTACATGATGAAGGACGCCGTGAAACGCAACTGGGGTCCCTCGTGCATGCATAGATTTGATGAGGCGGCCAGGTACAAAGAGATTAGAGATGCGGTTTACCCGGACGGAGCTGTGCCCTATGAAGAGGTGGGCAATACCGCATACATCACTTTTGACGATTTTGTGTTTAATGACCTGGATTATTACACCGTGAAAGCGGAGGACAATCTGGATGATACGGTTGCGCTGACGCTCTACGCCTATCAGCAGATCACGCGGGAGAACAGTCCCATTGAGAATGTCGTGCTTGATCTTTCCAACAACGGAGGCGGCCAAGCGGACGCGGCAGCTTTCGTGATCGGTGCTTTCCTTGGCGACGCATCCATCAGCATGATGAATCCCGCGTCCGGTGCCCTTGTATGTGAAAACTATAAGGTGGATCTGAACCTGGACCGCCAGTTTGATGAAAAGGATTCTCTGAAAGATTATAATCTGTTCTGCATCGAATCGCCTGTCAGCTTCTCCTGCGGTAATCTGGTGCCCTGTGCTCTCAAGAATTCCGACAGGGTTACGCTTCTCGGACGGCCCTCTTCCGGAGGCGCCTGCGTTGTTTTCCGTCAGACCACCGCTGACGGATGCGTGTACCAGATCTCGGGATTCAAAAAGCTGGCCTATATGAAGAACGGTTCTTTCTATGACATCGACCAAGGCGCGACCCCGGATTATGTCATTCCCAATCCCGCTCAGCTGTACGACAGGGCATATATGACGGATTACATCAACGGCCTTTTGGGAAAGTGATTCCCCCTGAGCGCCCTGCGCTGACCCGGCACGTCAACGCAGAACAAAATACCAGGCCATGCGAGTGTGTCCTGCCGGGGCGTGAACCACGCCCCGGTTTTTTTTTACAAAATTCGCCCAGAACAGGGAATTTGAGACTATTTTGAGCGCCCCGGGTGTTATGATGATGGCGAAAAGCAGATCATCCCTTGCTGAAGAGAGAGGAAACACCATGCTGATCTTTGCCATAGACGACGAACCGAAGATCTTGCGGGACACGGAACAGGCCATTCGGGAGGCTGTGCCGGAGGCGAAGCTCATGTGCTTTGCGCTGGCTGCCGATGCGCTGGCCGCCATCCGGGATAAACGCCTGCGCCCGGACATTGTGTTCAGCGATATCGAAATGCCGGGGCTGTCCGGGCTGGAATTTGCCGTCGCGCTCAAAACGGCCTCACCGGACACGCGGGTGGTATTCGTCACGGACATTCCCAAATACGCCTTGGACGCCTTCCGGGTACGAGCACAGGGCTACATCATGAAGCCGCTGACGCCGTATGAGGTGCGCACGGAGCTGGAAGCGCTGCCGACGGCGGGCAACCGGCCAAAGAGGCTGCGGGTCCAGTGCTTCGGCAGCTTCGAGGTGTTCTGGCAGGGAGAGCCGCTGAAATTCTCACGGCGGCAGACAAAAGAGCTGCTGGCCTATCTCGTCGACCGGAAGGGAGCGTCCTGCACGGCGGAGGAGATTATCTCCGCGCTGTGGGGCGACGTCGCGGACATGAAAAACGCGAAGCACCGCGTCCGCAACTTCGTCGGCGACCTGCGGGAGACGCTGCGGCAGATCGGGATGGAGGACGTGCTGATCCGGCGCGGGGCGCACCTCGCGATCCGTCCGGAGATGCTGGACTGTGATTATTACCGGATGCTGGAGGACGATATGGCTTCGGTCAACACCTATCGGGGCGAATATATGACCAACTACAGCTGGGCGGAGCTGACGGCGGGAACGCTGTATTTTCATAATATTTCTTAAATTTTATCCGGGACGCGCCCTGCGCCCCGGCTTTTTTTCATTTTTTAGGAAAAGCTGGGAATATTTGAGACGGTTTTGAGCGCTTCTTGTGATAAAGTACTTCTATCTATGCGGACAGACCGCAAGATGTTGACAGAATGTTGGCGGATAATTTTTATTTATATGCATACCCCTGAGCCGGAACACACCAAAACAGACCGCCGCAAATCCATCCACGTACTCCCGCAGGGAGAGAAAGGAAAAGGCACATGAAAAAACTGCTCTGCATCCTGCTGACGCTGACCATGCTGCTGGCCCTGGGTGCTCCGGCCTTCGCGGACGAAGCCGCGAAAGCGCCGGTATTCAAGGACGGCGCGGCCCAGCCCATCCTGCAGTACAGCAATCTGAGAGACGAAAACTACACAAATGAGGACAGCGACATCCTCCGCTTCTGCGTTTATGTCGAAACCGATCATGACACCGACGGCGACGGCAAGGCCGATCTGGTGGAGGCGCTGGTTCAGGTTCCCCGTGCTGCGGCCGAGGGCGTGTATAAGGCCGGCACGATCTACGACCCGACCCCCTACGGCGCGGGCACCGTGGAGGAGTACGGCATGGATCCCACGCAGCTTCTCAATCCCGCCCCCTTTGATTACAACAGGCTCTATGAGCCCGGTGAAAAGCGCACCCCCGCCGGGAGCATGACCACTCTCGAGGCGGCGGCGATCGCTGACCCGGCGGTCTGGAATTACAAGGTGCCCTACTCCAATATGCCCGGATACATTTACGCCCAGGCCTATGACTACTATCTTGTCAGGGGCTTTGCCGTGGTGGAGGCGGGCGGCATCGGCACCTACGGCTCCGAAGGCTATGAGCTCTGCGGCTTCGACCTGGAGCGGGACGCCCACGCCTGCGTGGTGGAGTGGCTGGCGGGCAAGCGCACAGCCTACACCGATCCTTATAATAATATAGAAATCGCGGCCGACTGGTCCAACGGCAATGTCGCCATGACGGGCTGCTCCTACGGCGGCACCCTGCCCTTTGAGGTGGCCACCTCCGGCGTTGAGGGCCTCAAGACCATCATCCCCTTCGCGGGCATCGCCTCCTGGTACGAGTACACCAACTCCCAGGGCGCGCCGCTCTATAACGAGGCGGACTACGCGCATACCCTGGCCTTCTACAACAGCGGCGCGGCCTTCCTGGACGACGACTGGACGGTCATCAACGACGACTACGCCTCCTTCCTCTGGCAGCTCTCGGAGGATCAGCGGGCGACCAACGGCGATTATGACGATATCTGGGCGCGGCTTGACTACTCGGTAGACGCAAGCAAGATCAACTGCTCGGCGCTGATCGTCCACGGCATGAACGACTTCAACGTCTGCACCAAGCAGTCCGACCTGATGGCGCGCTCCTTTGCCAGGGCCGGGCAGAACTTCAAGCTCGTCCTGCACCAGGACGGACATAACATCCTCAACGGCGTCGTCGTCAACGGCGAGCTGTGGCAGGAGATCATGAACAAGTGGCTCAGCCACTATCTCTACGGCGTGGACAACGGCATCGAGAACATGCCGACGGTCAGCGTCCAGAGCAACCTCGACGGCTCGTTCAAAACCTACGATACCTGGGACGACTTTACATACGATACCTTTGACTACGACAAGACCGTGAACCCCGAAGACGTCTCCCATGTGGACACGACCGCCATCGGCCCGTTTTATGCCCAGTATAAGGATGGGACCGACGAACTGGGCAAACCCAATTCCCGCGACAATTACTATCTTACTCTGCCGCAGAGCGCGTGCAGCACCTATGTATTTGAGCTTCCCGAGAATTACAGCTTCTGCGGCGTGCCCGAGGTGCATCTCAGACTCTCCACCCGAAACGCGGGCGGGAACGGCATGGTGATCTCGGCCCTGCTCATCGACACCATCGACGGCCAGACACCCTTCAAGGCCTACATGACCAAGGAGCGGATGAACAACACCCTCCCGAAGCACACCCTCGGCGTGACGGAAACCGGCGGCGGCCTCAGCAGAACCAAGGTGATCGAGTTCGTGCAGAGCAACACCACCGCCAAGCTCATCACCTTCGGCCACAGCGACCTGGCCGACTACGGCGGCGGCTATGAGGGCAGGGATTACACCAAAAAGACGGAGGAGATGAAGCCGGGCGAATACTACGACTACACCATCTATCTCCAGCCCAGCTCCTACACCTTCCAGCCCGGACACAAGGCGGTGCTGGTCGTGACCGGCTGGGACCCCTACAGGGCCCTCCTCGACGAGGACTATTTCAGCGGTGCCGTCTCCGACTCGTCCCAGTCCGGCGATACTTACTCCTTCAACATCGACAACTCCGCCTTTGAGCTCCGCTTCCCCCAGACCGCGCAGTAACAGGAGAAATCCCACAATTCAGCCCGCCTGTCATGGCTTCTCTGATACGAAGCCATGACAGGGAGCCAAAAACAGGAAAGGACATAAGTACATGAAAAAACTGCTTTGCATGATTCTCGCGCTCACGATGGTGCTGACGCTCGGCGTCCCGGCCTTCGCGGAGAGCTATACGGAAAAAGCCCTGCCCGTCGTGCGGGACAAAGTGGACACCACCGAGACCGCGACCGTCCGCTTCTATGAGGATCTCCCCAACGTGCCCTACATGAGCGTCACGGACTTCTACAACCGGTTTTATCTGGCGGGCACCGACATGACCGAGGGCATGAGCTTCAAGCGTGACGGCGGCGTTTACACGGTCACGAACTTCCTCGGCGACAAGGCGGTGTTTGACGTAGACACCGACACCGTCGTGATCTACGACATGAAGCGCTTTATCGAGCCCGCCCACGACCTCCTGCTCACGGAGTCCGGCGGCTACGACCCGGACTACCCCTTTGCCAAAACGCGCCACGTCACCGAGCCCGAAGAGGTGACGCCGAAGACCATTGAGCTTGCGGGTTACGACATCCATCTGCGCGGCGACGACACCGGCGTTTACGCGCCGCTGCCCACCCTGGCCGACATCTTCGCCAGCGCCGGCGGATACTGGGTCATCTATGTGGGCGAGAAAATTTACATCAAGGATTATCTGGGACTAATCCAGCCGGACTACGCCATGGAGGACGACCCGGATTACCTCCCCGCCGTGAAGGCGGATCGCGCCGAGGATCTGGCGAAATTCACCTATAACGAGCTCTGCTTCAGCCTGGATCTGTGGCATGGCAATCCCGGTCAGGAGTACATCCATGACGATCTGGAGAACGGGACGCTGGACGAGGTCCTCTCTGCCAAGTACCCCGAGATCAAGGCGATGCTGCTCGCCACCGATTTCCTGAACTTCTACACGGGCCTGAGCCATCTTTACAACGGCCTGCTCTTTGACGGCGGCCATACCGGCATCGGCGCCTATGTGGTACAGCTTGACGATCTGGAGCTGTCGCGCAGCATCATGTATGACGTAATGGACAAGGAGTACGGCGGATCCTACTACGAGTTCAGCTACGGCATGAACGGGCGCAAGGCGCAGTGCAAAGAGGCCCGCGAATCCCTCTACAACGGCGATTACTACGCTGAGCAGGGCGACACCGCCATCATCCGCTTTGACCATTTCACCGTGGACAACGACGGCTGGAAGGCCTTCTATGCCGGCACGGGCGAGCGTCCCCTGATCACCGAGGACGATGAGGACGGCGAAACCTGGGAGACCATCGGCACCGTCCTCTCCGGCCTGGAGCGCGCCGCGCAGAATCCGGCGATCAAGAACATCATCATCGACGACACCTGCAACGGCGGCGGCGACGACACCGCGCTGCTCGCGGTCGAGTGGCTGCTGACCGGCGTCGGCTATGTCCGCGACAGGGACGAGCTGACCTCTCAGTACAACACCAAGTACCAGGACTTCGACATGAACTTTGACGGCGTCTTTGACGACAAGGACGTGAGCCCCTATACCGGCTACAACTACGGCGTTCTGACCAGCAAAGCCTCTTTCTCCTGCGGCAACAACTTCCCCTGGTTCATGCATGAGCACGGGGCCATGATCCTCGGCGAACAGAGCGGCGGCGGCGCCTGCGCCATCCGCTACTCCTCTGTCGGCGGCATGGATATGCGCAACTCCGCCGCGTCCAGCATCGGCGTCAACGATGAGGGCGGCAGCATCGACAACGGCTGCCCCGTGGACGCCAATCTCCTGGGCGACGGCGAGAATCCCACCGTCGGCTTCTATGATCTCGCCGCACTCAGCGAGCTGATGAACGAGTTCTTCGGCGAATCCCTGGCACAGGCCGCGTGATTGAAACGGGCGTTTCCTTTGATAAAGCAAATTCTGTATTCTGTTTTATGGGTATCGGCCTGACACAGCAAGCTTCTCTGTATGACTGTAGGGGCGATTCACGAATCGCCCGACGGCAGAGGCCGCGTCCGGCGAATGCGCCCAGGCGAATCCGAAAAACCGATCGTGTACTGCCGGGCCGTTCGTGAACGGCCCCTACGGTGTGCGTGTTGGTTGTTTGCTGAATAAACCCGAGACCCAAATTCTGTTTTTTAAATTTCATATTTTAGTAGTAAGGAAAGGAACTGACCAAATGAAAAAACTGCTCTGCATCCTCCTCGCGCTTACCATGGTGCTGTCCCTGGGCGTCCCGGCCTTTGCGGCCGAGGGCGAGCGCCCCGGCGCCGCCTGGATCGATTCCGGCATCTACGGCGTCTATGAGGGCAAGGGCGAGATCCGCCCGCAGGACGACTTTGCGGCCGCTGTGAACCGCGAATGGGCGGAGAGCGCCAAAATCAACGACGGCGAAGCCAACGTCTCGGCGAGAACGGAACATACGGACGAGATCAACCGTGAGAAGATCGCGCTCATCAGCGGCGAAAAAAAGGACGACGCGAAGCTGACGAGCCTGCAGAACCTCTATGCCCTCCTGCTGGACTGGGACGCGCGCAACGCGGCGGGCCTTGACGGCCTGAAGCCCTTTGTCGAGGATCTGATGGGCCTCAGCTCCGTCGAGGAGATGACCGCGTTCCTCTCTGACCCCCAGCGCAACCTCTTCGGCACACCGATGGTCACGGATATGGTCTTGGGCAATACCGAGGATGCCTTTACCAATATCCTGTACATCATGACGCCCGCCATGTTCAGCGACGATCCGTCCGCTTATGAGGCGGGCGACGAAGAAAACCCCGCCATCGCGGTCAACAGACAGCTCTGCGAATACATGCTGCGCAAGCTCGGCTGCAGCGAGAGTGAGGCAAAGGAGCTCTTTGACAAGGCCATGGACTTTGAGCGCGGTTTCCTGCCCGGCATGGAGGCTATGGAAAAGAAGATGGAAGGCAAGGGGACTGTGGATGTCTTCTCCCAGCGCTTTACCACCGACGAGATCCGCGACATGTATAAGAATTACCCGCTTTGTGATATTTACAAGGCGCTGGGCTTTGATCTGGACGGCCATCTGGTCGGGATCATGATGCCCGATGTCATAGGCTGCATCGACGCGCAGTACACCGACGAAAACCTGGACAAGCTCAAGGCCTGGGTACTGACGCACACGATAGCGGAGTTTACCAATTACTGCGACAGAGAGACCTTTGCGGAGACGACTCTGCTCCAGGCCCCGATGACCGGCGTCGACACCCTGCCCCCGGACGAGGTCTACGCCATGAAGACCATCACCGCTCTCGTCCCCTCCCTGGTCGACGAGGTCTATGTGGAGTACTGCTTCGATAAGAGCATCAAGCCCCAGATTTACGATCTCACCGTCATGATGATCGACGCCTTCCGCGAGATGCTGCGGGAAGAGGACTGGCTCTCCGACGCGACCAAGACGGCTGCCATCGAGAAGCTTGACAACATCAAGATCAATGTCTGCTACCCCGATAATCTGCCGGACGTCGGCAGTCTCACGATCAAGTCCGCCGAGGAGGGCGGCACCCTGTTCGACGCTATCAAGGCGGCGCGGATCTTCGGGCGCAGCATCGCGGCGGAGGTCGTTCAGCGCCGCAACGACGGCACCTACTGGAAGTTTGACAACTACTACAGCACCCTCGCCGCCTGCTACGTCCCGACCGAGAACTCCATCAACGTCTTCGCCGGTATCTGCGGCGGCGACTACTACCAGGCGGATTGGCCGCTGGAGAAGAAGCTCGGCGGCGTGTGCATGGTCGTGGGTCATGAGATCACCCATGCCTTTGACGATCTCGGCGCCACCTTTGACAAGGACGGCAATTACAAGGACTGGTGGGCGGAAGAGGACACGGCCGAGTTCCATGAGCGCGTAGAGAAGCTCAAGGCCTGGTACAGGGACTTCGTTCCCGCGCCCGAGCTCTCCGACGAGCCCTACGGCGAGGAAGGCGCAAATCGCGTCAGCGGCGAGGCCATCTCCGACCTCGGCTCGCTCAAGTGCCTGCTCTCCATCGCGGCCAAGCAGGAGAACTTCGATTATGAGATGTTCTTCACCCAGCTTGCCATTATTCAGAAGAACGCGCGCTACGCCGCCGCGGAGCTGCCCACTCTCGCCAATGAGACGCACCCGGTGGAATACTCCCGCTGCAACGTCCCCCTGTCGAACTTCGAGAAGTTCCATGAGACCTTCGGCGTGCAGGAGGGCGACGGCATGTACACCGCCCCGGCCGACAGGATCACGGTCTGGTAAGCGGGAGAGTAAGAATGTCGTAGGGGGCGATCCCCGGATCGCCCCGTCGAACAGGCCATAACCCACAGGGCTTCGGGCTGATGAGGGCATCAGCCCCTACGCGCTGGTTTACTTTTTCTGCAAAAATTGTTCCCTCACAGCAAAACCCAAACCCATACGGAAAGGAACTGACAAGATGAAAAAACTGCTCTGCATGCTCCTGGCACTGACCATGCTCCTGTCCCTTGGCGTCCCGGCCTTCGCGGCGGGGCATGAAATCACGAAGAACAGCTTTCCCCTCTATCCGATGGGCATGGATATGGGCATGGAACTGACGCTCTACTTCCTCGACGGCGTAAACGACCTCCCCTACGTGGAGCTCAAGGACTGGATGGAGCTTCTCAATGCGATCAACGGGGAAGAGGACGGGACAGGCTACAGGCTCTCGCTCGAAACCGCCGGCCCCATCGCCTGCTACACCCGCGAAAACGGCTTCACCATGATCATTGACTTCGACGAGGACACCTTCAAATTCATGGACTACAACCTGTTCATGAAGCTCCCCACCATGTCCACGCTCCTGGATTTCACCTCCGGCTCCTGCTTCAACGCCGAGGGGCAGCCCTCCCTGATGAAGAAAAGCGAGGATTACAGCTATGACCGCTACGGCGACGAGCTGGTACTGCGCCTGGGGGACTACGGCATAGACCTCATCTGCCAGGACGGGCTGTATCTGGTTCCGATGCAGACCATGAACGACTTCACCCTGGCGTCCAGCAGGGGACTCAACTGCTTCTATAACGGCCAGTGTGTGATCGTGATCGACAAGCTCTCGCCCAATGACGAGCGTTACTACGCGGCCCCCACCGGCGCGCGCAGCGCAGAGCTGGCCGAATACGGCTATAACGAGCTGTGCCTCATGCTGGACAGCCTCTACGGGCTGAAGGAAATCCACGAGATCGACAGCTTTGCCAACATGTTTGATCAGATCGGCTTCGTGGAGCCGCTGACCGGAACGGACCCGGCGCAGGCCGACAAGGCGATCTATTACATGATCAACAAGTACCTCGACGATCTCCACTCCGGCTTCGTGGCCTATTCCTATCTGACCGGCCCCATCGACTACAGGGCAGAGAAAGGCCCCTCGTTCCAAAGCCTGTTCGATCACCGTGAAACGAATCTGGCGGCCCGTGCCGAAAAATATCCCGACGGCGTGCCCGCCTACGAGGAAGTGGGCAACACGGCCTACATCACCTTTGACCATTTTGAAATCAAGTCGGAAAAATATGAGGACTACTACGGCTACAAGAGCGCGCAGGAGATCCCCTACGACGACACCGACACCTTCGCCATGATCATCCGTGCCCACGAGCAGATCACCCGTGAGGGAAGCCCCATCGAGAATGTGGTCATCGACCTGAGCTGCAACGCGGGCGGCTCGGTGGACACGGCCGCTTTCCTGATCGCCTGGTGCCTGGGCAAGGCCTCCATCAGCCTCAAGGATAACTTCACCGGCGCCATGGCCAACACGGATTACTGGGCCGACGTGAACCTTGACCGCGAATTTGACGAGCGGGACACCATCGCGGACAAGAACATCTACTGCCTCATCTCCCCGGTGAGCTTCTCCTGCGGCAACCTCGTGCCGAACGTCTTCAAGCAGTCCGGCAGGGTCACCCTGATGGGCCGGACCTCGGGCGGCGGCTCCTGCACAGTGCAGCCCATCTCCTCCGCCTGGGGTACTTCCTTTACCATCTCGGCAGCCCTGCGCATGTCCTTCCTCAAAAACGGCTCCCTCTATGACATCGACCGCGGCGCCGATCCCGATTACACCATTAGCAAGCCCGAAAAGTTCTACGACCGCGCGGCGCTGACCGACTACATCAACACCCTGTACTGAGCCGAAAAGCGAACCGGCTGATTCTATTAGGAAAGGAACTGGCAAGATGAAAAAACTGCTCTGCATGCTTCTGGCACTGACCATGCTGCTGTTCCTCTGCGCCCCGGCCTTTGCGGAGGAGTCGCACACCATCACCGGCGAAGATATCCCCCTGTATACCGTCGGCCTGGAAACCGGCGAGACCATGAAGCTCTATTTTCTGGACGGTGTGAAGGATCTGCCCTACATGGAGATCAGCGATCTGTGTGATCTGCTTACCGGATTGATCGGAGACGGTATTGTCACCTTCACGAAGGACGTTCAGGGCCCTGTCGTGACCATTACCCGCAATCACGAGGGCGGCAGAGACGACGGCTGCCGCGCTGTCTTCGATTTCGACAAAAGCGAGATTCGCTTTGTAGACTATAACATTTTCACCGTGAAGCCCGATGCCTCCACGATCCTGGACGTGACCAGCATCCCGTTCTTCACCAGCGATGGAAAGCCCGCGCTCATTCAAAAGGTGGACAAGGGCACCTTCGACCGCTACGGCGACGAACTGGTGCTCCCCCTGGCGGATTATGACATTGAGCTGATCTATCAGCCTGTCGAAAACGGCCTGTACCTGATCCCCCTGCAGACCCTGAACGATTTCTTCTTTGCGCCCAACGGAGTTTCCTTCTTCTATAACGGCCAGTGCGTAAATCTGAGTGCGGAAATCAATCCGGGCGACGAGCTCTACTACGCCGCCCCCACCGGTGAGCGCAGCGAAGCCCTGACAAAATACGGCTACGGCGAGCTTTGCATGATGCTGGATTACCTGTACGGCCTGAAAGAGGTCCATGACATCGACCGCTTTGCTCAGCTCTTCCACGAGGTCGGCTTCGACCAGTTCCTCAAGGGTAATGAGGTCAAGCAGGCGGACGCCGCGATCTACCGCCTGATCGCCGACTACCTGGACGACGGTCACTCCTCCTGGCACGGCTTTTCCTACCTGACCGGCGACCTCGACTATACCGCGCCGAAGGGTCCCTCCGAAAGCAAGTGGTCTCAGCAGCATGATTTGTACGCAAGCGCGCGGGAGAAGTTCTACCCCGACGGTATCCCCGGCTATGAGGAGGTCGGCAACACCGCGTATGTCACCTTCGACAAGTTTGAGCTTCCCCAAATGATGAACACCGCGGAATACATCTACAGCGTCGAGGATCCGGCGGATCTTCCCGACAACGACACCATCGGCCTCATCATAAAAGCCCACTCGATGATCACCCGCGAAGGAAGCCCCATTGAAAACGTCGTCCTCGACCTGAGCGTCAACCAGGGCGGCGCGGCAGACACCGCCGTGTTCGTCATTGCCTGGTTCCTGGGCGAGGCCAACATCGGCATGAAGGACACCATGACCGGCGCGGTCTGCGCCTCCACCTACCGCTGCGACGCAAACCGCGACCGCGAGTTTGACGAGCGCGACACCGTGCAGGACAAGAACCTCTTCGTGCTGACCTCTCCCGTCGGCTTCTCCTGCGGCAACCTTGTCCCCTGCGCCCTCAAGGATTCCGGCATGGTGACGGTCATGGGCCGCACCTCCGGCGGCGGCTCCTGCGTGGTGCAGAAAATCTCCTCCGCCTGGGGCACCTCCTTCCAGATCTCCGGCAGCCACCGCATCTCCTTCATCAAAAACGGCGCCTACTATGACGTCGACCGCGGCGCGGAGCCCGATATCATCATCACCAGCCCCGAGAAGTTCTATGACCGCGCAGCCCTGACCGACTACATCAACAGTCTGTACTGATTGTGTAAGGTTTCATGAATTAAAGGAGAAGAAAAATGGGACTTTTTGACAAGAAAACCTGCGCCCTCTGCGGCGCGTCCGTGGGACTTCTGGGCGGAATGCTCGGCGAAAACCTTGCAGGCGACGCATACATGTGCGGCGACTGCCGCAAAAAATGCATCCCCGATAAGGCCCTGGATTTCAATGCCTTGACCGTGGACGCTGCGAAAGCCCTCATTGCTGTCGCGGAGGCCAACAAGAAAAAAGGCACAGCGGAATTTCACGCCACCCGCCAGTTTACTGCCGGCATGTATGCCGACATGCCCGCGCTCGATGTGGACGAGGGCCACGGCTGGTTCATGAACGCCGCAAAAAAGGACGGCTGGGTTTATGCGCTGGACGATATCTACAGCTTCTGCCTGGATGTGACCACCGCGCCGCTCGCGGAGGGAGAGAATTACTCCCTGAACTTGTATCCCTACCCGCAGCTCCCTGTCTGCCCCAGCGGACAGAAGGTCATCGACGCCAGGCTGAAGCTCTGGCTGCTGGACAACGAGCTGGGTGTTGACATGCTTGAGATCAGTCTGATCCCCGCCTTTGCCCCCAGCGAGGAGCATGTTCAGAGCGCCTATGCCTGCGCCCAGGATTTCTACAGCTTCATGAAATCCTGGCGCATGGCTCAAAAGCAGCGCAGCGGCAGATAAACACGGGAATTTCAAGCAAACGATGGGCCCATTTCCGGGTCCATCGTTTAGCCGTATTAATAATGAGGAGCAAATGAAGAGAAATAATGATTTAAAAGAGCCCTCGGGGCCGATCAGCTACGGGCGTCTGGTCTTTCAGGCTATTCCGGAGCTGTTCAGCTATCAGATGATTTCGAGCATCCTGCTGGCCGCTGCGACATGGGGGCTGTATAAGCTTATAAACCTTGTGGCCGAATCCGGCGGCGCGGCCCTCACCACGGCAAATCTCACGGATCTGCTGCTGAGCTGGCGCGGTCTTGTGATCCTGCTGCTGGGCGTGGTGCTGGTTGCGGTCTTTGCCGCGTTCGAGATCTTCGCCAGCATCTATCTCTATGACGACATTCTGAACGGGCGCACCGTGCGCATCTTTGCCGAAATCGCCCAGGGCTTCCGCGCCCTGCGCCGCTTTCTCTGCCCCGGCGGATTTCTGGTGCTGCTGTATATTTTCATTGCGGTGCCGCTGTGTGGGATCGGCTTCTCCATCAGCCTGACCGAGAACTTCTACATCCCCAACTTCATCATGGAGGTCGTACGCTCCACGCCCCTGTACAACGCACTCTACTGGATCGTGATGCTGGCGCTGCTGGCCGTGGGTCTCGGCGGCGTCTTCACGCTGCACGGCGTCCTGCTCGACGGGCTGAAACCGAAGGCGGCCTTTGCGGCGTCCTGGCGGCTCTGGAAAAAGAACTGGAAAAACTTTGTCCCGGCCATGGCGCTCACTTTTGCGGTGCTGGTGCTGATCCTCATCACCGCAGTCTTCCTGCAGGAGCTCCCCATGAACAGCCTGGAGGCTGAGGGCGCCGCGCTGCCCCGGAATTACCGGGTGGACTCCGAGGCGGTGCTGAGCGGAAACTACACCGACACGGATCTCGACGTCATCGTTTATCGCGCGGTCTGCGCCCTTGTCGTCCTGGACGGCGGCTTCCTGCTCTATCTGCTGAGTCTGCTTGCCAGCTCCTGCTTTATGCTGCGCTTCACCCGCTGCTACCTGGAGTACACCAGGGACCTCGCGGTCAAGTGGCCCTCCCGCTCCAAGCGCCGGGGCTATGGACGGCATGTGCTGCTGATGATCCTCACACTGGTGCTGCTCCTGCTGCTCGCGGCGCTCATCGGCCTCGGCTTTGACGATGTGGTGCACCGGGCAGAGCCTGTGCGCATCGTGGCCCACCGCACCGGCGGCGTCATGGCGCCGGAGAACTCGCTGGAGGGTCTGGAGCTTGCCATCGAGCATAACTGCTTTGCCGCCGAGACCGACACACAGCGGACGAAGGACGGCTATTACATCATCAACCACGATGACGACTACAAGCGCCTGACCGGCGTTGCCAAAAAGCCCGGCGATCTGACGCTGGAGGAGACCATGGCCCTCACGATCACCGATCCCGTCACCGGTGCGACAGCCCCGGTGCCGAAGCTCGACGAGATGCTGGATCTGGTCAAGGGCCGCATCACGCTCTTCCTGGAGCTCAAGGGTGCCTCCGCCGACAAGCAGATGGTGGACGACGTGGTGAAGCTCATCCGGGAGAAGGACTGCGTCGAGAACGTGACGCTCATCTCCCTGAAATATGACATCATTGACTACGCTGAGACCAAGTACCCGGAGTTTAACACGGGCGTGCTGATGTTCGGCGGCCTCGGCGATGTGGCCCGCATCAACTGCGATCTGCTGATCCTGGAGGAGGAGATGTCCACCGACAGCCGCATCGACTCCATCCACGAAAGCGGCAAAGAGGTGTATGTCTGGACCATCAACACCGAGCAAGGCATGCACAAATTCCTCGACAGCCATTGCGACGGCATCATCACCGACCAGATCGAGATGGCGGAGCGCGTAAAGGCCGAGCTTGCCAATCGCACAGACCTGCAGCTTCTCCAGGACAAGCTGGAGGATCTGTGGGAGTAATGAATTTACCGGAAGCAAAAACACATCCATAAACAGCAGAAAACCCGTAAACCCATTGTGTTCTCCCACAGGGAGAGAAAGGACGATGACAGTATGAAAAAAATTCTCAGCATTCTTCTGGCGCTCTCGATGCTCCTGTCCCTGAGCGCTGCGGCCTTCGCCGAAGGCGAAACGACGGAAGCCCCGGCAGCGGAAGCCCCGGCAGCGGAAGCACAGACAACGGAAGCCCAGACCGCCGCCATGCTCAACGAGCTCTTCGGCACGGATAGCGTCAAGGAAGAGGACGTGGCGGAGTTCCTGAACTCGCTGGGCAATCTCTTCGGCGCGGACGCGGCGGAAAAGACCGCAAAGGCGCATGAAATTACCAGCGCATCCTATCCCCTGTACCTTGAATCCGACCCGACGGGGACGGAACTGACGCTCTACTTCCTGGACGGCGTGACGGATCTGCCCTACATCGAGATCAACGACTGGATGGCGTTATTCGGCAGCTTCTATGAGACAGCGGACGCCTCGATCAGCTTTGATCTGAAAGCGGAGGGCCCCATCGTGACCTGCACCCGCCACAACACAAATCCGGAGGCCGACGACAACCTCTCCCCCGTGACCTTCGACTTTGACGAGAACTACATCGAGTTCATGGACTATAACCTCTTCACGCTGCGCGCCACATCCGCTACGCCCCTGGATACCGTGACGATGTCCACCTTCAATGAGGCGGGCGAGCCCACGCTGCTGCAGAAGGTCGACACCGGCTCCTTCTACCGCTACGGCGACGCGCTCAGGTTCGACCTCGCGGCCTACGACATCGACCTGATCCAGCAGGACGGGCTGTACCTGATCCCGATGGCGACGCTCTCCGACATCTTTATGCCCAATACGATGTTTGGCAACCTCTACTTCAACGGCAAATACGTGTTCCTGTCCGGCAACACGGAAGGATGCGCCGATGTCTACTATGACGTGCCCACCGGCGAGCGCAGCGAGGCCCTGACGGAGTACGGCTACAATGAGCTTTGCCTGATGCTGGACTACTTCTACGGTCTGAAGGATGTTCACGGCATCGAGAGCTTTGGCCAGCTCTTCCACAACGTCGGCTTTGACCAGATTCTCAAGGGCCCGGAGGTGAAGCAGGCGGACGCTGCGATCTACCGCATGATCAGCGACTTCCTTGACGACGGCCACTCCGCCTGGCACGCCTTCTCCTACCTGACCGGTCCTGTCGACTACAAGGCTGTCGGCTTGTCCAGAGGCCGCCTCGGCGATCATATGGACCGCCAGATGGAAGCCCGCGCGAAGTTCTATCCCGACGGCGTCCCCGGCTACGAGGAAATCGGCAACACGGCCTACATCACCTTTGACCAGTTCATAAGCGATCTCAGCCTCCAGCCTGAGGACTACTATCATCTTGACGAGCACAAGGACATTGATAAAAACGACGTCTTCGCCCTCCTGATCAAAGCCCACGAGCAGATCACCCGCGAAGGAAGCCCCATTGAGAACGTGGTTCTTGACCTCAGCTGCAACGGCGGCGGCGCGGACAACGTCGCGGCTTATGTCACCGCCTGGTTCCTGGGCGAGTGCTGCATCAGCAATGTCGACCAGATGACCGGCGCGATGAGCACCGGCGTTTACAAGGCGGACGTGAACCTCGACCGCGTGTTCGACGAGAAGGACAATCTGGGCGGCCGGCGCCTGTTCTGCCTGGAGTCCCCGTTCAGCTTCTCCAACGGCAACTATGTCCCCTGCGCCTTCAAGGAGTCCGGCAAGGTTACGCTGCTGGGCCGCACCTCCGGCGGCGGCAGCTGCAACGTTCTGGTTGCCAACTCTCCCTGGGGCACTTCCTTCCAGATTTCCGCCAACACCCGCGTGTCCTTCCTGAAGAACGGTTCCTTCTACGACGTGGACCGCGGCGCGGAGCCGGACGCCGTCATCTCCACCCCGGAGAAGTACTACGACCGCGCAGCCCTGACCGACTTCATCAACAGCATTTACTGATTTGCAGGCACCGAACCCGGTTACATTCTGAAATTTTATAAGAAGGAAGCATGCAGCTATGAAAAGAATCCTCAGTATTCTTCTTGCACTCACGATGGTGCTGTCCCTCTGGGTCCCGGCCTTCGCCGAGGAGGCAAAAAACGAGACCCCGGCAATCAGCAAAGAGGACATGAGCTTCTATCTCAACGACCTTGACGACGTGAAGACCTATCCTGTTTACTTCATGGGCGATTCCGATGTGCCCTACTTCTCCCTGGCGGACTGGGCGGAGCTGATGACCTATCTGATGCACACCTATGTCAAAAAAGATCAGGACATCAGCTTTGAGCTCAGCTTCTCCATGGAGAACAACACCGGCGTCCTGACGCGCGAGGACGGCTACCCCGCCTACTTCGACTGCGACGCGGACAGCGTCTACTTCTGGGACTACGACGCCTTCCAGCGCCCCGACGAGGACAGAGTGCTCATCGACATCCTGGGCGTGGGCAACCCCGGCTCCGAGGAAGAGGTCATGTACTTCCAGCGCTGCCCGGGCTCCTATGAGCGCTACGGCAAGGACGTGACGCTGAATCTCGCCTCCTACGGCATCGACATGGTGGCCGACGGCGGAAACTGCTATGTCCCCATCCAGACCCTCAGCGACTTCCTGCTGGCCATCCAGTACATGAACGTGTTCTACAACGGCGAGGCCTTCTATGTTGTGCAGTTCGGCGGTATGGGCGGGTTTGTTGCTGATTACTCTCCCATCGGCGAGAAGTTTCATACCGCCGCTCCGAAAGAGCGCAGCGCCGCCATGGCTGCGTTCAGCTATGGAGAGCTGTGCGCGGTAATGGATTATCTCTACGGCCTGAAAGCGGTTCACGGCTTTGAGAGCTTCGATCTGCTGTGCAGGCAGGCGGGCTGCGACGCCGCGCTCAAGGGCACCGATACCTACGCCGCGGATGAAGCCCTTTACAAGATGATTAACATCCACCTGGATGACGGCCACAGCAACTTCGTCAACTGCTCTCCACTGGCCACCGACGCGCCCAGCAGGGACGCATATTTCAAGATGCTGCAGGAACTCGGGATTGGGAACGCCTTGAAGAATACGTTCAACGACCCGTTCGCTGCAGCCCGCGCCGAATTCTATCCCAATGGGGCGCCCGTCTATGAGGAGGTCGGCAACACCGCCTATATCACCTTCGATGAGTTCAAGGATCCTGAGGAGGGCACGGATTATTACGCGACCGCCCCCACGGCAGAGGTCACGGATACCATCGGCGTTATGCTCTACGTCTACTCGCAGATCATGCGCGACGGAAGCCCCGTTGAGAACGTGGTGCTGGATCTCTCCAACAACGGCGGCGGCAGCTCGGACATGGCGATCTTCGTTGTCTCAGCCTTCCTCGGCCAGGGCTCCGTCACGGTGGAGAACACCATGAGCGGCGCGGTCGCCACTGGCCTGTATAAGGTGGACATGAACCTCGACCGCCAGTTTGACGAGCAGGATCTGGGCCTGACTGGCAAGAATCTCTTCTGTCTGATCTCCCCGAACAGCTTCTCCTGCGGAAACCTCGTGCCGAACGTGTTTAAGAATACCGGCAAGGTCATGCTGCTGGGCCGCACCTCCGGCGGCGGAAGCTGCTCTGTGCTGCCCCTGTCCACCGCCTACGGCACCGACTTCCGCATCTCCAGCCCCTACCGTCTGGCCTTCTCCAAGAACGGCTCCTTCTACGACATCGACCGCGGCGCGGAGCCGGATTTCAGCCTCGCCAGGCTCTCCACCTTCTATGACCGCGCAGCGCTGACCGACTACATCAACGCCCTCAAGTAAACCTTATCTCCCGGGGGGCGGGAGACACCCGTCCCCCGGATTATAAGGGGCGCATCTCAAACCATCCGATAGAACAAGCAAAAAAGAACAAGGAGCAAAACAGCATGAAAGTTATCTCTACGATCATCATCGGCTATGTCGTCTGGCACATTCTCCAGGCCGTCGCGGACTGGAAGATCTTCAGCAAGGCCGGCAGACCCGGCATTCTCGCTTTCATCCCCATCGTGAACATCTATGTTGAATACGGCATCTGCTGGTCAAAATTCATGGGCCTTATCTATCTCGTGTGCGTCGGCATTACGAGCTATGTCAGCGGCGTGCAGGAGCCGAGCTCGACCCTCACCACGCTTTCCGGCGTGGCCTCCGTCGCGGCTCTTGTGCTCCACATCGTCCAGAGCATCAAGCTTGCCAAGTCCTTTGGCAAGGGCGTGGGCTACGGCATTCTCCTCATCCTGTTCGGACCTCTGGCCCGTCTGTTCCTGGGTCTCGGCGACAGCAGATACATCGGCCGGCCCTGAGTTCACGACAGAGGACGTGATCATTTCATGAAAAGAAATCCGCAAAAAAACGACGCGGAGAAAAGATACAAACGACAAATCCTTCGGCGAAAGCTCCGCCTTTATGCGGTGCTGCTGCTCGCTTCCGTTCTGGTGCTCATCCTGTCCATAGCGCTGCTCGACAAGAATTACACCACCCGTCTGGAGCCTCAGATCGACCGGGCTGTGATCCAGGTGGCCAAGCTCCTGCCTCAGCTGGAACAAAACGAGGAGGCCCTGCGGGAAGCCTACGCACAGATGACAGAGAGCTGGGAAGAGCTTTTGAGCCACGATGTCTTCTCCGAGGCTGACTTTACGCTGCCGGATGAGGCAGCGCTGGAGGAGATCGCCGGCGATACCCTCTCCTGGATGAATAGGGTCACGAAGCTGAAGGTCGGACGCGACGGGTTCATGCTTGTCGTCGATAAGGAGACAAGCCGCATTCTCGCCCACCCGGATGAAAATTATGTGGGCCGTCTCTTTCAGCCCTTTGATCAGATCGCGGAGGACGAGGTCGTCGCCATCAGCTCCATCAATCGCTGGACGAAGCCGGAAGATCTGGAGCTGTCCCTCGGAATTATGGAGCCCTACAAGCTCGCCGTCAACAGAGTCCATACCTTCCAGGGCTTCATCGACTATCTGCGGATGTCGCTGATCGGCTGCGTGATGGACTACGGGGACGCCTACATTGTCTGCGGGGTTCCCGTTCTGGAGTGGGCGTCGTACATCATCGGAAACGCGCTGGCCTTCACCCTCGTCTTTGTGATCCTGATGTGGCTGCTCATCAAATGGATTTCCCTCGTGACGGACAGTCGTCGGGAAACCGTCAAGAGCCTGCGTCTGAAGCTGATCTGCTACGCATCGCTCGCCTGCGTCGTGATGTTCGGCGTGTGCTGGTATACCCTGGTCCTCGCGGACGTGACCAACGATCTCAAAACCATGGACAAGCATGCCGACGCCGCGGTGGAGACGCTGAACACCTATCGGGAGCAGCGCGACAATCTCAACCAGTTCCTGGATGAATACTATATGACCCAATGCTGGCTCGCGGGCCAGGTCGTAACGAAAACAGACAGGAACACGCTGACCCGGAAGGACATGCAGCATTACGCCGACGACCTCAACGTGAAATACATCTATGCCTTCGACCAGCGGGGCAGGGTCGTTGTGACCAATTCCCCGTATGACCATTACAGCCTCAGCGAAGATCCGGCCGATCCATCCTATGAGTTTCGTGCCCTGCTGGACGGCGTGTACGGCGTCATACAGGACCCGGCTCTCGACAAGCGCTTTGATGAAGATGTTCAGTATATCGGCATGAGCCTGCGAAACGAGGAGGATCTGTGCGACGGTTTTGTGATGATCGCGGTAGATCCTGGATCGCGGTAGATCCTGCGCTGCGGAATGACCTCATCAGCCCGCTCACGGTTGAGACGGTGCTGTCCAACCTGATTATCGGGCTTCCGGAGCACGCCATCGCCGTCGATAAGGCGACGCTCAATATCATCGCCACAACAGGCATCGGCTTCAAGGGCGCCTCCGTTGAAGAGCTGGGAATCAGGAAGGAAAACCTCACCGAGGATTTCAGCGGCTTTTTGAAGATCAACGGCCAGACCTACTATGCCGGCGTCAGCGAGACCGCGGAGCTCTATCTGGTGCCCATCGTGCGGCGCACGGCTACGCTGGACAATCTCAAGGTTTCGCTGTGGATAACGCTCTGTACCGCAATCACCTCACTCATCATCCTCCTGCTTACGCTGTGCGGGTATCAGCGGGTCGTGCTGGACGGCGCGCCCGCA
>CACWLG010000019.1 GCA_902761635.1 Oscillospiraceae bacterium | reverse complement strand
CAGGGCCTCCTCCGCTTTCTGCGGCTCGTCGATACAGGAGCGGATGACCGCCAGGCAGTTGTAGATAAAATGCGGCTTGATCTGCGCCAGCAGGAGCTTCGTCGTCAGCGTTTCGTTTTCAAGCTTCTGCTGGTAATACAGCTCGTTTTGCTCCACCATATTTCGGACGTCGCCCGCCAGCATGCCGATCTCATCCCCGCGGTCGATCAGGCTCTCCATAGCGTCGGACAGCTTTTGGGCCGACTTGTCCCCCGTATAAGCGCGGATATCCCGGGCGAGGGCCAGCGTCGGCTTCAGCGAGCTTCGATAGATCGTATAAAGCATGGTCAGGATCGCGGAGAGGATGAGGATGATCAGGGCGACCCATTTTTCAAAGCTCCATACATCCGACCGGATCTCTTCCCGCATCTCCTGCATGGATACGGAGACTGCGAAAAGGGCCCTGTGATCGATACCGATCCGCGAATATTTGCTCGCATACTCGATTCCGTCCTTCGGGGAACGATAAACCTCGGTCCCGGTATCAAGCGGGTAGTCCTGCTCATAGAGCGCCATGGCCTCCGGGTGCTCCGCCGCGTGAAAGTCCCATGCGTCGCCCAGGACCATGCGCTGTTCCAGAAAGCCCGTGTCGTCATCCGTACTCAGAAAGACGGCAAAGGCGCCCTCTCCGGATGCGTTCGGAATAAAGCAGGAAATCACATCGACGCCCACATGGCTGCGATTCACGGACAGCGCAAGCATGGTTTCAAGGTAACAGTATTCCGCAAAATAGCGCTGGCGCTGCGCAGGCATTTCCCGAAGCTCCTCCGCCGTGAGCGCGGTGACATTCAGACGCTCAAATTCACTGCGCTCCTCCGCCCATTTCATGTATGTGTCCATGTCGTGAAACGGGGGCAGCTCCATTTCCTCCCAGTGCTCCTGCCAATAGGACAGCAGCCAGTCAAGGCTCTGATGCTTGACGAGCGGATACAGCAAAACAGAGACTTCATCCAGCCTCTTTTCCACGTTTGCCAAAGCCCGCTCGTGAAAGATCCTGTAGAGCACAGCCCCGCTCAGAAGCATGGCGGCGACCCCCAGCGCAAGCGCGATGGCCGTCACCCTGACGAGCAGGGATTTCTTTTTCACCGTCATCTTCATGGCATAATCCCGATTTTATTCAGCAGGCCCTCGTTCGTCATGTCCCGGTACGCGGCCCATTCGTACTGGCACATATACTCCCCCTGGTACATGGACAGCGCGCGGGCGTCATGGGCGAGGGCGCGATAATAGTCGCAGGCGATCTTTTCCGGCGCGACGGCATAGGAATCCCGTCTGTGTATAAAGATGTCGGAGAGCTCACGTTCCTCCAGCCAGTTTTGCAGTTCATGGATGAGCTGGGCGAAATACTTTCTCTGCTTTTCGTCCTCGCTGACCTCGTCCATCCAGAGGATGGCCCTGAGCTGCATATTGGTCACGGACGCACCTCTCCGGTCGATCAGATAGGCAAACAGCTCCTTGACCTTTGCGCGGCGGAAGCGAACGGGCTGACCGTCATAGAACAGTTCAAAATGCCCGAAGCACTGGACATAAAGCCCCTTCCTTGTATCGCTGACCGGATGCCGCAGATTTAAAAAGTCGCTGACATAGAGCCTGAGCGCGTCCAGGGCGAAATTCGGATACGCCGTCACGATAATGATATTGGTCATCGGGCAGATCCGTTTGATCTCCGAGGTCAGCGTCAGGCCGTCCATGTCCGGCATTTTAATGTCCAGGAACACGGCGTCGAAGCGCTGCTCCCCACACAGCGAGAGCGCGGCTTTTGACTCTCTTGCCGTCACGATCTCATCGCCCGGCGCGGCCTTCTCCATCACCCGGAGCAAATCCCGCAGGGCACCGGCCTCGTCGTCTACAAGCAGGATCTTCATGTCTCTCTCACCCTTTCCGATTTTCGCGTGTCTAAGGCAACACCGTACAATCCGTCTTCGGCGCCTCCTGGAAAATTTGCTCTCGCCGAATTATGCGGAATTGCCCCAAATTGTTATTATATCACGTCCAGTATGACCGCAGTATTACAAATTGGCAAAAAAGAACCCTTACAGGCGCCGCAGGCACCTGTAAGGGCTAAATCTGTTACGCAGCCTTGTTGAGAACAAGAACGATGTCGCCGTAGGTCTCCGGCGCGGAATAGGTCGTGCCGTCCTTTTCAAAGCCCTCGGGGACCTTCAGCAGATGGATCTCATGGTCAGGGCCCTCGGGCATGTCGAAGCTCGCCGCGCCGTCCGCGTCCGTCTTGCCGAGGACGCACTCGGCCTCGGAGCAGAACTGCACCGTGACGCCCTTGACGGGATTGCCGTCCTGATCCTGCACGATCACGCGGTAGGCGCCGCCGCTGTTCTCCGGTGTGTCCGCCGAGGCGTCCTTCGCGCCGGCGTCGACGGCGGCGGGCTGCTTCCCTTCCAGCAGCTCGCCGAATCTGGTCTCATAGAGATTGACCGCAGCAGCGTTGATCGGAGGCGCGAGAATGACGCCGCTGCTGTCGACAAAGATGCTGGTCGGGTAGCCCTCGATAATCCCGAGCTCATTGAGAGCCGTCGGCAGCGTCAGGTTCAGATAATCGGCCCCGTTCTCCGCCAGCAGCTCCTTGCCCAGGGCGATGGTTTCCGCGTCGTCCGCATCGGAGAGTATGCCGATGATGGCGCCGTTTTTCTCCTGCACGCGGCGGTTGATATCGCCCAGCTCCCGGAGTTCTCTCTTGCAGGGATCGCACCAGGTGGCCCAGATGTTGAGCATGGTGACCTTGTGCTGCGCGAAGAGTTCCTCACTGCGGACGGGATTGCCGTCGAGATCCGTGGTCTCAAAGCGCAGCTCCTTGCCGCTCCAGGGATCCTCCGGTTCTGTCGGAACAAAGAATTGCTCATTTTGAGACAGTCCCTCTTGCAATTCAGGTCAAATCGTTATAGAATTTTATTGTTAAGATTTGACTTGGAGGGATTACTAATGAAAAAAATATTTGCGTTCCTGCTGACCCTTGTTCTGCTGGCCTCGCTCGGTGCATCAGCTTTTGCCGCGATAGATACCTCGCTCTATAGCGAGGACAGGGGTGGCGCCAGACTTAAGCTTCCCGAGGATTTTCAAAACCTCTCAGGCGTGCTGAGCATCATGTCCGATCAATTTGACCCCTATACGGATGTTTATATTACCAGCGTCAACTACACTGCCATGACAGAGGAGGAAATGGCTGCATGGCAAGAAGCAATGTCGAAAAAAGACATAACGGACGAAGAGCTGGACCGTCTGTCAGAGCAGAATGAACAGGCCACGGCCATGCCCCTTGCCGTGGTTGCGGCAGGCAGCGAAGACCTGGCGGACTTCTATCAGCAGAGCTTGATCGACAAAGGATGTCACCCGACCCGCACGAAGCTTGGAGAAGCCGACGGCTATCTGTTTTACCTCTATGATACCAGCGTTGACGATGAAGAAAAGGTCAGCCACTGGAATTCCGCGTTTGCTGAGGAATATCGCCGAGTATATGCAGGTGTGCTCGATGTGATAAACCGCGCAGAGTTTTTTGCCCCCGTTGTGAAGGATCCCAATCTTGACGTGAAGGTGTCCTTTGAGACGACCGATCTGGACGGGAACCCTGTCAAAAGTGAGGATATTTTTTCGCGCAACGATATAACAATGCTCAATGTCTGGGCAACCTGGTGCCACCCCTGCGTTGAAGAGCTGGAGGAGTTGGGCAGAATTGACCAGCGTCTGCGTGACATAAACTGCGGCATCGTCGGCATCCTGTTCGACGGCCATGAGCCCGGCGCATTGGAGGAGGGCAAGGCTATTTTGGACAAAAACCATGTGGAGTATCTCAACCTGCTCCCGCCCAAGGATTTTGAGAGCATGGTAACAATTGAGCATTACCCGACCAGCCTGATGATAGACAGCAACGGCGTAGTACAATATACCTTCACAGGTGCTTATGTGGATGCCTACGAAGATATCATCAATTCACTTCTGAAGGGTGAGAAACCCAATCTTCTCCGCGAACCGGCGCCAATAGCAGCCTCCAATGCGGAAAGCTACCGCGTGATCGTCCTCGACAATGACGGGAAGCCCGTGGAGGGTGCGACCGTGCAGTTCTGCTCTACGGATTCCTGCATACTCGGCAAAACAGATTCTGAGGGCGCCGCCGTCTTTGAGATGCCTGGCGGCGAGGTGTACACCGTTCACATCCTCAAGGTACCCGAGGGCTTTGAGAAAAACAAGCAGGAATACGAAACCCGAGATGTCCCAAGCGATCTCACCGTAACAATCAACAAAGCGGCTTAATACTACACAGCAAAAAACAAAGAAAAACCTTCGTCCGCGTTTTAGTGCCGAACGAAGGTTTTCTCTTTCCTATCTGGTATCGAAAGTCGTTTGGGATTCCCCCGGGCTTTTCTTTCTGCTCAGCGTACGCGGATCACATCGCCGGCGCGAATTGTGCAATCGGTGGTAGCCAGCGATCTTCTGATTGAGCAGTATAGGATAATGTCACAGGCCGGTCAGGGCGCCCAGCCGCAGTAGGGGCAGGTATCGTAATCGTAGTTGAAAAGCTGGCCGCAGTTTGCGCACTGGATCATGTCCGCGCCCTGGTAGGCTTCGGAGATCTGGTTTGCGGTGACCACCTCTGCCGGCAGGCCAGAGGCGGTGTGGGGATAGCTTCCGCAGTAGGGGCAGGAATCATAGTCATAGTTGTAATCGCGCCCGCAGTTCCAGCAGGTGATCATCGTGGCGCCCTGGATGGCCTCCCTGAGCTGGTTGGAGTCGACCTCATCCACCCAGGTCGGGCCGCTCTGCGGGTAGTTGCCGCAGTAGGGGCAGGTATCATAATCGCTGTTGTAAGCCTGGCCGCAGCTCCAGCAGGTGATCAGGGTCGCGCCCTGCATCAGCTCGTTGTACTGATCGCTCATGATTTCGCCATAGAAGTTGCCGCCGCCCGGATAGCTGCCGCAGTAGGGGCAGCAGTCATAGTCGCTGTTGAAGTACTGGCCGCAGAACCAGCAGGCGATCAGGTCTGCGCCCATGAGCGCCTCGCGGTAGGTGTTCCAGGCCGGGTCGTTGTACCCGACGGGATTACCGTAATGATAACCGCAGCTCCAGCAGTCCATGACGTCCTGGTTGCCCTCGCCGCAGACAGGGCAGGTCCAGGCAAAGGTGCCGGAGGTCGGGTGCGCGGGGAGATAAACGGGATCGCCGTAGTGATAGCCGCAGTTCCAGCAGGTAACGGCGTTCTGGGTGCTCTCCCCGCAGATGGGGCAGATCCAGGCAAGGACGCCGACATACGGGTTCGGCGTGATGGTGTTGACGGGGGTCTGGCCGTTCAGACCGTAGTACCAGTCATAGCCGGTGGGCGTCACACCGTAGTAGATCGCATAGAAGGAGACGGGGTTAAAGCCGCAGTTCCAGCATTGGGAGCCGGAGACCGCCGCGCTGCACTTCGGGCAGGTCCAGACACCGTTGAGCCAGGGCTTGACTCTGTAAAATTCGTCGATCTTTGCGGACAGGTCACTCGTGCTGCCGCCGGCCCAGACATAGAGGTAGGCGGTGGAGGTTCTGGCGGAGGCGCCGCGGTAATCGAAGGTGGCGAACACGCCCCAGCCGTTCATGTTGGTCTTGACGTTTTTGATCTTCAGGTCGCCGGTGTTTTCACCCTCAAGCTGACCGCCGATCTTGCGGATATCGTCCACGGTATAGGTCTTGCCGTCGGGAGCGACAAAGGTCCAGGTGATCTTGTCATAAATATTGGCGTTGGCGATAAACTCCGCCGTCTGGCCCTCGTTGTGCTTTTCGTCGGTGGGATTCTTGGTGATGTAGACGCCGCCGGCGCTCTGGGAGGCCGTGAAGGCGACGCCGCCCTCGGCGTTGTCCGCGTCGCGCACACCGTCAAAGGTGGCATAGCTGTCCACAAAGCGCTGGAGCATGCCGGCCTCGTCGGCGGTGAACCAGTCAAAGGCGGTGCTGAAGTGGGGGAGGCCCTTGAAGCTGCTTGCGCCGAGAGTCAGGAATTCATCCATGGTGATCTCTTCGCCCTTGCCGTTGCGGCAGTAAACCTTGAGATCGCCGTCGCCCTCGCTCCAGGTGGTGCAGCTGCCGAGCATGATGCTGGGCTCCATGCTGCCGTTTTTCAGGGTGACAGCGCCCACGCCGGTGGTGACGACGTCACTGCTGACCGCAATGGCGATCGCGTCCCCGCCGGGCGTCATGATCTTTGTAGCCTCCGTCGCGGTGTATTCCGCAACATCCTTAAACAGATAGCAATAGGTATTGCTGTCCTTGTCATAGCAGGTATCGACGCTGTTGCTGTACAGGTTCAGGAGCATGCCGTCAGCCGTTATGGTTTTCTTATCCGAGCCGATGGGAGCGGGGATCGTATTCTGCGTGCAGCTGATGAGCGTTGCACCGTTGGGGCTGATCTCCCATGCTCTCAGCCAGTTGAGGCCCAGCTTGTCCCGGCAGGTGGCCAGAAGCTCCAGGCGGCCGTTGTGGTCGAGATCCGTGACAGCGTAGTGCCAGGTGTTCCCGTCGTCCTTCTGCTCGAGATCGGCGAAGCGGCCCGCGAGGAACTTGATCTGCTCGCCGACGCCGTTTGCTACTTCATGATCGTGATCGTGCTCGTCCGCGTGGGCGACGAGGCCGAGCGAAAGCAGCATGCAAAGCGCAAGTATGATTGCAAAAAACTTTTTCATGTTTTTATCTCCTCCTCTTACCATGATTTGATGCGGCCATGACAGAATGGGCAGATATTATTGTTGTAATATGCGCCCGTAGGGCGATTTGTAGGAACTTGCGCGCCGCAGGTGCAGCAGACGACATAGTTGATTTTGCCGCCTCCGGCGACATCCTCCAGCATGGCGTCGTTCACATTCTCAAGTTTTTTTGCACAAAGCTTTTCAGGGTTTTCCATTTGTTCTGTCCTCTCTCCTTCTTCAATTGCCGGAGTTCCTGCTGCAAACGAGCGGGGTTGAGCTGCTGAATCGCGTAAGGACTGGTGCCGAACATTTGGGCGATGTTGCCGAGATAGTCGTTGGGGGCGATGCGGTAGTAGGTCGCGCCGCCTTCGGTCCAGTACTGGCCGTTGGCATGGGCCGCGCCGCCGGATACATTTTCCGCTTCCTGGTCGTTGAGGACTTTCACTTCGTCAGACATGGTTTTGATCTCCTTTATTATGTTTTTTTGTTGTTTGCTTTCAGCCGTTTATGCTGTCTCATAACGCAGCTTACTGAGTACGGCATAAGCATAGCATACCGAGTATGACCGTAATATTACAAAACTCACCGAAATTATCTGAATAAATCTTAAAGTCTCGCAGATTTTCCGGAGAAGCGGGGAAAGCGCTGCCGCCTTGTAATATTGCGGTCATTCCGCGCCGTCGTTAAATCATGATTTAATTCAATGAAATCGGAGGAGGAAACCTATGAAAAAAATCATCGCCCTGTTTCTCAGCGCAGTCCTGCTTCTCAGCGCCGCAGCCATGAGCGCCGCAGCGGATGGCGGACTTTCCGATCAGATCGAAGACAGGCTGCACGCTTCGATCCAGCGGGAAGAGGATTCCCCCGAGTGGATCACCGCGCTTCCGTACGCGCAGGATGAGAGCATCACCCAGCTCTTTGTCGTGGCGGGCTTTGGGACGGATAAAACAACGGCCACCGTCTCCATGCACGAGCGGGACGAAAGCGGCGCATGGAAACAGATCCTTTCCACGCCCGGCTATGTCGGCAAACGGGGTCTGTGCCCGGACGCCGCTCACGTCGAAGGCTGCGGGCAGACGCCCATGGGCGTTTACCGCTTCAACAAAGCCTTTGGCATCGCGCCCGATCCCGGCTGCGCCATCCCCTATACCCAGGTCACGGACGACATCTGGTGGTCCGGCGACCAGCGCGAGGGCATGCGCTATAACGAAATGGTGGACATCAAGGAGTATCCGGAGCTTGCCAAGGACGACAGTGAGCATATCGTCGAGTATGAGTATCAGTACCAGTACTGTCTCAACATCAGCTTTAACGAAGACGGTACGCCGGGCAGGGGCTCCGCCATCTTCCTGCACTGCTTCGGCCCGCTAAAGCCCTATACGGGCGGCTGCGTATCCCTGCCGGAAAACATCATGAAGCTCGTCATGCAGCGGGTCAAGCCCGAGTGTGTGGTCGTCATCGACACGCTGGAGCATTTGAGCCCGGAGACCTGGAAGGCCTGGGGTTTTGAACCGAGCGTTTTGATTGACTGCGGCGACTCCAAACTCTATACCCAGGCGGAGCTGGAGGACGCCGCCGAAAAGATCAAGACGTACTTTGCCGACTGGGAGGGCTGCGAGCTGCACAGCATCCGCTATGCCGGAGACGAGAGCTGCACGGAAGAAAATCTCAAGTGGATGAACGATCTCAGCAAGGATGCAAGCTATACCCAGGTGGCGGAATTTCTGATGGATTTTCATTCCCCTGTCGAACAGATCGGCGCATGGGAGGCTGACACGGAATACACGGATTACCAGTGGTGGCTTGCCCGCAGCGCGGACGGCAGCTGGGATATCGTAACGTACGGTTACTAAGAACGGGGAGATTTTGCCTAACGCAGCATTTCTCCGGTTTCTCGCAGCCAATCATAGTAATCTCCCCCCGAGCTGAAAAACACTCAGGGGGAGATTTTCTCTTGATAACGCTGATTTGACAAAAATGCGCGGAGGTCGATATGGACGAATAGTAGTGCTGTGCCAGTCACGCGCAAGAGGCCCATATTTTGCCTCAAAACTCTCTTATGGGTGTTGGCATGGAGGCCGACCCCTGCGGTTTTCAATGCCGTGTTCCCAACATTTTCCTTGTCTTGATTTTTGAGGGAGAGTTGTGGTATGATACGGTTTACGATAATTATGGAGGGGTTCCGTTATGTCGATATGGAATGCGGTGCTGCTGGGCCTGATCCAGGGGATCGCGGAGATTCTGCCGATCTCCAGCTCAGGGCATCTTGCCATTGTCAACAATCTGTTCAAGCTCTCCAATCTCTCCGAGGGGCACGCGCTGTTTGAGGCGCTTTTGTATCTTGCAACGCTGGTTTCGGTCTGCCTTGTGTACTGGCCGGAGATCCGCACCATGTACCTTGAGCTGCTGTCCCTTGGGGGGCTGGGGCCACTCGCCGGGCAGGAAAAGCCGCACTATTCGGCGGCGCGCTGTTTTTTTATGCTCATGCTCGGCACACTCCCGCTGTTTTTGGCGCTGCCCATCAACAGCCGCATGGCGGTTCTGAACGGCAGAAACATCTTTATCGGCGTCATGCTGATTTTGACGGGCTGCCTGCTCTATGTCTCGGACAAGATGATCCCCGGAAAGAAAAACCAGAACAGCATGACCGTCTTTGACGCGCTCATTATCGGGCTTTGCCAGAGCGTGGCGACGATCCCGGGCCTTTCGCGCTCAGCCGTGACCATCACGGCAGGGGTGGCGACCGGGCTGCGGCGGGACTTTGCGGTGAACTTTTCGTTCCTGCTGAGCATCCCTGCGGTACTCGGCGCGGCGATCCTCTCCTTTGCCGACGCCCTTCGCAGCGGGATCGACTGGTCCTGTGTCCCGGCCTATCTGATCGGTACGGCTGTGGCCATGGCCAGCGGCGTCGTTTGCATCCACATCATGCGTTACATCAGTAAAAGGAGCAAGTTCGGCGGATTCTCCTATTATTGCTGGGTCGTCGGCGTGCTGTCGATCATCCTGCACTTAATTTTCTGAAAAAGGTTCTGAAAGGAACAGGTTCTCATGGCACAAACGAAAAGCAGCAGCAAAAAATCAACAACGAAAACGGCAAAAGCCAAAAGCTCCGCACCGAAGAGAACAGTGCGCGCCGCCGCGGATATGACGCCGCCGGAGCCGGTCGTCCCCATCCGCAGGGAGCTGGGAGGCGTTTTCTTCCTCTTCCTCTCGCTGGTGATCGTGATCAGCTATTTCAGGAACGAGGGCGCCTTTGTCCAGGACTTCTCGGACATCGTCAAGGGCTATGCCGGCTGGGGCTACTGGCTCTCGGCGCCGGTTTTCCTTCTGATCGCCTATATTCTCTTCTTCCACCGGGGCAGACCCGTCGTTCTGCGCAGCTTCTGCGCCTTTCTGATCCCGATCTTTGTGGCGGCGATCGTGAGCCTCTTTGCCAATCCCTTTGATTTCTCCCGCGCCGATATCTGGACGATGGCGAATATGCTCTTCGATTACGGCAAGAAGCTCGAGAGCGCGGGTGTCTTCGGGGGACTTTTGGCCTATGGGCTCGAAAAGGCGCTGAGCATTTACGGGGCGCTGCCCGTGCTCGCCGTGCTGACGCTCGTGTGCGGGGTCTATGCGTGCAGCGGCAGCATGAAGAAGGCCGCCGACAGAGTAAAGATCCAGATGCAGGGCCAGTATGACCCCGCCCTGTATGAAAACGCCCTTACCCCCATCGAGGCTGTGACGAACAATCTCGCGGCAAAGCAGCCGAGAAAAATCGAACGGGTGCAGCGCGGGGCCTACAGCCCGGATATCCCGCTCGGGGAGGAAACGGACGACGCGCTGAGCCTGCTGACAAAGGGGACAAGCAGTGTACCCGGTGCAGAGATGGAGGAGGCAAAGCCCCGCCGCAAGCCGAAGATCACCGTCATGAGCGAGAAAGCGGCGGTGGATGTCCCGCCCCTCAGCCCGGAGGGGGCTGCGGCCATCGCCGGAGTCGAGATCAAGAGCTTCGACGAACCTAAAGCCCCGGCGAGCCGGGCAAAGAAGACCGAAAAGGGCGTGAGCGTCAAACCGGCCGCCCGCGGCACGACCGTGTCGGCCGAAATTTCCGATCCGCCGAAGATCCAGCGCTTGAGCCGGGACGAGCTGAAGGCGGAGACCCAGGCTGTGGCCTCGGCCATCAACGCCACCGAGGATGCGCCCGATTATATCTTCCCGCCGGTGGAGCTGCTGAGAAGCGGTACGGCGGCCACCGGTGACAGCCGGGAGGAGATCCTGGTCAATAAGGAGCGCCTGGAGGGGGCTCTGCACAGCTTCGGCATCCCGGCCAACATTGTAGGCGTGACCCGCGGTCCCACCGTCACCCGTTATGATATCGAGCTGGAGCAGGGCGTCAAGCTCTCCCGCGTCACGAACCTCGCGGGCGATCTGGCCCTGGCTCTGGGTGTGGTGAACGTGCGCATTGCGCCGATCCCGGATAAAATTTCCACCGTGGGCATTGAGGTGCCGAACAAAATCGTCAGCACCGTGTGCCTCCGGGACATCATCGACACGCCGAAATTTGCCTCCGCCAAGTCCAAGCTCAGCTTTGCCATCGGCAAGGACATCAGCGGCGAGGGGATCATCGGCAACATCGCAAAGCTTCCGCACATGCTCATTGCCGGTACTACAGGCTCCGGCAAATCGGTGTGCATGAACTCGCTGATTCTGTCGCTTCTCTACAAGGCTCGACCGGATGAGGTCAAGCTCATCATGATCGACCCCAAGATGGTTGAGCTCGGCATCTATAACGGCATCCCGCATCTGTATGTCCCGGTCGTCACCGATCCGAAGAAGGCTGCCGGCGCCCTGCAGTGGTCCGTGGTCGAAATGCTCAAGCGCTACCGTCTCTTTTCCGAGATCGGCGTGCGCGATCTGGAAAACTACAACAAGCACTGCCGCAGCGTGGGCGAGCCCACCATGCCCCAGGTCGTCATTGTGATCGACGAGCTGGCGGACCTGATGATGATTGCCTCCAAGGACGTGGAGGAGAGCATCTGCCGCGTGGCCCAGATGGGCCGTGCCGCTGGCATGCACCTCGTCATCGCGACGCAGCGGCCTTCGGCCGATGTTATCACCGGCCTCATGAAGGCAAATATCCCCTCGCGCATCGCCTTCGCCGTGTCCTCCACCCTTGAAAGCCGCATCATCCTGGATCAGGGCGGCGCGGAAAAGCTCATCGGCATGGGCGACATGCTCTTCTCCCCGGTGGGCATCGGCAAGCCTATCCGCATCCAGGGCGCCTACGTCTCGGACGAGGAACGGGAAGAGGTCATCCAGTTCATCAAGGAAAACACCGGCGAGAGCCAGCGCAACACCGAGATCGAGGAGTTCATGAACAAGGCCGCCGAGGAGAAAAACAGCAGCGACGCGGGCTCCTCCTCCAAGGAGGACCGGGGCGGAGACTCCGGCTATGACGAAATGCTGCCCCAGGCGGTGGAGGTGGTGCTGGAGACCAAGTCCTGCTCCGTTTCCATGCTGCAGCGGCGCATCAAGCTGGGCTACTCCCGCGCCGCGCGCATCGTGGACCAGATGGAAGAGCTGGGCGTTGTCGGTCCCTATGAGGGGGCAAAGCCGCGCTCGGTGATCGTGGACCGCGAGGGCTGGAACCAGATCCGTGCCCAGTACGGTCTGGGCGGGGATGATATGGCCATCGCCGCCGAACTGAACGAGGACACAAGCGAATATACCGAGTAATACTGCTTTTCCATAAAACACTGTGTATTATGGAAAAGGCATCGCGCGAAAGCGCGCTGTCTGTTTTGCGCCAAAAGGCACAAAACACGTCTCATACGGTCTCCGATAAAACGCTATCATAGCGTTTTATCGGAGACCAGGATAAGCAATAAAAAGGGCGTTTCCACGCCCTTTTCTTATGGAGGAGCCTATGGAGGGACTGTACCCGCAGCTTTCGCAGAAGGAAGTCAATCAGATGAACATGCTGGCACTGGCCCATGTGGGAGACGCAGTGTATGAGCTGCTGGTGCGCAGCATGCTCTGCAGCGAGAAAAACGCCCCGGTCATGCAGCTTCACCGCCTCACGGTGAAGAAGGTCTGCGCCGAGGCCCAGGCCGCGGCAGCTGAGAAGCTCCTGCCGTGCCTTACGGAGGAGGAGCTTGCCGTCTACAAGCGCGGACGCAACACCAAGGTCAACTCTGCCCCCCACCATGCCGAGATCGCCCAGTATCACGCGGCCACCGGACTGGAGGCACTGTTCGGCTGGCTGTATCTGCAGGGGAAGAGCACGCGGATCGGCGAGCTTTTTGCCGCCATTGTGGAGGAATGAGCCATGCCGCTTGACGCCATCACCCTCTCCGCTCTGGCAAAAGAGCTGAATTCCGGACTGGAGGGAGCCAGGATCGACAAGATCCAGCAGCCGGAGCGGGACATGATCCTTTTCTCCCTGCACGGGAGAGAGGGCAAGCAGAAGCTCCTGCTTGCCGCCGGGACAGGGAACGCCCGGGTGCAGCTCACCCAGGCTTCCTTTGAAAATCCCGCGGAGCCGCCCATGTTCTGCATGCTTTTGAGAAAGCACCTGACGGGAGCACGCATCCTCTCCGTTACCCAGCCCGCGCATGAGCGCGTTTTGAAGCTCGCGCTCGAGACCCGGGACGAGCTGGACCGCGCAGGGAGCAAGACCCTGATCGCCGAGCTCATCGGCCGCAGCGCCAACCTCGTCCTTACGGACGGAGAGGGGCGCATCGTGGATTGCCTGCGCCGCATGGACTTTGCCGGAGACGCGCTGCGCCACATGCTGCCGGGCATGTTCTACCGCGACCCGCCTCCCCAGGAAAAGCTCCCGCTGCTCGAAAGCAGCGCTGAGGAGCGCCAGACCATGATCGACGCCGCAGACAAGTCCAGGCCCATCGACAAGTGGCTCCTGGAGAGCTTTGCGGGTCTCTCGCCCCTGGTGTGCCGGGAGCTGGCTTTTCGCTGCGAGGGGGATTGGACACGCCTGCCTCTGCTGCTTGACGCCTTTGTTGAGAGCGTGCAGGCCGGCGAGCTGCAGCCCTGCCTCTATTGTGACGGGAAAAAGCCCGTGGACTTCAGCTTCATGCGCCTGACCCAGTACGGGGACAGCCTGCGCTGTGAAGTGGCGGAGAGCTTTTCGGCCCTGCTCGACAGCTTTTACGCCGGGCGCGACAGGCTCGAGCAGCAGCGCAGGCGGAGCCATGAGCTGATGAAAATCGTGCGCACCCTGCGTGACCGGCAGCAGCGCAAGCTGATTGCCCGGCAGAGTGAGCTGGAAAAGAGCGAGGACCGGGAGGAGCTGCGCAAAACGGCGGAGCTCATTGCGGCAAATCTCTACCGTCTCAAAAAAGGGGATACCCGTTTTACCTGCCAGGACTACTATCGGGACGACTGCCCCGAGATCGAGATCACGCTTGACCCGCTCAAGACCCCGCAGCAGAACGCCGCCGCGATGTTCAAGGAATACAACAAGCGCAAGGCCGCCTCTGAGCATCTGACAAAGCTCATCGCCGAGAGCGAGGAGCAGCTTGAATATCTCAACAGCGTGCTTGAGCTGATCGGCGCGGCTGAGGGAGAGAAGGACCTCAATGACCTTCGGCGGGAGCTGGTCGATACCGGCTATCTCAAGCCCGCCGGCGGTAAAAAGCAGGAGAAGAGCAAGGCCCAGGCCCCGCTGCGCTTTCGCTCCTCCGACGGGATGGAGATCCTGGTCGGGCGCAGCAACCTGCAAAACGATGAGCTCACCACAAAGCTCGGACGCCGGACGGACTACTGGCTGCACACGCAGAAGATTCACGGCAGCCATGTCCTGATCCGCTGCGAGGGCGAGGCCCCGTCCGACAAAACCATCGAAGAGGCTGCCGCGGTTGCCGCTTGGTACTCCCAGGGGCGGGACGGCGGCAAGATCCCGGTGGACTATACCATGCTCAAAAACGTGCGCAAGCCCTCCGGCTCCCTGCCGGGAAAGGTCATTTACACCGATTACAAGACCGTCATGGTTCAGAGCGACGAGGAGCTTGTAAAAAAACTGCGCGTATAACAGGATACGCCGAAAGACTGTAAAAGAGGCTGTCTCATTCATCTTGAGACAGCCTCTGCCGATTATTTTATGATCTCGTGTTTTCCGCGCTGCTGCTGCTTCTGCGGCAGCTTTTCCCGCAGATCCCAGGTGTACCAGTTTCTCTTCAGCTTCTTGGCCATCAGCGTTCCGATGCATCCGGCGAAGATACCGACAAGCATCCCGCCCAGCACGTCGCTCGGAAAGTGGACGCAGAGATAAATGCGCGCAATGCCCATCAAAACCGCAAAGCAGACCGCGATGATCCTGAGGCGCCGCTTGCCCAGGAGGAAAACCGGCATCATGGAGTCAAAGGCCGCGGTGGTGTGACCGGAGGGGAAGCTCTTGTCGCTCTCCACGTTCTGCCCCACAGTCAGCCAGTACTGGTAAAAAATGCTGGCCTGATCCACATAGGGCCGGGGGCGCGCGATCCAGGGCTTGAGGATCAGGTTCGTGATGACGGCGCCGATGGCAAGGCCGAAGCACATGGCCGTGCCGAAGCGCCTGGTTGGGCGATTGACCATCAGGATCAGGGACAGCGCAATCAGAAAAATGCCGCCCTTTCCAAGAATGGATATCACTTCAAAAAAAACCGTGAAGAAGGAGCCGCCCAATGTATAGAGCTTGTGGACGGCAGTGGTGACGGCTGTGTCAAAGCCTGAAAAGGTCTGGTTGATCCAGAGCGCAGGCGCGGTCAGTTCCATAGGGACACCTCGGTGTGATGTAATAAACCGATTTTATCATATCGACAGAGAAAATGCCAGCTTTATTTACATAATCCGCGCCGATGCGCAGAAGCTATGGTCAAGACCACAACGGAGGCTTTGATGATGAAAAGAATTTCCCAGTCTCTTGCCGCGGTTTTCCTTGTGCCGTTTTTATGCTTCGCCCTTGCAGCCGGGGCCTGCGCCGGAGGCAGCGCACCCGTCGCCGAAAACCTGGAGCTTGTGACGGAGAGGAACACGCCTGTCGAGGGCTGCCTCTCCGCCCTTGACGCGGAGGATGATCTGAACGCCTTTGCCATTACGACAGGGCCGGTCAGGGGCGACGTTCGGCTGGAGGCGGACGGGCGCTTTCTCTACACGCCGCGGCAGAACAGAAAAGGCCGGGACTATTTCGGCTACCGGGCCATCGACGCCGCGGGCAACGTGTCCGAGGAGGCGACGGTGCTGATCCGCGTTGAAAAATGAAAAGTGCCGGGACGGAATGAGCACCGCCCCGGCACTTTTCTGTGCGGAAAATGAGGGCGGAATGCTTGAGATAGAGACACGATTATGTTATACTGTTACAGTTACTACATATGTAAGGGGAGTGCGCATGGACCGATTTCAGTTAGTCTCAGACTATACGCCCACAGGCGACCAGCCGGAAGCCATCGACGCGCTGGTCAGCGGCATCGAAAACGGCATTGACGAGCAGGTGCTGCTGGGCGTGACCGGCTCGGGCAAGACCTTCACCATGGCGAACGTCATTGCCCGCTTGAACAGGCCGACTCTGGTACTGGCTCACAACAAGACCCTGGCTGCCCAGCTTTGCAGTGAATTCAAGGAGTTTTTCCCGGAAAACGCGGTGGAGTACTTCGTTTCCTACTACGACTACTACCAGCCCGAGGCCTACATTCCCCACACCGATACCTATATTGAGAAGGACGCGTCCATCAACGACGAGATCGAGCGCCTGCGCCACAGCGCCACCTCCAGCCTCTTTGAGCGCCGGGACGTGATCGTGGTAGCCTCGGTGTCCTGCATCTACGGCCTCGGTGACCCCATCGACTATGCCAACATGGTGATCTCCCTGCGTCCCGGACAGACCCGGGATTTTGACGAGCTGCTGAAAAAACTGGTGGAGATCCGCTATGAGCGCAACGACGTTGCCTTTGAGCGCAACAAGTTCCGCGTCCGGGGCGATACGCTGGAGATATTCCCGGCCTACTCGAACGACAAGGCCATCCGGGTGGAGTTTTTCGGGGACGAGGTGGACCGCATCAGCGAGATCAACGTCGTCACCGGTACTGCCACCCGCTATCTGAACCACGCGGCCATTTATCCCGCGAGCCACTACGTCACCACCAAGGAGAAAATGGCAAGTGCCATCGAGCGCATCCGTGAGGAGTGCGAAGAGCGGGTAAAGTATTTTACCGACACGGGCAAGCTCCTGGAAGCCCAGCGCATCAAACAGCGCACGGATTATGACATCGAAATGATGCAGGAGCTCGGCTATTGTACCGGCATCGAGAACTATTCCCGCGTCATCTCCAACCGCGCCCCGGGCAGTCCCCCCATGACGCTGCTGGACTATTTCCCGAAGGACTTTTTGCTTTTCGTGGATGAGAGCCATGTGACCCTGCCCCAGGTGCGGGCCATGTATCGGGGTGACCGGGCGCGCAAGGAGTCGCTGGTGGAATTCGGCTTTCGCCTGCCCTCCGCCTTCGATAACCGCCCGCTCAAGTTTGACGAGTTTACCGAACGCATCCACCAGCGGGTCTATGTCTCCGCCACCCCCGGCGAGTACGAGCGGGAGCGTGCCGGCCAGATTGCCGAGCAGATCATTCGCCCGACGGGGCTTCTGGACCCGGAGATTTTTGTTCGCCCTGTGGAGGGGCAGATCGACGACCTCATTGGAGAAATCAACCGTAAGATCGAGAAGGACCAGCGCACCCTGGTCACTACCCTCACCAAGAAGATGGCGGAGGATCTGTCCGCCTACCTCACCGGCGCCGGCATCCGCTGCCGCTACATGCACCATGACATCAGCACCATTGAGCGCATGGAGATCATCCGCGACCTTCGCCTGCATGAATTTGACGTTCTGGTGGGGATAAACCTTCTCCGTGAGGGTCTGGATATCCCGGAAGTGGGGCTTGTTGCCATACTCGACGCGGATAAGGAGGGCTTTCTGCGAAGCGAGACGAGTCTCATCCAGACCGTCGGCCGCGCAGCCCGCAACGCCGAGAGCTATGTCATCATGTATGCCGACACCATCACGCCCTCCATGCGCGCCTGCATCACGGAGACGGAGCGCCGCCGCGCCAAGCAGCAGGCCTATAATGAGGCGCACGGCATCGTACCCAGGACCATCGTCAAGAGCGTGCGTGAGCTTCTCGAAATCTCCAGCGAGGCTTCTCCCAAGCTCAAGGCCAAGGGCGTCAAAATGACCGAGCGCGAGCGCAGGGAGCTGATCGCATCCCTGGAGACCCAGATGAAGAAGGCGGCAAAGATGCTCGAATACGAGATCGCGGCACAATTGCGCGACGAAATCATACGCCTGAAGGGCGAAGCCTGAGGGAGATAGCTTATGAAACTCATGATCCTGGACGGCAACAGCATCGTCAACCGCGCCTTTTACGGCGTGCGTGCCCTCAACGCGCCCGACGGGACGCCCACCAACGCCGTTTTCGGTTTTCTGAATATTCTCCAGCGTATGCTGGACGAGCATAGGCCCGACGCGGTCTGCGTGGGCTTTGACCGGCGGGAGCCGACCTTTCGCCATAAGGCCTATGAGGGCTACAAAGCCCAGCGCAAGGGCATGCCGGAGGAGCTGGCACAGCAGATGCCGATCCTCAAGGAAGTGCTGGACGCCATGGGCATCCGTCGCTATGAGCTGATCGGCTATGAGGCGGACGATATCCTTGGCACCGTCTCCGTCAAATGCCAGGACGCGGGCTGGGACTGCGTGGTCGTCACCGGCGACAAGGACAGTCTGCAGCTCATTACGGAGACCACCACGGTCGCAAACGTCAAAACCCGCATGGGGGCAGCCGAGACCATCAACTATACGCCTGCCGTTTTTCGGGAGGAATACGGCTTTGATCCGCCGCAGATGGTGGATCTCAAGGCCCTCATGGGCGACAGCTCCGACAATATCCCGGGCGTGCCCGGCGTGGGCGAGAAGACCGCAATGGAGCTTATACGCAGATACGGCACGATTGAGAATATCTATGCCGATCTTGCAGCCCTCGACGTCAAGGAGGGCGTGCGCAAGAAGCTCGCGGCCGGGGAGGAGAGCGCCCGCTTGTCCTACTGGCTGGCGACGATTCTCAAAGAGGTGCCGATGGACTTTGACCCCGGGGAAAACCGCTGGGACCGAGACTACACGGACGCTTTGTATCCGCTCTTCAAACGCCTGGGCTTTCAGAAGTTTATCGAGAAGTGGGGCGTCAGCGAAAGTGCCGGGTCAGTGCCTGCGGCGGCGTCTGAGGCGCTGGCCCGCATCGAGGCGACGGCGGAGAACCTGCCCGCGCTCCTGAAGGCTGTGGAGGAGGCGGAGCTTCTGGCAGTGGCCTTCGGCGAAAATGCGGATTCCATCGAACTCTGCGACGGCAGGGCGGTATACACCGCTGCCTGGCAGAGCTGCGGAGAGGACTATAACAAGCTTCTGAAGGCAGTGTTCCGTCCGGAAAAACAAAAGCTCGGCCACTATGTCAAGGAGCTCATGAACACCCTGGCACGAGAGGGACTGAGCCGGGAGGGCTTCGTGTTTGACACGGCTCTCGGCGCGTATCTCCTGGATGCCAATGAGAGTGATTATCCGCTGGAGCGGGTATCCGCCCGCTGGCTGGGGCAGGAGTACGCCGGGACGGAGGCGGTATGGCTCCTCTATCCCGTGCTCCGCAGAAAGCTTGAAGAGCTCAACATGCAGGAGCTCTATTATGAGATCGAGATGCCGCTGTGCATGGTCCTGTCGGATATGGAGCAGGCCGGCTTTTGCGTGGACCGCACCGCTCTGTATGAATTCGGCGAAAGCTTGAACGGCGATATCGAGAGATTGCAGGAGAGCATCTGGCAGCACGCGGGACATGCCTTCAACATCAATTCCCCCAAACAGCTCGGCGAGGTTCTGTTTGAGGAGCTGATGCTCCCCTCCGGCAAGAAGACCAAGACCGGCTGGAGCACCAATGTGGATGTGATGGAGAAGCTGCGTGGCAAGCACCCCATTGTGGATGAGGTGCTGGAATACCGCACCCTTACCAAGCTCAAGTCCACCTATGCCGACGGACTTCTCAAGGTCATTGAGGAAGACGGGCGGATTCGCTCCAGCTTCCAGATGACGGTCACGGCGACGGGGCGGCTTTCGTCCACGGAGCCGAACCTGCAGAATATCCCGGTGCGCAAAAAGCTCGGCGCGCAGATCCGCCGCATGTTTGTCGCAGGGCCGGACATGGTGCTGGTGGATGCCGACTACAGCCAGATCGAGCTGAGGCTCCTGGCCCATATCTCCGGAGACGAGGCCATGCGCGAGGCCTTTTTGAGCGGGGAGGACTTTCATACCGTCACCGCCTCCAAGGTCTTCAATGTTCCGCTTGAGGAGGTCACGCCCACCCTGCGCAGCCGGGCCAAGGCCGTCAACTTCGGCATCGTCTACGGTATCTCCGCCTTCTCCCTGGCGCAGGATATCGGGGTCTTTCCCAACGAGGCCAAGGCATACATGGATGCCTACCTCAGCAAGTACCACGGCGTGCGCGACTATATGGAGCAGATCAAGGAAAAGGCCAAGGCAGACGGCTATGTGGAGACCCTGTTCCATCGCCGCCGTTATCTGCCCGAGCTCAAAAGCGCAAACTTCAATGTCCGCGCCTTCGGAGAACGTGTGGCGCTGAATATGCCGGTGCAGGGCACGGCCGCGGACGTCATTAAGCTCGCCATGGTCAATGTCCATCGGCGTCTCAAAGAGGAGAAGCTTGCGGCAAGGCTCATCCTCCAGGTTCACGATGAGCTCATTGTTGAGTGCCCCGAGGCGGAAGCCGGGCAGGTGCAGCGGCTTCTCGAGCAGGAGATGGAAAACGCCGTGCACTACTCCGTGCCCCTGATCGCTGAGGCCCATACCGGCCACAGCTGGGCGGAGGCGCATTGATGGAATACGCGATCCGCGATGTGGGACCGGACGACATCCCGCAGATTGAAGAGATCGAAAAGCGCTGCTTCTCCCTGCCCTGGACGGCGGAGCAGCTTGCGGGGCAGATGAAGGACGCACAGCACGAGTTCATCGCCGCCGCAGATGAAAGCGGCACAGTCCTTGGCTACGTGGGGATGATGTTCGTCCTGGATGAGGGCTACATCTCCAACGTGGCCGTCTCCCCGAAATACCGGCGGCAAGGGATTGCTGACGCGCTGATCGAGCGGCTGGACGAGATCTGCACCGGACACGGCCTTTCATTTGTGAGTCTGGAGGTTCGCGCCGGGAATGTCCCCGCCATTGCTCTCTATGAAAAGCACGGCTTTGCCCGCGCGGGGCTGCGCAAAAATTACTATGAGCGCCCTCGAGAGGACGCGATCATCATGACAAAATTCTTTGAATCGAGGCAAGAGCTTTGAAAATACTTGCATTTGAATCCACCTGCGACGAAACTGCCGTCGCCGTTGTGGAAGACGGAAGAAGGATCCTCACCGATCAGATCCTGTCCCAGGCGTCCCTGCATGCGGTTTACGGCGGCGTCGTACCGGAAATTGCCTCCCGCTGCCATGTGGAGGCCATCTCTATCCTGGCCCAGCGGGCGATCGAGGCCGCCGGGATCGAAAAGAAGGATATTGACGCGGTGGCGGTCTCCTATGCCCCGGGTCTCATCGGCGCGGTGCTGGTCGGTGTCAACTTTGCCAAGGCCTGCGCCTCCGCACTCAATGTGCCGTTGATCCCGGTGCACCACATCCGCGGGCATATTGCGGCAAACTATCTGGCCTATCCGGAGCTGGAGCCGCCCTTCCTCTGCCTTGCCATCTCCGGCGGCAATTCCCTGCTGGTGGATGTACGGGACTACACGGATATGAAGATCCTCGGCTGCACCCGGGACGATGCGGCAGGGGAGTGCTTTGACAAAACGGCCCGCGTTCTCGGGCTGCCTTATCCCGGCGGCAGACCCATTGAAGAACTCTCCAAAGGCGGGGACGACACCAAGTACGTTTTCCCCACCGCGCATGTGGAGGGGCACCCCTACGACATGAGCTTCTCAGGCCTCAAAACAGCGGTCATCAACCTTGTACATAACGCAGAGCAGAAAGGGGAGGAGATCGACCGGGCTTCGCTTGCGGCCTCCTTCACCAGGGCGGTGAGCGACAGTCTCGTGCCGCGCACCATTCAGGCGGCACAGGAGCTGGGCTATGATAAGATCGTCGTGGCGGGAGGCGTGGCGGCCAACGCCCGCATTCGCGAGGACTTTAAGCGCGAAGCCGAAAGGGCGGGGCGGCAGCTTTTCATCCCGCCGCTCAAGCTCTGCGGCGACAACGGCGCCATGGTGGGCGCCCAGGGGTATTACGAATATCTCGCCGGCGTGCGGGCCGGGAGCGACCTGAACGCATACGCGACCATGGAGATATAAACCACAGAAGGACGGTGACTGGGCAATGGGAATACATGATGGACACCGGGCACGGCTGAGAGCAAGCTTTCTCGAACACGGGCTGCGGAGCATGAACGACATCAACGCCCTGGAACTGCTGCTCTTTTACGCCTTACCGCGCCGGGACACCAATGAGACGGCCCACCTTCTTCTCGAGCGCTTCGGCAGTCTCGACGGTGTCTTCTCTGCCCCGATCGAGGAGCTGTGTGAGGTGGAAGGGGTCGGCGAATATGCCGCCGCCCTTATCACGCTGATCCCGGAGATCATGAAGAAGGCCCGCCTCTCCAAAGTCAGAGAGATCAAACAGATCAAATGCTCGGAGGATGCGGGGGAGTACCTGCTGCCCTACTTCATGAACGAGCAGGACGAAGTTGTATATATGCTCTGCCTTGATGCAAAACGTGCCGTGATCTGCTGCACCGAAATGGGCCGGGGCGTGGTCAACACGGTGGATGCCAACATCCGCCGTATGGTAGAGAAGGCTCTCAAGGTCAAGGCCTGCTCCGTCATCATCGCCCACAACCACCCGGACGGTATCGCCATCCCTTCCCGCGAGGATGACGTTTTTACCAAGTGTCTGTATGACGCAATGGAAACGGTCGGTATTCGCCTGGAGGACCATATCATCGTCGCCGATGAGGATTATATTTCTGTTGCGGATTCCGGCATAATGAGTTTCTACAAATATTGATTATGTTCACCAAAATTTGTTTCTGAAATGTAATTATACACGCTTTGCGGCTTCGACATGATCCCGCTGTATTTCCGGTTTGCGCTGAAAAATCCCGGTTTTTTGCCTGTTGAAAAAGCTGTTGAAAATGTTGATAACTATTTGCTATATTTTTACGGGAGTCATTTATGTAAACATTTGTTACGGACTCTCCGGAGGGCGAAAATACCTGTAAAAAGTTGAAAGATACTGAAAAACTGCGCTTTAACAAGCTGAAAACAGGAGAAGAAGAATGCTGACAAAAGCACAAAGAGTGACAAAATAATACAAAATGTAATTTTCTGAACGCTGTTAATTATTATTTTGCCGCATGGATGGAAAAGTGCTTGACTTCACGGGGGAAGTGTGCTAAACTATCTCTCGCTGTGAAAAGCATGCTGGTATAGCTCAGTCGGTAGAGCAGCTGATTCGTAATCAGCAGGTCGTGTGTTCGAGTCACATTACCAGCTCCACCCGCAAGCCTTTGTGTATCAAGGGTTTGCGGGTTTTTACTTTGAGTTGTCAGTTTTTCCACATTCTATATGGGGATGCACAAAGAAAAACCTCCCACCGCTGTATGCGGCAGGAGGTTTTGCCCTATCAGGAGTTTATTTGTTGATGTCCACCAGCGTATAGCTGCGGCTGCCGAGGCCGATCTCTTCCGCGTGCTCCAGCGTATGCAGACCCTGACGGTCTTCGATGCGCCACATGAGCTTCTCGTTGCCCTCTGCCTTCGACACGAGATCCAGGCAGGCCTGATCCAGCGCGACGGGATCGGTGGAGGCCAGGATGCCGATGTCGTGGATGTCGGGCTCCTCGGGATTGCCGTCACAGTCGCAGTCGATGGAGATGCGGTTCATGACATTGATAAACACCACCTGATCACCCAGGTAGCTGCACACACCCTTGGCGGCTTCCGCCATGGCCTCGAGAAACTCCAACTGCAGTTCGTCGTGCCAGTGGGTATCACTGGTTCCACCGGAGTGGATGCGCACCTTGCCCATGGCAGAGGCAAGGCCGATGGAGGCGTTCTTGATTGCTCCGCCGTAGCCCGCCATGGCATGGCCCTTGAAATGGGACAGCACGAGGTAGGAGCCGTAGTCCTTGAAGTGCGCGCCAACCAGGTCGCCCTGGATGCGCGTGCCGCCAGTCACGGGAATCTCCATGGAGCCGAACTCGTCCAGGATCTGGAAGTCCGCAATGGAGGTAAAGCCGTGATCCTCCGCGACCTGGTAGTGCTCGGCAGTTGCGGCACGCCTGCCGCTGTAGGCCGTGTTGCATTCGACGATCGTGCCGTCGACCTTTTTCACGAGATCCGCGATCAGCTCGGGGCGCAGATAGTTGCTGGCAGGCGGCTCGCCGGTGGAGAGCTTCACGGCAACGGGGCCGACCGGCTTCCAGTTGAGCGCCTCATAGATCTTGACGAGCCCCTCGGGGGAGATATCATCCGTAAAATAGACGACAGGTTTTTCCGGTTCGTCCGCGTAAGCCCGCACGGCGCCGAGAACGCCGAGGATGAGCAGCAGGACGAGCAGCAGGGACAGTGCTTTCTTCATGTATGAATCCTCCTTTTTCTCTTCCTTTTTTATACAATCAGGTTGACCACGAGACCGGTCAACAGGGCGAACACAATAACAAAGGCCCAGTAGAGCAGGAAACGCTTGATACCCAGCACGATCTTGAGCGCGCCGAGATTCGTGATCTTTGTCGCGGGCCCGGTGAGCATGAAGGCCGCGGCGCTGCCGATGCTCATCCCCTCCCAGAGCCACTCCCTCAAAAGCGGGATCGTCCCGCCGCCGCAGGCATAGAGCGGCACGCCGATCGTCGCGGCCATCAGCACGCCCCAGGCCTTGTCTCCGCCGAAGAGGACGGCCATCTGCTCCTGGGACACATAGCGCTGAAAGAGGGCGGAGAGCAGCACGCCGAGGAGGAAATGCGGCCCCGTGGCCCGGATGTTGCGCCAGACGTTCAGCAGATACCGGATCAGAATATTGGGGTGCGTGTCATGACTCGCGCGCTCCTCAAAGCCTGAGAAATCAAAAAAGCTTTTGTCCTTGTAAAAAAGACGGATCAGAAGGCCCGCCGCGCAGCCGCAGAGAAAGCAGGACACGATGCGTACCGTCAGTACGGTGGGGCCGAGGGCAACACTGTAGACGATGAGCTGTGGGTTTAAAAGGATCGAGGCCATCATGAACGAGGCCAGCCAGTCATGGCGCATACCCTGTCTGGAAAAGGAAGCGGCGACGGGGATGGTGCCGTACATGCACAGGGGAGAGGCGATGCCCAGCAGGCAGGCGGGAACGATCCCGAAAAGCCCCCAGGATTTTCCCTGCATCCGGCGGAACAGATTGTGGATGCCGTTTTTGGCAAACACCGAGATAAAAGAGCCAATGGCGATGCCGAGCACCCAATACCAGAAGATCTGCCTGAATTGTATATCAAAATAGTACCAGAGATAAATAAACTCCCGGCGCAGAATGTGTGCGAAGTTGTTCATGCCTGTATCTGCTCCCCGCAGCCTGCCGTCTGCCTCATTCTTTGTTTTTTATACGTTACCACATTCAGGGAGGAAATGGCAAGCTTTTTATTGCAATTTATGACACAGGACGCCGCACCGCAGACCGGGCCTTAACATACAGCGTCTTGCTATTTTGCGGTGTCCGGGTTAAAATATGGGCATCTTGATCGGAAGAGGAGAAAGAAATTGAAAGTCACAAGGGAAATATTACAGAGCTATGCCCGCCTGATCGTCTGCTCCGGCGCGAATGTCCAGCCCGGGCAGACGGTGCTTTTGAACATCGCGGTGGACCAGGCGGAATTTGCTGCCATGCTCACAGAGGAGTGCTACCGGGCCGGGGCGAAGCGGGTCGATCTCGACTGGCAGTGCGACGCGGTATCGCGCCTGCATTTTGAGTACGCCGCGCAAAAGACCCTCTCCGAGGTACGGGAGTGGGAGGAGGCCAGGGCACGGCAGATGACCGTGGACTATCCCTGCCGTATTTTCGTGGAGTCTGAGGACCCGGACGCCATGGCCGGCATTTCGCCTGATAAGCTCTCCGCCGTGGGGCAGAGCAGGGCAAAGGTGCTCAAGCCCTATTACGACGCCATTGACGGCAGGCACCAGTGGTGCATCGCGGCTATCCCTTCGGAGAAGTGGGCGAAGAAATGCTTTCCCGCGGATACGACCGAGCGGGCCATGGAGAAGCTCTGGGACGCGGTGCTGAAAACCGTGCGCATCGACGGGGTGAACGATCCCGCAGCAGCCTGGAAGGCCCATACGGATTTCATCAGCGAGAAGGCAGCCTGGCTCAATGCCCAGGGCTTCTGCCAGCTTCGCTATCACAGCTCGAACGGCACCGACTTTCATGTGGAGCTGATCCCCGGCGCCCGCTGGGCGGGAGCTGCCGATGTCAATGCCCGAAACGGAGTAAGCTACATCCCCAACATGCCGACGGAGGAGATCTTCACCTCCCCGCTTGCAGGAAGCTGCGGCGGCACCCTGACCGCGACCAAGCCCCTTTCCTGGAACAGCCAGATCATTGAAAACTTCTCCATCACCTTTGAGGACGGACGGGCCGTCTCCTGCAGGGCGGAGAAGGGGCAGGCGCTGCTGGAAAAGATGCTGATTATGGACGAGTGCGCCAACATGCTCGGCGAGGTAGCACTGGTGCCGAAGGAGAGCCCGGTGAACGCCTGCGGCTTCCTGTTCTACAATACGCTCTTTGACGAGAACGCTTGCTGTCATGTGGCCCTCGGCGCAGGCTTCAAGGAGGTGCTGCCGGACGGGGACAATCTCACCGTGGCAGAGGCAAAGGAGCGCGGCGTCAACGACTCCATCATCCATGTAGACTTCATGGTGGGCAGTGACGATCTTGCCATCGACGGTGTGCGCCCCGACGGCAGCAGCGCTCCCATCTTCCGCAGCGGTACCTGGGCATAAAATACGTCGCTCATCTCAGGATCGACACCAGCGCGGTCGCTGCAGAGACGGAGTCCACCACAGCGGAAACATAATCGCCGACCAGCAGATCATACGCAGCCCAGAGCACGAGATTGATGATCATATTGAGCTTGATGGCCTTGGTTCTCTTTGCATAGAAGCAGCCCGCCGTATACAGGACGGTGGTGACAATCGGCAGCAGGCCCACAAGGCCCCGATTGTTTGCATAGAGGCCGAGGACGGCCACGGCGACGACAAACAGGGCACAGCGCCTTGCGGTGAAGCCGTCACAGGCAAGCAGGCAGTTTCTCACCGTGCAGAGCGCATAGGTTGTCACCCCGCTGACGGAGGCAAAAAAGATATTTGCGACCGCGAGCAGCAGGCACTGGCCTGCCTGATAGAGATAAATGCGCTTCCGGTCCCGGCTCCAGGCGCTCAGGAGAGTGAAGCAGGCCCCTGCAAAGGAGATCATATTTCCGATGAGCATTGGTCTCGCCGATCCTTTCAGCGTCTGAGCGGTACAGGGTAAATTACACGTGTGTTTTCTTTCCTGTTCTGACCTCGACTGAGAGTATGTTCCGTGCCGAAGCATACCACAGCCGGGAGACAGGATGCAAGGGCTGCCGGGAAAAATCGGCAGAGCGGCTCCCGCGCTTGACAGCTGAAAAAAAGCTGTTATAATGACCACTCGACTGCACAAGAGGGAGTGTATGGGAATGTCCCTTCTGAAAAAGCTGGATGCGCGGTACGGTGATCGGGCGCTCTGGCAATTCATTAAATTCAATCTGGTCTCCACGAGCATCACACTCGTGCAGCTCCTGCTCGCCAATCTCCTGCCGCTCCTCTTTGACGGGGTGACGGCGAAGCTGCCGGTGTTTCTGCGGCCGGTGTTCCGGCCGGAGCTGCTGTTTGAAGGGCCCTCGCCCTATGTGGTGGACGGGGTGGTCACCTGGGGCTATGTGCTGCCCTTTTTCTTCTCCAACTTCATCGCCAATATCTACGGTTACTATATGAATATGAAAACCACCTTTCGCGGAAAAGGGAGCCGCGCGGGCTTTGTGGTGTACCTTGTGGTTCTCATGCTGCTGATCCTGTTTTCCACCTGGCTGCAGGGCTATGTTGCCGCAAAGCTCAGCGTGACGCCGCTTGCGGGGCTTGCGAGGACGATCGCCGCCATGCTGGCAGGCTTTGTACAGGTGGCGGTCCTCTTTCCGCTGGAAAAATTTGTGCTGTTCAGGAAGGATTGAGTGCATGAAAAAGGTCAGTGTCATCGTCCCGGTCTACAACGGAGAAAAGCGCCTGAAGCGCTGCGTGGAGAGCATTCTCAACCAGGATTACCCGGAACTGGAGCTGATCGCTGTAGATGACGGGAGCAAGGACGGCTCCTGGGAGATACTGTGCGCCTGCGCTGAAAAGGACGGGCGTGTGAGGATCTTCCATAAGGAAAACGGCGGGGTGTCCTCTGCACGCAACCGGGGCCTGGATGAAGCCTGCGGAGACTATGTGCAGTTCGTAGATGTGGACGACTGGCTGCCCATGGACGCCACAAAGCTTCTTGTGCGCGAGATGGAGAAGACCGACGCCCAGCTTGCCGTTGGGGACTTCTACCGGGTGGTCAACATGAACGTTGCAGAAAAGGGACCCATCGAAAAGGGCGGTGTGCTTACAAAGCAGGCCTACGCCGACAAGATGCTTCTGGGCCCGGCGGACCTCTATTTCGGTGTCCTGTGGAATAAGCTTTACCGTCGGGATCTGATTGAACGGCACCATGTTCGCATGGATGAGAACATCAGCTACAGCGAGGACATGATCTTCAACCTTGAGTACCTCCTGCATGTGGACACGGTGGCCATTCTCAAGGCGCCGGTCTATTATTACCAGTACACCAAGGGCTCCCTCGTTGATCAGAGCATGAATCTCAGCAGCACAGTGAAGATGAAGGCCAGCGTCATCGGCTATTACAACAATTTTTTCAAAAGCACCTTTGACGCCCAGAGCTATCAGCAGCGCCTGCCCGTAGTGTACAGCTATCTGCTGGCTGTGAGCCGGGACAGTCTGGCCCTGCCCTTTGCCCACGGGACTCGAAGACTGGGGGAGGACAGCGGCTTGTCCGCCCAGGAGGCCGCGGCTGTCGTGCAGATCCCCATGCAATGCGCGGCTCTCAGCGAAAGGCTGATCCAACGCTATCTGGAGACGCTTGCCCGCAAGACAGGGCTTGAGAGGAACGCTCTCGTGCTATTATATCTGCTGGAAAAGCTGCCCGAGCCCTGTTCGGCGGATACGCTCGGAAGGCTCGCAGGACTGGGAAAGGACGCGGTCGGCACGGCGCTGAACCAGCTTCTCTCCGAAGACCTGGTGGAGCGCAGCGACACACGGATCGTTTTCCGGGCGCCTGAGCTGCGCGAGGAGTTCCGCCAGCTCGACCGTGACTTTGACACGCTGCGTTTTGAGGATTTCACCCCCGAGCAGATCAGCGTCTATCGGGAATTGGAGGGCCGCATGAGTGCGAATATTCTCCGCCGTCTGCAGGGGGAGAATGCGGAAACGGGAGAGGACCAGGACCAGTAAAAAACACCCCCCTGACGGGAAGCAAGACTTCCGGCCGGGGGGCTGTGTCGTTTGCAGAGGCTGTTCAGCGCTGCATCAAAATAGCAGGGGAGCCATCCATCGCGGGTGGCTCCCCTGCTTTGCTGGTATGAGGGCAAAGATTACTTCTTGCCGCGTTTATTCAAGAGAGTGATCGCCGATGCGGGCGCCACGACCGCAAGCCCAATGCCGAGTATGAGCCAGGTCATGTTCTTCTCCGTGAGCGTCACAGGGACCTCCGCGCTCAGACCCAGGGCATCTGTCGCTGTGACGGTGAACGCTACCTCGCCGAGACCGCGGCAGTCCGCCTTCAGCACGCCGTCCTCGATCTTCAGGGCACCGCTGTGATCGTCCGAGAGGGCATAGCTGAGCGCCGTTCCCTTGGGGTCTTCAAAGAGTGCGTCGAGCTCCTGCTCCCAGGTGCCTTTCTGAAACAGGCCGGTCCTCACCGTCTCGGTGATGCCGTCGCTCTTCGCCGTGGGGCCTGGGAAGTGCAGGGAGAAGGGAAGAGAACTGCTGAAGCCATGGGCGTCCGTCGCCGTTACGGTGAAGGCGGCTTCCTCCCTGCCGTTGGGCCGCACGTTCAGTACGCCGTTTTCGATCATCACCGACCCGTCCAGATCATCGGAGAGTGTATACTGGAGGCCGCTCCCGGCGGGATCGTCAAAGAGCGTGTCCAATCTGAGCTCCCAGTGATCCCCTGCAAAGCTCCCGTTCGAAACGGGGTCGGAGACTTCGGCGGCCTTCACCCCGGGAAGGTCCACAGAGAGCGTGACCGGGAGCTCAGCACTGATTCCTGCGGCGTTCGTTGCCGTCACAGTAAAGTCGGCATTGCCGCCGAGCGCTTCCAGGTCCACGCTCAGAACGCCATCTTCGATCCTGACTGCGCCGCCCAGATCGTCGGACAGGGTAAAAGTACAATCGTCGGAGGACGCAAAGCATTCCTCAAGCGCCAGCTCCCAGACCCCGTCCTGCAGGGTGCCGAGGGCGATCGGGTCCGTGACCTCCGCCAGCTTTGCCGCAGGTGTCGGCATCGGCGTAGGTACAGGCGTGGGCTTGGGCGTAGGTACAGGCGTGGGTTCATGAGTAGGTACAGGCGTGGGTTCATGAGTAGGTACAGGTGTGGGTTCAGGCGTAGGTACAGGTGTGGGTTCCGCTGCGGGCTCGGGCACGTCGAGATCGAAGGGGAGCGTAACGCTCTGCCCATAGGAGTCGGTGGCGGTCACAGTGAAAGGCGCTGCCTCACTGAGATTCACGCGCAGCACGCCGTCCACAATCTCCGCCGCACCGCCGGGATCGCCCGAGAGCGTGTAGCTGAGCGTGCCGCCCTTGGGATCGTCAAAGAGCGTGTCCAGCTCGACCTCCCAAACGTTATCGCTGATACTGCCGAGCTCCGAACAATCTGAAACAAGGCTCTCTTTTGCGGCGGGGAGGGGGACCGCGATCTGGGCGACAAGCGGATTGGACAGAAGATCAAAGTCGGACAGATCCACAACGGCGGTCAGCTCGTAGCGTCCGCCCTGGTCAAAGCTGAGCTCACAGAGATACTTGCCGTCCGCCAGGGTCATGGGATACGTTGTCGTCTCACCCGTTTCAAGATCCCGGACATTCAGCGTGCAGGTGATACCGCTGAGCTTTTCCTCCGGGACGCGGCCGTCCATATCGCTGATATGGGCGCTGAAGCGGATAGGCTTCAGGACCTCAAGAGAATCCATGGCTGACTCGCATGTGAGCGCAACGCTCATGCTCGCGTTGTAGATCATGCATATATCTATGGAGTCGCCGGGATTACCGTTGAGTGCGACCTTCCATTCCCCGGCAGCGGGTTCGGGAATCTTGGCCAGCAGGAAACGGGAGGTTTCCAGAATATGCCCGTCAACGCTGTAGTCGTTCCCATCCGGCCCGGTGATGCGCAGGCTTGCGGGATCGACGGATGCGCCGTCATGCTCAATGACGATGTTGACCTCCTCCGCCCCGATGGACGGGACCGTAAAGGCGGTTTCCACCTCGCCATGATCCGAAAAGTCGACCCGGTGCGCGCTGTTATACTCGGTCCGGTTGATGATCGAATAGAAACGCCCGAAGGCTGTCGTCAAGTCCCCGGGGGTGGAGACCGTCTCCAACTGGCCCAGGGTGCCGTCGGTGAAGAAGCGGAGCTCCTGCTCCCCGTTTCGGGCCATGCCGTTCACGTTCAGGAGGATGCCGTGGATCGTGATGCCGTCTGCCTGCGCCGTCTCCAGCGCCTTTCGGGCGGCCTGTTCGGCCTGCTCGCGCAGGATGGTGGAGCGGCCTTCGGATGTGAAATCGGTCATGCCGTCAGTGAGCAGCAGGATCGTGCAGGGCAGTCCGTTCTTCTCCTGCATGCCGCGCAGCTCCTCCGTCGCCCGCAGCATGGCCGACCCGATGTCGGTGTCATAGCTGGTACCGAGCGCCTCTACCGCCTCCACGAGGACCTTCTTGTCCTCCATGCTGTTGACCGGCTGCAGGCCCGAATCATAGCGGATCGCTTCGTCAAAGGCGATCACGCTGACATTGTTGCCCTTTTCGGTCAGAAGTCCGAGAAAGAGACGCATGGCGTCATAGCGCAGCCCGTCGGGATCGGTCCCCATCCCGTTCATGTCGCGAAGGCTCCCGCTCTTGTCCATGACCAGCACGACATTATAGCGGTTGGCAAGCGAGAAGTTTTCCTCCGCATCGGCTGCGACAGGACACAAACGGATGAGTGAAAACAGAAAGACAGAAGCGAGAAGGGACGCAAGCAGTTTTTGCATTCTATTCATGGTGCGCTGAGCCTCCTTCTTCAGCCTGCCGAGCCACATGCTGTGACTGCGGACACAAGCTGAACGATTCATTTAATAATATGCGTATCGGCTTTCATCAGCCAAGCGTCGAAACTGCCATTGCGTAGGGGTCGATCCCCAGATCGACCCGAACCCCGGGATATTGTACAAGCCATAAGGTTTCGGGCTGATGAGGGCATCAGCCCCTACGGAGCACGCTTTTAAGCTGTCATTGTTGATTTTACATAGACAGCTGCGTTAAGCCGATACCCAAATTTAATAATATTGTTCCGCAAGGCATTTGTCAAGAAAGATGATTGCCTGAAAAAAGCTTCGGCAGAAGGAGACGATCAAGTCCTTCTCCTGTTGATCCCGGCGCGCCTGTAGTATTCAGCCTTTTCAGCGTACATGCGCTCGTCGGAGATACGGCTGAGCTCCGCGACGTTTTCTGAGGGGAACTCCCGGGCGGAGGCATAACCGCAGGAGATGGAGAGCTTGTCGACGAGTTCTCCCTTCCATTCTTTAACGGCCTTGTCCAGCTCCTCGCGTGCCTGGTCCAGCTGGCTTTCGCTGATGTGCAGCATGGCGGCAAATTCGTCACCGCCGATACGGAAGATTTTACCGTAACGCCCGAAGCATTTGCGCAGGCAGTCCGCCGTACCGCGGATCAGTTCGTCCCCGGCAGCGTGTCCCAGGGTATCGTTGGTCGTTTTGAGGCCGTTGATGTCCATGGTCGCATAGACGAAGTTTTCCTCCAGGGCGTTTGCCATCAATCTTGCCTTTTCCTCTTCAAAGGCTCTGCGGTTGAAAAGCTGCGTATCCTGATCCTGCAGAGAGGCGTTGGTCAGCGCGGCGGTGCGCATGGAGATGATCCGAAGCGTCAGGATCAGGATGATCATGATGAAGACGAACAGGGCGATGTTCAGCAGGATCACGTTGAAGGTCTCCTCCTGGGTGCCGTTCTCATCGCTTTCCACCACCAGGTACCAGTCCAGCTTGTCCAGGTATTTGCTGACCGCGATACGGCCGCCGCCCAGGTCGTGATACACATAATCGCCGCCGGGGCTGAGCTTCAAATCGTTTTCGTACCGGGTCAGGAGCCTGCCCTCCTCCGTATCCACCTGGATCTGCCCGGCGGTGTCGATCAGCATGATCTTGACCTGATGCTCCTTTTCCAGGCTTAGGAACAGGTCATGGCTCCGGCGCATATGCATGCCGACGCCGCACACGCCCAGAAAATGCCCGTCACGATCCCGTACGGCGGTATCGACAAAGACGGCCCAGGCGTCCTGGCTCTGCTCGTCAAAGCCGACGTCCAGATCATAGTCGGTGTGTTTGTTCAGAAACTGCCCGTACCAGTAATCATGCTCGTCATGCTCCGGGTCCACGATCTTGCTCAGACCGTCAAAATTGTAATAGCGCCTGGTGGTGTCGGAAATCACGTAGACCGATTCATAGCGGAACCCGTCGCGGATCCCGGAGAGATATTCCTGGAAGGCGGCGGTGCTCTCCTCTTCGGGCACGTTCTTCTCGTTCTGCAGCGCCTTTATCAGAAAGCTGTCTCTTGCCATGGCAAGCCCCAGTGTGACCGGCTCGTTGAGCTCACTGCTGATGGAGTCGTATATGCGGGCCGCCATCATTCTGCTCAGCTCCCGCGTATTGCGCCGGCTCATGACGCTCAGGGACCAGAGGGAGACAAAGGTGGACAGCAGGAAGCTGACAAGCACGATGGCAAAGGTGAGCCTGGTAACTGTGTTTTTGGTGAATGTAAAATGATGCTGCAGCATATGCTCACTTCTCTTTGCTGAATTTGCGGCCGTATTACGGCCTTTTTTCTTTTTAACCAATCATGACGGGGAAGAAATCTTCATCCAACATCCAATATAATCATACCACGGAGGGGAATACTTTGACAAGCCGGAATATTCACCGAACCCGAATCGAAAAATGCCCGCGGAGGGGGAAGCGTATCTGAAGCCGCTGACCGTTTATCCCCATTTTCCTACCGCTTGCGCCAAAACCGTTGACAGACAATTGCGCATCGGTACAATGAAAACAGAGGCTTTCCTGCCTTGCATTTCGGGAAACAGACTGCTGAATCAGAAAGGAGAATGCACCCATGACAAAACGAATATTGGCCCTCGCGATTGTGCTGGTGATGTGCCTGAGCCTTCTGCCTGTGAGCGCGATGGCTTTCAGTCCGGACAACTTCAAGCCGAAAATCCGTAAAGCCGAGTTCAAAGTGCCGCTCAAAATAGCAGCCGGTTCAAGAGCCCTTCCCCTCAAATTGCATTTCAATGCTTCTGAAAATCTCAGTGACCCGGAGCTTGTTCATTTCGTGGAGGGCACTTTGCAGGCTACGCTCCAGGACGGCAGAAAAGCCGAGAGCATCAGACGCCTCGGCATGACGCTGATTGGGCCGGTGAAGCCTGACGTCCCCCTCGACAGCAATATGTGGAGCTGGTCATGGTCTTCGACCGACTTTTCCGGCACAGGCATCGCCTGTTTTGAGATACCGCTGCTGGAGGATGGCGAGACCCAGACCGTCGAACAGAGCCCCGCCACTGGCATGACCGAGGTCAACGGCCTCAAGGTCGGCGATCAGGTCACAGTCCAGCTTGAGACCGTCGTGAATACCAGCAGCTTCCCACCGGCTGTCGTTGAGGAGCTGTTCCCGGACGGCCCCTATGTGAAGTCCGACCCGATCACCTTCACCATCGAGGAAGAGAGCAAGTACCCCAAGATAATCACGCCCGGCCAGGAAGCGCGCATAGCCGAACTGCCCGAGGTCCGGACCTTCACCTATGACCGGAAGGAGCACACGGGCGTGTTATCCGGCGAAGGTTACACGGTCGAAGGCGAGTTTTCCGCCACTAACGCTGGAGACTACACGTGCTTTGCTGTTCTGGATCCGGGCTGGATATGGCCTGACGGCATCACCTACCCCCTGACTGTTCTGTGGCAAATCGAACCCGCAGTAATCAGCGATGTGACACTGGACAACAATGCCTTTGCCTATGACGGGACGAAGAAGGCTCCGCTCATCACAGAGGTCAGGGCAGGCGGCCTTGTCCTGAAACAGAACGAATGGAAAGTCGAAGGCACTGTATCGGAAACGGCGGTTGGAAAGTACAGTATGCTTGTCTCCTCCAAGAACCAGAACATCATCGGCTACCAGTCCGTGTCCTGGTCGATCGTGGAGCCCTGTTCCTATGAGCTCAGCCTGCCGCAGAGTCTGACGACGATCGGCGAAGCTGCCTTTGCAGGGGACCGCTCCATCCCGTCGGCCTACGTCCCCGACACTGTCAGCGCCATCGGGGCGCGCGCCTTTGCCGACTGCACGAATCTTTCGCAGCTTCGCCTGCCGAAGGACTGCGACATCGCCGACGGCGCCTTTGACGGCTGCACGGCTCTGACCACCGTTACGGCCCCCGCGGGCGGCACGGCGGAGAAATGGGCGAAAGAAAACGGCTGCACCTTCATCGCGGAGTGAGAACGAAAAGAGACAGACATATGGCAAAGATCACGATACGTTTCGAGCCCGATCCCTCTCTTGACCATATCGACGTTTTGATCCGCGCGCGTGAGCAGGATGCGGAGGTGACGGCGCTGATGGAGAGGCTTTCCGGCCAGACGCCTGATACGATCACGGTCTTTGACGGGGCCGGCAATTTCCGTACGCTTTCACAGGAGAGCATCCTGTCCGCCTTCGCAGAAAGGAAGCTCGTGACCATCGTCACCGAAGACGGGAACTGGTACACGCGCCGGACCCTGCAGAATCTGGAGGAAACGCTGGACAAAAGCCGCTTTCTCCGGGTATCCCGCCATGAGATCGTCAACCTCGACAAGGTGCTGCGCTACGACTTTACCCTCACCGGAACGCTGCGGCTGGAGCTTGCGGGCGGCCTGGAGACCTGGGCCTCCCGCCGCTGCATCCCGGCGATCCGCAAACGCCTGCTGGGAAAGGGGGGAGCGAGATGAAAAAGAAGCTTCTGATGCGCATTCTGCTCGGTTTCCTGCTCGGCATGGCGGCCATGCTTCTTGTCCCGGCCATCCTCAACAGCATCCCTGTCGGAACAGGGCTCTATTCGGACAAGCTGCTTGCCCGCACCGGCAGCCCGGAGGCGGCAACAGTGCTGAGCCTGCTGGTGATGGGTGTGTTCGGGTCGCTCTGTATGGCCGGCACACTCTTCTATGAGCTGGAGGACTGGCCGCTGGCCTGCGCGACCGCGGCGCATTATCTGCTGATGGCGCTGGGCTATCTGCTCCCCAATTGGCTTTTATGCTGGGACATGCCCATAAAGCTGCTGCTGACCATTGAAGGTTTTATGGCACTCGGCTTTGTCTTGATCTGGCTGATCATGTACCTGCGCTGTAAAAGAGAAGTACAGGAGCTCAACGAATTGTTACAGATCCAAAGAAAAAAAGATTCAAGGAGAGAGTGACATGAAAAAAACAATCACAATTGTCCTGATGCTCTGCATCCTTCTGTCCGTCCCGGCTTTTGCGGCGGCGGACGCTTCGCCCTTCGTCGGGAATTGGAAGATCTACGCCATGGAGGGGGACATGCCAGTCCCGCATGAGCAGCTTGCGGGCACGTTCATGGACAGCATCGCGGCCAGCTTACGGGAAAACGGAACGCTGAGCGTGAATATGCTGGGCGAGGTTGTCGAGGATGTATGGACAGACAACGGCGACGGCACTGGCATCTTCAACATCAACGGATACGCCTGTCAGATGAGCGTACGGGACGGCTTCCTGTGGATTGATATGGGCGCCGGCATGTCCAATTCCTTTTACGTGTTTGAAAAGAGCGGGCAGTCCGCCGAGGAACTGGCCGGGTCGACAGTGATCGACTGGAACGCTGTCTCGGAGGAATACAGCTACAAGCCGCCCGAGCAGGAGAAGATCGACTCCGTGCTCGTCGGCGAATGGCGCTTTTACTCCATGGAGGGCGGCGATCCGGCCAGGAATGTGGCGCACGAGGCGCTGCCCGCGTTGCTGGGCCAGGGGCTTGACTACGCGGGAGTGTGCACCCTGAGCATAGGCGCCGACGGATGGTACAAGATCAGCGACTTCAGCGGCTTTGAACAGAATCTTTGGGCCTACAACGGCGACAATACCGGCGTCATTGACGTAAACGGCGAAGCCTGCACGCTCTCCGTTGAGGACGGTTTGCTGGCGCTGCGCGCGCCCGGCGGCGTGACCCTTTACGAAAAGACGGCCCCCATCGGGACCACAGGCTTCCAAGTCGTCATCCCCGCGGATTATGCCGAGGGCGCGGTCACCGAGAGGGAACGGCAGGACGATATGGTCGCCTATTATCGCAGCGACAGCCGTCTGATGGACTTTGACGTATATCAGTTCGCGGACGAGGGCCGCGCGCTGGACGAATACGCCGCCCTTGAGGCGGAGGAATACGGCGCGGCCGGGATCGAGAATGTTGAGATCAACGGCATCCCGCTGGCCCTGTATTATTCCGAGGAGCAGTACGACGACGGCGTCTACCGGGTGGCGAATTACCTCTTCGACGCGGGAGACGATTTCGGCGAGCTGTCCTTCTGGATGGACGGTGACGACGCCGAAGTCCTGGCTGCGCAGATCGTCGGCAGCCTCTTCAAGAAGCAGGTACAGGAGGACATTCACGGCTTTGTCGTGGAGAAGCTGCCCAGTGACTTCATCGACCGCTACAGTGTCCGGGGCGACGACGGCGCGCTTTATGAGGGCGAATACATCGGCTTTGAGAAGCTGGAGGCGGGCGCGGAGGTCACGCTCTCCAAACGGGGCATGGATTGGAGTATCGACCCGGTGGACCAGCGGCCCTCATTCAGCGATGCGCCGACGACCCCAGCGGGCGTATACACCACGGCTGACGGCATCGTGATTGATGAGCTGAGCGTTCGCCTCGCCGGCGGGCGCACCTGGAGCTTCGGCTATGCGCTGCACAATCCCAGGGGCGAAACCATGGTTTTTGATCCGTCTCTGTTTGTCCTCAAAACCGCCGACGGCACGGAGATCAAGACGGCGGCTCCCCTTGTATCCCCGGACGAGATCTGGGCCAACAATGTTACGCGGACCTCTGTCACGATCATGTCCCCTGAGCTTGTCGGACTCGGGGATGCGATCTCCTTCTGGTATAACGGCGCCTTCCTCGAAACGGTAATCGCACAGGAGTTCTAAGGCAATACTTACAACATTTTCAGAAAAGGAGAAGATCTTATGGAACCCAAAAAACTCATCCCCATCATCGCCATGGTCTCGGTCCTGCTCATGTTTATTCTGATGTACGCGGGCGTCAAGCAGAGCTGGCTGGCTGTCTTTGCGGGCGGCATCGCCATCACGGCCATCTCGATCCTCGGCAAAGAGAAGCCGGAGCAGGACAAGAACCCACAGGACAAGGACCCGCAGGAGCACAAAGAAAGCTGACAGCTCTGTCCCGGAAGCTGCGCCAGGGGAATTCGCAGATGTACTTAAGTGAGCGTCCAAATCTTTGATTTGGCTAACGCGAACTTATGCATGTGAGCGAAGCGAATCGTATTGTGTACCTCAAGAAAAAAGGCTCGAAATCAGGGCACAAATTTTCCAGGAGATGTCGAAGGCGGATTGTGCGGTGTTGCCATAAGGAAAGGATGGAAGGAAAGTGAAAAAGCTGCTGAAAACCGCGCTTGTGCTGTGCTTTTTTTTGATCGCTTTCAGCGCCGGAGCCGTCGCACCGAAGGCTCACGCGCAGATCGCCTGGGGGGCAATCGGCAATACGGTTCTGTCCTGGTCTCTGGAGGATAACGGCGACCTGGTAATCAGAACGAGCAATGAAGAGCGAAAAGCCTATATTCCGGACTACCCGATCAATTCGACCGCCGACTACAGGCAGTACAAGGATCAGATCAAAAGGGTCGTCTGGAAAAGAGGCGTAAGTGTCACCTCGATCGGGGAGCGGGCCTTTGAGGACTGCGTAAACCTTGAGAGCATGGAGATCCCCGCCGATGTGGCGAGCGTCGGAGCTTATGCCTTTCAGGGCTGCACCAGCCTGGCAAGCGTCACCTTCTCAAGCGATAAATACACGGTCTTCTCTGCCGCGACCGAAATCAGCATCGGAAACAGGGCCTTCGGGAACTGTCCCGCGCTGAGCTACGCGTCCATGCAAAACACCGTGACTAGCGTTTCGTCGACTGCGTTCACAGGAAGCGATAACGTGAAGATCCATGTACCGGACTATAACGGCGCCGCGGCCAGGGCTGTATCCAACGCGACGCACTTTTATGTCGGCAGCGACACCGCCTGGGGCATCCGCTATTATGGTGACGTGCTCAACCTGCGAAAGTATACAGGTACGGCCGCGTCGGCATCCCTGCCCGCCTATGTCACTGCCATATACAGTGATACGGCCTTTACCGGCTCCGCCCTGAAGGCGCTGACCGTGACAGACAGCCTTGCTTCCGTCGGCGCCTACCAGAGCTTCGGCTATGCCGAAGGTGCCCTGCGGATCTATGTACCCACGCCGACCGGCAGCGCCGCGAGAGCGGTCTGCAATGCTTACGGGAATCAGCTCAAGGTCTATTTTGTCATCGGGACCGATATGGCCCTGCAATACAACAGCAGCAATGACGTTGTGACGCTGCGGGCCTACACGGGCAGCGCCGAAAATGTGGTGATCCCGGCTTACATAGACGCGATCTATGAATATGCCTTCAGCGGCAATGCCACGATG
>CACWLG010000018.1 GCA_902761635.1 Oscillospiraceae bacterium | reverse complement strand
TCTTGAGGTACACAAAGTACATCTGCGAAAAAGTGCCTTTATCAGAACCCAAATTTTCTCAGGATCTGCTCTTGCCGAATTATGCGGTATTGCCTTATGGATTCGGCAGGGCGGTGGCAAAGTAGAAAATGTCGCTCATCTCCCGTTCCGCGCCGAACTGTACGGGGTTGATGAGCCGCCCGCCGATGAGGATGCTGCCGGTCTGCCCGCCGTCGAGCGTGTAGGCATTCTGACAGCCATGGGCGATCATCGAGTCCGCTGCCTGCCGCAGGGTGACATAGACATAGTGGTCGGGGGATTCGCAGTTGATGGTCATCAGCAGGTAGTGGCGCTCCCCGAGCTGGCCCACGGCGCAGCGGGCATAGGTGTCCCGCACCTCTCCAAGGGGATAGTCATAGGGGGTCACGTCCTCCCCGTGGTCGATCAGAACCGGGCCGAAGCTCAGAGAGAAGGGAATGTGGTTTTCGTCAATGAAACGCTGGGCATCCTCCTCACTCTCAAAGCGGTTTTCGTAGATGAAGAGCATGTCGCCGCTCTCCGTGAAAAAGCAGCTCTGTCCGTCGTGGAGATTTGCGCGCATGAGCTGCCCGTCGTAAACATACAGACCATAGTCGGGACGGCCGCTGTTGTAAAAGTCGCCGCTGCCCGCGACGACCGCGTTGGTCTGGGCGGCAAAGTCGCTGGGGTAATAGTATTGCAGGGTGCCGAAGGTGTCGTCGGCAAGCTTGCGGCGCAGCTGGCTTGCGTCTGCGATGATGACCTCCGCAAAGGTGCCGACGGCGCCGTGCTCGTCATTCTGCCACACGAGGGCGAGAATGGTCTCGTCCAGGTAATAATAGATGGGCCTGCCCAGCATGTCGCGCCGGGGATCAAAGTCCAGCTTCTGCCCGGCGATCAGGCGCCTGGCTGTCTCGGTCTCCAGCAGGGCCGCAACCTCGTCGGGATCTGTCGTCTCTCCGTAGCAGGCCGGGTCCGGCATCGGGCTCGGCGCGCTGCGGGCGATGGTATAGTGCAGGCGAACCGGCTGAAGCGCGGCGACAGACTCGGTATAGCCCGGGCGGCCGGGGAGCGTGGGGGTGACGGCGGCATAGAGGCTGTCGGCATCCTCCGGGACCCATTCACCCCGCACAAAACGCAGGGAGACCGGGAGGCTCCTGCCTGTGCAGTAGTCCTGCGCGTGGGAAAGCCGCGCCTCAATCGCCTCGGCATAGAGCGTTTCGCACAGTGCGGCCCGGATCGTACCGTCCGCCTCATAGAGCTCGTCACTGCGCTTCGCCCCGGCAGCGCGCTTTTCCAGCAGGGCCTGCATGTCTCCGGCAAGCCCCTCGGCCAGAAGCGCCGTGTCCAGCGCCGTGATGTTCACGCTCCCCTCGGCGCGCATAAAGCCCCGGCTGAAGTCGCCATACTCCAGGGAGAAGCAGCGCGCGGCAGCCTGCGCGATCGAGGCATCGACACCGGAGAGCGTTTCGTTTTCGACCGGGATCCGTCCCGCAAGCTGCGCGCTCAGTGCCCGGGCGGGGTCGCCCTTCGGCCGCAGCAGGGCAAGCCCCAGCGCGACCAGGATCAGCAGGAGCAGCAGAATGACGGAGAAGACAGAGACTTTGCGTTTTTTCTTTTGACGGGACATGGACGGCCTCCTGTGCGAGCAATAGATAACCCCATTCTACACGGGGCGGCAGAGAGCGTCAAGCAAAATGCTTGCAAATTCGGGCACGGCAGGGTAGTATAGAGCCAAAAGGGGGAACCGTTTATGCTTTTTGACACCCACGCGCATTATGATGACGCCGCCTTTGACGCTGACCGGGATGCGCTTCTGGAGGCGCTGCCCGCATCGGGAGTAGGCCTTGTGATCGACCCGGGCTGTGACGTAAAGAGCAGTGAGCACGCCCTCCGGCTTGCAGCGCGCTGGCCCCATGTCTATGCCGCCGTCGGCATCCATCCGGAGGAGCTCGGCGGCATGGCGGAGGGCGATCCGGAGCGGATCGAGGCGCTCTGTACACAGGATAAATGCGTCGCTGTCGGTGAGATCGGCCTGGATTATTACTGGGACGCAAGCCGCAAGGAAGAACAGAAGGCGCTGTTTATCGAACAGCTCAAGCTTGCGCTGCGGCGGGATCTGCCAGTCATCGTGCATGACAGGGAGGCGCACGGCGACTGTCTGGATATCGTGCGGCAATTTCCCGGGCTGCGCGGCGTGTTCCACTGCTATTCCGGCTCGGTCGAGATGGCGCAGGAGCTTTTGAAACGCGGCTGGTATCTGGGCTTCGACGGGCCGATCACCTACAAAAACGCCCGCAAAGCCCTGGAGGTGCTGGAGATCTGCCCGCTTGACCGTGTTCTGATCGAGACGGACAGCCCCTATTTAAGCCCGGTGCCGCAGAGGGGAAAGCGCAACGACTCCCGCAATCTCTCTTTTATCGTGGAAAAAATCGCCGAAATCAAGGGCTGCACGGCGCAGGAGGTGGAAGCGGCTGCCCTGGAAAACGGACGACGCTTGTTCAAAATATAAGAAAAACCGCTGCCTTTTGATCCAAAAGTGTCGGAACTTCGGAGAAAATGCGAATTGACCGAAAGCGTCCGCACATGGTAAGATATCATTATAATAAAAGAAATGCTTATCAACAAGGGAGAAAATAATGGGAATTACCAATGTCATCACGCTGCTTGGCGGCGTGGCGCTGTTCCTGTTCGGCATGTCGCTGATGGGGGACGGGCTGAAAAAGGTTGCCGGCAGCAAGCTGGAGATCGTGCTCTACAAGCTCTCCGGCACACCGCTGCGGGGAATGCTCCTCGGCGCGGGTGTTACGGCGATCATCCAGTCCTCCTCCGCCACCTCTGTCATGGTGGTCGGCTTTGTCAACTCCGGCATGATGAAGGTCCGGCAGGCCATTGCGGTCATTATGGGCGCCATCGTCGGTACCAGCATCACCGGCTGGATTATCTGTCTTTCCTATGTGGAGGGCAGCGGCAATCTGGTCTCGCTCCTCTCCACCTCCAGCATCAGCGGCATCGTTGCGATCATCGGCATTGTACTGCGCATGTTCTCCAAGAAGCAGAGCAGGCGCCATGTCGGCGATATCCTGCTGGGCTTTGCGGTGCTGATGTTCGGCATGCAGTCCATGAGCGGGGCAGTGGCCCCTCTCAAGGACAGCCCCGCCTTCATCCGCTTCATGACCGCCTTTTCAAACCCCCTGCTCGGCATCCTGGTCGGCGCAGTCTTCACCGCCATTTTGCAGAGTGCCTCCGCCGCTGTCGGTATCCTGCAGGCCCTCTCCGTGACCGGTGCCATCGGATTTGCGGAGGGCTTCCCGATCCTGCTCGGCATCAGCATCGGCGCTGCGGTGCCGGTCCTGCTCTCGGCGCTCGGCGCGCGGACCGACGGCCGCCGCACGGCCTGGGCCTATCTCGTGATTCAGACCCTCGGTGCGATCTTCTGCGCTACGGTCTATTATGTCGCCGATGCGATCTTTGACTTTCCGATCAAGTACATGGTCATGAACCCCTTCAACATCGCGGCGGTCAACACCATCTACCGTGTAATCTGCGCGGTGGTGCTGCTGCCCTTCATCGGGACCATTGAGAAGATCCTCCACACCCTGGTCAAGGCGAGCAGTGAGGAGCGGGAGGCCAGCGCCGATTTTGACCGTCTGGACGAACGCTTTCTCAAGCACCCGGCTCTCGCGGTGGAGCAGTGCCGCATGACCATCAACGCCATGGCGAGAAAAGCTCACGAGAACATCAACGACGCCATGCTCCTTCTCTATGATTATAAGGAGGATATGGCCAAGAAGGTGGAGCAGGATGAGGACCTGGTAGACCGCTATGAGGACAAGATTGGCACTTACCTCATGAAGCTCAATCAATCCGAGCTCAGCCCCGGCCAGAACGAGCGGGTTTCCGAATACCTGCACACCCTCAGTGATTTTGAGCGTATCAGCGACCATGCCATGAACATCCGGCAGGTGGCTCAGGAGAAGCATGAGAAGAAGATCACCTTCTCCGAGAGCGGCGATCATGAGATCAATGTACTGACCAGCGCTGTGAGCGAGATCCTGGACCTTGCCTTCTCCGCCTTTACAGAGGAAGATCTGGAGCGGTCCTACAAGGTCGAGCCTCTGGAGGAGGTGATCGACGTGCTGTGTGACGAGCTGAAGCTGCGCCATATCGACCGCCTGCAGAAGGGCATCTGCTCGCTGCAGATCGGCTTTGTGTTCAATGATCTGCTGACCAATTTTGAGCGTGTGGCGGACCACTGCTCCAACATCGCCGTTGCCATGATCGAATTGAACAAGGACGAGTTCAAGACCCACGACTATATCATCAATCTGAAAGAGCTGCGTGCCCACAATTTTGACAAGCTCTACGCTCAGTACACCGAAAAGTACAAGGTGTAAACAATTGAAATGAAAGCCCTCTCCCCCGGGAAAAAGGCGGGCGAGGGCTTTTTGACGCGGTATCATAAAAACTGTGGAAAAGAGACTCACCTTCCTGTATAATAGAAAAAACATGCGGACAGCACGGCAGACGCTTTCGCAGCGTGGAGAAATAAAACGCACTGATCAGGGGAGGATCACAACATGAGCCGGATCGATGAAAACTTTGACCTGCAAGCCTATATGACCAAGGGCGTGGAGAACGTAGTGGCGGACGCGCTGAAAGCGACGTTCAAGGATCCGCGCGAAACGGCGTTTATGCTGAAATTTGCCGCGGCCAGCAAGGCTGCCTCCAAAAAGCGCAGGGAGGCGGAGGATGCGGGGGAGCATATCCCGGCCTTCCTCATTGCCAGCATCACCAGCCAGTGCAACCTCCACTGTGCCGGCTGCTACTCCCGCTGCAACAACGCCACCGTGGATGCCGCCCCTGTCGAGCAGCTCACGGACGAGGAATGGCTTCGCATTTTTGAGGAAGCCGACGAGCTCGGTATCAGCTTTATCCTCCTTGCGGGCGGCGAGCCGATGCTGCGCCGGGACATAATCGAGGCCGCGGGAAAAAGACCGGGCATCCTGTTCCCGATTTTCACCAACGGCACCTTTATCGACAAGCGCTACTTTGAGCTTTTTGACCGCTGCCGCAACCTCATTCCCATCATGAGCATAGAAGGGGAGAAGGAGATCACCGACGCCCGGCGCGGCAAGGGCGTCTATGAAAGCCTTATCCGCAGCATGGATGAGTTTAAGCGCCGCGGCCTGATCTTCGGCGCCTCCGTCACGGTGACGACGCAGAACCTCAAGGAGGTCTGCTCGGATGCCTTCCTGAAAAAGCTCTCTGACCGGGGGTGCAAGGCTGTGGTCTTTGTGGAGTTTGTCCCGGTCACGGAGGAAGCCAAAGAGCTTGCTCCCGGAGACGAAGAACGCGAATACCTGCGCCGCGAGATCGAAAGACTGCGCGCGGAACATCCGGAGATGGTCTACGTTTCCTTCCCGGGGGACGAGAAGAGTTCGGGAGGCTGCGTGGCGGCCGGGCGAGGATTCTTCCATATCAACTCCCACGGCGGCGCAGAGCCCTGCCCCTTCTCACCCTACTCGGATGTGAACATCAAAAACACCTCCCTGCGGGAGGCGATGCACTCTCCGCTCTTCACGGCCCTTCGCAGCGGGGATATCCTGCTGGACGACCACGAGGGCGGCTGCGTCCTCTATGAAAAGCGCGCCCAGGTCGAGGCGCTTCTGGCGGGAGAGCCGGTATAACGAGAACGGTATACAGAAAGAGGGCGCGCTGCAAAACGGCATTTTGCAGCGCGCTCTCTTTCTGTGACGGCGGAGAGCGTTTCCGATCCCCGGATATGTTTTGTACGCAGGTTCAGAGCAGCGCGAGATAGAGCGCCGCATCGGAGCTTTCCTTGTAGGGCTTGGTCCAGAAGATGCCGACCAGGCCGAAGGTCACAATGCTCAGCAGGTACCAGCCGATGAAGGATAGATCATAGAGGAACACGTTCCACTTGTGGCCATTCATCATCTCGCAGGAGCATTTGATGATCTCCATGGGGGACATATCCGGATGCTCGGCGAGGATATAGGGGACCATGCGATAGGAATAGACCTTGATGAAGAACGGCACGACCAGCAGCAGAGCCCAGAGGCAAAGCAGCAGATCCGTCAGCAGCAGGGTGATGAAGGTCTTGCCGTATTTGCGAAAGCCTGTCCCGATAGCGTGGAGCCCGGCAGGGGCCTCCTCCACGTTCTCAACAAAGAACTCACGGCAGCCGACCTTCAGGGGGTTGAAGACAAAGACCTTCAGAAGGAAGCTGACGAGGAAGACCAGGGAGAGTCCGCTCAGGATCGCAAGGGCAATATGCACCTGCTGCTCCTGCGGAAGGGAGTTCAACTGCTGCTGGAGCGCGGCGGTAGTCTGATCGGCAGTGTCGGCGGCATTGACCGTGCTGCTGGCATTGGAGGCCGCACGTGCGCCGCTGCCGTAGAGCAGCGACAGCAGAATGCCCACCAGCACGCACTTCCAGTAATTTGCCTTAAAGGCGGCTTTTCCCTGTGCTTTGATTTCATCTCTTGTCCACAATTTCTTTCTCCTCCTGTTACTATATATTTGCCCCCTTTTCAAAAAAACCTGAGACGGACGCATGCCCGCGCAGGGGGTAGCAGCCGTTTTATAACCCGGATGCATAATATATTTTACCAGCAGGGCAGGCCCCTTGTCAACAAAAGAGCGAGCTCATGCACGGGCAGGATTCAGAGCCGCGATGCTGCCGCGCACTCTCGCGGCAAAAAACAAGCTGTTCTATTGACCGGATGTCGTCTTTGCGGTATGCTGGAACAACGCGCAGTCCTGCCCGTAATATGAAAGATTGGAATGACCCTGCCAAAATCATGAAAAAGCAAGTGTTATGGAGCAACAGACAAAAGCTCACCTGGGGCCTTTACCTGCTTGCCGCCTGGTTCCTGATCGGCTTGATCCTCTATAAGAGCAACGGAAACCTGACTGTTGAGCAGTTGGTGAACTACCGGCCGAAAAACCCTGTCGTCGCAGCGCTTGCGATGCTGGGCCTGTTTCTGCTCAAAAGTGTGGATTTCATTATGTATTCCGGCGTACTCTATGCCGCAAGCGGCATCCTGTTTCCGCTGCCGGCTGCACTCACCCTGAACCTCGTGGGCGCTGCCATCATGGTGACGCCGGTCTACTTTATCGGCAGGTCACTCGGCGCACCGGTCCTGGAGACCCTGAAGAGGAAGTATCCCAGGCTCAGCGACTTTGTGAGCCGGCCGATCGGAGGCGAGCTGATGCTGTCTCTGCTGCTGCGTTCCGTGGGCCTTTCCCTGCATGTGGGAAGCCTGTATCTCGGCGCGTCACAGGTTCGCTTCGGCAGATACCTGCTGGGCTCGGTACTGGGGCTCCTGCCGATGATTATCACCGATACGGTCATGGGTACAAGCGTCCATGACCCGAAGTCGCCGGCCTTTATGATCGCGCTGGCGGCAAAGCTGGGAATATCCGCACTGTCTATGCTGATCGCCCTGATCCTTCGGAAGCGGGGCCGGCAGAAGACAGGACAGGCAGCCGAAGCGGGCCGGGCGGCAGTGCGGCAGGACGCGGAAAAAACAGATCAGAATACATAATACGGTTTACATAAAATATAAACCGGCCGTGGAAATGTCGCCGATTGTGAGGATTTCTTTTTAAATTTTCTTAAAATTGGCAGGCTCCCAGTTGACAATAATTCTGTAAATGATATGATACAAACAGATCGGAAGCATGTGCAGCCCCGGCCGCAGGACAGGGAAGCGCTCCCGTGCGATCAACCGAAAGGAGAACTGTATATGAACGTGTCAAAAATGAAGCGACTTCTCTCTTGTCTGCTTGCGCTGACCATGCTGGCCTCCATTGCGTTTGCCGGCTCCGTCGCCGCATATGCCGATGATATCCACACGGTTACCATGGAGCCGACCGACATCGACAAACAGTTGGATTACATCCATTCCCAGATCGGCACCCTCATGCAGGACAGCAGCAAGAACACCTGGTATTACACCGTGACCGACCTTGACCACGACGGGAATCTGGAGTTTATCGCGGCTTCTCTCCACCCGACGGACCGCTCCACCAACCTGCGCGTATGGGAGGTCAGCGATGACAAGAGCAAGCTGAACGAGTGCAAGCTCGACAAGGACGAGGATGAGTCCTTCCCAGACATCATGACCGACAGTGCCGATACCTTCCACAACCAGGCCAGCGATACCTGGAACTATCTGTTCTATGACAACATCATCCGCTCCGACTCGGACGTCTACACCATCAAGACCGCCGTCAAGCTGGACGACGGCGTCATCAGCTATGTGCCCTATGCCATTGAGCATACGGAGATCGTCAACGGCCAGCGCAATGTCTCCCACATGGACAACAACGGCACCACCATCTCCGGGGAGCAGTACAATGCCGCCGGCACCAATGCCTTCGTCGGCAACGATCGCAGCAGCACCAGCTTTGAGTGGCTGAAGGCCGATGAGGCAGACAATCTCACCCGCCTGACCGACAGCTTCGCCGTCTTCATGAACCAGAAGGCCCCGACCAAGACCTTCCCGGTCCCGAAGCCTGCGATCCTCCAGCAGCCCGCCGCCACGGCAGCACCTGCAGCCACTGGCGCACCCGCACCCGTTGCCACGCCTGCCCCTGCCGCGACCGTCTACCTGACGATTACCAAGAACCCCACCAACGAGAACAGAAAGCAGGGCGACACGGCTTACTTTGTCTCCTGTGCCAACGCCTATGAATCTCTGACGTGGACCTTCGTCTCTCCCGACGGCGGTGAATACTCCACCCAGAGCTTTGCGTACATGTTCGCCGATGCCTCTGTCGGCGGACAGAGCAGCACCACCCTCAGCATCGGCAACGTCGCCCCGGATATGAGCGGCTGGGGCGCCTACTGCACCTTCTACTACAAGGGACAGACTGCGCGTACCACCACGGCCTATCTCTCCGTTGCTGCCAAGCAGAGCCCGAAAGCGCCCAGCGGCACCTATGACGGCACTGTTACCTCCTGGAACTACAGCAGCGTTACGGTCAACGTGGCCGGTCAGGTCACAGTCACGATCCCCTTTGAGCTCTGCGATATCGACGGTGAGCTCTACTACGGCGCCTATGCAAGCGTCTACTGGGACGGCAAGAGTGTGACCTACTGCCGCATCTCCGGCAACAGACCCATTGAGCCGATCTACGGCTCCATGAACGGCACGGCCAGCGAGGGCGGCGGCGGATACGCCATCGACCTCAATAACGGTACCCAGGTATACGTGGACAGCTGGAAGTGCAACGTCTCCGGCAGATTCTACAACGGCGCTTCCTGCGTGGTCTATTACCAGAACTATCCCAGCTCCGAGAATATCTACAGCGTGGATATCTACGGCAGCGATGATCCGATCGTCGGGCCGGTCTACGGCACCATGAGCGGTTCGGCCCATGAGGGCGGCGGCGGATACGCCATCGACCTTGCCAACGGCTCGCAGGTGTATGTGGACAGCTGGAAGTGCAGCGTCTCCGGCAGATTCTACGACGGCGCCTCCTGCACGGTCTACTACCAGAACTATCCCAGCTCCGACAATATTTACAGCGTGGATATCTACGGTTCCGATGATTGGTATGTGGATGAGCCCGTGTTCATGAATCCCTATGACAATCCCCTTTACAATCCCGTTGCGGACGAGTACAACCGTGTCACCTGCGGCAACTGCGGCAACCATTTCTCCATGGGCGAAATCGCCTGCCCCGTCTGCGGCTGGTCAGGCTGACAGACAGTGTGACAGTAGTGTGACAAAAGCTGTGCTATACTTGGGACACAATCAATAATGAAACGGAGGAGACTACAATGACACTGAATAAAATGGCAATCGACGACGATCAGCTCGACCTCGTAAGCGGCGGCTCCAAGATCCCCTACATCGTGAAGGCGGGCGACACCATTAATTCCATCGCAACGGACAACGGCTGCACCGCCGAACAGCTCATGGCCTGGAACAACATCAAAAACCCCAATATGCTGACAGCCGGTCAGGTGCTCAAGATCAAGTACTGATTGCAGGGCATCCGGACAGCCCGGCCAGCCGATGCGCTGACCGGGCTGTCCACAACAGACCTGAACGAACAGCGCTCCATTTGACCTCAGTAAACCCTGCAGACAAATGGAGCGCTGTTTTTGTGACAGTACGCCGGAGGGATAAACATGGCGGCAAAGACAGAATTCGAGAAATATCTTGCGCAAAAGCTGAAGGAAGACGAGGGCAGGCTGGTGCCTGTCAAGGCGAGCACCCTGGAGCGGATGTTCGTCAGAAAGGCAGATATTCAGAAGCTTCATCCCAATCCGGAGGATGAGTTCTGCGATCCCACGATCGGCCCCAATGACAAGATTATCTCCGATTACGTACAGAAGATCCGCGACAGCGCCACGCAGAATATGGAACCCTGGGAGGAGCCGCTCATTGTTGAGAAGGTCTATCCGGACGGCTACAGGCTTCTCAACGGGCATCACAGATGGGCGGCGGCATTCAAGACTGACTACAGTCCGCTGAAAATCTCCATTGTCAACCTGACGCAGTCGACGGATATTGAGCGTATGATCCGCAGCTCCAAACACGACAAGCGTGTCACCCTGGACCTGAATGAGCTGGTCTTCTGCCACGAGAGCTCCGGCGTGCCGCTGGAGAAGGCCCTGCCCTTCCCGGTCAACAGGATCTACAAGGAGCGGATGCGCCTGGGGATCCCGGCCCTGCTGCACTTCCTGGGCGAACAGGGCTATGATATCTGGGTATACAGTGTAAGCTATTATTCGATCGAGTATATCCGGAACTATTTCCGCCGCTGCAGCGTGAAGGTGGACGGCATTGTCACCGGCGCCGGACGCAGAATGTCGAAGGAAAGAAACGAACTTGCCAAGAAGACGGAAAAAATGATCACCGATCAGTATGGAGAGACGCTGCACATCGACAGCGACCTCGTCCTTTATACGGTGCGTGACACCAGGACTTTCAAGGAATACCCCGTGGAGGCGGAGCCTGAGGCATGGTCCGGCGCCGTGAGGGAGATCATCAAGCGGCTGAACAGAGGAGAGAAGGAAATATGAGGATATCCTTCGATCTGGATGAGGTGCTTTTCGTATCACCGGTGACACACAAGACGGAAGCGCCTCTGCCTTTTCCGCTCAACCGGATCTATAGGGAGCGGCTGCGCCTCGGCGCCCCTGACTTGATCCGCGAACTGCAAAGAAGCGGGGATCAGGTATGGGTCTATACCTCCTCCTTTCGCTCCGAGAAATACATCCAGGGCCTTTTTCGCTGCTATGGCGTGAAGCTTGACGGCATCGTCAACGGTCAGCGGCATCTGCGGGAGGTCCAGCGCGATCACAGTGAGACCCTGCCGCAGAAGCTTCCCAACCATTACCGGATCTCCCTGCACATTGATGATGAGGAGATCGTATGCGTTAACGGCAGACAATACGGATATGAGGTCTATCGCCTGGATGCCCAGGATGACGACTGGAAGGAAAAAATCATGGCACGGGCGGATCAGATCCGCAAGCGGGAATACGAAAGAGATGCCACGATATGAGGAAAAACGGAACAGGAAAAACCTCCTGACTGACTGGGCAGGAGGTTTTTTGCTGCTCGTTTAACACAGCAGGGGAGCGTCACGGCCGCGGCGCAGGCGCATCCCGCTCAATACAGAAGCCGTTCAGCACCCGCTTTTTCATGCCCTCCACATCCAGCACGCCCAGGGCAAAGCCCTTGCGCACCAGCTCTCCGGGCACATACTCGTCATACTTTTCAAAAACAGGGATCTCATTTGTGTACACGAGCTCCAGAGGATCGAAGTCCCTGGCGGCCTCCTCCGCCGTAATGCGATAGAAGTCCTGCTCGCTGACCTTCATCGTAAACTGCAGGTAATAGGGTCTCGAAGGACTCAGCCCCCGCAGGCCGAGGCGCTCGGCACAGCGGAGCTTCAGAAAGCGCTCCAGCGCGAGAAAGGCGAAGCTCCCGAGCCAGGGGAACAGCGCCCACATATTGCCTCCCAGATGGATCAGTGCCCGCCCGGCCATGCCGGCCTTGGCAAAGAGCGCCCGCGCCTCCTGCATCCGGCACACCGCGTGGGGCATGAGATAGGGATAAGCCTTCCCCTCCGCAAGGACGGCGTACATGCGCTCAAGTATACGGGTGTGGATATCGCCCGCCACATCGCCGAAATAGGCCGGAATGTTCCCCTTGACCAGCGTGCAGTAGACGTCGCGCTTCTGGTGATCCACCTCTTCCACGACCCAGACCCGGCCGGCAATGGCGATCTTGTCACCGACGGGCGGGGGCTTGACAATGGTGCCCAGCTCCTCGGACCCCGCACGCACAGAGTATTCGACGTTTTCCTGAAAGACCGCATAAAATTTATAGTTGTTGACGACACGCTCACCCGCAAGGCCCAGGATGAGCCCGCCGTTTTCCGTGCGGTTGATGTGGTCGATATCCAGCAGGTGCCGCAGCAGCAGCTTGTAGTCCTCCGGCGTGATGCGGTGAAAGCAATTGAGCGGCAGGACACGGGAGGCAAGCTCTCCCGCCGTCATCTCACCGCAGGAGGCAAGCGTGCTCATGGTCTGGTGATAGAGAAGGCTGTAGGGCAGACGCTCTGTCCGCGGCGGCTCCACAAAGCGCTCCTCGATATAGAGCTGCACAAGAGCGATGCCCTGGACGAGATACCAGGGAATCATATCCGGCAGCATGGCACGGGCTTCCGGGTGCTCCTCCCGCATGACGAACCACATCTCACACGCATCGCCGCGCCGGCCCGTTCGGCCCATGCGCTGCAGAAAACCGGACACGGTGAAGGGTGCGTCGATCTGAAAGGCGCGCTCGAGCCTGCCGATGTCGATGCCGAGCTCCAGCGTGGCGGTGGCGCACACGGACAGCAGGGAATCATCGTCCTTCATTTCCTCCTCCGCGCTCTCCCGATAGGAGGCGGAGAGATTGCCGTGGTGGATCAGGAAGCGGTCCGGCTCATGCTGGACCTCACAGTACTGCCGAAGCTGCTGGCAGACAGACTCACACTCCTCGCGGGAGTTCGTGAACACAAGGCACTTTTTCCCGCGCGTATGCTCAAAGATATAGCCGATGCCGGGATCTGCCGCCTTTGGCGCGGTGTCGGTCGGCTCCTCCAGAAGGGGCGATTCGCTCAGGGGTGTCTGTCCGGCGTCCGCCTGGGGCTCGGTGTTGAAAAAATGCTCCATGCTCAGCCGCCAGATCTCCCGCCCGCCGTCAATACGAGGGATGACCGTGCCCCTGCCGCTGCCCGCGGCGAGAAAGCGCCCTGCGGCCTCGGGATTGCCGATGGTGGCGGAAAGGCCGATCCGCCGGGGCTTGCAGCCCGCCAGCCTGCACAGGCGCTCGATGAGGCAGAAGGTCTGCATGCCTCGATCCCCGCGCAGCAGGGAGTGGATCTCGTCGATGACGATAAAGCGCAGATCCCCGAAAAGGGAGGGAATCTCCATGTGCTTGTTGATCATCAGCGACTCCAGCGACTCAGGCGTGATCTGCAGGATGCCTGCGGGCTTTCGCAGCAGCTTTCGCTTCTGCGTCTGCGGCACATCCCCGTGCCAGCGGGTAACCGGGATCCCCGCCTCCTCGCACAGCTCATTGAGCCGCCCGAACTGGTCGTTGATGAGAGCCTTGAGCGGCGCAATGTACAGGACCCCCACACTCCTTGACGGTTCTTCATCCAAAAGCGTCAGGATGGGAAAGAAGGCGGCCTCGGTCTTGCCGGAGGCGGTGGAGGCGGTCAGCAGTACATTTTCCTCAGTGCTGAAGATCGCCTCGCCCGCCGCATTCTGCACCCCGCGCAGCGCCTGCCAGTTTGAGCGGTAGATATAATCCCGGATAAAGGGCGCGTAACGCGCAAAAACATTCATATCTCAAACTCCGCGTAGCGTTCCTCAGCCTGATCGGAGACAGCCTCGGACTTTGCATAACTGAACTCGTCCGACTGCATCAGCGTCTGCAGGGAGAGGGCCGGGTTCTGAACCAGCAGATCCAGAAGCTCAATAAAGTCCCGGATGACCTCCCGGGGCGTGATGTTCTGATCCGCGCCGATACGGCTGTACTCGAGACTGATAAAGTCCGCGAGCTCCCCGGTGCCGAGCCGGGGCTCATACCCATAGAGCCCCGCGTGCATATCGCGGAGCTTTTCGCATAAAATCAGCATTTCCTCCGGCGTCAGCGGCTCCAGCCGGATCACCGGGGCCAACAGGTCCCGGGCTCCGGGGCGCGAGAACTTCCCCTCCGCCAGGCGGGAGCGCAGCGCCTCATAGCTGTATACACCGCGGCGCCTGTCCTCCACCGCCTGGGGCGTGGCCCCCATGAGGATGCCGAGATAGCGGGCCTTGCCCTGAAGCGTGTCGTTATACATGGTCAGCATCTTTTCATAGTTATACTGACGGGTGATGCTGTTCGGAATCTTGTAGATGTTCACCAGCTCGTCGATCATGATGATGAGCCCCGCATAGCCCGCCAGGCGGAAGAACACGGCAAAGAGCTTGAGGTATTCATACCAGTCATCGTCCGTGATGATGATGTTGACGCCGAGCTCCTCCTTCGCCTCGCGCTTGAGAGCGTACTCCCCGCGAAACCAGCGCACGACCTTCATCTTCGTCTCGTCGTCCCCCTCCACATAGGCGTGGTAGTAGAGGCTCAGGAGCTTTGCAAACTCAAAGCCGTGCACAAGCTCGCTGATGGCGGCGCTCACGGCGTAGATCTTCTGATCCACTGCCCGCGTCAGCGCCGGGTCATCGGGGGATAGCCCCGTATCCTGAAGGGCCTGGGTCTGCACACTGCTGATCCAGCGGTCCAGCACCAGGGTCAGCGCCCCGCCCTCGGGCTTTGTCTTTGTGGAGAGATTCCCGATCAGCTCCCGATAGGTGGCAAGGCCCTGGCCCCGCGTCCCCTGCAGCCGCCTTTCGGGGGAGAGGTCCGCGTCCGCCACCACAAAGCCCTTGTCCATCACATAGTTCCGGATTGTCTGGATCAGAAAGCTCTTGCCGGAGCCGTAGCGGCCCACAATAAAACGGAAGGAGGCTCCGCCCTCTGCGATGATGTCCACATCATGCAGCAGGGCAGCGATCTCGTTTTTCCGGCCTACCGCGATATAGGGCAGGCCAATGCGGGGCACCACGCCGCCCTTCAGGGAGTTGAGCACCGTCTGTGCGATGCGCTTCGGCACCTTTCTGCCGCTTTCGTTCATTGCCTGTATCCTCCAAGGTTCTCTTCCAGTTCCTCTCTGTAGTCCTCCACAACGCGGATCTCCGCGCCGTCACAGACAAGGGCGTTGTCCCCGATGAGGTCGAACAGCGCCTCGTTGAGCGTATCGGTGACGACAGAGGGCATGAGATGCTTTTCCTTTATCGTTTCCCGCACAGACTCCCCGCGCAGCAGGGCGGAGAGAATGTGCGTGTGTGCCTCGTCCAGTCCCCTGACGGAGAAAACGCCCGGGGCTGCCTTCTCTTCCGCAGCGGCGGGCACAGATGCCGTGTCCGGCAGCTCCTGTCCGCCCTCCTTTTCCTCCTCGGTCAGGAGGCTTTCGCGTGTGATGCCCGCATCCCGCCGGATTTGTGCAAGGCCTGAGAAGTCGATCGTGATCTTTGGCCTCGCGGCCTCCTCCTGCGCCCGCCGGTCATCCGCGATGGCGGCCTCCGCAAAGGGCGCGGCCCAGGCCTCCTCTGCCTTTACACGCAGGGTGCGCCCGGTCTTCAGGTACTTGCGAAAGAGCCTGTCCCCCTCATGCAGCAGGGCCAGGAAGCGCCGTTCGTCAAAGCTGAGGCGATCGTAGCGCTCCTCCTCCCAGACGCCGCCGCGGCAGAGATAGCGGCGGCAGGGATCCAGCTCAAATACGGCGGGGCTGTGGCGCCCGGTCTCCCAGTGTATCGCGTTGGAAAGCGGGTTCCAGGGGTGCGCGCGCATCGGACCGAAGCAGAGCGTAAACAAATCGCCGCCGTATTCCCTGCGCGCGTGCCGCCACAGAGCGGCAAAGAGCGTCCTGCCCCGTGCGCCCTCCTTCGTGATGACGGGGGACTGGGTGAACTTTTCGCCCGCGAAAACGCAGAGCGCGGAGAACAGCTCGTCATCCGCGGCATCTTCCGGCTGACGGAGACAGGCAAGGGCCTTGTCCCGTTTGAGTACCGCAGGATCGGCATAGCGCAGGATCGTTTGACCGGGCAGATCGTGCAGCACCGCGTATTCCGACATCCAGCGCAGGAGGTTTGCCTTCATGGCCGCATCGCCATAGCCGGCATCGAGAAAAACAGCGTCAAATTCGCGCATCTTTCCGAGACTGTCCTCCGGGCCCTGCGTCCCGATGCCGCACAGAAGCTCATAAAGATAAATGTAGGCAAAGGACAGCGTGACCGGTCGGACCCGGCCCCGCCTGAGCTCCGTGCGCCAGGTGAAATAGCCGCGCAGCTGCCGCAGGTTCAGATCGTGATAGGTGGGAAAATAGCGATTAAACTCTCCGTACCAGGGCACATCGTCCTCATAATCGGCCATGAAAAGACCCTGTCTGTAAAAGTTTTTGCATTTTTGCGGCAGGGAGCCGTCGCCCGGCTCATACAGCCGCATCATCTCGAGTATGCGCGGCGGGATCTCCGGCACACTCTCATCCGTAAAAAGCGCTCCGGCAGCGGGCAGGGGACTCTCCGCCCAGGCGTCCATGCAGTCCCCGGGCCGGTCCTCAAGAATCAGGGTATAACCCCGCTGCTCGCCCGAGTGAAGGGCCCGGTCAAAAAGCCGGAAGACAAGCTCCGGCTCGGTGCGCTCGTCAAAGCAGACGCCCAGCCATTTGCGCCCCTTCATGCGGAAGGGCGGGGAGAGATAATCGGCCCTTGCTTCCAGCATGCTCTGCTGCCCGCACTTCAAGTCGCAGCGCTGCAGCTCCGTGCCGGTCTCCTGATCCCATTGGCGCATCAGAAGCGCGATCCATTTTCCGGTGATGGGGTCGGCCAGCACAGAAAAGCCGGGAAAGTCCGCCCATTTGTGCTGCTCGGCAAGATGATATTTTTCCTCGGCATACGCCGTCAGATCGTCCAGTTCCAAAATACAACCTCAAGCTTCTTTTCGGCGCTGCCGCCCCGAAATTTATACTCTTTAAAGTACTATGAAAAAACAGACTTGTCAATGCGCAGATCGGAAGAATCGGCACAGCGGACCGTTACGGCATCCCGCAGCGCGGCTATCTCAAGCCGGGCTGCAAGGCGGACCTCACGGTCATTGATCTTGGCGGTATGTGTGTGGACGAGAAAAAGCCCGATGCAAAGCCAGGAGGCATCGTGCATGTGTACGTAAACGGCAAGCCCGTCCTGAAGGACGGGGCTTACGTCGGCGCCCGGGCCGGCGAAATCATCCTGAAGCGCTGAAGGCGCATCAATTAAAACGGACGGTGAGATCGTTTCTGAACTCACCGTCCGTTTTTGCATGGAGACGCGCCTACAGGGCTTCAATCTCCTTGATGTTGTATTCGTTGCCGGTCACGAGAAAGGTGTTGGGGCTGTGGCAGTAGGGACACTCCTTGCCGTAGGTCATGGTGGGGTAGGTCTGCCTGCAGTCCTGACAGTAGGTGACAGCCTTGAGCTCCTCGATCTTCAGCTCCGTGTCCTTGAAATGCTCGGTCTTGGCACGGGCATACTCCCAGAACTCGGTGAGATACATGGGGATGATGCCGCTGACCTCACCTACCTCCAGCGTGATGGAGCCGACCTTCTTAAGGTCGTTTTCCACCATCAGCTTTTCCACCGTTTCGATGACGTAATAAATCGTACCTAACTCGTGCATGCTTATCCCTTGCGAATGATACGCACAGCCTGCCTGGCCGCATGCTTGAGCATCGGGCCGACCTTGTCCTCACAGCGCACCAGGTTGGAGGCCTCGGGCACGTCGCGCTGGAGATGGATGGCGTCGAACATGCAGCGTGTGGTGCAGAGACCACAGCCGATGCAGCGGTTGCGGTCGATGATGGTCACACCGCAGCCCAGGCAGCGGCTGGCCTCGGCCTTGACCTGCTCCTCGGTAAAGGTGAGGCGGTCATGCTCGAAGGACCTGGACTTGGCGGGATCGTGCAGGATAGCCTGGCGCACGGGACGGTCGAAGCTGTCCACGCCGACGACAATGTCGTCCTTGTTGAGCTCATAGAACTCGCGCAGATTGCGGCCCACCGTGAGGCTCTGCCCGTTCTGGACGAAGCGGTGCAGGGATTCTGCGCCCTCGCGGCCTGCGGCAATGGCGTCGATGGCAAACTTCGGGCCGGTGTACACATCGCCGCCGACGAAGATATCCTTCTGCCCGCTCTGGTAGGTGACGGCATCGGCGAGAGCGTTGCCCTTCCTGCCGGTCTGGAGTGCGCCGACATCCAGCTTGCCCCAGTCGATGACCTGACCGACGGCGGAGAGGACCGCATCGACCTCAAGGGTCTCAAATCTGCCGGTGCCGACGGGGGCGCGTCTGCCCTTCTCATCGGGCTCGCCGAGCTCCATGATCTCAACCTTCAGGCCGCAGACTTTGCCGTCCTTGCCGAGAATCTCGGCGGGAGCGTTGAGGAAGCAGAACTTCACGCCCTCGGTCTTGGCCTCGGCGATCTCTTCCTTGTCGGCAGGCATCTCGGCCTCGCTGCGGCGGTAGATCACGCAGGTCTCCGCGCCGAGGCGGACAGCCGTGCGGCAGACGTCCATCGCGACGTTGCCGCCGCCGATGACGGCGACCTTCCTGCCGATGGCGGGCTTTTCGCCGAGGTTGACCTCACGCAGGAAGTCAACGCCGCCGTACACGCCGGAAAGCTCCTCGCCGGGGATGTCAAGCTTTGAGCTCTTCTGTGCGCCGATGGCCACATAAAAGCCTTTGTAGCCCTGCTTGCGGAGCTCGTCGATGGTGATGTCCCTGCCGACCTCGGTGTTCATCTGGAACTTGACGCCCATCTTCTCGAGCACGGCGATCTCGCCCTTGAGGGCGCTGCGGTCGAGGCGGTAGCTGGGGATGCCCATGATGAGCATGCCGCCCGGCTCTCTGTTGCGGTCGAAGACGGTTACGTTCACATAGCCCATGCGCGCAAGATAATAGGCGCAGCTCAGGCCCGCGGGCCCGGCGCCGATGATGGCGATCTTCTCCTCATAGGGCTTGTCGATGGGCCGGCGATAGAGGGGCTCGGGAATGTAAGGCGTCTCGCCCTTGAGATCCTGCTCGGCGATGAACTTCTTGATCTCGTCGATGGCGACGGCCTTGTCGAGCTTGCCGCGGGTGCAGGCGTCCTCACAGCGGCGGTTGCAGACATAGCCGCAGACGGAGGGGAAGGGGTTATCCTGCTTGATGAGCTTGAGGGCATCAAGATAGCGGCCTTCTTTGGCAAGCTTGATGTAGCCCTGAATGGCGATGTGCGCGGGGCAGGCGGTCTTGCAGGGCGCGGTGCCGGACTCATGGCAGTTCTTGCGGTTATCCACTACATAGTTGGGGTTCCACTTGTCCTTGCCCCATGTGAGGCCGGAAGGCAGCTCCTGCTTCGGGTACTGGACCTCGCCGTTTTTGGTACAGAGCTTCTGACCGAGCTTCACGGCACCGGCGGGACATACCTCCACACACTTGCCGCAGGCCACGCAGTTGTCCTTGTCCACATGGGCCCGGTAGGCGGAAGCGGAGAGGTTCGGGGTGTTGAAATACTGGCTGGTGCGCAGGGCAAAGCATACGCCCACGTCGCAGTTGCAGAGGCCGAAGATCTTGTCGGAGCCGTCAATGTTCGTGGTCTGGTGGACGTAGCCGTTCTCTTCGGCACGCTTGCAGATGTCAAGAGCCTCTTCCTTGGTGATGGGGCGGCCCTTGCCGGTCTCGATGAGGTAGGTGGCAAAATCGCCGAGGCCGATGCAGCAGTCGTCCTGTATCTCGCCCGAGCCCTCACCGCGCAGGCGCCTGGCGTTGCGGCATGAGCAGTAGCCGACGGAGAGCTGCCCGTCGTATTTGTCCAGCCAGTGGGAGATGTGCTCAATGGAGGCGGAAACGCTCTTGGCGGGGATGGCGCTCTCCACGGGAATGACGTGCATGCCGATGCCGTCACCGCCGGGGGGGATCAGATGGGTCTTCCCTTCAAGCGGGAGGAAGGTCATCTTGTCAAAGGAATCGGCAAGCTCCGGATATTTCTCGACCTGCCAGAGGACCATGTTGGTCATCTCGGCGATCCCGGGGACAAAGAGCTGGACATACCACTGCTTCTCGTGTTCGGGGTTTTCCCAGTGGTATTCGACGATGCCGTGGTTGGCCGCATCGGTGAGCAGCTCCTCAATGCGCGCCTCGGACTTGCCGGTGAGCTTTGCGATCTCCGCGGTGGTCTTGGGCTTTCTCAGGCCCATCTTCAGCATGACCTCCGCGATCTCGTCATTGGAACATGCACGGTCGAGGATGATGTATTCAGGGTCGTTTTCGGTCAGACGCTTTATGCCAAATTTATACGGCAGGCGGTCCGTAATCATTTTGCCGAGGTCAAAAAGGATCTCTCTTGCCATGTTTTGTCTCCTTTCAAATCTGCCAATACTCATATTATTATTACAAAAACATGCTTATTCTCAGATTATCATACAAACGCTTTTTTTTCAACAGCTTTTCGACCGGTGTCAGCAGATTCTGCAGCCTTTTGCAAAACACGGTAAAAAGACACTTGTCTTTTTACCGCGGACGGGTTATGATATACGGCAAAAGGAGGGGAGAGTATGCTTGATCAGTATCTCATCATTCACAAGAGCATTCTGCCCGAATACTACGAAAAGGTCATTGAGGCGCGGCGCCTGCTGGAGGACGGCAAAATCAAGGATGTGAGCCAGGCGGTACGGCAGGTCGGCATCTCGCGCAGCACCTACTACAAATACAAGGACTTCATCCTGGAGCCGACGGAGATCTCCGGCGGGCGCAAGGCGGTGCTGTCGATGATGCTCAATCACGAGCAGGGCATCCTCAGCGCGCTCCTGAGCCGCATTTCGGAGGCCCGGGCCAACGTCCTCACCATCACGCAGAGCCTGCCCATCCGGGACAAGGCCAGCGTTACGATTTCCCTGGATGTAAGTGAGGTGGACGGCAGCATGGAGAGCTTTGTCGCTCTGCTGGGAGAAGTCCCGGGGGTCGAGCAGCTTCGCGTGCTGGCAGTCGAATAAACAGAAAAGCGGCCGGTCGGCGCATGGGAGGAGGACGGGCACGATGGCGCTCAAGCGTGACAAACAACAGATCCGGGATATCCTGACGCTCATCGAGCAGTGTGACGCGGACGTGGCCGATATCGCCTCCCAGGAGGCGCTGCAGCAGGCGGCCGCGGCGGAGGCGATGGGACGCCTCGGCGAGAAGGAGCTGTCCGGCATCCTGCGCGGGATGGATGTGGAGAGCATCAACCGCGACAAGCTGGGGCTGCGCGTGGCATCCCTGCGTGCTGCCGGCATTGAGAATATGGAGCAGCTCTGCGCCCTGTCGGCCGATGACATCAATGCCGTCCGGGGCATCGGAGACGAGGCGGCCTGGCTCATTTATACCATGGCGGGCCGCATCCGGCGGGAGGCGGAGACGGGCCTGAAGCTGCGTGTAAGCCTGGACGACAAAAACGAGGACGCGACAAAGCTTCTGCTCACGGCCAAAGCCGCGATGGAGACCGATGCCGCCATACGTGAGGCGCAGGCGATCTACCGGGACTACCATGACGCTCTTGCGGCGGCCTATTCGGAGGCGAGACCCGCCGCCGGCGGCCTCGGCTGGCTCTTTCTGCCGGAGGAGAAAAAGCAGCGTGCCCTCGACGCGGCATTCTTTCTCTACGAGCTTCTGAGCGGGGAGTACGGGGAGCGCGTACGGGCGCTGCGTGAGTCCTATGACGCGCGCAGCATCCCGGATGAAGAGGGGGTATGGGAGGAATTTCGCAAGAACAGCGCGGCCTTTTTTGCGCGGCTCGATGCCTTTGCCCGCACCCTCAACACCAGGATCGACAACAGCTACAGCGGCCTGCCGGAGGAGCTGGTGCGTCAGGTGGAGATGGAGCCCATCCATGCGGAGAAGCTTCACGCCGTCCTGCGCGGATACCAGGAGTTCGGCGTGCGTTATATCCTGCGCCAGGGCAATGTCCTGCTGGGCGATGAAATGGGCCTCGGCAAGACAGTGCAGGCCATCGCCGCCATGGTGTCGCTCCATGCCCGGGGGGCCACGCACTTCATGGTCGTCTGCCCGGCAAGCGTGCTGGTCAACTGGTGCCGCGAGATCCGCAGCTTCTGTGAGCTCCCGGCCACGGCCATCCGCGGCGGGGACCGGCACGCCGTCATGCGCTGGCTGGAGCAGGGCGGCATTGCGGTCACCACCTACGAATCCATCAGCCGCTTTGCCCTGCCGGAGGGCTTCCGCTTTTCCATGATCGTGGCGGACGAGGCGCATTACGCGAAAAACCCTGCGACAAGACGCACCCAGGCCCTGCTGCTCCTGCGCCGCCGGGCGGAGCGGGTCGTGTTCATGACAGGCACGCCGCTTGAAAACCGTGTGGGCGAGATGTGCTTTCTCATCTCCTGCCTGCGCCCGGATATCGCAGGGCAGCTTCGGGAGATGAAATACATCTCCGCGGCGCCGCAGTTTCGGGAGAAACTGGCTCCGGTTTATCTCAGGCGTACCCGGGACGATGTGCTGCAGGAGCTGCCGGAGCTCATCGAGAAAGAGCAGTGGTGCGAACTGGGGCCGGAGGAGCGGCGGATGTATCTGCTCGCGGTTTCGGCGGAAAACTTCATGGCCATGCGCCAGGTTTCCTGGGACGTGGGGGACCTGAAAAAGTCCTCCAAAGCGGTACGCCTGCTGGAGCTGTGCCGGGAGGCGGAGGAGGACGGGCGAAAGGTCATCGTCTTCTCCTATTTCCGAGAGACGATCCGCGCGGTCTGCCAGCTCCTGGGCAGGCGCGCGCTGGAGCCCGTCACGGGCGCCGTGACCCCGGCCCGCCGCCAGCAGCTTGTGGACGCCTTCACCGCCGCAGAGGACGGCAAGGTCCTGGTCTGTCAGGTGCAGGCCGGCGGCACAGGTCTCAATATCCAGGCGGCAAGCGTCATCATCTTCTGTGAACCGCAGATCAAGCCCTCCGCCGAGAAGCAGGCCATCTCCCGCGCCTACCGCATGGGGCAGGTCCGCTCGGTGCTGGTGCACAGGCTTCTGTGCGACAACACCGTGGACGAGCGGATTCTGGAGCTTTTGCGGGATAAGCAGGGGCTCTTCGATACCTTTGCCGGGGAATCCGCCGCAGGCAGCGAATACATGAAGGCCGAGCAGAGCATCAGCGCCGCCATCATTCAGATGGAAAAGGAACGCCTTGCTGAAGAGCTCGCGCCGGCAGAGCATGAAAAAAGCGGAGACTGAAACCAGCCTCTGCTTTTTTGTGTTTACAGCACCGCTTCCCAGTCCTTCTCCCTGAAGCCGGGGATCACAGTCTCGCCGCTGACAAGAAGCGGGCGCCTGACGAGCATACCGTCGCTTGCAAGCAGCCTGAGCTGTTCCTCCTCGGACATGGTGTCGAGCCTGTCCTTCAGCCCGAGCTCCCGGTACAGCATGCCGCTGGTGTTGAAAAACCGCCTGAGCGGCATGCCGCTTTTTTTCCACCAGGAGAGCAGCTCCTCATAGCTCGGGTGCTCCTCCTTGATCGGGCGCACGGTATAGTCGGCCTTCTTCTCGTCCAGCCATCGGAGTGCCTTTCGGCAGGTGGTGCATTTGTCATAGCAGAGTACGGTCATTGCAGTTTGCCTCCTGTTTTTTTGGTGTATCATACCACATCGCTGAAAATTGGACAATACGAAATAATGTATTTACACAAAACGCAATGTGTGAAAATACTATTCCCTTTGTACGACCGATGTGGTATAATTACAGCAATTTATTATACGCTTTCAACGCGGATTCCAGGAGGATCAACATGGCCTCTTCAACCAAAAAAGCACTCGCGGATGCACTGAAAAAAATAATGGCCATCAAGCCGATCGACAAGATCACGGTCAACGATCTGGTGGACAACTGCGGCGTCAGCCGCCAGACCTTCTATTATCACTTTAACGATGTGTATGATCTGCTGGAGTGGGTCTTTGAGGAGGACGCCAATGCAAACCTCCCGAGAGAAGTGGTATATGACAACTGGAAGCACGATGTGATGCTCTGGTTCAAATACCTGTCGGACAATTCCGCCTTTGCGCTGAATGTTTACAATTCCAACAGCCGCATGTATATGCTGCGCTATATCCGCAGCCGCCTGCGCGACTGTATCCGCAGCTTTTCTGAGATCGTGGCGGAGGACCGCTCCATCGACCGGCAGGATTTTGAGTTCATTGTGGAGTTCTATTCCCACATCGTCGTGGGCCTGATCGCTCAGTGGATGGATCAGGGGATGCAGCTTCCGAAAGAAATCACGACCGACAAGGTCCTGCGGGTCCTTGACAACAGCATCGAAAACATCATGGCGAGATTTGAGAAGAACTGAAAGAAAGACGCCGCCTGAAAACGGTTCAAAATCGGGGGCTGCGTGGGGGCCGATCTGGGGATCGGCCCCCACGCTTTTCCCGCCGTCGGCGGTGTTGAATTTGAAAATTTACCTGCTAAAACGCTTTCTGACAGTTGAAAGAGGACGGAAAATGCGGTATAATCAATCAGTTACAGCAAATCAAACGAAAGGGGCGACACGGACTGTGGCGGACAATAAGACCAACGTCATGCGCGTGCTCGAACAAAAGAAGATTCCTTACACCGCCCACAGCTATCCCCACGGGGAGGAGGCGGTGGACGGCGTGACAGTCGCCATGCTCACGGGGCTTGAACCGGCCTGCGTCTTCAAAACCCTGGTGACCCGCGGGGCCAGTAAGAAAAACTATGTCTTCGTGATCCCTGTGGCGGAGGAGCTGGATCTCAAAAAAGCCGCCAGGGCTGCCGGAGAGAAGTCCATTGCCATGATCCACGTCAGCGAGATCCACGCCCTGACGGGATACGTGCGCGGCGGCTGCTCGCCTGTCGGGATGAAGAAACAGTTCGAGACCTTTTATCACGAGAGCTGTCTTGGACTTGAGAGCATGGCCGTCAGCGCCGGGAAGATCGGCGCCCAGGTGGAGCTTGCGCCCGCAGCGCTCATCGCCCTTACCCGCGGCAGGACCGCAGATCTGATCGTTTAGGAGAATCCGCCATGCTGCAGAACAGCATTTTTATCAAAGGTGCCCGTGAAAACAATTTGAAGAATATTGACGTGGAGATCCCCCGGGACAAGCTCGTGGTCATCACGGGTCTCTCCGGCAGCGGGAAATCGAGCCTTGCCTTCGACACCATCTATGCCGAGGGCCAGCGCCGCTATGTGGAGAGCCTGAGCTCCTATGCCCGGATGTTCCTCGGACAGATGGACAAGCCGGACGTGGACTATATCGAGGGCCTGTCGCCCGCCATCTCCATTGACCAGAAGACCACCTCCAAAAACCCCCGTTCCACTGTCGGCACGGTGACGGAGATCCATGACTATATGCGTCTTCTCTGGGCGCGCATCGGCGTGCCGCATTGCCCCAAATGCGGCAAAGAGATCCGGCAGCAGTCCATCGACCAGATCGTGGACCGTATCATGGCCCTGCCGGAGGGGACGCGTCTGCAGCTTCTCTCCCCGGTGATCCGCGGAAAGAAGGGCGAGCATATCAAGGTCCTGGAGGACGCGAAGAAATCCGGCTATGTGCGCGCGCGCATCGACGGCATCGTCTATGACCTGGGGGAAGAGATCCGTCTTGAGAAGAACAAGAAGCACAATATCGAGATCATTGTGGACCGCCTGATCCTCAAACCCGAGATCGTGCGCCGACTGACCGACTCTGCCGAGACGGCCCTGGCCCTCTCCGGCGGCATCCTCTATGTGGACGCTGGAGAGGACGAGCTTCTGAGTTTTTCGCAGAACTACGCGTGTGAGGACTGCGGCATCTCTATCGAAGAGCTGGCGCCGCGGCTTTTCTCCTTCAACAATCCCCACGGCGCCTGCCCGACCTGTACGGGCCTCGGCGTTCAGCTTCTGGTGGACCCGGAGCTCATCATGCCAAATCCCAACCTCTCTATCATGGACGGAGGGATCGTGGCCTCCGGCTGGAACAACATCAAAGGAGACTCCATCTCCAAAATGTATTTTGAGGCTCTGTCGAAGCGCTTTCACTTCAAGCTGACGGAGCCGCTGAAGGACCTCTCCAGGGAGGCTATGGACGCCATCCTCTACGGCACCGGGGGGGAGCCCCTGCAGCTTCGCTATGAGCGAAACGAGGGCTACGGGGTCATCAAGCGGGAGTTTGAGGGCATCGTCACAAACCTCGAGCGCCGCTACCGCGAGACACAGAGCCCTGCCATGCGCGCCGACATCGAGGAGTGCATGGCGGAGGTGGAATGCCCCGAGTGCCATGGACAGCGGCTCAAGAAAACCGCCCTCGCCGTGACGGTGGGCGGGATGAGCATTGCGGAGTTTTCCGATCTCTCGGTCGTGAAAGCTCTGGACTTTATCGAGCAGCTCACCCTCAGCGAGAAGGATCGCCTCATTGCGGAGCGGATTTTGAAGGAGATACGCGCCCGCCTCGGCTTTCTCACAAGCGTGGGTCTCGGTTATCTCACGCTCTCCCGTTCGGCAGCGACCCTCTCCGGCGGCGAGACCCAGCGCATCCGCCTTGCCACGCAGATCGGCTCGAGCCTGATGGGGGTGCTGTATATCCTCGATGAGCCGAGCATCGGCCTGCACCAGCGGGATAACGAAAAGCTCCTCCGCACCCTGCGGCAGCTCCGGGACCTCGGCAACACCCTGATCGTGGTGGAGCATGATGAGGAGACCATGCGCGCGGCCGACTATGTGGTCGACATCGGCCCCGGGGCGGGCGTCAACGGCGGCACCGTTGTCGCCGCAGGCAGTATCGAAGATCTCTGCGCCTGCCCGGAATCCGTCACGGGCCAGTATCTGAGCGGGAAGAAGTTCATCCCCGTCCCGAGCGAGCGCCGGAAGGGGAACGGACACAGCCTCCTCATTCGCGGGGCGCGGGAGAATAACCTGAAGAATATCGACGTGGAAATCCCGCTCGGGCAGTTCGTGTGCGTGACGGGGGTTTCCGGCAGCGGCAAATCGTCTCTGATCAACGAGGTGCTCTATAAAACCCTTGCCGCGGTCAAAAACCGCATCAAGGTGCGACCAGGCAAGAGCGATGGCATCGAGGGCCTGGAGTATGTGGACAAGGTGATCGCCCTGGACCAGAGTCCCATCGGGCGCACGCCGCGCTCCAATCCCGCGACCTACACCGGCGTTTTCAACGATATCCGCGACCTCTTCGCTTCCACGCAGGATGCGAAGCTGCGCGGCTACGGACAGGGGCGCTTCTCCTTCAACGTCAAGGGAGGGCGCTGCGAGGCCTGCAGCGGAGACGGACTCATCAAGGTCGAGATGCACTTTCTCCCCGACGTGTTTGTACCCTGCGACGTGTGCGGCGGCAAGCGCTATAACCGCGAGACCCTGGAGGTCAAATACAAGGGGAAGAACATTGCGGACGTGCTGGACATGACGGTGGAGGAGGCCTGCGGCTTCTTTGCAAACCAGCAGAAGATCCTGCACAAGATCGAAACGCTCTATGACGTGGGCCTTGGCTATGTGAAGCTGGGCCAGTCCAGCACCACCCTCTCCGGCGGCGAGGCGCAGCGCGTCAAGCTCGCCACCGAGCTCTCCAAGCGCAGCACCGGTCAGACGGTCTATGTGCTCGATGAGCCGACCACGGGCCTGCATATCGCCGATGTGCACCGGCTCATCAACATCCTGGACAAGCTTGTGGACGCGGGCAACACCGTCGTTGTCATCGAGCATAATCTGGATGTCATCAAAGTGGCCGATACGGTGATCGACCTGGGGCCCGAGGGGGGCGACCAGGGCGGGAACCTGGTCTTCTCCGGCACCCCGGAGGGCTGCGCCAAATGTGAGGCGAGCTTTACAGGGCACTTTTTGAAGCCCTTTTTACTATGAAAGCTGACGCTTCCATAGTAAAATTTGATTCAAACGCGTCATTCTCGCCGCTGACGCGGCAACCGAATGACATGCGTGAAAATCCCCATGCCGACAGGGCTTTTCATTTATCGTGGTGCGGTATTGCCGCATGGGGATTTACGGATAATACTTGACGGCGAGGTGGCCCATGGATCAGGAACTGGATTACCAGGAGCTCTCCGGGACCGTAGAGACGGTCATCTTTAAAAACGAGGAAAACGGTTATACTGTTCTCAGGCTGCGAAACGACAGCGGCGAGACGGTCACGGTCGTCGGCTGCTTTCCCTTCGCTGCGCCCGGGGAGTCGATGATCCTCTCGGGCGAGTGGATGACCCACAATGTCCACGGCAGGCAGTTCAAGGCCGAGTTTGCCCAGCGCTTCCTGCCGAGTACGGCCCCGGCCATCTATCAGTTTCTTGCCGGCGGCTCGGTCAAGGGCGTGGGCCCCGCAACGGCGTCGCTGATCGTAGACCGCTTCGGCGAGCGGACCCTGGACGTGATCCTCAATAAACCGCAGGAGCTGGCTGAGATCCGCGGCATCAGCTCCGCCAAGGCGCAGCAGATCTCCAAAAGCTTTCGCCAGCAGGCAGGGCTTCGCATGCTGATGGAGTTTGTCTGCTCCTTCGGTCTGCGCCCGGTGCTTGCGCTCAGGGCGTATAAATACTACGGCGATAAGGCGCTGGAAGAGCTGCGGGAAAACCCCTACCTGCTCTGCAGCTCGCTCATCGGCGGCAGCTTTCGGGAGGCCGATGAGATGGCGATGGGCCTCGGCATGGGAGAGAACAGCAAAAACCGCATCGCCGCCGCGATCCTCTTTGAACTCATGCACAATACCGGCAACGGACACTGCTTTATTCCCCGGGAAAAGCTCGCCGCCGTCACGGCGGAGCTGATCGGCGTGCAGGCGGCGGAGGCGGATGCGTGTATCGGCGAGATGATCGAGGATCTGCGCCTTCGCTATGAGGAGATCGCCGGGGTCGAGGCCTGCTATCTGCCGGAGCTTTACGAGGCGGAGACCAATGCCGCTGAATGCTTTGCCCGCATGAGCAGGCGGGAGTACCGGGATACGTTCAATACCGAAAAGCTGCTTGAAAGGCTGGAGGTCCAGCAGGGCATCCGCTATGCCCCCATGCAGCGGCAGACGCTGGAGCTGGCGCTGAAAAACCAGCTTCTGGTCATCACGGGCGGGCCCGGAACCGGCAAGACCACCTCGATCCGCGCGATCCTCGCCATGTTTGACTCGCTGGGCCTCAAGACCCTGCTGTGCGCGCCGACGGGACGCGCCGCCAAGCGCATGACCGAGCTCACCGGGAGAGAAGCCGCCACGGTCCACCGTATGCTCGGCGCGAAATTCGATGAGGAGGGGGACCGGGTGGTCTTCACCAAGGATGAGGGAGAGCGCCTGGACTGTGACGCCGTCATCCTGGATGAGTGTTCCATGGTGGATATCCAGCTCATGGACGCGCTGCTGCGGGCCCTGCCGCCGGATGCCAGGCTCGTGCTTGTGGGCGATGCCGATCAGCTCCCGTCCGTGGGGCCGGGGAATGTGTTCTCCGCTCTGCTTCGAAGCCAGGTGGTCGCGGCCGTGCGCCTCACGGAAATCTTCCGGCAGAACGGGGGCAGCCGCATCATCCGCAACGCCCATATGATCAATCGCGGCGAGCACCCAGATTTTTCCGAAAATGCCGGGGATTTTTTCCGGCTCAAAAGAATACAGGGCGGCAGCTGCGTGGAGACGATCACCGAGCTCTGCGCCGTGCGCCTGCCGGGAAAAATGCATATCCCGCCTGAGGAGATCCAGGTGCTCTCGCCCACACGCAAAGGGGAGACCGGCACCGTCAACCTCAACCGCAGGCTGCAGGAGGCGCTCAATCCGCCCGCGCCCGACAGGAAGGAAAAGCCCTTCGGAGACCTGGTTTTCCGCGAGGGGGACCGGGTGATGCAGGTGCGCAACAACTACGATATCCTGTGGCGGAATGCCGACAATACCGAGACAGGCACCGGCATCTACAACGGCGACATGGGCATCCTGCGCAGGATCGACCCGGAGAACGAGACGCTTACCATCGACTTTGACGGGCACCTGGCGACTTACGGCTTTGACGCACTGACCGAGCTTGAGCATGCCTGGGCCATCACAGTACATAAGGCGCAGGGCAGTGAGTACCGGGCGGTGATCCTCGCTCTCGGCGGCAGCTCTCAGCTTCTGATGACGCGTGGCGTGCTGTACACTGCGGTCACAAGGGCGAAGGAGCTTTTGATCCTCGTGGGGGACGATCAGACTGCCCACCAGATGATCGACAACTTCCGGCAGTCCAGGCGCTATACAGCCCTGCGGGTCAGACTGCGGAGGCTTTGCGGCGTATGAAGCGCTTTCTCGATCGGCTCCTCGACCTCCTCTATCCGCCCCGCTGCGCATTCTGCCGGCGGTTTCTGCGGGAGGGAGAGGAGGGCGTCTGCCGTTTCTGCCGAAAGAAGCATGAAGGGAGCGGCTTTCGCCGGGACCTTCCGCATGTAACATTCTGCATCGCGCCCTTTCGCTATGAGGGGCCGGTGCGCGAGTCCATCCTGCGCTACAAATTCCGCGGCTTGACCGCATACGGACCGGCCTATGCGGAATTTCTCGCAAAATGTATTGACGAATCGGGAATTTCCTGCGATAGTATTACATGGGTACCCCTGAGCCGCAAACGGCTGCGGTCCCGGGGCTACGATCAGGCCCGCATCCTGGCGGAGGCGACGGCCGAAAGGCTGGGCCTGCCCTGCGAAAAGCTGCTGGAAAAGCGGGTGGACACCAAACCCCAGTCGGGGATGGGCGATGCGCAAAGACGCAGAGAGAATGCCAAAGGCGTCTATGCCTGCTGCACACCGGAGAGGGTCAATGGCAAACGAATCCTGGTGATCGACGATATCGTCACGACGGGCGCGACTTTATCCGAGTGTGCCCTGACGCTGAAAAAGGCCGGGTGCGCCGAAGTCTGGGCCGCCGCGGCCGCCTCAAGGCACTGAGGCAATAGAGGAGATATAGAATGAATCTGTTTGAAAGAGATATAGCCGTTGACCTCGGCACATCCTCCACGCTGCTCTTTGAGCAGGGGAAGGGCGTCGTGGCGAGGGAGCCGACCGTTGTCGCGGTGGACAAGTTCAGCGGCAAGATCCTGAAGATCGGCCAGGACGCGCAGAAAATGCTGGGGCGCACGCCCGCCAATATCGTGGCGATCCACCCGGTCAACGCCGGGGTGATCTCGGACTATGAGATCACGGCCCAGATGCTGCGTGAGCTTGTCAACCGCATCACCTCCTTCAGCCTCTTCAAGCCCTGCGTGCTGGCCTGCGTGCCCAGCTCCATCACCGGCGTGGAGGAGCGGGCCGTCATCGACGCCGCCATCGAAGCCGGCGCCCGCAAGGTCTATCTGCTGGAGACTGCCGTTGCCACCGCCATGGGCGCAGGCGTGGACATCTCCAAGGCGGACGGACATATGATCATCGACATCGGCGGCGGCACCACGGAGGTGGCGGTGGTCTCCGGCGGCGGCGTGGTGGAGTGCCAGTCCATCAAGGTTGCGGGGACCAGCTTTGATGAATCCATCGTCAAATTCATCCGCCGCAAATACGATCTGCTCATCGGTCTGAGTACGGCCGAGGAGCTCAAGCGCAGCATCGGCTGCGTGATCCAGAGGCCGGATATCAGCTATGAGGAGGTCAAGGGCCGGGATCTTTCCAACGGGCTGCCGAAGACCGTGCGCGTGAGCTCCACGGAGCTCATCGAAGCCTTCGTGGAGCCGATGAACCGCATACTTGAGACCATCCACATCGTTCTGGAGAGCACCCCGCCCCAGCTCGTGGGCGACCTCGACAAAAACGGCATCATCATGTCCGGCGGCGGCAGCCTCATCTACGGCATCGACCGCCTCATCGAGCGCAGCACCGGCATCCGCACCCTGGTGGTGGACGATGCGATCTCCTGCGCCGCCTACGGGGCCGGCAAAATGCTGATGCACCTGGACATGCTGCAGGACGGGATGATGAACTTTTACCGCAAACGCCAGCTGAAAGGCTGAAAGTATAGTTGCAATCAGGTGTTGATAAGGAGGCGGAGATATGAACTGCCGTTCGCTCAGGAAGGATAAGAAGAAACCGGTCTGCTCCGCGGTCATTGTCGCCGCAGGCAGCTCCCAGCGCATGGGCACCGACAAGATCATGATGAAGCTTGGCGCCATGCCGGTGCTGGCCAGAACGATCCTTGCCTTCGAGAACAATGCGTATATCGACGAAATCATCATCGTGACCAAAACGGAGAAGCTTGAGGAGATTGCCGATCTCTGCTTTAAAAACGGGCTGAACAAGGTAAAGCGGATCGTCAGCGGCGGGGCAACACGCATGGAATCGGCGCTCGCGGGCGTCTCGGCTGTCCGGCACGGGGCAGAGTACATCGCCATCCACGATGGGGCAAGACCCCTTGTCTCTCAGGAGCTGATCAAGCGCACGGTGGAGGCCGCGCAGAAATACCGGGCGGCAGTCCCTGCCGTCGAGTGCGCCGACACGCTGAAGGTCGTGGACAAAAAGGGCTTCATCACCGGCACCGTGGACCGCAGCGTTACCCGCCGGGTACAGACGCCGCAGGTCTTTGAGGCGGACCTCATCAAGGGCGCTCTCACCAAGGCGGTTGAAGAGGGCCTGCCCCTGACGGACGACTGCTCCGCCATGGACATGATGGGGGTCAGGACCTTCGCTGTGGAGGGGGAGCCGGAGAACCTCAAGATCACAACACCGGATGACCTGGTTGCTGCCAGGGCGATCGTACAGAACAGGGGGGAATGGAATGCGAATCGGACATGGGTATGACGTACACCGCCTGGTCGAGGGGCGCAGGCTCATACTCGGCGGGGTGGAGATCCCTTATGAGAAGGGACTTCTGGGCCATTCGGACGCGGACGTGCTGACCCACGCGCTGATGGACGCCCTGCTCGGCGCGGCTGCCCTCGGGGATATCGGCAAGCTTTTTCCGGACAATGACCCGAACTACGAGGGGGCCGACAGCGTGGGGCTTCTGCGTGAAGTGCGGCGCGTCCTCTCTGAAAACGGCTATCGTGTCGGCAACGTGGACTGCACGGTCATTGCCCAGCGCCCGAAGCTTGCGCCCTTCATTCCCCGCATGCGTGAGATCCTGGCCGAGGCCATGGGGGTGGAGCCGAACTGTGTCAGCGTTAAGGCCACCACCGAGGAGGGACTCGGCTTCTCCGGCGAGGGGCTGGGAATCGCCGCCCATGCGGTGGCTCTGATCGAAGAAAAGTACTTTTTCGCAGATGTACTTTGTGTACCTCAAGAAAAAGTGACGAAATCAGGGCACAAATTTTCCAGGAGATGCCGAAGGCGGATTGTGCGGTGTTGCCGTAAACACTTTCCGCCGTCCTGACATAGGATAGAACGATCCTGTGTGATTGTTCGGCAAGGGCAGCGATCCGCTCCGCATGGGGTTTCCCGTGAGGCGGATCGCTGCCTTGCCTTTCTTTGGAGGGAACGAAAGGAATGAAATATCTGATTATGTGCAAGTCCCTGACGACGGCCCAGCGGGGCGCGCTGCTGCTGGAAAGGCGCGGCATCAGCGCTTCCGTCGTCAAGGCGCCGCAGCATCTGCGCGGCAGCGGCTGCGGCTATGCGCTGAGCCTTTACCGGAATCTGGAGGAGGCGGTGGCAACGCTGCAAGACGCCAGGCTGCTGACCGGGAAGATTTATCGCCGCCTGGATAATGGGGAATACCTGGAGGCAGGGGAGCATGATCTATCTCGATAACGCGGCCACGACGCTCATAAAGCCCGTCTCCGTCGGGCGAGAGATGCTGAGCGCCATGCAGCGCTGTGCAAGCCCCGGCCGGGGCGGGCACCGGGCAGCCATGCGCGCGGCTGAGACAGTGTACCTCTGCCGGGAGACGGCGGCAGCGCTCTTTCATGTCCCGGAACCGGAGCGCGTTGTTTTCACCATGAACGCCACCCACGCGCTCAATCTTGCGATTTGCTCGCTGGCCTACCGGGGGACGCGGGTGCTGATCTCTGGCTATGAGCATAACGCCGTCACCCGCCCGCTGCATCGGCTGGGGGCGGAGATCCTGATCGCGGAATCACCCCTGTTTGACCCGGAGTCGTGCCTTCAAGCCTTCGAGCAGAAGATCGGGGAGGCAGAGCTTGTGGTCTGCACCATGGTTTCCAATGTCTTCGGCTTTATCCTCCCGATCCGGGATATCGCGGCGCTCTGCCGCGAAAAGCGCGTACCGCTGATCGTGGATGCCTCTCAGGCGGCGGGCGTGCTTGATGTGGACTTCACGGCCCTGGGCGCGGCCTTTATTGCCATGCCCGGCCACAAAGGCCTCTTCGGCCCCCAGGGGACCGGGCTCCTGCTCTGCGGGGAGCGGGGCGAGCCGCTGATCTCCGGCGGCTCGGGCTCCGACAGCCTCCTGCAGGTGATGCCGGATTATCTGCCGGACCGCCTGGAGGCCGGGACCCACAATGTCCCCGGCATCGCAGGCCTCAACGCCGGTATGCAGTATGTACTGCAGCGGGGTGTCCCGACAATTTTTGAGACCGAGCACCAGCTGCTCTGCCAGGCCGCAGAGCAGCTCTCAGACTGCGCGGGCGTCGAGCTCTTCACCGGCCCTGCGGGGACACAGAGCGGGCTGCTGTCCCTGCGTATTTCAGACTGTGATGCGGATGAGGCGTCGATGCGCCTCTCAGAGCAGGGCATCTGCCTCAGAAGCGGCCTGCACTGCGCGCCGCTTGCGCATAAAAGCGCCGGCACCCTGGACACCGGCACCCTGCGCATGAGCTTCTCACCCTTCGTGCGTGCGGAAGAGGTGGACGTCTGCTGCCGGAATATCAGGGAACTGACGCGTTAAAACCCAAAAGGAGCCGTGCACCGGCTCCTTTTTCGTGTTTACTTTCCTCTTCCGGCATGCTATAATATACCATCATTTTCCGGGGGAACACTATGTTTGACAAACTCAGACAGCTTGCCGATAAATACGATCTGCTCTGCGCCCGTATGGAAGAGCCGTCCACCTACGCGGACCCCGCCGTCTACGCCAAATATGAACGGGAGGCCCGGGAGCTGGAGCCGCTCATTACGGCCTGGCGCGCGTATAACAGGGCCTGCGCCGCCATGGAGGAGGCCTTGCTTCTCATGGCCGACAGTGAGATGAAGGAGCTTGCGCAGGAGGAGTATGCCACCGCCCGGGCGGATAAGGAGAGACTGGAACAGGAGGTCAGGATTCTGCTGCTGCCAAAGGACCCCAATGACAGCAAAAATGTGATCATGGAGATCCGCGGCGGCGTCGGCGGGGAGGAGGGGATGCTCTTTGCATCCGATCTCTTCCGCATGTACTCCATGTACGCCGAATCGAAAGGCTGGAAGATCGACGTTGCCAACATCAGCGAAACGGAGCTCGGCGGCATCAAGGAGATCAGCTTTGTCGTGGAGGGGGCGGGCGCCTGGTCGCGCCTCAAGTTTGAGGCGGGCGGTCACCGGGTCCAGCGCGTCCCGGTCACGGAGTCTGGCGGGCGCATCCACACCTCCGCCGCCACGGTCGCCGTCCTGCCGGAGGTGGAGGAGATCGACTTCCACCTCGACCCCGGCGATCTCAAGATCGACACCTACCGCTCCTCCGGCGCGGGGGGCCAGCACGTCAACAAGACGGAGAGCGCCATCCGCATCACGCACCTGCCCACCGGCACCGTGGTGGAGTGCCAGGACGAACGCAGCCAATATAAGAACAAGGACCGCGCCATGCAGATCCTGCGCGCCAAGCTCTACGAGGCCGAGCAGGCCAGACAGCACGCCGCCATCGCAAGCGCCCGGCGCAGCCAGATCGGCTCCGGCGACAGGAGCGAGCGCATCCGCACCTATAACTTTCCGCAGAACCGCGTAACGGATCACCGCCTCAGCGGGGAGGTCAAGAATTTCAATCTGCAGCCGATCCTGAACGGGGATCTGGATGCCCTGATCGACAGTCTCGTCACCGCCGACCAGGCGGCGCTGTTACAGGCGCAGACGGAGGCGTGAATGGAAACAAAAAGGATCACAGACAATATTGAGGACGCAGCGGCGATCATCTGTGCGGGCGGGCTTGTGGCCGTCCCGACGGAGACGGTCTACGGCCTTGCCGGCTGCGGCCTCAACGAAGAGACTGTACAGCAAATTTATGAGGTAAAGGGGAGACCCGCCGTCAAGCCGCTCTCTCTCATGGTGCCGGACGAGAGCGCCATGGAGCGCTACTGTGAGAATGTGCCCGACACTGCCCACGCGCTTGCCCGGCGCTTCTGGCCGGGGCCGCTGACCATCATACTCAGGGCGAAGGGAGAGATCCCGTCCATCGTTCTCGCCGGCGGCCAAACGGTTGGCCTGCGCTGCCCGGACCACCCTCTGACGCTGAAGCTTCTTCGCAAATGCGCCCTGCCGCTCGCGGCGCCGTCGGCAAACCCCTCCGGCGCGGAAAGCCCCAAAACGGCCGGGCAGGTGCTCCAATACTTTGACGGGAAAATCGACGCCGTCATTGACGGCGGGCCCTGCGGCATCGGGCGTGAATCCACCCTGATCGACATGAGCGGTACGCCTTACCGCATTCTGCGCCAGGGCGCGCTGCCCAGGGAGACCATCGCCGCGGCGCTGGCGGAGGAGCTTAAGCTCGTCGGCATCACAGGCCCCTCCGGTGTCGGCAAGACCACCGCCCTGCAGGAGCTTGGGGCGATGGGAGCGCTCGTGCTGGACTGTGATGTGATCTATCATGAGCTCCTGGAGCAGGATGAAGAGCTCCTTGCCGCCCTGGAGGAGGCTTTTCCCGGCACGGTCCGGGAGGGGAGACTGGACAGAAAGGCCCTGGGGCGCATCGTCTTCACAGATACCGCGAAGCTCGCGGAGCTCAACCGGATCACGCATCGCTTTGTCACGCGCGCCGTGGATGCGCGCCTGCGGGAATACGCCATGCAGGGCGGGCGCCTTGCCGCCATTGACGCGGTGGAGCTCATCTCCTCGGGCCTGGCTGAAAAATGCGCCGCTACCGTCGGCATCCTCGCCGAGCGGGAAAAGCGCATCGAGCGCATCATGCGCCGCGACGGGATCAGCCGCGAGGCGGCCGAGGCCCGGATAGACGCGCAGAGGCCGGACACGTATTATCGTGAAAACTGCACCCATATTTTGTTTAATAATGCCGAAGCAGACCGCTTTTCCGCGGACTGCCGTGCACTTTTTAAGGAGATACTGAATCATGGATGAAGTGAGGAAACAGCTTTTTTACGAACAGAAGAACGGATATGATCTGATCAGCCGGGACGATCACCTCGCAAGTGAGGACTACTGCCGCGGCTACATGGACTATCTGAACGACTCCCGCACCGAGCGCGAGGCTGTGATCAATGCCGTCGCCCTGGCAAAGGAGAACGGCTTTGTCGAGTTTAAGCCCGGCATGGAGCTTAAGCCCGGCATGAAGCTCTATCAGGTCAACCGGGGCAAGGCGATGATGCTGGCTGTCATCGGCAGGAAGAATCTTGAGCAGGGCGCTGTCATTGCCGGTGCGCATATCGACTCCCCGCGCCTTGACCTCAAGCAGCTCCCCATGTACGAGACGGACGAGCTTTGCTACTTCCGCACCCACTACTACGGCGGCATCAAGAAGTACCAGTGGGTCACCATCCCGCTGGAAGTGCACGGCGTTGTCGCCCTCAAGAGCGGGGAGACTGTGGATGTGCGCATCGGGCGCGAGCCGGGGGAACCCCGCTTCGTGATCACCGATCTGCTGCCGCACCTGGCGCAGGATCAGATGAAAAAGGCCATGTCCGAAGGGATCACCGGCGAGGGCCTGCATATCATCATCGGCTCCGTCCTCTATGCCGACGAGGGCAAGGACAGGGTCAAGCTCGCGGTCCTGAGTGTCCTCAATGACCTCTACGGCATTACGGAGGAGGATTTCCTCTCGGCAGAGCTGACCGCCGTGCCCGCCTTTGACGTGTGCGAGATCGGCCTTGACCGCAGTATGATCGGCGGCTACGGGCATGATGACCGGGTCTGCGCCTATGCGGAGCTCAAGGCGATCCTGGATGTGAAGGACCCCGCCCGCACCTGCGTGTGCATCCTGGCCGACAAGGAGGAGACCGGCTCCGACGGTGTCAGCGGTATGCAGAGCCAGGCCTTCGACACCTTCATGGCGGACCTCTGCGCCGCCCAGGGAGCGGAGCTCAGGCGCTGCTATGAAAAGAGCTTCTGCCTCTCGGCGGATGTGACCGCGGCCTTCGATCCGCTGTATCCCGATGTTTCCGAGAAACGCAGCGAGGCCAAGTTCAACTACGGCATGGGAATCTGCAAGTTCACCGGCGCCCGCGGAAAGGCCGGCACCAGCGACGCCTCGGCCGAGGTGGTGGGGTATCTCCGCCGCGTCTTTGAGAAAGCCGGGGTCCTCTGGCAGATGGCCGAGCTCGGCAAGGTGGACCAGGGCGGCGGCGGCACCATCGCCAAATTCATGGCAAACCGCAACATTGACACCATCGACGCGGGTGTGCCCGTCATGAGCATGCACGCCCCCTTCGAGCTGGTGGCAAAGCTCGACTGCTACATGACCTACAAGGGCGTGCTCGCCGTATACAGTGATCAGCAATAAGCTTCAGCGCCCGCCGGTTTTCCGGCGGGCGCTGACTAATCCCGGCTCCAACTGGCAACAATAGCCGGGAGGTGATGGACATGGAAGAAATACGGGAGCTGGGGCAGATACAGAAGGGGAGCATCCACTGCCTAAGCATGATCGGCCAGATCGAAGGGCACCAGATCCTTCCCGACGATGTGAAGACCACCAAGTATGAGCATATCCTGCCCAGCATCGCAGCTATTGAGGAATCGCCGGAGATCTCGGCTCTGCTTATCCTGCTCAACACAGCGGGCGGCGATGTGGAGGCCGGGCTTGCCATTGCGGAGATGATCGCCGGCATGCGCAAGCCGACCGCGTCCCTCGTTCTGGGCGGGGGACACTCCATCGGCGTGCCGCTGGCAGTCTCGGCGGACAGGAGCTTTATCGCGCCCTCAGCCTCCATGACGGTGCATCCTGTACGCATCACGGGCGTCGTGATCGGCGCGGCGCAGACCTGGGACTATCTCGCACGGATGCAGGCACGGATCACGGCCTTCGTGACAGCGCACTCCGGCATCAGCGAGGCGCGCTATACAAGCCTTATGGCCGACACCACCCAGCTTGCAAACGACGTGGGCAGCATCCTCACCGGGCAGGAGGCTGTCGCGGCGGGACTGATCGACAGCGTGGGCACCCTCTCGGACGTGCTGGCCTACCTTCACGCGCGCGCCGGAGAATAAAAAAGCAAAAAAACCTTGCTATAAAATATGATTCCCGTTATAATAAATAAGCATGATACCGCACGATTCGACCACACGCACGCGCCGAATTATGCGGTATTGCCGTATTGAAATCAGAATGCCGGAGAAAGCGCAGGTGATGACCGTGTCGTTCAAGGAAAAGCTCAAGGCCGAGGGGATTTCCCTGCGCTTTATTCATTCCGCTCTCGTCATCATCGCCCTGATCGTGTCATGGTTTCTGATCTATTCGACCGTTCGCCTGACCGAGACCTTTCTGGACGTGACGGAGGCGACGGATCAGTATATCGAGATGCACAAGGCCGCAAGCGAGATGATGGACGCCACCGACTACCTGGTGGAAATGGTCCAGCGCTATACCCTCGACGGGAACAGCATGTATCTCCACAATTATTTTAAGGAGGCCTTTGAGGCCCGCCGGCGCGAGGACGCGATCGAAAAGATGTCCGTCTACGCCGAGGAGAGGGAAGCGGTGGAAAAGCTGCGCAAGGCGATGGATGCGTCGCAGGAGCTTGCCGAGCGGGACTATTACGCGATGAAGTTTGTGATCGAGGCCACGGGCTATTCCCCGACGCCGGAGCAGCTCCGGGATATCGAGCTGCGGCCAGAGCACGCGCCTCTGCCCGCCTGGGAGAAAAAGGCGGCGGCCCAGCACATGGTCTCGGACGAGAACTATTACCGCAGGCTGGACAGGATCCGCGCTGACATGCGGGAGAGTCTTTCAAAGCTGGAGGAGAGAACGCGCAGCATCCAGCTCAAATCCACAGCAGAGATGAGGAAGGACCTGGGGGGCGTGCGCACCGTGACGATCGTTCAGGCGGCCGCGATCGTGCTGATGACCTGGGCGACAGCGCACCTCGGCATCACGCCGCTTTTAAAGGCCGTGGACAAGATTCGGGAGGACAGCCCCATCCAGGTCACGGGAGCAAACGAATTCCGCTATCTGGCTCAGGCTTACAACCGCATGTATGAGGTATACAAGAGCAGTGTGGCAAGTCTCAGCTATAAGGCCAGCCACGACGAACTGACAAAGGTCTATAACCGCGCGGGCTATGACGTGCTGCTGCCGGGCGTGGATCTCAAAACGACCAGCCTTGTCCTGTTCGATGTTGACTGTTTCAAGAATGTCAACGATACCTATGGCCATGAGACGGGCGACAGGATTCTGCGCAAGGTCGCCGCAGTGATCAGCAAGCATTTTCGCAACGACGATCATGTCTGCCGGATCGGCGGGGATGAGTTCGTGGCGATCATGCTGCATTCCGGCAGGGAGCATCAGGCGCTGATTGAAGGCAAAGTAAAGCAGATCAACACCGAGCTTTGTGATACGGCGGACGGCCTGCCTCAGGTTTCCGTCAGCGTGGGTGTCGGCTTCGGCGAGGAAGCTGAGACGACGCAGCAGATGTTTGAGCACGCGGACGCAGCTCTCTACGAGACCAAGCGCAGGGGCAGAAACGGCGTCTCGTTCTATGAAGCGCCAAAAGCATAAGCCGGAAGAATGTACCGCACCGCAGGGGCCGATGAGGAGGCCGCCACCCGTAAGACTGTTTTAACGTATTTTTGGAAGGCGTTGTCTCAAAATAGCTTAGATAGCTATAGAGAGGCAACGCCTCTTTCAAATTGCAGTAAATGTGGGAAAACGGAGCAGGAAAACCTTTTTAGGAT
>CACWLG010000017.1 GCA_902761635.1 Oscillospiraceae bacterium | reverse complement strand
GAGCTCCTTTTGTTAGTTTGGTGGTGTGGTAGCTTCATTCTAACAAACTCAACCGCTTTTTTCTATTCCCTTAGTCTCACATCTATTGTAACGCTACATTGCCTAAAAGAATTCGCAAAGGCTGCCTCTTGTTTTTCGGGAAGGGATGTGGTAAAATGTGTTAATCAATTATGATTGTTTAAGAAAAAACTGCAGACGAACAGAAAAGAGTGAGATCTGCATATGGACGATGCAAGAACGGTACATACCAAAGTAATTTCTGCCAAGCGAATGATTATCCCGTCGGTGCTTGCAATTGTGATCATGCACCTGTTGATCGTGTTCAACACCTTCCGCATCAACGAGATGGGCAACATGATCGCCGAGGCGACGCAGCGCAACTTCCGCTTCGGCAACATGGCCAACGGCTTTTCGCAGGCGACCGATGCGCTGACCAATACGGCGATGGCCTATGTCAACGGCGGGGAAGAGGCGCAGCTTGGCGCCTATTTTGACGCCGCGGGTCAGATGCAGGGCAGCTACGGCGCCATGCTGGAGCTGATTGCGGAGCAGGAGAAGGCCGACGAGAACAGGCTCGGCACCTTGCTGCCCCATGCTCAGGCGGGGGAGCAGAAGTCTGCCCGCAGCTTTCTGGAGGATTCCTATGAGGCGGTGATGGAGCGCAGGGAGACGGAGATGACGGCCCTGACCATGGCGGTCGAGCCGCGCGGCGTGAAGCCAGAAAGCTATCCGCAGTTTGAAGTGGAAGAGCTTCCGGCCGGCTGGGACAAGCTGCCGCAGGAGGCAAAGCTCGCCGAGGCGCGCGGCCTGCTGCAGGACTCGGCCTATCAGTCCAAGCGGGGCGACGTGCAGCGGAATCTGAGCATTGCCATCAGCGCGGTCAACGATGCCACCGCCGCAAAGCTCCGGCAGTACACCAATCAGCTTGCCGACTACCGGCTGATCCAGTGGATCCTGATGGGCGCCATTATCATCACGATGCTTGTGATGATCGCGCTGCTCTTCGCATGGCTGATCAACCCCCTGGAGAGGAGTGTGGAGCTTGTACAGCACGGGGTCCCCCTCTCGACGAAGCATGGCTTCTCCGAGCTGCGGCGCCTTGCCAATTCCTATGATGATCTGCTGATCCACCGCAACAAGCTCGAGCAGAACCTGCGGGAGATGGGCCTTACCGACGCGCTCACCGGGCTTCCCAACCGCCTGGCCTATCAGGAGTATCTCAAGGGGCTCGAGGAACGGCCGGAGGACTCCGCTGTCACGGTCTACTCCATGGATGTCAACGGCCTCAAGGGCACCAACGACAGCCGCGGCCACCTCTGCGGGGACATCCTCCTGCGCGACTCTGCCGCCTGCATCCTGAAGATCTTCGGCGATAAGACGGGCAAGAACGTTTTCCGCATCGGCGGGGACGAGTTTGCGGCCATCTGCCTCGGCCAGAGCGAGGCGGACATCGCCCGGATGCTCGAAAGCTTCCGAGAGGAGCAGGCGCACTACTCCATCAGCATCTCCGTCGGCTATGCCTATGCCAAGAGCCTGAAGGACGAGAAGCTCCAGAAGCTCTTCAATCAGGCCGACCAGGACATGTACAGCAACAAGACCGCCTCCAAGAAGAACAGAGTATAGGGAAAAACCCAGTTCCGGGATGCAGCTGCCTCCCGGAACATTTTCAACGCGGGGACGTCTGTAGAGCTGTCAGGCTTTGCCGGCACAGAACCGCGCTTCCCTGAAAACCATATGCTTTGTTCCGCAGGGGCGGCTATCCATCATTATTGTAAAACAGGAGTAATTACCATGAAAAAGAAACTGACGATCCTCGCCGCGCTGCTGTGCTGCCTGTGCCTCACCGCCTGCGCCGGCAGGCAGGCTGAGACCGTGCACCTGCCCGAAGCATCTCCGACCGTCACGCCGACGCCCGTGCCGACGATGCCGCTCCCCACGCCCGCCCCCATGTCGGAGGCCGACCAGCGTGTGCTCATCGAGCGCTTCCGCGGCCTGTGGGAGCCGGATCTGAGCTATGAGACCTGGTTCAGCGCCATCACGGATCTCGACCACAACGGCCGGCTCGAGGTGCTGACGGCTTCCCTGCAGGGCTCCGGCCTCTATACCTGGGTCAACTGCTATGAGGTCAACGACAGCTTCACAAACCTCAATCACTGCCCGGACGATACGCAGGAGGGCCAGGCCTGGCCGGACATCCTCAAGGAGAGCCTCAGCTCCTACCATGACCCCGCCACCGGGCGCTATACCTACGTGTGTGAGGACTACATGCGCGACGGCGCGGCCCACTACTGGACCGGCCTCATGAGCTTCTGCCTCACCGACGGCCACATCGAGGTCCGCCAGATCGCCTCCATGGACGAGGTGTACAGCGATCAGAACAATTCCGTCAAGCACTATTACGACGAGCACAATGCCGAGACCACCGAGTCGGCCTATCTCGGCGCCGAGCAGCGCGTTTTCGCAGGTCAGGAGAAGGGGACCCTCTCCCTTGCCTGGACGCAGCTCCAGCCCGTGAGCGCGCCCACACCGGCCGTGACGGCCCAGCCCCAGTTCACCGCGCAGCCCCAGGCAAACGGCCCCGTCACCATCACCAAGAATCCCACGAGCGAGTCGCTGCTTGTCGGCGGCAAGACCTGGTTCATCGCCCACGCGGATAACGCCTCCTCCCTCACCTGGATCCTCACGAGCCCCCAGGGCCAGACCTATACGCTCCAGCAGGCCATGGCCGCAAACCCCGGCCTCATGCTCGAGGCTCTGCCGGAGGATACCCTGGCGGTGAGCAATGTGCCCGCCTCCGTGGACGGGTGGAGCGTGCAGGCCCGCTTTGACGGGCCCGGCGGCTCCGCCGTCACCGCCCCCGCCACCATCGGCGTGGATGACAGCCTCTCGGCCTACGGCGGCGTGATTTCCGCCTACTACCGGGCCTACAGCACCGGCAGCAACACCGCCGAGTACGCCTTCGGCAACAATCTGTCCGAGTATATCTCCTCCGCCCGCCATGTGGGCTATGCCCTCCAGGATCTGAACGGAGACGGGGTGCAGGAGCTCATGATCGCCGGCATCCTGGACGACAGCTATACCGAGCTCGTGCTCTTCGATCTCTACACCCTGGATAACGGTCAGCCCGTGCAGCTTGCGACCAGCCGCGCGCGCAGCCGCTACTTCCTGCGCACCGACGGCTCGGTCCTCAACGAGGGCTCGAACGGCGCCGGCAACAGCATCTTTGTCGTCAACCGCCTCACCGGCAGCGAGCTCAGCCCTGTCGAGTCCGCTTTCACCTGGTATACCGGCGAGCCGACCGACGGCTGCTACCACCAGACCGACGGCTACCACTATGAGCCGCGCAGCTTCGATGAGTATCTCAGCGAACAGCAGTTCACCCAGCTCATCACCGGCTGGGAGAGCAGTATCACCTTCCCCCAGCTCACCCAGATTGCCTGAGCGCCCGCCTTTCATCCTTGACAATCGCGCCAACGGCGGGTATCATGGACGCATCCTCTTTTCGGGAGTATGATGAAAATGGATAAAGTCCGCGCCTTTCTCAGACATAAAAACATTATATTCTCCGGCAGGCGCTACGGTATTGTCGCGCTGAGCGCCATGGCCCAGGGCCTTTTCTGCTCACTGCTGATCGGCACGATCATCAGGACCCTCGGCACCCAGCTCGGCGTGCAGATGCTGACGGATATCGGCGCCTATGCCATGTCCGTCTCCGGGCCCGCGATGGCTGTTGCCATCGGCTATGCCCTGCAGGCTCCGCCGATGGTACTCTTCTCGATGGCGGCGGTAGGCTGGGCCGCGAATGCCGAGGGCGGCGCGGGCGGCCCCCTTGCGGTGCTGATCATTGCCATCATTGCCGCCGAGTGCGGAAAAGCCGTCAGCAAGGAGACGAAGATCGACCTGCTCGTCACCCCCGCCGTGACCATCGTCGTGGGCGTGGCGCTTGCAAAGCTCATTGCGCCCCCCATCGGGACTGCGGCTTCGGCCTTCGGCATCATGATCGACCGGGCCACGAAGCTCCAGCCCTTCTGGATGGGCATTGCGGTGTCGGTGCTGGTCGGCATTGCGCTCACGCTGCCCATCTCCTCGGCGGCGATCTGCTCGGTCCTGCAGCTCACCGGCCTTGCCGGCGGCGCCGCCGTCGCGGGCTGCTGCGCGCAGATGGTGGGCTTTGCGGTCATGAGCTTCCGGGAAAACCACTGGGGCGGCCTTGTGTCCCAGGGTCTCGGCACCTCCATGCTGCAGATGCCGAACATCATCCGCAATCCCCGCATCTGGATCCCGCCCATCGTCTGCTCCGCCATCACGGGGCCGATCGCAACCTGCCTTTTCCGCCTGGAGATGAACGGCGCGCCCATCAACTCCGGCATGGGCACCTGCGGCCTCTGCGGGCAGATCGGCGTCTGGACCGGCTGGGTCTCCCCGAGTGCGGAGGCCGTCGCCAAGGGAGCCCAGGCCATCACGCCCACGGCCTTCGATTGGGCAGGGCTCCTGCTGATCAGCTTCGTGCTGCCTGCGGTCATCTGCCCGCTGCTCAACATCCTCTGCCGCAGGCTCGGCTGGGTGAAGGACGGGGATCTGACCATTGCGTGATACGGCGCCCGCACAGAAAGCTTCAGGGGGGTTGTCTCATTTTGAGGCAGCCCCCCTGCCTTTTTCTTCTATCCTGAAAACATATTTACAGAATCCAGCAAAATCCGCTTGTCAGAAGATACGGCTTATGGTACAATAGCTTGGTACTGTAGGATATTATGTAAATATACCAAATTCTCATTGCGAAGGTGTAATCGTGAAGAAAAACAAGATTGTTGATCCGGAAACCGAACAGGTGCTCAGCCAGAAGGCGTCGAGGCGCCTGGTGCGGCACCTGAAGGCACGGCGCTTCTGGGACAGGCTGGCCGGCTTCATCATCGTGACGGTGCTTGTCGTGGGCTGCAGTCTCCTGGGGCTGGAGTATGTGATCCTGAAGGGGCCCTCGCCGGCGCTGCGTGATCTTTTCATCAGCACCATGGACGAGACGCGGCGCTTCCGTTTCGTGCCGCAGATCTTCCTGACCGCCGAGGAGCTGGACGCCCTGCGCACCAAGAAGAAAATGGAGCAGGACATCGCCACCAACAAGGATCTCATTACGGTCGCGGCCAACCAGACTGAGACCATTGAGGCCAAGCCCATGGAGGACGAGGGCCCCAAGGCAGACGCCTACGGCCTTGTGGATGAGGACGGGGACGGCATCATCTTTACCGAGGTCAAGGGCAACGGCTACCTCGGCTACATGACGGTGATCCTTGACCCCAAGCGGGTCTTTGTCGGCATGCCGGACGGGTACGGCGGCGTGGGCCTCACGCTTGAGCAGATGGTGCAGAAGTATGACGCCATCGGCGGCATCAACGCCGGCGGCTTCAAGGACGACGGCGGCGGCGGTCTCGGCGGCATGCCCGAGGGCCTGACCATTATCGACGGGGTCTGCTACAACCAGAACGCGGACGTGACGGAGGGCTTTGCCGGCCTCGATAAGGACGGTATCCTGCACGTGGGCTTCTACAGCTATGAGGACTGCCTGGCCAACAACATCGTGCACGCGGTCTCCTTCGGCCCGATCCTCATTTCCAACGGTGTCCCCACGGACCCCGAATACCTCACCAGCAGCGTCAACCCCCGCACCGCCATCGCGCAGCGCGCGGACGGGGCGATCATCATGCTCGTCATCGACGGGCGGCAGGTGCACTCCATCGGCGCGACCTATCAGGACATGGTGGATCTCCTGCTCAGCTACGGCGCGGTCAACGCCTGCAACATGGACGGCGGCTCCTCCACGGTCATGTACTATGAGGGGCGCTATGTCAACAGCTGCTCGGCCGAGGGCGGCAATCCGCGCCCGCTGCCCAATGCATTTCTGTATAAATAAGGTAGGAACCAATATCTATGGCAAAAAAGAAAAGGCGTCTTGGAAGCGTGCTGTATACGCTCTTTCTTGGCTTATGGGCTGTGCTGCTCTGTTACGGCGCCTGGTACGCCCTCGGCAAGGTCTGGGTCTATGCCGGGGAGTATGAAGCCTCGCGCCCGAACCACACCATGGACGCCTATGTGGCCGCGCTCAGCAGCGACCTCTGGGGCGAGGGGATCGCGGATACCGTCAAGGCCATGCCCCATCCCTTCCAATCCGATGAAGAGGTGGCGCAGCATGTGCGCGAAATGCTCTCGGGCGGCATCAGCTATGTGCGCCGCGGCGGCGGCGGGGAAGGCCATGCCGTCTATGCCCTGCGCTGCCAGGGCCGCGAGTTCGGCACCGTGACCCTTGCCGAGCAGCAGGATTATGTGAGCCCCATCGACACCGCCGCGTTTCCCTGGACGCTCCTGCCCTGGAGCATCCGGCCCTGGCAGGTGGAGAGTGAGAGCTTTGATTTTTCCGGGCTCTACAGCTCGCTCGAGGTGGTCGTCCCCAGAACCTACAGCGTGAGCCTCAACGGCGTGCCCCTCGGGCCGGATCATGTCGTGGAGATCAACATCCCCTATGACGTGCTCAAGAGCCTGTATGAGCGCTATGACGGGCTGCCGACCAAGCTGCGCTACCATGCGGACAACATCATCGGCAGTATCGAGCCCGAGATCCGCGACGAGCAGGGCGAGGTCTTTCAGATCGACCGCACGCGGGACGATTCCCAGTTCATCCGCCCCTGCACCCCGGAGAAGCTGGAGCGCCTTGCCCAGTTCACGGCGGGCTTTGTGGACCGCTACCTGAAGTTTACCTCCGGCGCGGTAGACCCGACCGCGGGCTATAAGCGCCTCAGTCCGTACCTTCTGAAGGGCTCGGATCTGGACGGGCGCATGCACGACGCCATTGACGGGCTGACCTGGGCGCATACCTCCTCCGTCACGGTGGACGATGCCCGCCTCAACGGCGCGCTCGACCTGGGGGACAACTTTTATATCCTGGATATCACCGCCGCCGCCACGACCTTCGCAAACGGCAAGGGCTCTGTGGAAAACGTCAGCAACATGCGCGTGATCGTCCGCGAGAGAAACGACGACATCCGGGCCATCACGCTGGAGCTGTATTGACCGCGCAAATAAGCAAAAGCCGCCCCGGAGGGGGAGGGGCCAGGCCCCGATGAGGCAAAAGAGAGAATAGAGGGACAGCCGGAATGAGTACACGAAGAAAGCTTCTTTTCGGAAAATTTATCTATGCGCTGCTGCTGCTGGCGTATATGGCCGCCATCACCTATGTTGGCTATACCTGGCTCGTGCGGGTCAATGACTATGCCGAGCAGTATGAGCTCTCCAGGCCCTCCAAGGCGGTGGACGCCTATCTTGAAACGCTCAACCGCGACCGCTGGAACGACGGCGTTGCCCGCGCCATACAGGCGATGCCCCATGAGGCGCAGAGCGATGAGGAGATCCGCGCCTTTGTGCAGGATAAGCTCTCGGCCGGCGTCACCGCCGTGCGCAAGAGCGGCGTCTCCGAATCCGGCTCCCAGACCTACAGCCTGCGCTGCAGCAACCGGGAGATCGGCAGCATGAGCATTGCGGAGGATCAGAGCTACCGCGGCAAGGTGAAGCTCGACGAGATGCCCTGGCCTCTTGTGAGCCGCTTCCTGCCCGGCATCCTCGAGTGGGGCCTCAAGCCCTGGGTCCTGGAGAGCGATGAATTTGATTTCACCAATCTCTACAATTCCGTGGAGGTCACGGTCCCGGGCAGCTACAGCGTCATGATCAACGGCACTCCCCTCGATCAGTCCTACATCGTGGAGGAGGGAATCCACTACGATGTGTATGAGGATTACTATTACGATCTGCCGATGCTGCCGACCAAGGTGACTTACCGTTACAACAACGCCATCGGCGATGTGCAGATCCAGGTCCTGGATGAGGACGGCAATCCCTTCACCATCGACCCCGACAAGGGCGACGTGCAGTTTATCAAGCCCGTGGACGAGGAGACCCAGCAGCGCCTGATGGAGCTCATGCGGCCCTTTACCGAGCGCTATCTGCTCTTCCGCTCCGGCGCCACCGACAGCATGACCGCACTCAATAACCTCAAGCCCTACATCATCCCCGGCTCCGATATCGACAAGCGCGCCCAGAACGCGCTGGACGGGCTGAGCTGGGCCCACACCTCCTCCTTCAAGCTGTCGGATTATCGCTTCAACGGCATCCTGCCCCTGGCCAACAGCTGCTATGTCTGCAGCGTGACCGCCACGACCGACACCTACACCTACGGCAAGGGCGAGGTCACGGATGTCCTGGAGCTGAGCGTGATCTGCTACGACGACGGCCAGACGACGCTTGCCTTCCAGGTCAACTAAGGCAGCAGCGCACAATACGGCTGCCGCATGACGCGGTATTGCCCTGATTTAATAGCAACAGAAGGGGAAGGTTCATCCTTGCATACAGAGAAAACACCGGACTGCCGGGAACAGACGGCCATTGTGCTGCCGTCGCTGGACCCGGACAGCAAATTTCAAAAGGTAGTCGAAGGCCTGCTTGAGGCAGGCTTTCGGCATATCGTCATCGTGGACGACGGCAGCAGGGCCGAGCGAAAGCACTTTTTTGACGAGGCCGCAGAGAAGCCCGGCTGCGTTGTCCTGACTCATGAGGTCAACAAGGGCAAGGGCCGCGCCCTCAAAACCGCCTTTGCCTACGTGCGGGAGCACCTGACGGATTTATCCGGCGTCATCACCATCGACGGCGACGGGCAGCACCTGACCGGGGACATCATCACCTGCGGGAACAGGATGCTGGAAAATCCGGACAGCGTGGTTCTCGGCTGCCGGGACTTCAGCCGCCCGGGCATCCCGCCGCGCTCGGTGGCGGGCAACAGGACGACCTCGCGCTTTTTCCGCATCCTCTTCGGCATCCGACTCTCCGATACGCAGACGGGCCTGCGCGCCATCCCGGCGAGGTTTCTCGGCACCTTCTGCGGCATTGAGGGCGAGCGCTTTGAGTATGAGACCAACATGCTCCTGTACATGAAGCGCCTCGGCATCCCCTTCCTGGAGCAGCCCATCGAGACGGTCTATGACCCGGACGACTACAGCTCCCACTATAACGCGGTGAAGGACTCCTGGCGCATCACAAAGGTGATGCTGCGCTTTCTGATCACGGGCTCCGGCTTTCGCTATCTCGTGAGCGCGATCCTGTCCTTCCTTTTGGATAACGGACTTTACCGTATCCTCTTCTCCGCCCTGCAGGGGAGCGTTGCCGCCCATCTGGTCTCTCCGCTTGCCCAGGTCGCGGCGCGTGCGGTTTCCTCGCTGTTCAACTTCACGCTCAATGACCGCTGGGTCTTTGAAAACAAGGGTGAACACGGCAAGGCCTTCCTCAAATACTACTGCCTCTGCATCCCGCAGACGCTGATCTCCACAGTATGCCTGACGGCGCTGGTCTCCTCCCTGCAGATCACTGCGCCCTGGCTTGCCACCTTTGTCAAGATCGCGGTGGAGACGATCCTGTTTTTCATCAGCTATTTCATCCAGAAAAAATGGGTGTTCCGGAAAAAGTGAGCCCGTCAGATGCCCGCCGTCAATTCGCGGCGGGCATACTGTTTGCCTGCCCCGCAGATAGGAAAACGCTTGAACTGACACCGGCGCTGTGGTATAATAACCAAACTTCAACCCAAAACCCGGGGCGCAGAGGAACTGCTGTCCCGGTTCTGCGTGCTTTTCAAAGAGAGAGAGTTTCAGATGTGGTATGCCATTATGCTGTCACTCGCCGTGCTGGCGGGGCTGGCGCTGTTTTACCTGATTACACGCTTTCACCGCTTTTCCTTTGTGGAGAAGCTCGGGGAAAAGAGCCGCGTGCTCTCCTGGCTTGCCGCCTGCCTGCCGCTGGCGCTGCCGGGCGTGTTTACCCTGCGCTTCAACATCACGACCGGGATCGTCGTACTCCTGCACCTGATGGCGGCTTTCCTGCTCTGCGGCCTTGCTTTCCTGCTCCTCCGGCGGCTCACGGGGCGGGAGATCGCCTATGACATCCAGGGCGGGGCGGCCCTCCTGCTGACGGTGGTCTACCTTACTGTCGGCTGGTTCAACGCCCACCAGGTCAGACAGACCGACTACCGCATCGAAAGCCGCAAGAGCCTCACGCGGGACTACCGCATCGTCGAGATCGCAGACGCCCACCTCGGCATCACCCAGAACGGGGAGACCTTCGCCCGGGAGATGGAGCGAGTGCAGGCCCTGGACCCCGACCTGGTTGTCATCGTCGGCGACTTTGTGGATGATGACAGCGACAGGGCGGATATGCTGGAAGCCTGCAGGGCCCTCGGCGGGCTCAAAGCCCCCCTCGGTGTCTGCTTCGTCTACGGCAACCATGACGAGGGCTATTACCGCTACCGGAATTTCAGCGCCATGGAGCTGCGGGAGGCGCTTGAGAAAAACGGCGTCACCATCCTCAGCGACGAGAGCGTGCTGCTGGACGGCTGCCTGCAGCTTGTCGGGCGCAAGGACCGCTCAAACCCGACCCGGGCGGACATGAAAACACTCATGGCGCCGCTTGACCGCGAGCGCTTCACCCTCGTGCTGGATCACCAGCCCAACGATTATGCCGCCGAGGCTGCGGCGGGGGCGGATCTGGTCCTCTCCGGCCATACCCACGGGGGCCATATTTTCCCGGCCGGGCAGATCGGCCTGCTCATGGGCGCAAACGACGCCATATATGGGCTGGAGACGCGCAGGGATACCGACTTCATCGTGACCTCCGGCATCTCCGGCTGGGCCATCCCCTTCAAGACCGGCACCTTTTCCGAGATCACCGTGATTGATCTTGTCCCCCCACAAGAATAAAGGAGCTTACGCCATGCAGATAAAAACGGAACAATGCGCACCCAAAGCCTGCCGCCTGCAGCTTGCCGGGCGGCTGGACCCGGAGAGCGCCGGGCAGGCCCGACTGGCCTTCGCCGCGATCCCTGCGGATACCGCGGCGCTGACCCTGGATCTGGAGGGGCTTTCCTATGTCTCCCTCGCCGGACTGCGGGAGCTGCTGATCGCCCGCCGCCGCTTTTCTGCGGGAACGATACGGCTGGAGAGGCTCCGCCCCCGGGTGCTCGAGGCCCTGGAGAGCAGCGGCTTTTCGGATTTCTTTGAGCTCGGGGAAACCCTTCCGGAGGATCTGCCCGCTCACGGAGAAGCCCTCTCCGGCTCCTTCCGGGACTTCCTTGCCGAAAAGCACCAAAACGCCGCTGACCGCGTCGCCGTCATGAGTGAGGCGGGAGAGCACCGCTGGCGGGAAATCGACGCCTGCGCGGAGCTTATCGCCGCGGACCTCGCCGCCCTCGGCGTCCGCCGGGGCAGCCATGTGGCCATCTGCGGCAGAAATTCCATCAACTGGGTCTATACCTTCTTTGCCATCCAGAAGCTCGGCGCCGTGGCGGCGCTCATCAACCCCGGCCTCAAGGCGGCGGAAATCGCCAAGATCCTGCGCGGCGGGGACGCAGAGCTGCTGTGCTATGGCGAGATCCTGGAGCTGAAGGAGGAGGCCGCGTTCCTCGGCGAGATCCGTCAGAGCGCGGGCGAAAAGCTCAGGGGTTTTTACGATATCCGCAGCAGCCGCGACTTTCGCGGGCGGATCGGGGAGCGCGCTGTATACCCCATGCAGTCGGTGGAGGCGGACGACCCCGCGCTGATGATCTTCACCTCCGGCTACACCGGGACCCCGAAGGGCGTGCTCCTGTCGTCGTACAGCGTGCTGCGCGCCTCCCGCGCCAGCGCCGGGACCCAGCACCTGATGGAGCAGGACCGCATCTGCCTCATTCTGCCGATGTTCCACATCTTCGGCCTGGTGGCGGGCCTGATCGCAGGCTCCTGTGCCGATGCGCTGATTTACCTGCCGAAGGATATCCGCACCGGCACCATCCTGAACCTGATCCACGCCGAGCGCTGCACGGTCTTCCACTCGGTGCCGTCCATGCTCGTTGCCCTTGTGAACAACAGGGACTTCAGCCCCGAAAAGCTCTCGTCTCTCCGCTGCACCATCATTTCCGCCGCTGCCGCCACGCGCGCGCAGATGGAACGTTTTCAGAACGCCATGCCGGAAAACCACTTCCTGTCCTCCTATGGCCTGAGCGAGATGGCCCCCGTGAGCATCACGGACTATGAGGACACGGACGAGCATGTCATGCGCACCGTCGGGCGGCTGCTGGAGCATGTTGACTTTCGCATTGCCGATCCCGCGACGGGGGAGGACTGCCCCGCCGGGGAGCCGGGGGAGATCCTGGTGCAGGGCTACAGCCTGATGGGCGGCTACTACCGCATCGCAACCGAGGAGCAGGCCATCGACGCGGACGGCTGGCTCCACACCGGCGACCGCGGCTGCCTGGACGGGGAGGGGTATCTCCATCTGGATGGGCGCTACAAGGAGCTTATCATCCGCGGCGGCGAGAACGTCATGCCCGGCGAGATCGAGACGGCGCTCACAGAGCTCTCCGGCGTCAGGAATGCCAAGGTCATCGGTGTGCCGAGCGACTTCTTCGGCGAGGAGGTCTGCGCCTGCCTCGTCTGCGGAGAAGGGGAGAGCTTTGACGAGGCCGCGGCCCGCGCCGAACTCTCCGAGCGCCTTGCCCGCTACAAGGTGCCCTCCTTCTTCCTGCTGTATGACGAGCTCCCGCTTCTCGGCAGCGGCAAGATCGACATCGTGACGCTCAAGCAGGACGCCATCATCCGCGTCAACGCCCTGAAGAAATGAACGAGACAACACAGGCCCGCCGAAACCGCTTGCAATTATCGGCGGGCTGTGTTAAAATACGCGACGCTGTCCGCGTCTGCGGCAGCCATACAAAAAGGTGTCTCTTGAAAACCACCGTAAAAAAACAAGGAGAATTGAATCATGAAAAAAGCAATGTCTGAATTTCGCGATCTTATGCGCTCTGTCCCGCCGCTTGTGGTGTCGCTGCTGTTTCTCTCCATCGTGGGGATGAACCTGCTGGCCAACAAGAGCATCAACACCGGCGTGGACTGGCTTGCGCTGGATTGCGGAATTTTGTTTTCCTGGCTGACCTTCCTGTGCATGGACATCCTGACCCAGGGCTACGGCCCCCGGGCGGCCACGATGATGTCTGTCGCCGCCCTCGGCATGAATCTGCTGATGGCGTTCATGTTCTTTATCGCCAGCCGCATCCCCGGCGTCTGGGGCGAGAGCTTTGTGGAGGGCAGCGAGGAGATCCTGAACACCGCCCTGAACAACACCTTCGGCGGCACCTGGTTCATCATTCTCGGCAGCTCCATCGCCTTTCTGGTGTCGGCGGTGATCAACAACTTCTTAAACGACGGCATCGGCCGGCGCATCGGAAAGGACCGCGGCTTCGGCGGTTTCGCCGTGCGGGCCTACGTGTCCACCTTCATCGCCCAGTTTGCCGACAACCTCGTCTTCGCCCTGCTGGTCAGCAAGGTCTTCTTTGGCTGGAGCCTGCTGCAGTGCTTCACCTGCGCGCTCACCGGCGCCCTGCTGGAGCTTTTGTTTGAGGTGTTCTTCTCCCCCGTGGGCTACCGCCTCTCCCGCAGCCTCTTTACCGGGCGGCACGCGGTGCCCCAGGCGGCATGAGGACCGTCGTCAGCGGCAGCGCCAGCGGCATCGGCCGTGCCATCACCCGGCGCTTTCTGGAGGAGGGGCTGGAGGTCTGCGGCTTTGACACGCAAGACAGCACCATCGACCATCCCCGCTATCGCCATGTCCGGCGGGACATCCGGCAGGACTGCCGCCTGGAGGGCTGTGCGCCCGAGATCCTCGTCAATGCCGCCGGGACCATCGAGGAGAGCGAGGCCATCGACGTGAACCTGCGCGGCACCATCGCCTTTACGGAGGGCTTTCTGGACAGTCCCGCCCTGCGCTCGGTGCTGTTCATCGCCTCGGCCTCCGCCCGCAACGGCGCGGAGTTTCCCTTCTATGTGGCGAGCAAGGCGGGCCTTGTGGGCTATATGAAGAACCTTGCCCTGAAGCTTGCCGAGCGCGGCATCACCTGCAACAGCATCTCGCCCGGCGGCGTCATCACCCCCATGAACCGCCACATCCTGGAGGATGAACGGCTCTACGCCGCGGTGAAGGCGGAGACCCTGCTCGGCAAATGGTGCGAGCCTGAGGAGATCGCGGATCTCGCCTGGTATCTCACGGCGGTCAACCGCTCCATCACCGGGGAGGATATCCTGATCGACAACGGCGAAATGCTCAAATCTCATTTTATATGGTGACCACTGAGGCCGATGAGCGCGTCGGCCTCAGATTTTTAGAATTATTAATTTATGTAAACTGTTGATTTTGAGTGCCCGGGATAGTATAATTATCCTGATATTGTATGCGCGCGGTGGGGGAGAAATCACCCGCGGATGTTGAACAGAACAGGAGGAACCCAATATGCTGAACATCGAAAAGACCATGGACGGCAGCAAGCTGACGATGGTGCTGGAGGGCCGTCTCGACACCACGACCGCACCACAGCTCGAAAAAGAACTGAAGGATACGCTTGACAAGACGGACACGCTGGTGCTGGATTTTTCCAAGCTTGAATACATTTCCTCTGCCGGGCTGCGTGTGCTGCTCTCGGCCCAGAAGATCATGAGCGGCAAGGGCGGCATGACGATCCGACATGTGAACGATGTCATCATGGAGATATTTGAGGTCACGGGCTTTGTCGATATCCTGAACATCGAGAAATAATCTGACGCAGAAGGCAAGGAGAACATACCATGGACCAACAGTTGTTTCGCAAAAAGAGCCTGGACCGCATTTCCTCTCCCGAACAGCTCAACGACTATCTGCGCGTCACAAATCCCTCTGTGTGGGTCGTCCTGCTTGCGGTCATCATTCTGCTGGCAGGCCTGCTGATCTGGAGCTCGGTCACGACGATCGAAAGCTATGTAAGCGGCACGGCCGAGGTCAAGGGCGGGATCATGACCATCCGCTTTGACGACCAGCAGTTTGCCAAGAATGTGGAGGCGGGGATGAAGGTCTCGGCCGGCAACACGGAGACCACGGTGTCAAGTGTCGGCCGGGACGCAAACGGCCTCTACATCGCCACTGCCCACACAGCGCTTTCCGACGGCTTTTATCCTGTGCGGGTGAGCTATAAGCAGACGCAGATCCTGCAGCTCCTGTTTGACTGAGGCGACGCGAATGGCAGCAACGATAATAAAAAAACCGGTGACGCACGGCGTGGCGAAGGTGCCTGTCGTCATGCAGATGGAGGCGCTGGAGTGCGGTGCGGCAGCACTGGCTATGGTAATGGCGTATTATGACAAGTGGGTGCCGCTGGAGCAGGTGCGCCTGGACTGCGGCGTATCCCGCGACGGGTCGAGCGCCAAGAACATCCTGATCGCCGCGCGCAGCTACGGCTTTGAGGCCCAGGGCTACCGCTGCGAGGTGGATTCCCTCCGGGAGGAGGTCGCCCTGCCCTGCATCATCCACTGGAACTTCAACCACTTTGTGGTGCTGGACGGCATCAAGGGCAAGTATGCCTACATCAACGACCCCGCCCGGGGCGAGGTCAAGGTGCCCATGGAGGAGTTTGACAACGCCTTCACCGGCATCTGCCTGCAGATCACGCCGGGCCCGGATTTTAAGCCCGGCGGCAAGCCCAAGAGCACCCTGGAATTTGCGCGCAAGCGCCTCAAGGGCGCGGGCGCGGCGGTGGCCTTCGTACTTTTGAGCACGGTCATCAGCTATCTCTTCGGCATCATCAACCCCATCTTCGGCCGCTTCTTCATGGACCGCCTGCTCACCTGGGAAAACCGGGACCTGCTGATGCCCTTCATCGGGCTGATGGCGGTGCTGGGCTTCGCCCAGGTGGCGGTCGCCTGGGTGCAGGCCATCTACTCGCGTAAAATCGACGGCAAGATGAGCGTCGTCGGCAGCAGTGAATATATGTGGAAGATCCTGCGCATGCCGATGGAGTTTTTCTCCCAGCGCATGGCGGGCGATATCCTGCAGCGGCAGAACACCAACGCCACCATCGCCGGCACGCTGGTGAACACCTTCACGCCGCTTCTGCTGAATACGATCATGATGGTCTTCTACCTTGTGGTCATGATCAGGCTCAACCCGCTGCTCACCCTGGTGGGCATCGTGACGATCGTGCTGAACCTGCTGGTCTCCCGCATCATATCCAAAAAGCGCGTGAACATCACGCGCGTGCAGATGCGCGATGCCGGCAAGCTCGCCTCGGCCACGGTCTCCGGCATCCAGATGGTGGAGACCATCAAGGCCAGCGGCGCCGAAAACGGCTATTTCCAGAAATGGGCGGGGTATCAGGCCTCCGTCAACACCCAGAAGGTCAAGTATGCCCGCCTCAACCAGTACCTGGGCGTCATCCCGTCCATGCTTTCCGTGATCGCAAGCTCCGCCGTCATGGTCATCGGCGTGGGCCTGACGATGAGCGGGAAATTCACCCTGGGCGCGATCATGACCTTCCAGGGCTTCCTGAGCTCCTTCATGTCCCCGGCCATGACACTCGTGAGCGCCGGGCAGACCATCCAGGAAATGCGCACCGATATGGAGCGCGTCGAGGACGTGATGCAGTATCCCGCCGACCCGTCCTTCAGCGACACGCCCCTGGAGGAGAACGCGGACTACTCCAAGCTTTCCGGCGAGGTGGAGCTCAAGCATGTCACCTTCGGTTACTCGCGGCTCGGCAGGCCCCTCATTGAGGATTTCTCCATGCACATGAAGCCCGGCAGCCGCGTCGCCTTTGTCGGCACCTCCGGCTGCGGCAAATCCACCCTCGCAAAGCTGATCTCCGGGCTCTACCAGCCCTGGAGCGGCGAGATCCTGTTTGACGGAAAGCCCATCCTGAGCATCGACCGCGGCGTATTCACAGGCTCCGTCGCCGTTGTGGACCAGGACATCGTCCTCTTCGAGGATACCATCGCCAACAACATCAAGATGTGGGACGAATCCATCGAGGATTTTGAAATGATCCTCGCGGCGCGCGATGCCCAGATCTATAACGACATCATGGCGCGTGAGGGCGGCTTCTACGGCATGCTGACCGAGGGCGGCAAGGATCTCTCCGGCGGCCAGCGCCAGCGCATCGAGATCGCAAGGGTCCTGGCGCAGGACCCCTCCGTCATCATCATGGATGAGGCGACCTCCGCTCTGGACGCAAAGACCGAGTATGAACTGGTCAAGGCGGTCAAGGACCGCGGCATCACCTGCATCGTGATCGCCCACCGCCTGTCTACCATCCGCGACTGCGATGAGATCATTGTCCTCGATAAGGGCAAGGTGGTCGAGCGCGGTACCCACGATGAGCTCTACGCCAAGGGCGGCTATTATACCGAGCTCATCGCCAGCGACTGAGGAGGTGCGGTAAATGGGATGGTTTGACGAACAAATTCGCGAACGCAAGCAAAATGACCAGGAGGTCTTTGAAGAATCCATTTTCCGCATGGCGTCGGTCGTGCTGGGGAAAAAGCGGGCAGGCGACCTGAATGATGAGCGCATCATCACCAAGGAGGCCATCGACGACATCCTGAAATACTACCACGCAAAGCCCGTGGAGATCCCCGGCTCGATTCAGGACGCGGACGAGGCGCTGGAATACTGCCTGCGCCCCCACGGCATCATGCGGCGCAGCGTGAAGCTGGAGGAGGGCTGGTACCGGGACGCCTACGGACCCATGATCGCCTTCCGCACGCAGGACAATATCCCGGTGGCCCTGATGCCGAACCCGGTGATCGGCTACTGGTTCCACGATCCCCTGAGCGGGGAAAAGAAAAAGCTCAATAAAAATACGGCGGCCCAGTTCGACCAGGAGGCGATCTGCTTCTACCGGCCGCTGCCGCTGAAAAAGCTGGGCATCCCCGATCTGCTCAAGTATCTGGACGGCTGCCTCGGCATCGGCGACTATGCGGCGCTGATTGCGCTGACTCTGCTCGTGACGCTCTTCGGCATGGTGATCACGCCCATCAACCGTGTGCTCACCGGCTTCGTGCTGGACAGCGGCAACATGACGATCCTGCTCGGCACGGCGGTTTTCCTGCTCACGACCATCGTTTCCAGTCAGCTCATCACCACGGTGCGCGAGCTTATGATGAACCGCATTGAGATCAAGACCTCCCTGTCTGTGGAGGCGGCGATCATGATGCGCATCATGAACCTGCCGGCAAGCTTCTTCCGGCAGTACTCCTCCGGTGAGCTCTCCAGCCGCTCGGGCGCGGTCAGCCAGCTCTGCTCCCTGCTGATGGGGAGCGTCTTCTCCGGCATGCTCACCTCGCTTGCGAGCCTGCTTTATGTCACGCAAATCTTCCGCTATGCCCCGGCCCTTGTGACACCGGCGATCGCCATCATCGTAATCAGCCTCGCGGTCAGCCTCATTTCCTCGTTCATGCAGATGCGCGTGAGCAAGCGCATGATGGAGCTCGGCGCCAAGGAAAACGGCATCAGCTACGCCCTCATCACCGGCGTACAGAAGGTCAAGCTTGCCGGTGCGGAAAAGCGCGCCTTTGCCCGCTGGGCCAATACCTACTCCCAGATGGCGGAGTACAGCTACAATCCCCCTCTGTTCCTGAAGGTCAACGGCGCCATCAACACCGCCATCGGCCTTGTCGGGACCATAATCCTCTACTACCTGGCCGTAAAGACTCATGTCAGCGGCTCGGAATACATCGCCTTCAACTCGGCCTACGGCATGGTATCCGCCGCCTTTACCTCGCTCACGAGCGTGGCCCTCTCGGTGGCGCAGATCAAGCCCATCCTCGAGATGGCGGAGCCTATCCTCAAGACCGAGCCGGAATCCACCGAGAACAAGACCATGGTCACCTCCCTCAGCGGCGGCATTGAGTTATCCAATGTCTACTTCCGTTACACCGACAGCATGCCCTACGTGGTGGACGGCATGAGCTTCAAGGTCCGCCCGGGCGAGTATGTGGCCATCGTCGGCAAGACCGGCTGCGGCAAATCCACGCTGGTGCGTCTGCTGCTGGGCTTTGAGACGCCGGAGAGGGGCGCCGTTTACTTTGACGGCAAGGACCTCAGCAAGCTGGATCTGCGCTCTCTCAGGCGCAGGATCGGCGTTGTGACCCAGGACGGCAGCCTTTTCCAGGGAGATATCTATTCCAATATCGTCATTTCCGCGCCGCAGCTCACCCTCGACGACGCCTGGGCGGCGGCAGAGATGGCGGGCATCGCCGACGATATCCGCGCCATGCCGATGGGCATGCAGACCATCATCTCCGAGGGCGCGGGCGGCATCTCCGGCGGGCAGAAGCAGCGCATCATGATCGCAAGGGCCGTCGCGCCGAAGCCGAAGATCCTGATCTTTGACGAGGCGACCTCCGCCCTGGACAACCGCACGCAAAAGCAGGTGTCGGACGCTCTGGATAAGCTCAAGTGCACCCGCATCGTGATTGCGCATCGCCTGTCCACCATCAAAAACTGCGACCGTATCCTGGTCCTGGACCAGGGACACATCCTGGAGGACGGCACCTACGATGAACTGATTGCGCAAAACGGCTTCTTTGCCGAGCTTGTGGCGCGCCAGCGCCTGGACACCGCGGCCACGGCGCAGTAAATCCTTCTCAAGGAGGGAAGCAGGATGAAAATCAAGAAATACGAAGCAAACGGAAAGGACGCGATCCGTATGGACGACGAAGCTCTGAACAGGATCAGCGGCGGGACGAGTCTGTATGAAGAGGCAGAGGGCGTAGACCGGGATTCGTGGCTGGCAAGTCTGGTGTCGAAGCTGGTCAGCAATGACGGCGGCGAGACGCAGCACCCCGCCCAAAGCAATACCACCCCGCTCACAAGCGTCTTTGTCGGCGACTACAGCAGCCGAAAAACCTGAAAAAAGCCGGGTCGGCGCAGCGCTGCGCAGGCCCGGCATCCCACTCCGTCCACGGAGCCGAATATGCTTTGAACATGCTGAAATTTGACACGCTTCGAAAAAAACCGAAGGTCTATAATATCGCCGTGCTGACGGCGGCTCTGGCGGCGTTTCTCGCCTTCCTCCTGCGCATGGACGAGACGCGGCGCCTGCAGTGGGGTAACCTCGCCCTGACGCTGTATTTCGCGCTGGTGATCGCCTGCCTGCTGCGGGCCTTTTTCCGCCAGCTGCGCTACAATCCCTACTCCTACAACACGATCCTGTACCCGGGCTTTGCGCTCTTTGCGCTCTTCCTTTTCCTCACCCATGCCTCGGTTACGGTGCGCTGCTTCCAGAACCCGGAGGAGTACCGCTCGGTGCAGATGCTCTTTACCCTGGTGCACTCGGCGAAAAACTATATCCTCCTGACAATGCCGCTGCTGCTGGCCTTCTCACTCGCGCTGCTGATCTCCAATATTTCCCTGATCCGGCACGAGGGGAAGCGCTTTGTGAACATCCTGGGCATGCTGCTCGCCTTTATGATTATGGCGGGCGCGGGCGTGATTGCGGTGCTGGACGTGCACAGCGCCCTCACCGGACAGGGAAATCTCGCGGAAAACCTGATCGTGAACATTCTCGCCGCCTTTTATCTGTATTTTGAATGCATGATTATCGGCTCGATCATAGCGGACCTGCTCGCGGCGAGCTATGTGCCGGACCCGGACAAGGACTGGCTGATCGTTCTGGGCTGCGGGATCAGGCAGGACGGGACGCCCACGCCGCTTCTGAAGGGGAGGTTGGATCTCGCGCTGGACTTCTATCGGCGGCAGCTTCAGGAGACCGGAAGGAGAGCGCGCTTTATCGTCTCCGGCGGGCAGGGACCGGATGAGGTCCGGTCGGAGGCGGCCTGCATGCGCGATTATCTCCTCGGACAGGAGATTCCGGCGGAGGACATCATCATGGAGGACCGCTCCACCGATACGGCGGAGAACATGCGCTTTTCCAAGCAGAAAATCGAGGAAGCCGGCGGCGAAGGGAAGATCGCCTTCTTCACCACGAACTATCATGTCTTTCGAGCAGGCCTCAAGGCGCGCCGTGTGAAGATGCGCGCCCTCGGTATGGGCGCGCCGACAAAGTGGTATTTCTGGCCAAACGCTGCGGTGCGTGAATTTGTCGGCCTTCTGACGGAGCACCGCCTGAAGCAGGGGCTGCTGCTGTTCGGCCTTGCGGCAGTCTATGCAGGTCTCACCATCCTTGCCTACGGACAAATCAAATAGGAGGAAGAAAATGAGTATGCTGAAAACCAATAACCCCGTGGCGGTCAGAGTCTGGCAGGCTCTGGCTGAGCAGGTCCCCGGCGGGGAGAAAACCCTGCTTGTGACCAGAGCGCTGCTGAAGCCCGAAAACCTCAAGCGCATTGTCATCGTTCTGATCGGCGGTTCGATCCTGCTGGCCTGGCTGCGCAATCTCAGCGAGAAGCACGCCTTCCGCGCCGAGATCCGCAAGGAGCTGGAAAAGCAGCTCGAGCCGATCCATGAGAAGCTCGAGGCGCTGGAGGAGCAGAACGAAGAGCTCCTGCGCCGGAACGAAAGACTGCAGGAGAGCCTGGACGAGGCGTAAGAAGAAAGCAAGAGGCTGTCTCATCATCATGGTGAGACAGCCTCTTGCTCAATGAAAAGGGACAGGATCAGTGCTTTCCTTCAAAAAGGGACTCCTGCAGGTGCTGTTTGTTGATCTCCATATCGGGGACTACATAGTAGCCGGAGCCTGTGTTGCCGCTCTCATAAGAGCCGTCGATCGGGATACGGTCCGATATCTGTTTGTAGCTGCGGATCTCAGAGGCGTCCATGCCGATCTGCACAAAGAGGGAATCGGGGACATCGGTCTCCAGCTTATCATAGAAAACACTTGCAAATTTCAGCAGATCCGAGGTGCCGAGGCGGAAGGCCTTTGACAAGACAGCGGTAATCACTTCGCGTCCGCGCTCTGTTCTGCCGGCGTCATACTGCCCCTCGGCCGGCCGGATACGCGTATAGGCTGCGGCCTGCACACCGTTGAGCTTGACCTTGCCGGCCTGCTCGACCGTAAGCATATTATCCCTGTAATCCTGGCCCATCGTATAGGAGATATCCTTGATCTTATCTTCCATGAAATAGATCTCGTTCTCCGTCAGATCCATCTCGATCCCGCCCACGGCGTCCACGATCTCGGCAACATCGGCGTAACCGAAGATGGCATAGTAGTCGATCGGGACCTCAAAATTCTGCTCCATGATCTCTCGCATGTGCTCGATACCGCCGGTGTGATAGACATAGGTGAGCTTGTCATAGCCGTTTTCGATTCTCACACGGGTATCACGCATGAAGGAGGTTAAGATCAGCTCCTTCGTGTCGGGGTTGATCGTGGCGAACATGATGCCGTCGGCGTTGCCGCGCTCGGTCTCGGAGGAGCCGACATGGTTGTCAATGCCGATCAGCAGGATGTTGACGGGCTTTTCAAGGGTGTACGACGCCTGCGGCGTTGGTTCCGGCGTTGGCTCGGCGTGTATGCTTTGACCCGCGTTTTCAATTGTGGGCGCTTCATAGGTGAAGGCCTTTCTCATGCCGAGAAAGATCACAACGGCTGCTGCAAGCAGAACGATCGCAAGCAGCACGATCCAAAGAATCCGTTTCTGTCGTCTCTTCATAATTGCTGCTGTCTCTCCAATAAAGAAAAGATACGCTGATTGATCGTCCGAAAATACTCCGTCGCTCCGTCGAGGCGGATGATCTCTTCGGCCGAACCCATGTTGGGGGCACGCTCGTCCATGTTGTGACAGTCGGAGCCGATGAAGTGGATCCGGTTCTGCCGCAGAAGCTCAAGAGCGCGCTCGCTGTCATGGACAAAGAAGCTGGCATTGACCTGGATCAGGATCCGTCGATCACGCAGGCGGTCAAAAAGACTTGCGTCACGCAGCATGCGCATATAGCGGTCCACATGGGCAATCACGGGGATACAGTGCAGGTTTTCACCTGTCAGCTCGATTTCGTCGAGCATGCTGTTGCCCCAGGGGATCATGGGAGGCTCAATGAGCAGGAAGGGGGTAGTGCCCATGGAGAGGGCTCGAAGCTCTTCGGCGACACTCATGCCGGGAAAGTAGTAGATCTCCGCCCCGAGAAGAATGTCCGGGATCTCGGAGTCCTGCCGGGCCTCGATGGCCTCACGCACCCGAGCATAGGCCTCGCTGCGTCTTGCAAGAAAGCTCTCGGGGTCGTCCTCCTCCGCGTAAAAATGCGGGGTGGCGAACATGAGGCGCACGCCCTGCCGCCAGCTCTCATGCAGCATAGCGAGACTGGTCTCGATACTGTCAGAGCCGTCATCCATATCCGGCAGGAAGTGGGAATGAAAATCAATCATTTATAATAGGAACCGTAATAGTTGCCGTAGCTGCTGTACCCGTATTTGCCGCCGTAGCCGTATTTCTTGCCGGCGCCTTCCAGCGCGCCGTTGATGACAAAGCCGAGGATCGGGACATTGGCCTCCTGAATCTGCGCGACGCAGTCTCTGAAGATGCCGACGGGGCAGTTATTCTCGCGCAGCACGACGATCATGCCGTCCGTCTGCTTGGAGATGGAAACGGCGTCGATGACCGCGCCGACGGGGGGCAGGTCCATAATAATAAAATCATAGGCGGAGCGGAGGGTTTTCAGCAGTGTCTCCATCCGCTTGGAGGTCAGAAGCTCAGAGGGGTTCGGGGGAATATTGCCGCCGGGGATAATGTCAAAAACCGTCTCGTTCTTGCTGCTCTTATATTTACGGACCGAGGAGGCGATGGCGTTGGAGCTGCCGAGCAGATCCGCAAGGCCCGGCTCCTTCTCCACTCTCGCCTTGATGTGGATGGAGGGTCTGCGCATATCGGAGTCGATCAGCAGAACATTCTTGCCGAGCTCGGCAAGGGAATAGGAGAGGTTCAGGGAAATCGTGCTCTTGCCCTCGGAGGGCTGGGCGCTGGTCACACCGATGATGCGGCATTCGGTATCTCCCTCCGGAAACTTCAGAATGACGTTTGTGCGAAGACGCTTGAAGGCCTCCTTTGCCGCAAAGCTCAGATGCTCGCACACCCTGTCGTTTGCGCCGGCAATCGGTGCGGATTTGCTCTTTCTCTTATCGTCCATCGTTACTCAGCTCCCTTCTTCTTTTTCTTGTCCTCGCCGTAGTACGAAGAGTAGTAATAGCCCTTCTTCTCCGACAGGCGCATATCCGGGATCAGCGCAAGAACCGTGATATCAGGATACATGCTGCGCAGCTCATCGGCGGAGTGGATGACGACGTCATTGCGCTGGTCAAGCAGGAACTTGACGATGACAAACAAGACAGCCAGGAAGCCGCCCACGAGAAAACCCAAGACGGTGTTCTTTGTAAAGCTGGGGGCGGAGCGCTGGGCCGGGACAATGGCGAAATCAACAATACGCACATTGCTGCCGTCGATGATCTCGGAAATACGCTCCGGCAGGATCTTTGCGATCGTGTTTGCGATCAGCTCGGCTTCGGTGGGACTTGTGCTTGTGACCTTCACGTTGAAAGCGGCGGTGTTGGGGACGACCTCAGTCGAGATCATTCTCGAAAGAGCCTTGACGTTGTAGGGTACACCGGAGGAAGAGATAACGTCTTCCAGCGTGGTGCGGGACTTCAAAATAAAGACGTAGGAATTGACCAGATAATTGGAGGCGCTCATTTCCGAGGCGGAAATGGAGAAGCGCTCCAGGCCGAAGGAGAAGGAGCTGTTATTGACATACATGGAGACCGTGGCGTCATAGGTCGGTGTGATGAAAAGAAGCGTGCCGGCAAAGAACAGGCTCGCCATGATGATCGCAACCAGGATGATGACCAGGGATTTTCTCCAAACAGCCTGTATGAGGCTCAGCAAATCAATTTCGGATTCTTTGTTGTTCATATGTCCTCCCGCTCCTGCTGCACCTCGGCAGCAAATACATGTTTACTCATAGATGATCTCATTTGAGCGTGTTCTTGATGATCGTCTCGAAGTAGGAGGGATCATCCTTCAGGATCTGCTTGGTCGTCTCATTGAGACGAAGCTCGTCCTTGATCTCATCAAAGTAGCCGAGGCTTTCCATGCGGCTGAAGATGAGCTTGCCCACCAGCTTGTGCGCGGTGCTGTTGAGCTCCGTGCTGTGCGCGGTGACAAGGAAGCTGGGCGGTACGGCATTGGCGGAAATAGAGTAGTCGTCCTCCGAGGTCGGCTTGATGCCGGCGTCGGTGTAGCCGTCGCCGAGAAGGTACTTGCGGATGTTGATGTAACGGGTTCCAAAGGCCTGGAGCATGGCAGTGTCGATAGCGTCGAGCTGATAGGAGGAGGCCGTCCAGCCGTCTACGGAGTAGGGGCCGAGGACGATATAGCGCTCGGTATTCTGCGTCTGGCGCGCCAGAAGGGTCTTGACCTGCTGGACAAGGTCATCGGCATTGTCATAGTTGCCGTAAGTGCCGATGAAGACCACATGGATGTAGTCCTTGTAAAGATCAAAGGCGGCCGTCTCAATAACGCTCTCTGCAGGGATCAGGGTCTCCGCGCCGGGGGCGACGCGGGTGAAGAAGTAATTGTAGGTGCCGTTGTAGTTGTATGCCTCGGAGTCGATGGACAGTATGCCCTCAATGCCGTTGATGAAGACATTGTTGATACCGGCGCTGCCGCCGATGAGAGGCGTGACGGGCTTGCCCGACATGGACTTGAGCTGGATGGGCACGGGCTCAATCCCCGCGGGCACGACGAAATCCTGCGACACAATATAAGGAACTGCGCCGCAGCGGCCGAGGATCGTATAGGAAGACTCCTTGCCGGCGCCCATGTTCACGACCGGGATGCTGACGGTGTATTCGTCCCACTTGAGACGGGAGAACTCCTCGGCATTTTCGATCGTGCTGCGGAAATCATAGATGTCGCAGAGGTAAGTGTTGATATAAGTCTGGAGCACATAGGGATAGTTGAGGTAGGCAAAGCTTCCGGCGGTGATGTCATCCCCCCAGCACACAATGCCCGGGGTGTAGGCCGCGATCGTCTTCAGATCCTTGTCGTACTCCTCCTGAATGGCTGCGAGGGATTCGGTACGGGCGGCGCTTTGCTCCATCTGCTGCTGGACGTGAATGGCAGAGAGCTGCTCATCCTCCTCGAAATTCTTTTCGCGGACACGCAGCATGGCCGTCAGAAGCCCGCCGGCGATCGCGATAATGAGAATAACCAAAAGAATGTTTACAATGATAGACTTTTTCCGGTTGTTTTCCCACATAGCAAGTATCTCTCCACGTTCTGAAAATAAAATAAAATATGTAAAGAAAATAGAAGTAATAAGATAAAGCACTTCGTTTCAGAAAAAACCGGGATCATTCCATAAAAAAAGTGCCGAAAAGACACAAAATGCCTATTCTTATCAATATACAGCAGTTTAACATAATTCAATAAAAAAGGCAACTGTAATCATTAAAAAAAATAGACAATCCTGCAAAACTCCAGAACGCCCTTTTTTATACGACACTCCCATATCCCCGCCGCGGCGGGGCACGGCGAGAGCTGCCCGGGAAAGACACCCCCGCGAAAAGAAAAAAACTTGCGCAAAGCCCGGCGCTGCGATACAATACAAAACGGCTGTCTGCCGCTTCGGCAGAAGGGCGGCAGCCCTTCATTCTGCGTACAGAGGGTTTTGCTGTGACAAGGACAGGTAGAAGAATACTGGCGTTTGTGCTCCTGATCACGGTGCTGCTGCTGGGGGCGCTGGTCGGATGGCGCTTTCTGCGCGCGCGGCAGCGGCAGGCAGCGCTCGGTCGGGCGGAGGCTTTCTATACCGCCGGAGACTATGCGGCCGCGCGGGACGTGTTCCTCTCTCTCGGGCTCGAGGAGCGCGTGAGGGACTGTGACGAGCAGCTTGTGATCGAGGAGAAGAAATCGGAATACCGGGCGGCGGAGCGGCTTTTGCAGGCGGGGGACTTTCTCGGTGCGAAGGAGGGCTTTCTTGCCCTCAGCGATTTTGAGGACGCGGCGCAGCGGGCGCAGGAATGCGACTTCCGGCGGGCCGGGCGCTATGCCGAAGAGGACCGCCATGCCGAGGCGATCTCCCTGCTGGGCACGCTCCCGGACTATCCCGGGGCAAAGGCGCTGCTGGAGAGCTGCCGCGAGACCCTCTATCAGCGGGCGCTGGAGGCCACCTACGCCTGCCGCCTGGATGAGGCGGTGCAGCGCTGGAGAGAGCTTGGCGACTACAAGGACAGCGAAAGCCTGGAGCAGCGCTGCCTGAACCGCATCGTCGCCATGAATGAGACGCCGGAGGAGCCGGTGCGCTACTCGGAATACGCAGGCTATGACCTCGGCAAGGGCGTCCTGTATTATCACCGCCTGGGGCTCATCTATGTCCCGAAGGACGCAGGGCCTGAGACCACGTGCATGATCTTTTACCCCGGCGGCTACGATGAGGCCCTGGCCAACAACTACCTCACGGAATACATTTACAGCCCGGACCCGCCCAACGCCATCATGCTCCTTTGCTATGCCAACGGCTTCGGCCACGAGGCGGACAAGGTGGAGGACTCCTGGCGCGCGCTCGAGCAGGCGGCGCTGGAGAACAACGTCTTCCTGCACGATCTGGTCCTCTGCGGGGCCAGCATGGGCGCCTACACCGCCTGTCAGGGCGCGGCGATCCTCTATGAAAATTACGGCGTGCGCACGAAGACGGTCATGACCTTTGACGCGGGCATGCACTGGGAGATGGACGGGCACACCCTGACGCCGACCCAGTGCGACAGCACGGCGAAGGCGGGAACGTGTTTTTATCTGTTTGAGTTTGGCGGCGTGGGCATGAACAAGCGGGCCATCGAGCTCATGGTGGCCCACGGCAACAATGTCACGGTGGTCGAGTGCGCCGGGGGCGGACACTACGGCATCATCACCGACGCCATGGAATACGGCATGCTCGACTGGGCCCTCGGCAGGGGAGAACGGCCTGTCAACAGCAATTACACCTATTACCCCCTGGATAAGAATTCCACCTATCCCTACGGAGTATAAGAGATGGAGAGCAAAAACAACGGCGTTCAGAAACGGATCGAAGGATTTGCCGATCTGTTCCTGAACAATCTGGATTACAGCCCGGCCTTTGCCGAGGCGAACGACAGGATACGCGCGGTGCGGAACTCATCACCATCCACCCCGACGCGAGCTGGGACCTGAGGCAGATTCCGCTTACATCCATAGCGTAAGACAGACAGCAGCAGCGCCGCACGAAACCGTGCGGCGCTGTGTTTTTTCACATGAAGGGCGGAGTTTTTAAATCCTCTTCCACTTGGCTCCGTGGGGAATGTCGGTCACCTCGATGCCTGCGGCCTTGAGCTCGTCACGGATGCGGTCGGCCTCGGCAAAGTTCTTGGCCTTCTTGGCGTCCTGGCGGGCGCGGATCTTCGCCTCCACATCGGCATCGGCCTCGCCGGACTCGGAGATGATGGTGAACTCCCCGGCCACAACCTGCTGGCGCTTGAGCTCCTCACGCCTGGCAGCGGCCTTTTCGATCAGGCTCAGTCCAAGCACGGTATCAAAAGCCGCGATCGCCTTGAGCTTGGTTGCGTCGTTGGTTTTGGCCTTGAGCACGTCATAGAGCGCCGTGACCGCGAGGGAGGAGTTGAGGTCGTTATCCATGGCGGTGCGGAATTTCTGATCGAGCTCGTGGAATGCCGCCTCGTCGAACTCCCCGTCCCCGGGATTGAGGGCCGCGACGCGGGCGATGAGCTTGTTGTATGCGCCCTGGGCGTTGTCGAGGTTCTCCCAGGAGAACACCAGGCTCTTGCGGTAGTGGCTCTGGAGACAGAAGAAGCGGTAGGCCAGGGGATCGTAGCCCTTCTGCTCGAGCAGAGACACGGTCAGAAACTCGCCGCTGGACTTGCTCATTTTGCCGGAGGTGGTGTTCAGGTGGAGGACATGCATCCAGTATTTGACCCAGGGATGGCCGAGATAGGCCTCGGACTGGGCAATTTCGTTAGTGTGGTGGGGGAAGGCGTTGTCAATGCCGCCGCAGTGAATGTCGATGTTCTCACCCAGGTGCTTCATGGAAATGCCGGAGCACTCGATGTGCCAGCCGGGATAGCCCACACCCCAGGGAGAATCCCACTTGAGGGCCTGATCCTCGAACTTGGACTTGGTGAACCAGAGCACAAAATCGTTCCGGTTGCGCTTATTGGTATCTTCCTCCACGCCCTCGCGCACGCCGACGTTCAGATCCTCCTCCTTGAAGTCGTTGAAGACATAATACTTTTCAAGCTTTGAGGTATCGAAGTACACATTGCCGCCGGCAAAGTAGGCGTAGCCCGTGTCCATGAGCTTCTGAATGATGCGGATGTAATCGTCGATGCAGTGAGTGGCGGGCTCCACCACGTCGGGGGTCTTGATGTTGAGCTTTGCGCAGTCGTCAAAGAAGGCGTCGGTGTAGTACTGCGCGATCTCCAGCACGCTCTTGTGCTCGCGCCTCGCGCCCTTGAGCATCTTGTCCTCGCCCTCGTCCGCGTCGGAGGTGAGATGGCCGACGTCGGTGATGTTCATGACGCGCTTGACGTTATAGCCCGTGTAGCGCAGATACTTCTCCAGAATATCCTCCATGATGTAGGAACGGAGATTGCCGATGTGCGCGAAGTGATAGACCGTCGGCCCGCAGGTGTACATCTTGACAAGGCTCGGATCATAGGGAACGAACTCCTCCCGCTTGCGAGAGGCGGAATTGTACAGGATCATGTGACATTACTCCTTTTATATGCCGTAGGGCCGACACTCTCATCGGCCCGTGAATTTGCAAATCGTCAGGGCTTCGGGCCGATCCGGGGATCGACCCCTGTGAACACCGATCAATCGGCATCTTTAAATACAGACCAGTTTTTAATAAAGTACTCCACGCCGGAATAGACGGTGGTGATGAGGATGACGGCGGTGACGAAGAGATTCAGCTCCGGGTACTCGCGGAAGACGATCAGAAAGCACAGGCCGATCATCGTGCAGGTGGTCTTCACCTTGCCGGACCAGGCCGCGGCGATGACATGCTGCCGCTCCGCCGCCACAAGGCGCAGACCCGACACGGCAAACTCGCGGAAGAGGATGATGGCGACAGCCCAGCCGGGCATCTGCCCCTTTTCCACCAGAAAGCACATGCACGAGAGCACCAGCATCTTGTCTGCCAGCGGGTCCATGAACTTGCCGAAATTGGAGATCTGGTTGTAATGCCGGGCGATATAGCCGTCCAGCAGGTCGCTGAGACTGGCAAGGATAAAGACGATGACGGCGGGGATGCGCAGATCCAGATAGGCCAGCACCATAAACACGGGAATCAGAAAAACGCGCAGCATGGTGATCTTGTTGGCAGTGGTGTTCATTACGCTCCCCCCTTCAGCCGGCCGTAGAGCAGCCCGTCCTCCGTGCTCTCGATCAAAACCTTCTGCAGCTCGCCCTCACGGCCGGGACCGGTGTACAGCACCTGCCCGTCGATATCCGGCGAGTCGGCATAGCTGCGGCCCATGTACAGGCCGCTCTCCTCATCAAAGCCTTCGCACAGCACATCGAGGGTTTTCCCCACAAAGCTCCGGCAGAAATCCTCCATGATGGGCGCCTGCAGCTCAAGGATCAGGTCGGCGCGGCGCTGGGCCTCTTCCGGGTCTGCATGCTCCATCTGCGCTGCGGGCGTGCCCTCCTCCGGGGAGAAGGGGAAGACGCCGACGCGCTCAATGCGCGCCTCACGCAGAAAGTCGCACAGCTCCTCAAATTCTGCCTCCCCCTCGCCGGGGAGACCGGCGATGAGGCTCGTGCGCAGCACAAGACCGGGGATACGCGAGCGCAGGGTCTTGAAGAGCCTGCGAATATCCGCGCCGGTGCCGCGGCGGTTCATGCGCTTCAGGATATTGTCGTTGATGTGCTGGATGGGGATATCCAGATACTTGACGATCTTGGGGTTCGAGGCGATCTCCTCGATCAGCTCGTCGTCAAACTGGTCTACATATAAATAATGTAAGCGCAGCCATTCGACGCCCTCGATCTCCGAGAGCCTTCGGCAGAGCTCCGCCAGGGAACGCCTGCCGTAGAGATCGGTGCCGTAGCGGGTGATGTCCTGGGCGATGACGATGAGCTCCCTGGCCCCGTGCGCCGCGAGATCCCGCGCCTCCTCGAGGATGTTTTCCATGCTCCGTGAGCGGTAGCGGCCCCGGATGAAGGGGATGGCGCAGAAGGCGCAGAAGTTGTTGCAGCCCTCCGCAATGCGGAGGTAGGCCCAGCCCGGTCCGGTGGTGACCACGCGGGGGATCTCATCCACCGGCGCGCTCTGATCGCCGAAGAGGCTGAGGGAGCGCTTTTCCATCACGGCGTTTGCCGCGGCCACGATGTCCTTGAAGCTGCCCACACCGAGCACGGCGTCGATCTCGGGCAGCTCCTGCAAAATGGAGTCCCGATAGCGCTCGGCAAGACAGCCCGTCACGATGAGGCCGCCGAGCTTCCCGGCTTTTTTCAGCTCCGCCATTTCGAGGATGCTGTCGATGGCCTCACTCTTGGCGGCGTCGATGAAGCCGCAGGTATTGACGATGACGAGGTCGGCCCCCTCCGGGTCCGGGACCAGGGTGAAGCCCGCCTCACTCATCAGGTAAAGCATCTGCTCGCTGTTGACCAGATTTTTGGCGCAGCCCAGCGAGATCATTGCAAAGCTTTTTTCCATGTTATTCATCCTCCAAAGAGGTTTGAAAGCGTGCCAGCGCGGCGCGGATCTCCTCCCCGCCGTAGCCCCGGCGAAAGAGCGCGGCGCTGAGCTTCCTGACCGCGTCCCGGTTTCCGGGGTCCTTCAGGCGCTGGGCGATGAAGCGGTCAAGCTTCTCCGTGCTCTCCGGCATGGCGGAGAGCGCTTCGTCCTGCAGCTCCCGCGGGATGCCGCGGTGCAAAAGCTCCTGCCGGATGTGCCCCTCGCCGTAGCCCTTTGCGGCATAGTGCCGGACGATGGCGGCGGCATAGTTTTCCTCGTTTATCAGCCCGCGCTCCATGATCCACGAGACGCAGTAGTCCGCAGTCTGCTCGTCAAAGCCCTTTTCTCTGAGCTTTTTTCCAAGCTCCCTTGCCGACATCTGCCGCCGGGATACAAGCTGCAGGGCCTTTTCCCGGGCAAGGGCGCGCCCCGCCAGGGTTTGCAGCGTTTCCAGAGCATCGCTGTCCAGCTCCCGCCCGCGAAAAAGCCGCAGCTCCGTCACCACGCCGAGGGTGGCGCGGATTTCCCCGCCGTCGTCAAGGCAGACGGTGACATGCTCGGGCGAGGTCTGTTTCAGGGAAGTGATCAGCATCGAGGGGCTTAGTCCTCGTCAAAGTCCGCCGCGCTCACATCCACCGCCGGGGCGGGAGCGGCGGCACGGCCTGCCGCCTGGGCAGCCTTCATGGCCTGGGGGCTCATGAGCTTATGGGCGTTGTCGCGGATCTCCTGCTCGATCCGGTCGCAGACCTCGGGGTTCTCCGCGAGGTACTGCTTCACACCGTCGCGGCCCTGGATGCGGTTGCCGTCCACGGTGAACCAGGCGCCGGCCTTGTCGATGATCTCCAGCTTTACGCCGAGGTCCACGATCTCGCCGATCTTGGAGATGCCTTCGCCGTACATGATGTCGAACTCCGCTTCACGGAAGGGGGGCGCGACCTTGTTCTTGACGACCTTGGCGCGGGTGCGGTTGCCCACCATCTCGCCGTTGACCTTGAGGGTCTCGATGCGCCGCACGTCGATGCGCACGCTCGCGTAATACTTGAGAGCGAGGCCGCCGGGCGTGGTCTCGGGGTTTCCGTACATGACGCCGATCTTCTGACGCAGCTGGTTGATGAAGATGACGGTGCAGTTATTCTTGGAAATGGCGCCGGCAAGGCGGCGCATGGCCTGGCTCATGAGCCGTGCCAGGGCGCCGACCACGGTGTCGCCGACCTCACCCTCCAGCTCCACGCGGGGGATGAGCGCGGCGACGGAGTCCACCACCACCACGTCCACAGCGCCGGAGCGCACCAGGGATTCGGCAATGTCCAGGGCCTGCTCGCCGGTGTCCGGCTGGGAGATCAGGAGACTGTCGATGTCCACGCCGAGGGCGCGGGCATAGGCCGGCTCCAGGGCATGCTCCACGTCGATGTAGGCCGCGTCGCCCCCGGCCTTCTGAGCCGAGGCCACCGCGTGCAGGGCCAGGGTGGTCTTGCCGCTGGCCTCGGGACCGTAGATCTCCACGATTCTCCCCTTGGGGATGCCGCCGATGCCGAGGGCTAGATCCAGCGCCAGCGAACCTGTGGACAGCGCCTCCACATTCACGGAAATATCGTCGCCCAGGCGCATGATGGTGCCCTTGCCGTAGTCCTTCTCGATCTTGGCGATCGCGGTCTCCAGGGCTTTTTTCTTATCGGAATTGGCCGGCACGGCAACCGCGGGGGCCTTTTTCTTTTCAGCCATTGTCTTTCTCCAATCTGCCGCAGAAGCGGCGGGTAATCATTCTTGCCTCCACCAGCCGCTTGCGGCGATATGGGGGAGGATTCTGACGCGCGGGAAGCGTGCGACATACAAAGCTTGTCTGAGCGCTTCGGCGGTGGAAGGGGGCTGGCCTGTCAGCGGACAACTCCCTCGGGCACGGCGCGGGTGTACACGCACCGTGCGGCTCCATCACAGAGGGAGCCAAAGGCTTTACATTCTCCCCACGACGGCCCGCTCGACACCTCTTGCGTCCTCGTGGATCGAGGTGGAGCTGAAGCCCGCCGCGGCGAGCATGTTGGAAACAGCCTCGGCCTGGCCCTCGCCGACCTCAAAGATCAGCAGGCCCTCCGGCCGCAGCAGCGTCTTCCAGTACTTGATAATGGCCTTGTAAAAACGCAGGCCGTCCGCCCCGCCGTCAAGAGCCCACACGGGCTCGTAGTCCCGGACCGAGCGGTCAAGGGTCTGGATCTCGTCGGTGGCAATATAGGGGGGATTGGACACGATAACGTCAAAGCTCCCGATCCCCAGCGGGGGAGAGGCCGTGGCGTCCGCCTGCATGCAGATCACGCGCGTGGTGAGACGGTTGAGGTTGACATTCGCCCGGCAGACCTCCAGAGCGCTCGCGCTCAGATCCACCGCCACAAGCTTGGTGGCGGGCAGCTCATGCCCCACCGCGCAGGTGATGCAGCCGCTGCCGCAGCAGAGATCCAGGATGCGCGCGTCCATCTTGTAGCCGGTGAGCGCCGCCTTCACCAGATCCACCAGCAGCTCCGTGTCGGCCCTTGGGATAAGCACGTCCTTTGTCACCTTGATGGGCAGGCCGTAAAACTCCCAGTCGCCCGTGATATAGGCCACGGGTTCCCCGTCCAGGCGCCGGGCGGTGTACGCGGCCACCTGCTCCTCCACCTGGGCGGTGGTATAGAGATTCAGATCCCGCAGAAGCTGCTGCACGCTCTTGCCGGCAGCGCTCGCCACCAGCACGCGGGCCTCGAGGGCATAGGCCTCGATCCCGCTGCGCTTGAGGGTGTTGCGGGTGTTGATGTAAAGCTCGTTATAGGTTTTCAAAATCCTCAGCTCCCCCAGGCATCGCTGCCCTGTTTTTCCGGGATGACCAGCTCCATGGCCCGGATGGCGCACTCGATCATGCTGTCGTCGGGCTCGTTGGTGGTGATGCGCTGCAGCCATTTGCCCGGAGCGGACAGAACGCTGCTCAGCCAGTTGTCGTGCAGACCGCACCAGCGGTTGATCTCATAGCTGATGCCGACCACGAGCGGCAGCAGCAGCAGGTGAAAGCCCATACGGGCGAAGGTGTTCTGCACGCGCACGACGGAGTTTACAAGGATGCTCACCACCACCACGACCAGCAGAAAGCTGGTGCCGCAGCGGGGGTGGAAGCGCGACTCGGGCCGCACGTTTTCGACCGTCAGCTCCTTGCCGTGCTCATAGCAGAAGATGGTCTTGTGCTCGGCCCCGTGGTAGGAGAACAGGCGCTTGACATCCGGGGTGAAGGTGACGAGCTTCATGTAGACAAGCAGGATCACCACGCGGGTCAGGCCCTCGGCGATGTTGCGGATGAAGAGGCTCTCGGTCAGGGGCTTGATGAGACTCACGATCAGCGCGGGCAGGAAGATGAACAGGAACAGACTCAGCAGGATGCCGAGCACCACGGCCACGCCGATGATGATGTTCTTGGCCTTCTCCTCGGAGAAGTGCTTCTCGATCCACTGATCCACCTTGTCCGGCTCGCCCTGCTCCTCAATGGGCACAAGGCTCGCCGAGTAGGTCAGGGCCTGCATGCCGTTGATCATGGAGCTGAGAAAGATGGCGCAGCCTCGGATGAGGGGCCAGCCCAGGATGGGGTAGCGGTCCTTGATGAACTTGAGCTCTTCGGTTTTCTCCACCAGACCGTCCTTGGTGCGGCAGACAATGGCCTGCTTCTTCGGCCCGCGCATCAGGATCCCTTCAATCAGGGCCTGACCGCCGATGGAGGTTTTGAAATTGCAGGAATTTGGTTGTTTCAATGTACATTCTCCTCTATATCATACAATAAGGCAATACCGCATAATTCGGTGATAAAGGCACTTTTTCGCAGATGTACTTTGTGTACCTCAAGAAAAAGTGACGAAATCAGGGCACAAATTTTCCAGGAGATGCCGAAGGCGGATTGTGTGGTGTTGCCATAAAAGCTTGCATCGTCACTTTGCGCTCAGCGGCAGCGTCACGGACACAAGACATCCGCCCTCCTTGCCCGGAGCGTTGGAGATGGCGAGGGTGCCGCCATGGCGCGCCACGATCTCGTCACATACGGCAAGGCCGATGCCAGTGCCGCGGTTTTTGGAGCTGCCCTTGTAGAACTTCTCCTTCACGTGCGGCAGCTCCGCCTCCGGGATGCCGTGGCCGTAGTCGCGCACATTGATGCGCACGCAGCCCTCCTCCTGCCGGAGGGAGACGTCGATGCGCCCGCCGTCGCCGCCGTGCTTCATGGCGTTGTCCAAAAGGTTCAGGAATACCTGCTTGAGCCGCTCGGAATCCCCGGGGATGAGCGGGATCTCGCTCTGAGGCCCGGTGTAGCGGACCTTCATCCCGGCCTGCTTCATCAGCTCCCCGTATGTAAAGAGCGCGTCCTCCAGCTCGGCGGCGATGTCGATGAGCTCGATGCGCAGGTTGAAGCGCCCGTCCTGAATGCGTGTAAACTCCAGCAGCTCCTTGACCATATTGGTCAGGCGCTCGGCCTCCTTGGAGATGATTTGGATGCCCTTGAGCGAGTCGCCCTGCACCGCCGGATCGTAGGCGATGGTCTCGGCCCAGCCGGTGATGGCGGTCAGCGGGGTGCGCAGCTCATGGGAGACCTGGGAGATAAACTCCGTCCTGGTCTTCTCGGCGAGAGCGGTTTTCTCGGAGATGGCGTTGATCTCCTCGGCGAGGTAACCGATCTCGTCCTCCTCAAACTCTTCCGTCTTGATGCCGTAGCTGCCGGAGGAGATGCGCTTTGCGAAGCTGCGCAGTTTCCCCAGCGGGCCCGCCACGCAGTACCAGAACCAGATATTCACGGCGATGACATAGGCGCACACGGCGATGAAGATCGCCGTGGCCCAGCCCATCAGCCCATGGCTGGAGGCCCAGGTGCCCATCAGCAGCAGCGCCAGCGCCGCAATGCTCGACAGCAGCAGTTGTGTCCGTAAATTGCCAAACATGTAATGTACTTCCTAATGATGATTGCGCGGCAAAGCCTCGCAGCGTTTTTCGCGTATGCGAAAAAGAAATCAAATCATTTTTCGCGGGGGCGTGCACCTCGCGAAAAATGCCCCTCAGCCCTCAAGTGTGCGAGCGTTCCCCACAAGCGAGTGCGCGCAGAGGGCTGCAATCTCAAATGAACGGTCCTGTCGCTCATATGATTTCAGTATCCCCACTTGTACCCGTAGCCCCACACGGTGGTGAGATATTCCGGCTCGGTGGGGTCGTCCTCGATCTTGATGCGAAGCCTCCGGATATTCACGTCCACGGTCTTGAGCTCGCCCGAAAAGTCGCTGCCCCAGACGGCGGAGAGGATATCCTCCCGGCTCATGGCTTTGCCGGGGTTTTCCATAAAGAGCTTGATGAGCATGTATTCGATCTGCGTGAGCTTGAGCCGCTGCCCGTCCTTCTCCAGGGTGCGGTTGCGGGTGTTCAGGAGGAAGGGCCCGCTCACGATCTCGGTGGAAGACTTCTCATCCTCGTCGATGCCGAGGCGCCGGATCAGCGCGTCCACGCGCGCGGTGAGCTCGGCAGGGGAGAAGGGCTTGGTAACATAGTCGTCCGCCCCGGTCATGAGGCCCGTGACCTTGTCGATCTCCTGGTTCTTGGCCGTGAGCATGATGATGCCCATCTTCGAGCCGGAGGCGCGGATACGGCGGCAGACCTCGAACCCGTCGATATCCGGCAGCATCACGTCCAGCAGCGCAAGGCAGATGTCGGGATTGACCTTCAGCTTTTCCAGGGCTTCCTCACCGCTGGCGGCCTCAATGGGTTCAAAACCGCTGCGGCGCAGATTGATGACCACAAAGCTGCGAATATTGGATTCATCCTCCAAAACCAAAATTTTTTTCATCTGGCGTGTACCCCTTATAGTTAATAAGAAACAGCATCATGAATGTGATTGCAATATACACTTCAATTATAACATGATCTTTACAAAAATAATAGACAAAGTTTCAGAAAATTGTATTTCTTTTTGCATGCAATGTGCAAAAGGTTACATAACATGGGACCGCGCGGACGGATTTACGATTGATTCTTTGGGAAAAAGCTGGTAAAATGCGCTTATGATGAATGAGAACAATACAGTCCTGGGCATCCTGGCCCATGTGGACGCGGGCAAGACTACCCTGTCCGAGGCCATGCTCTACCTCTCCGGAAAACTGAAGACGCTGGGAAGGGTCGATCACCGCGACAGCTTCCTGGATACCCACAGCCTGGAGCGGCAGCGGGGCATCACCATTTTCTCAAAGCAGGCCATCCTGCCCCTGGGGGAGGGGAGCCTCACCCTGCTGGACACTCCGGGCCATGTGGATTTCTCCGCCGAGGCCGAGCGCACCCTGCGCGTATTGGATGCGGCGGTGCTGGTCATCAGCGGCACGGACGGGGTCCAGGCCCATACCGAGACGCTCTGGAAGCTCCTGGAGCGCTACGCCGTGCCCACCTTCCTCTTTGTGACGAAGATGGACCTGCCCGTTCCCGGGCGGGACGCGCTGATGGCGGAGCTCACCGCCCGCCTTTCGGATCACTGCGTCGATTTCGGCGCCGTGGGGGACGCCCTGCATGAAAACCTCGCCCTCTGCGACGAGGGAGCCATGGAGGAATACCTTGCCACAGGCGAAGTCGGCCCGGAAACGATCCGGGCGCTGGTCGAGGGGCGCAGGCTCTACCCCTGCTTTTTCGGCTCAGGCCTCAGGACCGAGGGCGTGGCCGAATTTCTGGAGGCCCTCCGGCTCTATGCGCCAAAGCCCGTGTACGGGCCGGACTTTGCCGCCCGGGTGTATAAAATTTCCCGCGATACCCAGAGCAACCGCCTCACTTGGCTCAAGGTCACGGGCGGGAGCCTGAAGGTTCGCACTCTCCTGCGCTATCAAGACGCCGCCGGGGAGGCGGCGGAGGAAAAGATCAGCCAGCTCCGCGTCTACTCCGGCGTGAAGTATGAAACGGCGGAGGAGGTCGGCGCGGGCTGGGTCTGCGCCGCCCTGGGCCTCAGCGGGACCAGGCCGGGCCAGGGCCTCGGCGCTGCGGCGGATGCGGAGGCCGCGGTTCTGGAGCCGGTGATGAGCTACCGCCTGTGCCTTGAGAAGGGCACGGACCCCATGGTCCTGCTGCCGAAGCTCATGCAGCTCGATCAGGAGGACCCGCAGCTTCACGTCCTCTGGGACGGGCAGGCGCGCGAGATCAGCGTGCAGCTCATGGGCCGGGTCCAGGCCGAAATCTTCAAAAGCCTCGTCCGGGAGCGCTTTGACACCGAGGTGGAGCTTGACACCGGGCGTATCCTGTACCGGGAGACGATCAAAAACACCGTTGAGGGCGTGGGCCACTTTGAGCCTCTGCGCCACTATGCCGAGGTGCACCTGCTGCTCGAGCCCCTGCCCGCCGGCAGCGGCCTGAGCTTTGACAGCATCTGTCCCGAGGACGCGCTGGACCGCAACTGGCAGCGCCTGATCCTCACGCACCTTGCGGAAAAGCAGCACAGGGGCGTGCTCACGGGCGCACCCATTACCGATATGCGCATCAGCCTTGCCGCGGGGCGTGCCCACGTCAAGCACACCGAGGGCGGCGACTTCCGCGAGGCCACCTACCGCGCCGTACGGCAGGGCCTCATGCAGGCGGAATCCGTCCTGCTCGAGCCGTGGTACAGCTTTGCGCTGGAGGTGCCTGCGGCCGAGATCGGCCGCGCCATCAGCGATATCCGCGCCATGGACGGCGCCTTCTCCTCTCCGGAGGAGCGGGGCGAGTTCCTGCGGCTGGAGGGCTCGGCTCCCGCGGCAAAGCTCGGCAATTATATGGAAGAGCTGCTGGCCTATTCCCACGGCCGCGGCCGCCTGAGCCTGACGCCCTGCGGCTACCGCCCCTGCACGGAGCAGAGCCGCATCGTCTCATCCTGCGGCTACGACCCGGAGCGGGATCAGGATAACCCCGCCGACTCGGTCTTCTGCGCCCACGGGGCGGGGATGAACGTACACTGGAGCCAGGTGCCGCAGTACATGCACCTGGAGGCCGTGCTCAAGCCGAAGCGGGAGGAGCAGCCGGCGCAGGCCGCGCCCCGGCTTCGCAGCTTCGATATCGACGAGCGGGAGCTCGAGGCCATCATGGAGCGGGAGTTCGGCCCCATCCGCCGCCCGGAATACCGGGCCCGGCAGCTGAACGCCGCTGTGAACGAGGTTTCGCAGCTCACAGGCCGAAAGGAGCATATCATTGTCGACGGCTATAATCTCATCTTCGCCTGGGACGAGCTCAAGGCTCTCGCGGCCGAGCGGCTGGACCTGGCGCGGGAGAAGCTAATGGACATCCTCTCGGACTATGCGGGCTTCACGGGCGCAAAACTTGTGCTGGTCTTCGACGGCTTCCGCACCCCGGGCAATCCCGGCTCCCGTTCGGATTACCACAACATCGCCGTCGCCTTCACAAAGGACGGGGAGACGGGCGATGCGTACATCGAGCGTATCGTGAACGAGATCGGCAGAAACTATACCGTCCGCGTGGTCACAAGCGATAACCTCATACGCCTGTCAGCCCTGCGCTCCGGCGTGCTTCGCTGCTCCTCCGGCGAATTCAAGGGGGAGGTGGAGTGGGCCCTCTCGCAGATCGAGGAGGTCCTCAAGCGCACCAACTTCAACGCCCATAAAACGAGGCTCAGAGATGGAAAACGAAGCGATCCTTAAACGCGCCCGGGACCTCGCCCGCCGCACAGAGCAGCGGGGTGTGCCCGCGAACACGGGCTTTCTCACTCCGGCGGAGCGCTATGCCCTCGAGCATGACCCCGCCCTGCGCGGCGTCTCCATGGTCTTCTCCGGCGGCTATCCCGACGCCGAGCGTACCATGGCCTTCTTCCTGCCGGACTGGATGGAGGAGGACGGGCTGGACCTCGGCGAGCATATCTGTGCCCTGCACCTGACGGCCGCCTTCGGCAGCCCCGGCCACCGGGACTATATGGGCGCCATCCTCGGCATGGGCGTCGGGCGCGAGTGGGTCGGGGATATCCTGGTGGACGGGTCGGAGGCAATTGCGTTATGTCAACCCAGCGTTCTGCGCCATCTGCTGAGCATCGACAAGGTGGGCCGCTTCGGCGTCAAGACCGGGCAGATCCCGCTGGAAGCTGTCCCGCGTCGGGAAAAGCACAGCGAGGAGCGGCGCTTCACCGTCATGAGTCCGCGGCTGGACGCGGTGGCGGCGGGGCTTTTCCACCTCTCGCGCACGGAGACGGCGCGGCAAATCGCCCTCGGAGCCCTGAGCCTCAACTATGCCGAGTGCCTCAAGCCCGACGCGCCCGTCAGGGAAGGGGACGTGCTGTCCCTGCGCGGCACGGGCAAAGGCCGCGTCACGGAGATCGGCGGCAGCTCCCGCAAGGGGCGGCTGTTCGTCACGGCGGAGCTCTGCAAATAGTGTGGAGTCAGGGAGCGGGTTTTGCTTCCTTTGACTGTATGATAGCACAGAATCTGTCCAAAAAATCGGACTGCATTTATCGGTAAAAGAGGGGTTTGTATGAGAGCATACGAACGGCTGCTGCGCTATGCGGCGGTGGATACACAGAGCGATGAGAACGGTGTCGGCACGCCCAGCACGGAAAAGCAGTACGCCTTTGCCTGGCTTCTGCGCAATGAGATGCGGGACATGGGCATGCTGCGGGTCTATACCGACCCCAGCGCCTATACCTACGGCTTTCTGCCGCCGAGCCCGGAGATGAAGGCCGAGCCGATGATCGGCCTCATTGCGCACATCGACACGGCACCGGCCTTTTCCGGCGCCGGGGTCAGGCCGCAGCTCCATAAAAACTATGACGGGGGAGAGCTGGCTCTCGGCAAGAGCGGCCTTGTTCTCCGGCCGGAGGAATTTCCCGATGTCCGGGCGCACGCGGGCAAGACGCTCATCACCACCGACGGCACCACGCTCCTCGGCGCGGACGACAAGGCGGGCGTGGCGGAGATCATGACCGTCTGCGAGGAGCTTATAAAGGGGGACAGGCCCCACTGCGCCGTGGGCGTCTGCTTCACGCCGGACGAGGAGATCGGCCACGGAGCGGCAAAGCTCGACTTCATCCGCTTCGGGGCAAGCTTTGCCTATACGGTGGACGGCGGGCCGGTGGAGGAGATCAATTACGAGACCTTCAACGCCGCCGCGGCGACCGTCAAAATCCAGGGCAGAAGCGTCCATCCCGGCTCTGCCAAGGACGTGATGGTGAATGCGTCGCTGCTGGCCATGCACTTCAACGCCATGCTCCCGCCCGAGGAGATCCCCGCCCGCACGGAGGGCTATGAGGGCTTTTACCACCTGACCGATATGTCCGGCGATGTGAGCCGGGCGGAGCTCAAATACATCATCCGCGACCACGACGGCGAGCGCTTTGAGGCGCGCTGCGAGAGGCTGCGCGAGATCGAGCGGGCGCTGAACGCGGAGTACGGCGAGGGGACCGTGGAGCTTACCCTGCGCGAGCAGTACCGCAACATGTCGGAAATCCTGCACCGGCACATGGAGATCATCCGCCGCGCGGAGAAGGCCATCCGGGAGGCAGGGCTTGAGCCTGTGACAAGACCGGTGCGCGGCGGTACGGACGGCTCGCGCCTGAGCTTTGCCGGCCTGCCGTGCCCGAACCTCGGCACAGGCGGCGCCGCCTTCCACGGCCCTTACGAGCACATTACCGCCGAGGACATGGACAAGGCGGTCGAGATCCTGACGAACATCGTCTGCACCCCGACGAAGGATTTAATAAAATAAAGGTGAAAGAAAATGCAGGGCATGTCTCGCTTTGAGACATGCCCTGCATTGGAATGAATACCGTCGAGGCTGACGGCCCAGGCCGGCCTGTTGGCAATTCACCTTCTGCCCTCATCGGCCCGCCGCTTTTTCGGTATTATGTGATTTTCGGCGGGTCTACGATTTTGCATCTGTATGCATTTTGAAATGCGCCCTTTTTCCTCTCCCGCTTCGGTTCCGGTTTACGCTTTTTCTGCCGGGAGAGTCAGCGCGGCGGTGAAGTGCGCCCCGTCGTTTTGCGTCTCGAAGCTGCCGCCGAGGGCGGTCATGATCTTCTCGCAGGTGCGCAGACCGATCTTGGTGCTGTCCTTGCGGGAGCGGAGGGCCGCCACGGCGTTCGACACCGTGACGCGCAGCGCGCCTGACTCAAGCGCGGAGACCACCGCGACGCTCTCCGCGGGGTCGGCGTACTTTTTGATGTTGGAGACAAGGTTATCCAGCACCCGCTTGAGAAAGAGGGGATCGACCGTGATAAAGCACTCGCCCTCAAAGTCGCGCCGCTGCATGGTATAGCCCGCGTCGCTGAGGTCAAATTCCATCTCGCCCAAAAGCTGCTCAAGCAGAAGCCGCGCGTCAAAGCGCTCGGTGGCCATGTCGAGCTCCGCCTTGCCGTAGACGAGGAAATAGCGGAAGAGCTGGTCGGTCAGATCCTTGAGCTCCATCGCCTTCACATAGGCCGAGGAGGCGAGCTGTGCCCGGGTCTTCTCATCCTCCGTGCCGCCGCAAAGGAGCCCCAGATAGCCGATCATGGCGGTCATGGGGGTGCGGATGTCGTGGGAGATGGCGGTGATGAGCTCGGTGTTGGCCTCCCAGGCGCGCTTCTCGTTGCCCATGCGCTCGATGACGGAGCGGCGCATCTCGTCCACGGAGTCGGCAAGACGGCTGAGCTCGTCATCGCCCGGAGCCTCGATCACACGCTCGAGATCCCCGGCACTCACGGCGGCGGCCTCACGCGACAGGCTGATGATGCGCCTTGTGAGCCGGCCTGTGTACCACATGAACAGCAGCAGGTAGCACACCCCTGCCACCGCGAAGGACACGATGTTCACGATCTGCCGCCGGCGGATCTGGGAGCTGTCCCCGATGGCGACCTGGTAGAGCCCGTCGGCAAAGCGGATGGGGTAGAGCCTGCCGTGCACCTGCGGGTCATAGCCGCCGAGACCGGATTCGAGCCTGCCGCCGGTGAACAGCTGCTGCTCACGCCCGGTGCTGAAGAGATAGATGGACACATATTCGTGGGATTCGGTCCAGCGGGCCAGGGCGGCGGTGTCCCGGCCGCTGACGCCCTGGGAGGAGACATAGCTGCTGAACTCGGCATAGATCTTCGACTTGCGGCGGTTCACACTCTCGGGACTCATGTAGTTTTCCCGGATCAGGACCGCGCCCAGCTCCGACAGGGCCAGGAAGATGAGCGCCCCGACGAGCAGGCCGACCAGCGCCACCCGCAGCACCTGCCCCCGCAGGGAGCGGGTGCGCATATTTTTTTCAGTCAATTTGATAGCCCTTTCCCCAGACGGTGCGGATGATGCGCGGATTGGAGGGATTCTCCTCGATCTTCCGCCGCAGGTTCAGCACATGCACCATCACGGTATTGCCGGAGCCCGGCAGAAAGCGCTCCTTCCACACGGCCTCGTACATGTCGGCGGCGGTGACGGTCTTGCCGCGGTTCTTGAGCAGGTGCTCGAGAATGGCAAACTCCGTGTCGGTAAGGGTGATCTCCCGGCCGTTCGATTTCACGCTGCGCCCGTTGAGGTCCACCTCCAGCCCCTCCAGCGTCAGGGCCGAGTCGGGCTTGCCGCGGTACTGCTTGTAGCGGCGCAGAAGCGAGGACACCTTTGCCAGAAACTCCCCCTGGGAGAAGGGCTTGGACAGAAAATCGTCGCCCCCGCTGCCGTAGGCGGAGATCCGGTCAGCCTCGGCGGACTTGGCCGTGAGAAACAGGATCGGCACATTGGACAGGGCACGGATGCGGTCGCAGGCCTCAAAGCCGTCCATGACGGGCATCATCACGTCCAGCACCACAAGATCGGTCTCGGGGTACTGCTCGATATAGCGCACGGCCTCAGTCCCGTCGGCCGCCTCAGCCACGGCGTACTCGTCACGCAGAAGCATGTACAGCACCTTGCGGATATCGGGGTCGTCGTCCACAATCAGGATCAGGGAGCGTTCTTCCATGCTCATCACCTCAAAATTGGATTGCCGCCCCTGCGGGGAGAGCTGCCCGGGGCGGAGGCATTTGTCCACAGTATACCATTGATTACAGGAACTGACAAACGCAAATTGCACAGTTTAAGAAAGCTTAAGACATTTTTGAAGAAAGACATGATATAATGACCCGCGTGAACGAGACATGCCCTGTGGGGCATCGCATAACACAGGAGGATTCCGATATGAAGATGAAAAACATCGTATGCCTGCTCCTGGCGCTTGCCATGTGCCTGTCCCTGGCTGCCTGCGGCAGCTCCGGCGGGTCGGCGAACACCGCGGCGCCCGCACCCACGGAGAGCGCGGCGCCCGAGCTTGTATATGTGTCCGAATTTAAAAAGCTTCTCGACGACAGCGAAAACTTTGTCAGCATCCGCAGCTACAGCGACGACGGTATTTACTACAGCAGCTGGGAAAAGGTCGGTGAGAACATCCCCGAGGGGGTCAAGCCCCAGTATGAGGGACAGTACGACGTGTATGAGACCTTCCTTTACCACATGGACAAGGACGGGAAGATCACGAAGCTTGAAAACTACAAGACCGTTGACGCCCCTGTGAACGACAAGGGCTACAAGGAATTTTATTCCGGCAGCGACATGAGCGGCATCTGCTTTACGCCCGACGGCTTTGTGACGCTGGAGCTGGCCTATGCCTCCTGGAATGACGGCGACGGCAACTACACCCAGTACAGCGAGGAGTATTTCCAGCACCAGCGCTTCCAGCAGGAGTATTACATCCGCTCCTTTGACCGCGAGGGCAGCGAGCGCACCTCGGCGAAGATCGACGTGCCGGAGGACGGCTGGCTTGACGCCTACACCATGCAGCTTGACGACAAGGGCAATGTGATCGTCTCCGCCGGCCAGGGCCTGCGCGCCATCGGCCTGGACGGGCGCGACGCCTATGAGATCAATGTCAACGGCTACATCAACGGCCTCATCAGCCTGCCCGACGGGCGCATCGCCGTCGCCACCAGCGGTGAGGAGAATCTGGTGAGCATCCTGGACAGCGAGACCGGCAAGCTTGTTGACGGCGTGAAGATGAACGTGGAGACCTACAACACCGTCACCGGCAACAAGGACTATGATTTCTACTACACGAGCGGCGCCTATTTCTACGGCTGCAGGCTCGGCGACGAGGAGCCGACCAAACTCTTCAACTGGATCGGCTGCGATGTCAACGGCAGCCGCGTCACCGTGCTGGACGTGTCCGACGAGGGCGTGGTGACCGGCGTCCTGACAGACTACAACAACAAGACCCGCCTCTACAGCACCGAGCTCGTCAGCATCCGCCAGGTGCCCTCCGACACCGTGCCTCAGAAGGAGCCGATCAAGCTCGCGGTCATGTACCTTGACTTCGGCGTGCAGGATATGATCATCGACTTCAACCGCCGCAGCGACAAGTACCGCATCGAGGTCGCCGACTACTCCGAGTACGGCACGGACGCCAACGGCAACAGCATCGGCGCCACCAAGCTCAACACCGAGATCCTCTCCGGCAACGTCCCCGACATCCTCTGCCTGAACGGGCTGAACTACCGCCAGCTTGCCAACAAGGGCATTCTGGAGGATCTGTACCCCTTCATCGACGCCGATCCCGAGCTCCAGCGCAGCGACTTCTTCCCGAATGTCCTGCAGGCCATGGAGGCGGACGGCAAGCTCTGCTCCACGGTTTCCAGCTTCTTCATCAGCTCTGCCCTGGGCGCCGCCTCCGTGGTGGGGGATGAGCCCGGCTGGACCTATGATGAATTCAACGAAGCCCTGGCCTCCATGCCGGAGGGCTGCACCGCCTTCGACCAGTATGTCACCCGCGACAGCATCCTCTCCACCTGCCTGGCTCTCGACATGACCGACTATGTGGACTGGGGCAGCGGCACCGTGCGCTTTGACAGCCCCGACTTCATCCGCCTTCTGAACTTCGCCAACTCCTTCCCCTCCGAGTTCGACTGGGAGAACTACGACTGGGCCCGCGAGGAGAGCGTGGAGGAGCGCCTGGCCCAGGGCAAGCAGATGCTCGTGCAGACCAGCGCCTACAGCATCGAGGATATCTTCTACAACAACTACACCCAGTTCATGGGCGGCAAGGTCACCTATATCGGCTATCCGACATCCCACGGCACTGGCAACATGATCAGCTTCTCTGGCGACTCCGGCTATGCCCTGAGCAGCAAGAGCGCCTGCAAGGACGCCGCCTGGCAGTTCCTGCGTACCTTCTTCACCAAGGATTACCAGAGCGAGAACGTTTACTCCCTGCCGAGCCGCCTGGACGTGTTTGACGAAAAGGCCGCGGAGGCCTCCACCGTCCAGTACCAGCAGAACAGCGAGGGCCAGTTCCTCCTGGACGACAACGGCGAGAAGATCCCGGTCGTGCGCACCACAGTCTGGAACAAGGAGACCCAGCAGACCGAGGAGATCTACGCCCTGACCGAGGAACAGGTCCAGCAGATCCGCGAGCTGATCCTGACCACCACCAAGGTCGCCGACTACAACCAGGAGATCCTGGACATCGTCAAGGAGCAGGCAGCGCCCTTCTTCGCCGGCCAGAAGACCGCCGAGGAGGTCGCCAAGCTCGTGCAGAGCAAGGCCAATATCTACGTCAACGAACAGCGATAATACCGGCGCCCTCCGAGGCGCTTCCCCCGAAAACGAACAGGCTCCCCCCGCCGCGCGCGGCCGGCGGAGTCAGGCAGCAGCCCCGACAATTTTGCCGGGTCTGTTGCCTTGCAATCGGGCCGAGCATGTGCTATAATTCATTAGATATTTTATGTTGACCGCTACAGGAAGGGCGCTGGCATGGACAAGAGCAGAGAAATCAGAAAAAAGAGGCGGGCCGACTTCCTGCGCAGCCTGTGCTTTCTGCTGCCGAGTCTGCTGGGAGTGGGCGTGTTTTTCATCCTGCCCTTCGGCGTGGTGGTCTACTACTCGATGATCGACGGGGTGGCCTCGCAAAACTTCGTGTTCCTGGAAAACTTTACGCGCCTCTTCCAGAACTCCGCCTTCAAGATGGCCTCGATCAACACGCTCAAGTTTTCCGTCATGGCGGTGCCGCTGGCGGTGGTGCTCTCCATCGTGCTGGCTTTGATGCTGGAGTGCCGCATCCCAATGAAGAGCCATTTCCGCACCTTTTTCCTGAGCCCCATGATGGTGCCGGTGGCCTCGGTCGTGCTGATCTGGCAGGTACTCTTTAACTATAACGGCACGGTCAATGAATTTCTGATGCTCTTCGGGGCCAGACGCATCGACTGGCTGCAGTCCGAGTACAGCATGATCGTGGTGCTGCTGCTGTTTCTGTGGAAAAACCTGGGCTACAACATGATCCTTTTCATGGCGGGCCTTGCCAATATTCCGAAGGAGCTGCTGGAGGTCGCAAGCGTCGAGGGAGCCAGCCCCTTTTACAAGTTCTTCAACATCAAGCTGCGCTATCTCTCGCCGACAGTCCTGTTCGTGACGATCCTCTCGCTCATCAACTCCTTCAAGGTCTTCCGGGAGGTGTATCTGCTGACCGGGGACTACCCGTATGAGAGCCTGTACATGCTACAGCACTTTATGAACAACACCTTCCGCGCCCTGGACTACCAGAAGCTCTCGGCGGCGGCGGTGGTGATGGCGCTTGTGATGGTCGTGATCATTGCGCTGCTGTTCTGGATCGAGGATGCCTTCGGAAAGGACGTGGAGGGATGAATAACGAACTGAGGCGCAAGGGCAGAAAGCAGCACTATTTCGGCCGCTTTGCGATGTTCGTGCTCTGCCTGGTCTTCTCGGTGCTCTTCCTGCTGCCGACGGTGCTGACCATCACGAACTCCTTCATGTCGGAGGCGGAGATCAAATCCAATTACGGCATGGTCTTCTCCACGACCTCGGGCGGCTTCGTCTCCAAAACCGTGAATCTCAAGTTTATCCCCGACAGGGTGACCCTCTCGCAGTACACGGCGGGTCTCATCAAGTCGCCGGAATATCTGCTGAAGCTCTGGAACAGCATTCTGCTGGTGGTGCCCATCGTGGTCTTCCAGGTAGCCGTCGCCTCCGTCGCGGCCTACAGCTTCACCCGCTGGCGCGGCAAGATCCGCAGCGGCATCTTTTTCTTCTATGTCATTCTGATGCTCATGCCCTATCAGGTGACGCTGGTGCCGAACTATCTGATCAGTGAATGGCTCGGCATCCTCAACAAGCCCTGGGCCATCATCCTGCCGGGCATCTTCGCCCCCTTCTCGGTCTTCCTGCTGACAAAGTTCATGCGCCGCATCCCCTATTCGCTCATTGAGGCGGCGAAGGTGGACGGGGCAGGGGAGTGGGAGATCTTCACCCGCGTGTGCCTGCCGCAGTGCCGCTCGGCCCTCTATTCGATTGCGATCCTGGTTTTTATCGACTACTGGAACATGGTCGAGCAGCCGCTCATCCTCCTGCAGGATGCCGACGCACAGCCCCTGAGCGTTTTCCTCTCCCAGGTCAACACCGGCGAGATCGGCCTTGCCTTTGCCATGGCCACGGTCTATATGATCCCGTCCCTGCTGCTGTTCCTCCACGGCGAGGAATACCTCGTCGAGGGCATCGCAAACTCGGGAAGCGTGAAGGGATAAGCAAGACTGCCGCCGCCGGGGGCGGAAGAAGGCAGGCTTGCTTATCCGCAGCCGCGCCATTGGCGGGCCGAGGCGCCGAAGCCCGGCCCGGGAATGGCAAAGCGGCAAGGCGGGGAGTGAAGACTGCCGCCTACTCAAAATCTCCTCCTGTACTCTGAGGTGAAACATGGAAACCACTGTTAAAAAACGTGAATGGGTCAAGGACGCCGCCATTGTCTTTCTGGCGGTGCTGCTGGTGCTGACCTTTTTCTCCAACACGATCATGAACCGCAGTCTGCCGGAGGTTGCCACCGCAGCCGTCAGCAGTGGGTCCATCGTCGCGCGGGTCAGGGGCAGCGGCATCGTCACCGCCACCGGCAAGCAGCAGGTCAAGGCCAAGGAGACCCGCACCATTCGTTCCGTCATGGTCAAGGTGGGGCAGGAGGTCAACACGGGGGACGTACTTTTCGTCCTCGGCGAGGGGGACGAGACCGCCCTCGAGCAGGCAATGAACACCCTGCGCTCCCTGCAGTACGACTACCGGCGCCAGGCCATGAACGTGCCCACCTACGACGGCAGCAGCTACGACCACTCCGTGGATGCCTCGTATGAGAGGATGATCCGGGCTGAGCAGGCCCGCGACAAGGCGGCCGAAGCCTATGAGCTCGCCCTCTCGCGCGACTCCGCCGCGGATGTGCAGGCCACCAGCGCGGAAATCGCCCGGGTCGAAGCGCAGCTGAAGGATGTATCCGATCAGCTCGACATCGCGCAGGCTGCCTATGACGAGCGCGTAAACAGAGCCTGGGAAGAGCTCTCACAGGCCGAATGGGAATACGACAACGCCGATACGTCGGGCGATATCTATGTGGATGAGGAGAGCCTCATGGATGAAGGAAGCAGCGAGGCGGCGAGCGGGGACAGAGACGAGCTGTGGAAAAAGGTAGAGGAGGCAAGACAGCATCTTGCCGAGGTACAGAGCGATGTTCATCTCAGCTCCCTGCGTTCGCAGTATGACAGCCTCCTTGAGCGCTACAACACCCTGCTGCAGCACCGCGACAATTATACGCCCGAGAGCGTGATCCCTTACCGGGACGCACTGGATTCTGCGGAAGCGGATCTCACCGACGCCCGGCTGTATTACGATGAGGCAGTCGCCGCCCGCGAGTACGCCTATCAGAATTTTGAACAGAAGGTCGCCGTCGAGCAGGTCAACCTCGCCGAGACGGCGGAGAATATCCGCATCCAGCAGGAGAAGATCAAGTCCCTCGCAGGTGAGGAGGAGAACGTGGTCAGCGCCGCAGTCTCCGGCACCATCAGCACCATCGACTGCACGGCGGGCGACACGGTGCTCAAGGACGCGCTCCTGTGCACCATCGAGGTGCCGGACATGGGCCACACCCTGTCCTTCTCCGTCACCAATGACCAGGCCCAGCGCCTTCGCGTCGGCGACACGGCCACGGTCTCCAATTACTACTGGGGCAACAGCGTCACCGCCACCCTCACCACCATCCGCACGGACCCGAAGAACCCCCAGACCAACAAGATCCTGACCTTTGATCTCGTGGGCGACGTGACGAGCGGCGCGGAGATGAGCATCTCCGTCGGACAGAAGAGCGCCAATTATGACATCATTGTCCCCAATTCCGCCATCAAGAGTGACTCCAACGGCAGCTTTGTCCTGCTTGTAACGGTCAAGAGCTCGCCCCTCGGCAACCGCTACACCGCCAAGCGTGTGAGCGTCGAGGTCCTGGCAAACGATGACAACAACTCCGCCGTGGTGGCCGATCTCTCCAACGGCGACTATGTCATCACGACAAGCTCTGCCCCCGTTGCCAGCGGCGACATGGTGCGCATGGCGGACAGCGCATGAGCATGAAAAGACTCCTGAGACGCTGGCCCATCGTGCTGGCGCTGCTGCTCGCGCTCCTGAGCGCCTTCAGCTTCTGGCGGATGCGCGCGGTGCCGCGCCTGCTGCCGAGCCAGCAGGCGGCCGAGCGCTGGAAGGGGGACGGCGAGCGGGATTTTGCCCAGCACTCCTTCTTCCTCCCGGCCGAGGAGAAGCTCACCCGCGACCAGGTATACAGCTTCCGAAACGACATGCTCCAGAAGCTCAAGGGGGCTTCCTATGACATCGAGAACGAAAAGGGCCTCTTCACCGACGCCTGGAGCCTGAGCGCCCCCGTCAAGGTCAGCGCCGGGCGGCGCAGCGGGGAAGTGCAGGCCTTTGCCGTGGGCGGCAATTTCTTCGATTTTCACCCCCTGCGGCTTTTAAGCGGCAACTACCTGCGGCCCGGGGACCTGATGGAGGACCGGGTCCTCCTGGATCGGGAGACGGCATGGCTCCTGTTCGGCGCGGTGGATCTTGCCGGAATGAGCTTTTCGATCGGCGGCACGCCCTTTGTGGTGGCCGGCGTATACGAGCATGAAAAGGACGGCTTTTCCAAGGCTGCCCTCACCGACGGTATGTGCATCTATATGAGCTATGACGCCTTTATCCGCCTCTTCCCCGAGAACACGGGCATCAGCTGCTATGAGCTCGTGATGGCGGAGCCGGTCAAGGGCTTTGCCCACGGCGCCGCGGAGGAGAAATTCCCTGTCAAGAAGGCGGAGCTCACGGACAACAGCTACCGCTATTCCGTCGACCGGCTCTTGAAGATCCTCAAGGCCGGGAGCGCCAGATCCATGCACAAGGGCAGCACGATCTACCCCTACTGGGAAAACGCCGCCCGCGCGGCAGAGGACCGGGCCGCCCTGTGGCTTGCTGTCGGCCTTGTGTCCGGGGCTTTCCCCGCGGCGCTGGCACTGGCGGAGCTGATCCGCGGCTTTGTGCGCGGCCGCAGGAAGATGGAAACGGACGTCCTGCCCGAGGCGCAGGCCAGAGGCCGGGAGTATATCCGGGAGCTCAAGCGCCGTCGTTGGGAGCGCAGGCATCCGGGGGAATATTGATTGAAAAAGACGGGGACGGCAGAGCGTGGCCGTCCCCGTTCCGACTGGAAGGGGTGAAAGCCCGTGACAAAAAAACAAAGCCGCGGCCGCCGGATCATCGTGATCCTGCTGCTGCTCGTGATCCTGGCGCTCGCCGTGATCGCGGGGCTGCTGGCCCTGAAGCTGAGCCGGCGTGAGGATCCCCGCCTCGCGGGCGCCTGGCAGATGCGCGCGGAGCTGACGGACACGGCCCGCACCCGGGCCGACACCTGGCTGCAGCGCGCCGCTCTCGGCGAACAGGTCCCCGCCGCGCAGTACCTGCCGACGCTTTCGGTCACGGTGCGCCTCACTCTCTCCCCGGACGGGAGCTGGAGCCGCGAGATCCGGGACGGAGATTATGAGAGCGCCCGCACCGCGGCCGAGCGCGGTCTTGCCAAAGCCCTGCGGGAGCTTCTGCGCCTGCGCATCGCCGATTCGGGCCGCCCGCCCGAGACGGCGGCGGAGGCCGAGGAACGTATCCGGCGTGTGCTCGGTATGTCCACCGAGGACTATATGCGCGAGTACGGCCCTGCCCTTCTGCCGCCGCTTTCGCAAATGCGCGCGGTGTATGACGGCAGCGGCACCTATCTTGCCGATGGGGAGACGATCTCCTTTGACGGCGAGGCTGTGCGCTATCTGATGGACGGGCAGTTTCTTGTCCTGCTGAGACCCGAGGGAGCGGAGGTGTATGAACGTGCGTAAGGAACTTGCCGCGCTGCTGCTGGTCCTGTGCCTGGTGCTCCCGCTTGCGCGCCCTGCCTGCGCCGAGGCGACCGTGACCCATCAGCAGCTTGAAAACCTGCTTCTCTCCGTGGACGGGAATGATCCCAAAACCGTCCGGACCATCCACTACAGCTATGACTACAACCGCTATGTCTCCCTGCGGGATATGGCGGCGGCCCTCAGCGGAACGGCCAGGCATTTTGACCTGAGCATCACAAACGACCAGGTTTATATCACGACCGGCAAGGACTACACGCCCATCGGCGGGGAGGGGGAGCCCTTTCCCGACAGCGGCGTATACGCGACGCGCCCCCTGGCTCTGTATCTTATCTGGCTCGACGGGCGGGAGCTTCACTATCAGAGCTTTCTAAGCCCCGGCGCTTCCGACCGGGACTGCTTCATGAGCCTCACGGACCTTGCCATGCAGCTCGATCTGAGCCTGGAGGTCTCCGCCGGCAGCATGCGCCTCAACAGCCGCGAGGGCTTCACCATCGACCTGGACACCCTGCGGGAGGGCGGGTTTTATTATGAGATCCACTCCGGCCTTGTCGGGGACGCCACGACCGGCGCCATCTATACCGCCTGGGAGCCGATGCTCTCCGTGCCCATTGCGAGCACCACGAAGCTCATGAGCTTTATCATTATCATGGACGCCGCTGCCGACGGGGAGATCAAACTCTCCGACAGCGTGACCATCCCCGAGGAGGCAGCGAGGCTCTCCCGCACGGCGGACGGGGTGATCTATATGGAGGCGGGCCAGGTCTCGAATGTGACGGAGCTTCTGTGCGCCATGCTGGTCCTCTCCAGCAACGAGAGCGCCACAGCCCTCGCGGTGCACACCTGCGGGAGCGAGGCGGCCTTTGTCGAGCGCATGAACCGCAAGGCGCAGGCCCTCGGCCTCTCGGAGGGGACAGTCTTCTATAACTGCAACGGCCTGCCCGTCTATACGGACAATCTGGCCGCGACCAAGGTGCAAAACCGCATGAGCGCCTATGACATGTTCGAGCTGGTGCGCTATCTTCTCGACACCTACCCGGAGGTGACGCGCATCACCTCCCTCAGGACCGTGACGCTCGAGAGCTTCGGCGTCACGATCGCCAACACCAACACCCTGCTGTATAACCTCCCGGGCGTCGTAGGCCTCAAGACCGGCACCACCAACATGTCCGGCGCCTGCCTTGTCACCGCCATGGAGGCGCAGGATGCCAGCGGCGAAACCCATATGCTGGTCTCCATCGAGTTCGGCGCCGAGGACAGCACCGTGCGCACCACCCTCTCGGAGGAGATGCTGCGCTACGGTATGCAGATGCTGCGCGAGCAGTCGGCTTCAGGCGCCGGAGCCACCGTCCCCGTCGACGCCGAGGAGCTCATCCGCGCCGCGCTCCGCGGCTTCTGACCCATACACTGTTCATTTCGTGTTTTCTGCGTTAAAATGTGTTATAATTATAGTATCTGTATCTATCAACGACGGGAAGAAAAGCCATGCTGAATGCCAACCGATTGTCCACCAATATCATCGTCACCGTGCTGGTACTGGTGATGGTGTTTCTGCTGCCCCTGCTGGACAGGCGCATCTGCGCGCGCCTCGGCGTGAACCTCCACCACGGGCTGAGCACCAACCCGAAGGCGGACGCCCTGCTGAAGATCCGGCAGCTTATCCTGTTTGCGGTGTTTTTTGTGTATATCATGGTCTTTGCTTACCTGGTCTTCTTCTCCCGCAGCGCCTCCGAGCAGTACCTTGTGCACATCGCCCCCTTTGCCGACCTGCAGCACGCCATCAACACGGACTACGGCCCCTTTGATTTCATCGTCGCCATCTTCAAGGAGGGGGTGCAGAGCGCCTTCTCCCATGTCCGGGTGGTGAAGATCGAGGACATCACCCAGGTCTATATGAACATCATGCTCTTTGTCCCCATGGGCTATCTGCTGCCGTACGTGTTTGAATTTTTCCGCAGCGGCTCCTGGGCCCGGCCGGTGCTGGCCTGCTTCGTCATCTCCTTCATCACGGAAAACCTGCAGCTGATCTTCCGCCGCGGCTTCTATGACATGGATGATCTGCTGGCCAACACCCTCGGCGGGCTCATCGGGACGCTGCTCTTCATTTCGGTCGCCTATGTGGTGACGCATCCCAACTGGCGGCGGGAGCTTTTCACCCTGCGCTCCTGGCGCACGGCCGCAAAAAACGGCGCGCTCTATCCCTACGCCCGCCGCGTCGGCATCTCCCGCACGACCCTCCTGGGCACCGACGAGGGGGAGGTTTTCTTCTTCTATGTGACCAAGCTCGGCTTTCGGCCCCGCAAACAGATCGTGCCGGAATACTCCTTCGGGACGGATTTTCTCTTTGAGCTCGGCTCTTCCCAGGTGGAGATCCATTGCTCCAACCGGCCGGACAAGCTCCAGACACAGTATCTGACGATCTCGGCCCGAGACCTGCTGCAGATCAAAAAGCGCCTGCAGGAGCATGATATCGAACCCGGCCCCTTCGAGCAGGACCCCTACACCGGCCAGCGCCGCGTGAGCTTCAGCGGTCCGGACGGCGTGGTCATCACGATCCTGGAGGAATGAGTGACGAGGCAGAGCGACAACACACAGAAGGCAGAAAAAGCCCCGGCGATCCATTTCGGATCGCCGGGTTTTGAATATCTATGGGATCAGTCCTGCCAGAAGTCGGTGTCCTTGACGCCGTTGGCGGCGCCGCGGTAGACGGGGAGCTTGCCCTTGCGCCGCTGCCACTCGTAATCGCGCAGGGCGGCAATGGCGGGCTTTGCCAGGATCACGATCACCGGCACGTTGATGATGACCATCAGTCCCTGCATCATATCCGCCGAATCCCACGCAAGACCGGCCGAGATGCAGGCGCCGGCGAAGATCAGGGCCGTTGCGCACACGCGATAGACAAACAGGAAGCCCTTGCCCGGCTCCTTCTTCATGATGAAGCGCAGGCAGCTCTCACTATAATAGTAGTTGCCGAGCAGGGTCGTGAAGGCGAACAGGCACACCGCGACCGCAATGAAGATCGCGCCGAAGCTGCCGAGGGCCATGCGGGTGCAGGCCTGGACATAGGTGGCGCCGGCGGCCTCGGCAACAGGCTCGACCCCGGAGAAGAGGCAGAGGAAGGCCGTGGCCGAGCAGATGAGCAGCGTGTCGATGAACACGCTCAGCATCTGCACAAGGCCCTGCTTCGCCGGGTGGCTCACATCCGCCGCGGCGGCGGCATTGGGGGCAGAGCCCATGCCGGCCTCGTTGGAGTAAAGGCCGCGCTTGATGCCCCACATGACGCAGGAGCCGGTGAAGCCGCCGAGGATGGCCTGAAAATCAAAGGCGGAGCGGAAGATCCGGCTGAACACGGCGGGAAGCTGACCAAAGTTGCGGATCACGACGTAGAGGGAGATCAGCACGTACAGGACGCCCATGACGGGCACCAGCACCTCCGTGACCTTGGTCAGGCGCTTGCCGCCGCCCAGGACGCAGAAGCCGAACAGCGCCGCGAGCACCGCGCCCACGACGACGGGGGTGGACTTGGTATAGAAGGAGAAGGTGGAGAAAACGTCCTGCGTGTTGTAGGCCGCAAGCATGTTGTAGCCCACCACATAGGTCAGGATCAGCACAATGGCGAAGATCACGCCGAGCCAGCGCTGACCCAGGGCCTGCTCCATATAGTAGGAGGGGCCGCCGTAGCTGCCGCCCTCGCTGTCGCGTTTCTTGTAGATCTGGGCGAGGGTGGACTCGACAAAGGCGGAGGCGCCGCCGAGGATCGCCGTGAGCCACATCCAGAAAATGGCGCCGGGGCCGCCGAGGCAGAGGGCCGTCGAGACGCCCATGATATTGCCTGTGCCGACGCGCGACGCGGTTGAGACCATCAGCGCGCCGAAGGAGGAGGTTGCGCCGAGATTCACGGGCTTCTCCCGGACAACACGGAGGGATTCCGCAAACAGGCGGATCTGCACAAAGCGAAGCCGGAAGGTAAAATAGACCCCAGCCAGGATCAGCAGCAGCGGTACTACATAGGGCTTGTATAGAATGCCGCTGACAGCGTTGACTGCATTGTCGATGGATGTGAGCATGTTTCTTTCTCCTGTCTTGAAAAGTAATTGCTTTTTTGCCGCTTTTCGCGCCTGCCCCTTCCGGGGCGGGTGAAACGGCAGCCATACCGAATGGATGCGCCCGCCTTTTCGGCTTCAGGCAGCAAACGGCACAGGCATACTATACCGGATTTTTCATCCACATGCAAGGCTTTCTTTTCTCCAGACCTGCCGCAGCAAAAAGAATTGCGCCCGTCAAGCGCTTTCGCCCGCTTTTTCACAATATCCGGTATATGCTTGCCTCATACGACCACAAGATAAGGAGGTTTGCATATGCAGACACTGCGTACCCGTCCGGGTGTCCGGCGGGGAAACATCGTGTGGCTGCCGGCGGAGGACATCGCGCCGAACCCCGTGCAGCCGCGCAGACTTTTTGATGAGAAGGCGCTGGAGGAGCTGAGCGAGAGCATCAGGAGCTACGGCATCCTGAACCCGCTCACCGTGCGCTGCCGCGGCGGCAGGATCGAGCTTGTGGCCGGGGAGAGGCGCCTGCGGGCGGCGAAGATGGCGGGCCTGGAGGAGGTGCCCTGCATCCTGCTGGATGTGAACATGGAGGATGCAAGCCTCATCGCCCTCATCGAAAATCTGCAGCGGCGGGATCTGGACTTCATCGAGGAGGCGGTGGGGCTCAGCCGCCTGATCCACATGTTCGGCATGAGCCAGGAAGAGGCGGCAAAGCGCATCGGCAAGTCCCAGTCGGCAGTGGCCAACAAGCTGCGCCTTCTGAAGCTGCCCCGGGACGTGCTGGAAAACCTGCGCAGCTATGGCCTGAGCGAGCGCCACGGCCGTGCCCTGCTGCGCCTGACGGAGCCGAACGCCCAGCGTATGGCTCTGGAGTACATCGCGGCAAACGGCCTCACCGTCGCTATGACGGAGGACTACATCGAGGGCCTGCTCTCTGCCCCCGCCGCCGGGGATGCGCCGGAGAAGCAGGAGCCGCGCCGTACCCTGATCCTCAAGGACGTGCGGGTCTTCCTCAACAGCCTCAACCGCTCCCTGGATCTGATGAAGCAGGGCGGCATCGACGCGGGGGTGCGCCGCCAGGAGACCGAGGATTCCCTGATCCTCACCATCTCCATCCCGAAGAGCCGGACGCCCGGCTGAGGCGGGCAGGTTCACATTCTGCTGCTTGACTTCTTTTATGAAATATAGTACATTCCCCTTGTTCAATATGAAAAGAGAAAGGTTTTTTTCGGATGAAAAGAAACGAGAAAAAGAAAATCACGGTCCTGCTGCTGACCCTGGTCCTGCTGCCGGGCCTTTGTGCCTGCGGGCTGCTGAGCCGGGCGGCGGCTCCGGCCCCGGCACCGGAGCAGGCGCCCGTGCAGACCGCCGCCTATCAGGCTCCTGCCCCCGCACCCACAGCCGAACCGACACCCGCGCCGACTCCGGAACCCACACCGGAACCGACGCCCGAGCCCATCGTCGGCGAAGTGCTCACCGATGACGACGGGGACGGCATCATCCCCTACAAGTTCCACTACAAGGGCGCCACGGTCTATGCCCTGATCGTCCTGGACCCGGGCCGGGTCTATATCGGCACCGCCCTGCCGGAGCCCAGCGAATGGGGCGGCTACGGCCTGACGCTTGACGCCATGGCCGAGCAGTACGGCGCCATCGCCGGCATCAACGCCGGCGGCTTCCTGGATGAGGGCGGCGGCGGAAACGGCTGGCCCCCCAGCGGCATCACCATCAGCCGGGGCATCACCTTCAGCACCGAGCAGAACGGCCCGGTTGCGGCCCTCGACAGAAACGACCACATGTGGGTCGGCTATCTCAGCTACGACGAGTGCGATGAGATCGGCATCCGCGACACGGTCTGCTTCGGTCCCGCGCTGATCCTGGATGGGGAGAAGGCGGACCCGGCCACGCTCGAGACCGGCATCGGTGCCCGCACCGCCATCGGCCAGCGCGCGGACGGCGCTGTCGTCATGGTCGCCATCGACGGCCGCCAGGGCTACAGCATCGGCGTCACCTTTGACGACTGCATCAGGATCATGGCGGACAAGTTCGGCTGCGTCAACGCCGCCAATATGGACGGCGGCAACTCCACGTGCATGTACCTCCACGGCGCGGCGGTGAACCGCTCGGCAAACCAGGCCGGCGGCACCCGCAATCTGCCGGACGCCTGGCTGGTAAACCCCCTGCCCGAGGGCTATGTGAAGCCTGCGGGCGTGGCGGACAGGATCGTCCTGCCGGAAAACCCCCTCGGGGAGGTGAAGGAGTATGCCGGTGTCTGCTCGCCGGAGGCAAGCGCCCGTATGGAACAGTTTGCCCGCACCTTCCTGGAGGCCTATTACGGCTACTTCGGCACCTCGAACGCGGACTATTACTACCCCACGCTCCTGCAGTATGTCCTGCCGGAGAGCGAGCTGCGCTACCGCATCGAGCTTGCCCTCATGGACCGCATGTGGGTCAACACCTGGCGCACGAACGCCGACAACATCACCGTCGACGGCTGCTTTGACAACGGCGACGGTACCTATGACATCGTGGTCACCTCGGACATCGCAGAGTTCTCCAACTACTGGAACTACGAAGCCCCCGGCACCACTCTGCGCATCACCGTGGTCGAGGACCCCAGCGTCCCCCTCGGCTTCCTGGCACTGTCGACGTATTGAGGATAGGAAAAAGAGAGGCTTTCCCGGATCGGGGAAGTCTCTCTTCTTTGGGCGCTTCGGTTCAAATTAAGGCTCCGGGACCGAAAGTTACATTAGAATCTAAGAGCAGCTTTCGGGCGATCCATTGCCGCGATTGTGCCAGAAGCCTCTTATTTATTCATCGTTTTTTTACGCTGATATAGAATAAGGCACGGCCTTTCCACTAAATGATAGGCAGCCGCACCTACCAGCGCCGCGAAGGCTACGGATATTAAAAGTGTCAGGAAAACATGTGTGGTTAAAAAATGGGTACGTTTCCACAATGTAACTTTTAGTATGTTAAAGGATATCTGCTGCATCACGTACGTGGAATAGGCATATTTACCTAAGGCAGCGAATATCTTTCGATTGAGCAATCGTCCCAGCAAACCGGCGCCATTTATAAAGGAAACAAACAGCGGGATAAATGCAATTAACACGATAAACATGTTGGACAATTTGTTCGTGCCGACTGCAAATATCCAAACCAAAAAGGCTTCACACAGCAGAAAACCGACATGCTTCTCTCTCACAGCTTCAGCTTCCCGTCCAGGAAATCCTGATAGCGGTCGCAGATGCCCGAAACGTCGGTGCCGAAGTCGATCTGACGGCCCTTGTGGAGCCACAGGACTTTGGTGCACATCTGCCGCACCTGGTCCAGCGAATGGGAGACGAGGATCGTGGTCGCGCCGCCGGAGATGACCTCGCGCATTTTGGCCTCGCTCTTTTTGCGGAAGGCCCCGTCGCCGACTGACAGCACCTCGTCCAGGATGAGGATATCGGGCTTTACGAGGCAGGCGATGGAGAAGGCGAGGCGGGACTTCATGCCGGAGGAGAGCTGCTTGAAGGGGCGGTCCTCAAAGTCCTTGAGCTCGGCGAAGGCGATGATCTCGTCATACTTCTCGTCCATG
>CACWLG010000016.1 GCA_902761635.1 Oscillospiraceae bacterium | reverse complement strand
AGAAGAAGACAACACCTTCCTGCTGTATTGCCCGCATCAGGATAACTATGAGCAGTTGATTAACGAATTTCTGTCCAATGTTCTTTCCGGGAAAGAGATCGCAGACAAGGCCAGTGTTACATTTGGCGTATTCACCGATGCGCGGCGGGTGGAGAATATTGAGGTTCGCTTTGAATGTGCGAAGATCGCTGCGGACAGGGTAAAGAATGATCCGGAAAAAAATTGCGGCTTCTATGATCGGAGCTGATACGGAAGGCAGGAGCATAGTCACCGGCAAGTGTGATCGTGAAACGCCCGGCGCTTGGAAGGGAGCCCGTTATGAGCTGTATAAACGATAAAAAGGACAAAAATATAATAGAAGAGCAGGCCGCGACGATCCGCCTTCTTACCGATCTCACAAGGGCGGGAAGCTGGGTCATCAACTATGCGCCGGATGGCGCTGTGTCCTCTGTGCAATGGGGCGACGGTTTTCGCCGCCTGATGGGTTATCATGACCGGAACGATTTTCCGAATACAATAGAATCCTTCGTGCGGGGGATATACCCGGAAGACAGGGATCGTGTCTTTCGTGATACGGATGTCGGCGCTTTTGATGAAAAACTCATGAGCACAACGGGTCATGAGTTCCGCTTTTGCAGGAAGGACGGCTCGGTTCGCTGGTATCGCAGCATGGGCATTCTGTCCCGGGATCCGGGAGGCAGGCCGATGCAGTATCGCGGCGTGACGGTTGACATAACGCAGGCAAAGGAGCATGACGCGCTGTATGCCGCATTGCAAAATGAAGCGGCGTCTCTTGACACCATTCATGAAATGCTCGGTTCCGGCAAATGGACAATGGATTTTGACGAAGCGGGCGCAATGGTTCGGGTCAGCTGGAGCGATGAATTCCGAAGGATGCTCGGCTATCACGGCACGGATGATTTCCCGGACGTACTGGAATCCTGGTCAGACCTATAAAAATATATTCTTTCACCATACGATCCGTGGGAGGGCTGAATATGGGAAGGGTTTACCGCTTCGATGACGCAGAGCTCAGAATTCTTGAAAAGCAACCTATACCGCTGGCAGTCTATCAGTATGTGGACAGGCATGTGTATACGCTCGCTCTGTCGGATGGATTCCTGGAGCTGTTCGGCTATACGGACAGGGCAGAAGCCTACAGCCTTTCCAATCAGAACGCCCTGTACAACACGCATCCTGACGACGTCGGCAGAGTGGGGGACGCCGTCCACCGCTTTGCTGTGCAGGGCGGCAGATACGAGGTAATCTTTCGCGCAAAGCGGCATATGGGACAGGGACAGGACTGCCATATCGTTCACGGCATCGGCGAGCATATCTATACCGAAACGGGCGTGAGGCTTGCCTATGTATGGTATACGGACGAGGGCGAGTATACCGGCAATGACAGCACACAGGCCGCGACGCTGAACATGCTGTTCAATCGCGCCTTGCATGAGGAGAGCTTTCTGAAAGCAAATTACTATGACAGCCTGACCGGGCTTCCCAATATGACGTATTTCTTCGCGCTGGCTGAGGAGCATAAGAACGCGCTGAAGGAAAAAGGAGGGAATGCGGCGCTCCTGTATATCGATCTTGATGGCATGAAGAGTTTTAACGATAATTTTGGTTTCGCTGAAGGCGACAAGCTATTGAAGGCGTTTGCGGCGCTTCTGAATCACAGCTTCGGCAGAGAAAACTGCTGCCACGTCAGCGCGGATCATTTTGCTATATATACCGAAGATGCCGGATTGGAGAAGGTGCTGCGCAGACTGTTTGCGGAGGCCAAAAAGCTGAATGGCGGGAACTCGCTTTCACTCAGAGTGGGCGTCTATCCGGACAGCGTGGAGGATGTGCCTGTCAGCATAGCTTGCGACCGTGCAAAGATGGCCTGCGACACGATCCCAAAATCGAGTAACTCCGGCTTTCGGGTTTACAGCGATAAAATGCGGAGTGAAATCAAGCGGAGCCGCTACATTCTGTCAAATCTCGACAGGGCGATTTCCGAGAAGTGGATCCAGGTATATTATCAGCCGATCGTCAGAGCGGTCACCGGAAGGGTGTGCGATGAGGAAGCCCTGGCCAGATGGATCGATCCCATCAAGGGTTTCCTGTCTCCCGCTGACTTCATACCGACGCTGGAAAATGCGGGCCTGATCTATAAGCTCGACCTGTATGTCGTGGAGCAGGTGCTCGAAAAAATCCAGATGATGCATTCGGTGGGGCTGCCCATCGTACCTCAGTCTGTCAATCTCTCCCGCTCGGATTTTGACGCCTGCGATATTGTGGAGGAGATCCGCAGACGCGTGGACGCTGCCGGGGTCAGCCGGGACAGGCTGACGATCGAAATCACGGAAAGCATCATCGGCAGAGACTTTGAATTTATCAAGGCGCAGGTCGAGCGCTTCCGTGAATTGGGTTTCCCCGTCTGGATGGACGATTTTGGGAGCGGCTATTCCTCGCTGGATGTTCTGCAGAGTATCCGATTTGACCTGATCAAGTTTGATATGAGCTTCATGCGGAAGTTGGAGGAAGGCGACAGCGGCAAGATTATCCTGACCGAGCTAATGAAAATGGCGACTGCCCTGGGCGTGGATACCGTATGCGAGGGTGTTGAAACAAAGCAGCAGGTTCGTTTTCTTCAGACCATCGGATGCTCGAAGCTGCAGGGATACTATTACCTGAAGCCTGTCCCGTTAGGCGATGTTCTGGAACGGTATAAAAACGGCATCCAGATCGGATTTGAGAATCCGGACGAGACCGGATATTATGACGCCTTGGGCCGGATCAATCTCTATGACCTGTCGTTTATGGCCAGCGCGGATGAGAGCGTGTTCAGCAACATCTTCGATACGATCCCTATGGGAATTATTGAAGTCAATGCCGCTTGGGACCGGGTTCAGTTTGTGCGCAGCAATCAGTCCTTCCGCAAGTTTATGCATCGGACAGTGGGTTTGGATCTGGGCGACGGCAGCGCGCAATTCCCGGTACCCACAAGAGGGGTCGGCTCGGGGTTCATGTGGATGCTCAAAGAGTGCCGGCAGAACAGGGATCGTGCCTTCATAGACGAATCGATCGAAGACGGGGCTGTCGTGCATTCCTTTGTCCGGCGTATCTATACAAATCAAGTCACCGGCAGTATCGCGGTTGCGGTTGCCATTCTCGCGGTTGACAGACCTCAGCCGCAGAGTGAGAAGGAAGCCGACGACAATCGGAAAATCGCGGAGCTTCAGAAGTCTGTAACTTTGCTGCTGGACAACATGCCGGGCATGTCTTTCACCAAGGACGCACAAAGCGGCGTCTATCTTGCCTGCAACCAGGCCTTCGCTTCGTATGCGCATAAAACGTCGCCGGAGGACGTGGCTGGCCTGACGGACTTTGATATCTTTGACCGGGAGACGGCTTCGCATTTTGTGGAGGATGACAAAAAGGCTCTTGCCATGGACACGCCATACGTGTTCTTTGAAGACGTGCCGGACGCGGCGGGCCATCAGAAGCAATTCCAGACGACCAAGATGAAATTTGTCGACGGCGCCGGACGGCAATGTTTGCTCGGCCTGTGCCAGGACGTGACGGAGGCGTTCAGGATTCGGCGGGAGCGTGACACGACAAAGGAAGCATAGGAGGAGGCGAAGAACGCCAGCGCCATACACGCACGTCTGCAGACGCTCACGGGTGACTTTATCTGTGCCCATGTGGTCGATCCAGAGACCAAACAGTACCTGAAATTCGGCGTGACTGACGATTTTGAGGAGACCTTTGACCAGAAAAAGGAGGGCGCGGACTTCTTCATCCGGGATCCTTCCGGCGAACCGGACTGTTTTGTAGGAATAATCACAAAATTGGATCCAGACCTCTGACCGGAATGGAAAGCCGGTTCATAAATATGAGATGCGGTATTTGCGCTTTGATATATCTGTGAGGAGACTGTTATGGCAGGGAAAACGTTTGAACTGACGGAGGCTACCCTTTCCGTTATTGAAGAGATCGGCGGGCACATGCCTGGGGGCTTGTTCATCTATAAAGCTGCCAAACCGGAGGAGCTGGTCTACGCGAATAAGCCCGTGTTTGATATCTTCCGTTGCGCGGATTTGGACGAGTTCAAGACATTGACTGGGTTCACCTTCAAGGGGATGGTACATCCGGATGATTACGACAGGATCAGCGTGTCCATCGCCCAGCAGATTGACGCCAGTGAGGATCACATGGACTATGCGGAATACCGCATCATCCGCAGGGATGGGAGGATCCGCTGGGTGGACGATTATGGTCACTACTGTGAGACAAAGGCCTATGGCGGCGTCTTTGTGGTGTTTATTTCGGATATTACTGAAAAGCGCGAGCAGCGGGAGACGGACAAGGCCACCCGTGATGCCGTTATTTCCACGCTGACCAACGCTTATAACACGGTATGGCTTATCAGCGATGTCGAAACAGAAAGAAGCACCCTGTTCCATACCGATTTGGATGATACCCATTCGGTGGCTATCCGCAACGCACTGAGCCACGCCAAATATACGGATACCAAAACAGAGTATGTGGTCACAATGGTCGCCAAAGAGGATCAGGAAAGGATGCAGGAACAGATCGGTCTTCCGTATATCCTCAAGCAGCTTGAGACGAAGGATTCTTTCTCTGTCAGCTTTATCCGGGAACTGGAGAGTGGCCCAAGGCATTATCGGATTGATATCGGGAAGGTTTTCATGCCCGGCGGACGCATTGGCGTTACCATGGGCTTTAAGGACGTGGACGATGAGATACGACAGGAACGTGCCATGCAGGAGGCGCTGGATGACGCCAGAAAAGCGGAGGCGGAATACCGACAGGTCGCGGCAGAGCGTATAACCTACGAAAAAGTAGCAAAAGCACTGGCAGACGACTATTTCAACATTTATGTCGTGGAGCCGGATACTGGAAAGTTCGTGGAGTACAGCGCAACCGGGGAATACGACTCCATGGGTGTGGAAAAGTCGGGGGAGAATTTCTTTACCCTGAGCCGGAAAAACATGGAGCGTCTCATCTATATAGAAGACAGGGAACGCTTCCTTGGCACATTCCACAAAGGAAAGATCATGTCCATCTTGGAGCGGGATGGCAGCTTTACCATGAAATACCGCCTTGTGGTAGGGGGAACCCCAACTTGGGTCAGCATGAAGGCGACGCTCCTGGATGACAAGGATGGGCGCTATCTCATCATCGGCACCAACAACATCGACGCTCAAATGAAGCGGGAGCTTGAATACCATCAGCGGGTAGCGGAGGCACGGACAAACGCACGCAATGATTTTCTTGCAAACATGTCACACGATATCCGGACGCCCATGAATGCGATTATCGGCTATACCAATATAGCCAAAAGCCGCAGAGAAGAGCCGGAGCTTGTTGCGGATGCGATTGAAAAAATCAGCTCCTCCAGTCACTTTCTGCTTTCGCTCATCAATGACATTCTGGATATTTCCAAGATTGAGAGCGGAAAGATGCAGTTAAACCTTGGCCCCTGCAATCTGAGTGACATTTTCCGCCGCATCGAAGATATCACGGCGCTCCAGGCGAGGAATAAATCCCTGATCATTACCTACCGACATGAAAGCGTCCGACATTTGCAGGTGAACGCGGACGAGCTGCGCATTGAGCAAATTCTGGTTAACATAATGAGCAACGCAATTAAGTATACGCCGTCGGGAAAGACGGTCGATCTGATTGCTGAGGAAGAACCAACAGGCGAAAGAAACCGATATCGCTATCGTTTCATCGTCAGGGATACCGGCATTGGGATCAGCGAGGATTATCTGCCGCACATCTTTGAGAGCTTTACCCGAGAGGAAAAGACAACGGTTAACTGCGTTCAGGGAACCGGTCTGGGGCTGGCTATCACAGCAAAGGTTGTAGAGCTGATGGGCGGTACGATATCCGTGAAGAGTAAAATGGGCGAAGGCTCTGAATTTTCAGTAGAACTGGAGCTGGAATCACTGGAAAACGAAGAAGGCTTCGCAGAATCCGAGGATGATGAGATCAGCGTATCCGGATACCGGGTGCTTCTGGTAGAGGATAACGAGATAAATGCAGAAATTGCATCTCTGATACTCTCCCAATACGGGCTTGAAGTTGAACGGGCCGAAAATGGGCTGATCGGCTTCGAACAAGTCTGTAACCACCCACTGGGGCATTATGACGCAGTATTGATGGACATCCAAATGCCAGTCATGAATGGCTATGAGTCAACAGAGAGAATTCGGGCACTGGATGGAGCATATTATAAGAGTCTGCCCATTATTGCCATGAGCGCCAACGCTTATGACGAAGATGTAAAAGACTGTCTGGAAGCCGGAATGAATGCACATATCGCGAAACCATTCAATCCGGATGATCTGATCAGACTGTTGAATAAATATCTCAAAGGAAAAGCTTGACTTGGAGAGAGTCGGAGCTTATGGTGACTGTGCATATATGATTCGCAGTTTTGATAATTACAAGAATTAGCGTTTTTTGGGGGATCGGTATGAATTCGCTCATTTTGAACAATTGTGGCAAATCTGGCTGATGAAAGGAATTATAAAATGAAAAAGGTCTGTGCGTTGTTTCTTGCAGTGAGCTTTCTGATCGCGCTGGCGGCCCCGGTGTATGCCGAGACGCCGATCAGCGGAGCCTATGTGTATTTTGAGAACGGAATGCCGAAGTATTGGCTGGACTTTACGGGAAGCGTCGCTGATAATGTCGTTCTGCACTGTTTTTTCCAAACAGATTCCTGGTATGAGACCTTCTATGTTTTAGACTTCATATCCGCTGCGCCCAAGTCGCATCAGGACACCTACCGCATCGAAACCGTATGGGATGAGAGAGGGAACGACGTGTCGAACTGGTTCAAGACCCTGTCGCTTACCATTCAGGAGGACTGTGTGAGACTCTATGTGGAACGTGACGACGCAACGCTTGCCGGCGGTCCCGGCAGTACGATCCTGACGGGCCTGTATGAGATGACCCCGGCACAGGCGGGCGTTGTGTATGAGGCGTATTCCGACAACAAGCTTCAGACATGGGTGCTGCTGAATGCGGACTATGCTGAGCTGCATTTTGCCGACGGTACCGAATGGCATCTGAAAGCGGAGAGCAGCGGAGAAAACACGAAAAAAGCGGTAAAAATCTCCTCGGCCGACGGTACGGACGTCGCCTTCGAGAATGCCGAAATTTCCTATGTGCAAGGCTTGATCCTCCTGACGCTGAAAGGGACCGGGGACCATTCCGGCGTCTATACGCTCCAGCCCAGAGCCTTCCTGCAGAAAGACGCAGAGAGTGAGGCGGAGCTCAAACGGATGGCGCAGATGCATTATAAACGTACCAGCGGCTTTTATCCGCCGGAGGCCGATGCGCAAGACAACGGCGACGGGACATATACCCTGCATCTCTATGAGATCGTGCCGAACGGCGACGGAACATATCATACGGCGACTTCGGCCTGGTACACCGTCAACGCGGCAGGCGTTGGAGTTGACGACATTTTCGGCAACACAGTCAAGCTTCTTCCGTGATTTGCCGTCTGCTGATTTACTCCGCTTGCGAACCCATACAGGCGAACGATCATGGGAATATCGAATAACGAAAGCATCTCCGAACTGTAACTGACCGGAAAGGGACGATGATGTAAATGGATGAAAAGCGTCTGGTGGAGACGTTCCAGTGGCTGCACCGGCATCCGGAGCTCGCCATGGAGGAATATAAAACGACGGATTATCTGAGAAAAATTCTTCAGGAAAACAGGGTGCGGCTTTTGGATACCGGGATTGAGACAGGCCTGATCGCAGTGATCGGAACCGGGAAAGCCCCTGTAATCGCGTTGCGGGCTGATATAGACGCCCTGCCGATTGCGGAACAGACCGCGCTGCCCTACTGCTCGGAAACACCGGGGGTCATGCATGCCTGCGGTCATGACTTCCATGCTGCCTGTATGTTGGGGGCCGCACTGCTGCTGAAGGAAAGGGAAGAAACGCTGTCGGGCACGGTGAAGGTCATTTTTCAGCCCGCCGAAGAGGTGAATCTCGGCGCAGACAGGATGGCAGATACCGGCTTGTTGGATGATGTGCAGATGTTTCTGACCGGGCATACGGATCCCCAATACCCGGCAGGTGTGCTTGGCATCCGACCGGGGCCGGTCATGGCTGCGGCGGATCGCTTTTCCGTATGCATCAAGGGCAAGGGCTGTCACGCGGCGCACCCGGAAGCAGGCGTCGATCCGATCCCCGCGCTGGGAGCGATCATTTCTGCGGTTCAGACCATTGTCAGTCGACAGGTCAGTCCCCTCGACAGCGCTGTCGTTTCCGTCACCCGGGTGGAGGCGGGCAATACCTGGAACGTAATCCCGGAAACAGCGTTTCTGGAGGGCACTGTCCGAGTCATGACGGATGCCGTCCGCGAGCGCATCCGCAAAAGCCTGGAGAACCAGATTGCCCATACGGCGAAATGCTTCGGCTGTGAAGCGGTTTTTCAATATGAGCGCGGCCCTTCGCCGGTAGTCAATCAAGCGGAGGTTTGCAAACGGGCGGAAATCTCAGCGCGGGAACTGGGATTGCGCGTTGAGGTGAACCCGCCGTCCATGATCGCGGAGGATTTCAGCCGCTATCTGAGGATTGCTCCCGGCGCACTCTTCCGTATCGGCACGGGCGGCGGCTTCGATAACCATCATCCCGCTTTTACTGCCGATCCCGCGGCGCTTCTTCCGGCAGCCCGCTTCTTTGCGGCGCTGGCCGAAAGAGAATTATCGCAGCTGAAAGCATGAATTGTAATGTATCGGCGTGTCGCGTCAACCAGGATTTGACGGAGGGGCGCATTCCCGGCGCCGAACGGTCCGGGCGATCGCGGGCCGTTTCGGAGGACGCGGAGAAGCCCACTGACCCGCGGAAAGCAAAGGAGCAAAAGAGATGACATTTGAAGAGGCTGTGAGGACTATACAGCCCGGACGCTACTGTCACTTCAAGGGTAATGCGTATGAGGTGGTCGGGGTTGCAAGGCACTCGGAGACGGAAGAGCCGGTGGTGGTCTATCGCGCTCTCTACGGAGAAGGCGGTCTGTGGGTGCGTCCGGCAGAAATGTGGAACGAAACCGTTGAGAGGAACGGCAAGACATATCGCCGCTTCTATCACCTTGAGCGAATCGAGCGGGTGGAGAAGTACACGCGGCTGTTTGACGAAGCCTCTGTCTCTCATGATCCGGAGAAGCTCCTCCTTCTGGACGCCTATTATACCTCGGGCGAATGGCTGGAGGATTATGAAGCGGACGAACGTGGTGATTTCCCACCTGACTTGAAGCGCGGCGTTCTGGCGCAGGATGCCCTGTATGAGCTGCTGGAGGGAGTGGCGAAATAATCCTGTTCGGAAAGATCAATAGGGGCTTGGCTGAGTGCCGCGCCGCCTCCGGCGCAGCGGATGTGTTCGAGTATCTCTGCACTTTAACGAGAAAGGGGCGCGGCGCATCTATGCCTATACCGAGGACACCACCCTGCCGAGCCGACATCTGTGTGAGCGGCTCAATAACAAGGGAGGAGCATAAAAAAGACCGGGGATCCAACGCCCCGGCGACTGCAAACGGCATTACCTGACAGGATGAAAACCCTGAACCCATTGCAAACACTATGTTTATCGAGTATAAAACAACAACACCCCTACCTGACACATTGTATCAAGTAGGGGTAAATGCTGTGACCCGATTAGGCAAAAAATCATTTTGACTAAAAAACTGTAAACCATTGCAAACGCTAGCACATTGTGATAGCATCAATACGAATGTGGTCGGCATATCCGATTATCAATCAAGAATTCAACATAGAGCATGTTTCAAACCTCCTAAATAGGCAATTGCATGTCTATATTGCTCTCTTTACGAGAAAATGCAAGGATAATGAGCAAGAGTTATCAGTTATTTATCATGTTTCAGTTTGACTAGCATTATATTACTCTTTCCTACTGCCGTCAAGAGAACGATTGCAGCTGCTGTGCCGAGACAGCTTACCGGCTGCTGCTGACCTCAATCACACACCTGCCTCCAGATCATTCAGGAAGGTGTCCCACTGCTTTTGCCAGCTCTGCATCAGTTCTTCTCTCTGGAGATCATCCATACCGGAACAGGTGATGGAGTTCAGGCAAAGCTGCTTGATTTCGGCAAGGCCCAGATCCCAGCATACAATCGCGGAAAAGAAATCGTCCGTGAGGGTCGCATGTTCCTGGTAGGCAGGATCATCCGAGCAGATCGAGATCGGCACGCCGCGTTTGAGATACTCGGTAGCCGGATGGCCCCGCAGGTCTTCCACATACTCGAGTACCTGATTACTGATGGGGCAAACTTCGAGGCAGATTCCACCCTCGCGCACCAGCTCCATGATCTCGGGGAAGCGATACAGGTTCAGGCCATGCCCGATTCTCTCCGCTCCGAGCAGATACGCGTCGATGACGTTGTCGGAGTAGGCGTACAGAGACTCACCCGCGTGAAGCATGATTTGCAGATCCGGGTTCTCTTTCTTCATCTTGTCCAGCTGGTCCGCAAACTCGATCAGGGGACGACTCTTATCCTCTTCATTTACAAGGTCAATGCCGATCAGAAATTCATGAATGTTGTCGGGATCAAAATCGTCCTTGAGATTTTCACGGATATAAAGCGCATTATCAAGCAACATATCCGTGAGCGATCTGTCCAGCGTCGTATACTTCAAACCGGTTCCCACCACGCTGGCGATAAAGTCGGGATACTCTTTTCGGACTTCATAATATGCGTTTCTGATTGCCTTTGCATTTGCAAGCGCCTCGTCATGGGAGCCGAAGAAAAGTTGGCGTACCTCAAGATGGAAAATGTTGTTCCCGCAGTAATAACGGAAGGCGTTCCGATAATAGGCCTCGATCAGCTCCGGTGTGGCACTTAACGCCATATGCTTGTTAAACAGGGTTTCAAACCAGTCCCAGACAGTGCCATCATAGTCGTCCGCACCGAGAACAGTCCACTGAACCCGAAGATCGTCCAGATTGATGAGGCCTAGTTCCAAAGCTTCCAGGACAGGAAACTCATCCTCTGCGGCCTCGGCGGGGTCTTCATGGAAGGCGAGATAATAACGGTTACGCTCCCCGGTTCCGATGAAAAGCTCATCCCGGGACTCGACAAAGGAAAGAAGCTCGTCAAAAGGCATCAGGGCCATTCCGTGAATATGAAGGTCAGAGCCTTTGGGAAGGGCTTCACAGAATTCATACAGCTTACTGCCCCAAATGTTATTGTCGGTCAGAACCGGCATGTTATAAGGAACCTTCCTATCACAGGATTCAAGATACTCTGCTTTCCATACAGCAAGCTTCCGATCCAGCGCTTCTTCCTTCTCTGACAGCGTCACATCGGTTTTGTAGCTGTTGGTCTCTACATGGGAAACTCTTGCTTCCAGGTATTTTTCCTGATCAAAGGAATCATCCGCAGCCAGCGCGGCGCCGGGACAAACTGCACCAAACAGGCAGATCATAGCTAGCATAAGTGATAAGATCTTTTTTCTCATGTTTTGCCTCCAAATGAAAGTGCTTTAGACTTAAAAGGTATTATATCATATGGCTGGAAATATAACAACTAACCGTGCTGATTAATCTGTCATTTTTTTTCATATGTAAGCACATGGTCGCACTGCTATTCACAGCAGAACCCGAGCAAGCCATAGCGTTGGAAAAAGAAGCGGAGGATTGGGAACGGGAGGCCGAAGAAGAATGGAAGGCCAAATGCGAGCAAATCCGGAAAGAAGTCATGTCTATGACCAAAAAGCAGTTACAGCAATGCCTCATCAATCAGAGAATTTGGGAAGAAGAGCAGAAAAGAAATAGATGGTAAAGAACCTGACATCGCCCAGGATCATTTCAGTGGCGAATACACAATAGCCCTGTCAGCACTTGCGATCAGTAGGGGGTAGGGCGTAATACTTCAAAATCCTTAATTACCAAACGAAACCCCAATAACCAAACGATTTGGCACCTCTAACTGCGTCTCCTTCCCACCTGTTGAGGGGATTCAAACCCTCTCTTTTTTCAATCCGTAAAACATACTGCAATGATATGAAAACTGGAGGTGTTGCGCCGCAAGGCTTTCAGGGCATAAAAAACGAAACACCGAATTGACACATAAGTATCAAACGGTGTTTCAGGTGTGGTACGGCTGACGGGATTCGAACCCACGACCTCCAGAGTCGGAGTCTGGCACTCTATCCAGCTGAGCTACAGCCGCATACGGCCCGTATTTACAACAGGCGCGGATTCTGCTATAATAACAGAACCGTATTGCACCCGCTTTACGGGAACGAATGGTATTATAGCAAACTTTCCTGCGGATGGCAAGTGCTGATTTGCACTTTGCCGGGAAATCTTTTCGACACGGAAAGGGAAGCCCCTCTATGAAAAAGCTCTCAACGATCAAACGCCTGCTCAGCCTGTGCCTGTGCCTTGTGCTGCTCCTGCCCCTCGCGGGCTGCGGGGAGACCAAAATGGCCCAGCGGCAGGTCTTTGCCATGGACACCATCATGACCCTCACCGCCTACGGGCGCAACGCCGAGCGCGGCCTCACCGCCGCCCAGGGCGTCATCCAGTCCATGAACGATATGCTCGACCCCGACATCGAAACCAGCACCACCTACGCCATCAACCACGCCAACGGCGGCAACGTCTCCATCTCGGGCCAGGTGGCGACCATGCTCTCCACCGCCTACGATATCTACAAGAAAAGCGGCGGCGCCCTGGATCTCACCATCTACCCCGTGATCCAGCGCTGGGGCTTCGACAGCGGGCGCTATTACGTGCCGACGGATGAGGAGCTGTGGCTGGACCTGTCGCGCAAGGCCTTCGACCAGATGACCCTCACGAGCTTCCCGAGCTCCGGGTCCTACGCCGTGTCGTTTCCCGCCGGGACCGCGCTGAGCTTCGGCGCCGTGGCGAAGGGCTGCGCCGCCGAGAACGCGATCCGCGCCATGCGCAACGTCGGCGTCACAAGCGGCATCGTCTCCCTGGGCGGCAACGTCCAGACCCTCGGCAGAAAGCCGGACGGCTCGCTATGGAACGTGGCCGTGCAGGACCCGAACAACACCGCAGGCTATGTGGGCGTGCTCTCCCTCGGCGAGGCCGCCGTGGTCACCTCCGGCACCTATCAGCGCTTCTTCATTCAAAACGGCAAGACCTACCACCACCTCATCAATCCCGAGACCGGCTGGCCCATGAACAACACCCTCAAATCCGTCACCATCGTCTGCTCCGACGGCACCACCGCCGACTGCCTGTCCACCGCCATGTTCATCCTCGGACAGAGCAAGTCCCTCAGCTACTGGCGGCAGCACGGCACGAAGGAGGACGGCTTTGACATGGTGCTCATCAACAACGACAATGAGATCATCTGCACAAAGGGCCTCATTGAAAAGTTCACCCCCACCAATCCGGATTACACGCTTCGCTACGTGGAGTAAAGATGACGGACCTGAATACCGATGTACGCTTCCTCAAGGGCATAGGAGAGAAAAAGGCGCAGGCGCTCAACAGGCTCGGCGTCTTTTCTCTGCGTGACCTTGTTTCTTTTTTTCCCCGCCGCTATGAGGACCGCAGCGAACGAAAGCCCATCGCCCTCACGCAGGACGGGGAGAGCGTGTGCGTGGAGGCCATGGTGGCCGACACCCCGCGCCTGACCCGGGTGCGCCGGGGCCTTGAGCTCGTGAAGCTCCGGGCCGTGGACGACAGCGGGGTCCTGGATATTACCTACTTCAACATGCCCTACGCAAAAGACAATCTCCGGCGCGGGGAGAGCTATATCTTCTACGGCAGGATAGAGGCAAGCGGCCCCCGCCGCAGCATGGTAAACCCCGTGGCCGAGAAGGCGGAGGGGGAGCGGAAGCTCACCGGGCGCATCCTGCCGGTGTACCGGCTCACGGCGGGCCTCACCCAGCGGGACCTCCTGCAGGCGGTGCGCCGGAGCCTCGACGCCTGCTTATCGGAGCTGCCGGATGTGCTGCCCCATGCCGTGCGGGAGCGAAACGCCCTTGCCCAGACGGGCTATGCTTTTGAGAACATCCACTTTCCCAAAGATTTCGAGGCGCTGGAGCTTGCCCGCAGGCGGCTCATCTTTGAAGAGCTTTTCGTCCTGGCCTGCGCCCTCGGCAAAATGCGCGGGGAGCGCAGCAAAGAGCCGGGCCTGCGCATGGAGCCCTCGGACCTCACTCGTTTCTGGGCGGCCCTGCCGTTCGCTCCCACCGGCGCCCAGCGGCGCGCGGCGGAGGAGGCCATGCGCGACATGGACTCCGGCAGCGTGATGAACCGACTGGTGCAGGGCGACGTCGGCAGCGGCAAGACGCTGGTCGCGGCGGCGCTCATCTGGCACACGGCGCAAAACGGCGCCATGTCCGCCTTCATGGCCCCGACGGAGATCCTGGCGGAGCAGCACTATGCCACGCTCACGGAGCTGCTGGGGCCGCTGGGGCTTCGCATCGGGAAGCTCACCGGCGCCATGACGGCGAAGGAAAAGCGCCTTGTGCGCGAAAAGCTCAAAAACGGGGAGCTCGACCTTGTGATCGGCACCCACGCTCTCTTCAGCGCGGATGTGGAATATGCGCGGCTCGGCCTTGTGGTCACGGACGAGCAGCACCGCTTCGGCGTCGGCCAGCGCTCGGCCCTGATCGGCAAGGGGCAGCGGCCCCATGTGCTGGTCATGTCGGCGACCCCCATCCCGCGCACCCTGGCCCTCATCATCTACGGGGATCTGGACGTGTCGGTCATGGACGAGCTGCCCCCCGGGCGGCAGAAGGTGGACACCTTCGCCGTGGACGAGAGCTACCGGGCGCGCCTCAACGGCTTTATCCGCAAGCTTGTCTCCGAGGGGCGGCAGGTCTTCGTGGTCTGCCCGATGGTGGAGGAAAACGACGAGCTGCCCCAAAAGCTCAAGAGCGCCGAGGAGCATGCCGGGGAGCTGCGGCGCACGTTCCCGGACCTCCGCGTTGCCTGCGTTCACGGGAAGATGAAGGCGAAGGACAAGGAGGCGGTCATGGCCGCCATGGCGGCGGGCCAGATCGACATCCTCGTCGCCACCACGGTCATCGAGGTGGGCGTGGACGTGCCGAACGCCGCCCTCATCATCGTCGAGAACGCTGAGCGCTTCGGCCTCAGCCAGCTCCATCAGCTCCGGGGCCGCGTGGGCCGCGGAAAGCACAAGAGCTGGTGCATCCTCGTGTCCGACAACGACGGGGAGGAAAACCGCGCGCGTCTCGGCATCATGACCAAAACCAACGACGGCTTCAAAATCTCCGAGGAGGATCTGCGCCTGCGCGGGCCGGGGGACTTCTTCGGCTCCCGCCAGCACGGCCTGCCGGAGATGCACGCGGCCGATCTCGGCGCGGACGTGAACGTGCTGCAGAAGGCCCAACAGGAGGCGACGCTGGTGCTGGCCGCGGACCCGGGGCTCACCGCGCCCGAGCACGCGCCCCTCAGAGAGAGCGTGGAGCGCCTGATCACCCGCAGCGCCGACAGTTTTAATTAAGGCAACACCGCACAATCCGCCTTCTTGAGGTACACAAAGTACATCTGCGAAAAAGTGCCTTTATCAGAACCCAAATTTTCTCAGGATCTGCTCTTGCCGAATTATGCGGTATTGCCTTAAAGAGGATTTCGTGATGCTGCGATACGGACTGGGAGATGAACGTTATGTAAACCCAGAGACGAATCTCCGCAGCTATACCCACAACGATGAGCTGCTCTTCGGGCGGGAGGCCTCAATCGAGTTTTTTATGTCCAGCTTCCATGCCTGCTGGATCAGGGCGACGATTCTGAAGGACCCGGAGGGGGCATACCGTGAGGCGTGTGAGAGCATCCGGGAAGCCAATAAGGCCCGGAAGGGATTTGAGATTCAGGAGACGGCCGATGGCTGCGAGATGGGAAGCTCTCTTGGCCCGCCGTTTTTCAGCGCCGATCTCAGCCTGCCGGACGAGCGCCAGGTGATCGACATCACCGAGCATCGATAATTATGTAAACAAAAATATGTAAAGCAATAGAGCGGTTTCACAGAATATGAAAAAACCATGTGAACGAAATCTCGTCAAATTAAATAACAGCGATAAGTAATTACGGAAAAAGTTTGTCTGACATCACAAAATGTGTTGCATACCGACGCTTTCGGCAGTATAATAAACTTGATTTTGTACGAGTGTTTTTCCGGACTTCATCGTACCGCAGGACGGCGCGTGCGTGCGTGATTCAAAAAAAGGGGATGACGAGCTTGCGTCAATTTCAAACTTCTTATTTAAGTAAAGAAACCTTTCGCGAGGAGGCCGCGTCTTGGCAGGCGTGGCGAATAGAGCACGCTGCCGGGGCCGCGCTTGTACATATCTTTTCAGACGGCGCCAACGAAGCAGATGTTGCAAACGCCCGGGCCGTCGTGGAGGAGATGCTTACCGATGCGGTCTATGTCGGCGCTTCCGCTTCCGGCAATCTCCATAACGGAAATGTCACGAACGAAAAGCTCGTGGTCACCTGCACGTTTTTTGAACAACCCGACAGCTTTGCGCGCACGCATCTTTTCTCTGTGGAAAACCGCGATGCGGCCGCGTTCAGAGCGGAACTGCAGGCCATGCGGGATCAGCTTGCGGATGTAAGAGCAATCGAGGTCATTATGACGATCGACACCATCCCGATCCGCGAGGTGTGCGCTGTCATAGAGGAAGAAATCCCGGAGGACATCCAGATCTGGGGCGGCGGCGCTTTTGGCGACAACACCTTCACTGCCTTCGTCTTTGAGAAGGGGAAGGCCTTCAATACCCACGGTATCGTCATGGCGATGCTGGGGGGCAAGAATTTTCACATCATGAATTCCTACGTAATCGGCTGGAAGAAGCTCGGTTCCCCCCTCATTGCCACGCGCGCAGACGGGAAGGTGCTGTATGAGCTGGACGGCGCGCCCGCCTATCAAATATACCGCCATTATCTCCAGATCCCGAATGATGAGCATATCTTTTACAATGCGCTGGAGTTTCCCTTTGCCGTTGACTGCGAAAACCGCGTCCTGCTCCGCCACGCCCTGTCCTGTCAGGAGGACGAGTCCCTTGTGATGAGCACCGATATCCCGGAAGGCAGCGTGATCCACGTGACCTACGGTGACCCGGAGACCATCCTGCAGAGCGTTCGGCAGTGTGCCGAACAGATCAGGGCCTTCTCGCCTGAGGTGATTTCGGTCTTTGACTGCTTCGGCAGGAAGACCTTCTGGGGCTTCAAGGAGGCCAGCAGGGAGACCAGACCCCTGCACACGCTTGCGCCGACCTACGGCTTCTGCACGGCGGGCGAACTGATCCGCCGGCAGGGGAGGATGGATCACCACAACCTGTCGCTGGTGGTGGCGGCCATGCGTGAGGGCGGCCCGGTTGAACGTAAAATGCCGGAGCTCAGCCTCGAAATTGCGCAGAACGAATCCAGTATGTCCATGGTCAACCGTTTGGCAAACTTCATCAACATGGCGATGAGCGAGCTGGTGGAGGCCAACGAGACCCTGTCGCGCATGGCCGTTACGGACCTCATGACGAAGCTCTATAACCGCGGGGAGATCCAGCGTAGAATCACCGAACGCGTACAGGAGAAGAGCGCCGAGCCCACCGGTGAAGACGTGACCAGCGTCGTGATGATCGACCTCGACAATTTCAAGAGGATCAACGACACCTGCGGCCATCAGGAGGGGGATCTGGTGCTGACTTCCGTTGCCGCGCTGATACGCGAAGCGGCGGAGAAGCAGAGCGGCGGCACTGCAGGCGGCCGCTGGGACGGCGAGGAGTTTATGATTCTTCTGCCCGGCCTGGACAAGGCAGCTGCGGCTGCCTTTGCGGAAGGGCTTCGCGCAGAGATCGAAAAGCTCCGCTTCCCCAAATGCGACGGCGAGACTGCCAGCTTCGGCGTGGCGCAGGCGCTGCCGGGCGAGTCGGCGGATCACCTCACATCCCGCGCCGATGCCGCCCTATATGCCGCCAAGAATGCGGGCAAGAACCGCGTCTGCACGGCGGAAGAGTAAGGGATATACAGGAAAAAACAGCAGGCCGATCATTTGATCGGCCTGCTGCTCGTTACGGGATGCTCAGTTGATCTTGAGGGTCTCCCACAGGGAGTTTACATAATCGAGCGTCGCCTGGTCCAGACTGCGGTAGGCATACTCGTTGTAGTTCCTGCTGAAGTTTTCGATGTCGGGGTAGAGGATCTCCATGGCCTCCTCGCCCATCTCCTCAATATATCCCTCGTCGGTGTAGACGGCGGCGTTGGGGGAGGCGTAGTAGATGAACTCGGCGTTGGCGATGGCGGGCTCGGGGGAGAGCATGTAGTTGATGAAGCGCTCGGCGAGCTCCTTGTTCTGGCAGCAGGAGGGGATGCACATGGCGTCGACAAAGTAGTTGGTGCGCTCGGGGTAGTAGAAGCGGAGATCCACGCCCTCCGCCTGGGCGTCGATCATGGTGAAGTAGTCGCCCGCATAGTAGGTGCCGACCGCGGCCTCACCGGACTCCATCATGTTGTAGATCTCGTCCATCACGTAGCTCTTGACCAGGGGGGCCTGCTTCTTGAGCTCGGCCAGGGCGGCGTCCCAGCTTAAGTGGTCGGTGTCGTTGACGTCCAGGCCCAGCTTGTACTGGGCGGTGCCGAAGGCGTCGCGGGAGTTGTTGAACTGGAGGATGCTACCCTTGTACTTTTCATTCCAGGCCAGATCCCAGCCCTTGGCGTCGGCCTCGTCGACGACGCTGGCGTTGTAGATCACGCCCACCATGCCGTAGGTGTAGGGCACGGTGTACTTGTTGTCCGGGTCGTAGTAGAGGCCGCGGAAGCTCTCGTTGATGTTCTCATAGTTGGGGATGTTCTTGAAGTCCAGCTCCAGGAGCATCTTGTTCTCCGCCATGCGGGCGATCATGTAGTCGGAGGGGATGACCACGTCGAAGCTCACAGCACCGCTGGAGAGCTTGGCAAACATGTCCTCGTTGCTGGCGAAGGTGGTGTAGTTGACCTTGACCTTCTGGTTATAGGTCTGCTCGTACCACTTCTCGAACTCGCGGATGGTGTCGAAGGAATCCTCGGAGCCGTCGGAGATGTATTCGCCCCAGTTGTAGACATTGAGCGTCAGGGTCTTGCCGGAGCCGGAGCCGGAGCCGCCGCAGCCGGCGAGCAGGACAGAGCACAGCAGCATCGCTGCCAGCAGCAGGGAGAGGGATCTTTTCATGGTGTTGCCTCCTACAGTTAGTTTTGAGTTTGGAGCTTGGAGTCTGGCGTTATTTTTCCTTGCTTTTCTTCTTCTGCCGGCGCTTGTTCATGGCTTCCTCGTCGTAGAAGTTAGACAGCAGCAGGAGCGAGAGAATCACAAAGAAGATGATGGTCGCAAGCGCGTACATCTTCGGGGTGACGGTCTTTTTGGTCATGCTGTAGATGCGGATCGGCAGGGTCTGAAAGCCGTTGCCGGCGGTGAAGTAGCTGATGACAAAATCGTCCAGCGACATGGTGAAGGCCATGATGAGCCCCGTGACGACGCCGGGCATGATCTCGGGCAGCTCCGCCTTGAAGAAGGCCCTGAGCGGCGTGCAGCCGAGGTCCATCGCGGCCTCGGGCAGAGCCTGGTCCATCTGCTGCAGCTTCGGCAGCACCTGGAGGATCACATAGGGCAGGCAGAAGGTGATGTGGGAAATGAGCATGGTCCAGAAGCTCAGACTCGTCGCCGCGCCGAAGAGCCTGCCGACAAAGACGAACATGAGCATCAGCGAGATGCCGGTGATGATGTCGGGATTGATCATGGGGATGTTGGTGACGCTGTCGAGCGTGCTGCGCAGGACCTTGTTTCTGAGCTTGTTGATGCCGACTGCGGCGGCGGTGCCCATGACGGTGGAGATGAGCGAGGCCGAGACCGCGAGCAACAGGGTGTTGAGCACGGCCCGCAGCGTCTCGGAGTCGCGGAAGAGCTCGCGGTACCACTTGAGGGAGAAGCCCGTGAAGACCGAGAGGCTCTTGGCCTCGTTGAAGGAGAAGACCAGCAGGATCGCGATGGGGGCGAAGAGGAAGATCATGATGAGGGCGGTGTAGATTTTCGATGCGCGCTTCATTTTCATGTCTCTGCCCTCCTCATGCCGCGACGAGCCTGCGGTTGGCAAGCTTCTGCATCAGGGCCATGCAGACCAGGAGGATGACCATCAGGATAAAGGCGATGGCGGCGGCGAAGTGGAGGTTGTTGGCCGTGTACTGGCCCTCGATCGCGTCGCCGATCAGGAAGAACTTGCCGTTGCCGAGCTTCTGGGAGATGTAGAAGGTGCTGATGGAGGGGATGAGCACCATGGTGATGCCGGAGAGGACGCCGGGGATGCTCAGCGGCCAGATCACGCGGCGCAGCACGCTCAGCCCCGGGCAGCCGAGATCGCTCGCCGCCTCCAGAAGCTTCACGTCAAGCTTTGCCATGATGGAGTAGATCGGCAGCACCATGTAGGGGAAATAGTCGTAGACCATGCCGATCACAACGGCGGACTCGGTGCCGATGATGTGGATGCGCCCGAGGTGCAGGGCGGAGAGAAAGCCGTTGAGGATGCCGGTGTCCTGCAGGATGGTCATCCAGGCGTAGGTGCGGATCAGGAAGTTCATCCACATGGGGATCATGATGAGCGTGAGCAGGACGCTCTGGGTGCGCTCGCTCGCGCGGGCCATGATGTAGGCCAGGGGGTAGCCCATCAGAAGGCACACCGCCGTGGAGATCACCGCGAGCTTCAAAGAGCGCATGAAGATCACAAGGTAGGTGTGTACCTCCCGGGTGGTCTCGCCGTTGTCGACCACGGAGGTGGCCGTGAAGAAGCGGGAGATATTGTCGAAGGTGAAGCGGAAGTTCTGGTCGGTGAAGGCGTAGTAGGCCACGAACAGCAGCGGCACCACGATGAACAGCACCGCCCACACGGAGTAGGGCGTCAGCGTCAGGCGCTGGATGAGACGGCGGGTTTTGTCGTTCATTTCGTCGTCTCGCTTTCCGCCTCGAGCTCCTCGAGGTCTACCTCGCCGATCTCGTCCATCTCGTCGGAGAAGCTGGAGTAGTCGCCGAACATGCCGGAGAACTTCGACTTCTTCATGACGTGGATGGCGTCCGGCTCGATGAAGAGCCCGATGTGCTCGTCCACATCGTGAAAGTCGGTGGTCTGGATCATCCACTTGAAGCCGCCGATGTCCACGATGATCTCATAGTGCACCCCGAGGAAGGTGACCGAGGTCACGACCCCGCGCAGGTGGCCCTTCTCCTCGGGCACGATGTCCACGTCCTCGGGCCGCACCACCACGTCCACCGCCTCGCGGGGACCAAAGCCCTTGTCGAGACACTGGAAGGTATGGCCGGAGAAGCGGACCTTGTAGTCCTCGAGCATCACGCCGTCGAGGATGTTGCTCTCGCCGATGAAGTCCGCCACAAAGGCGTTCTGCGGCTCGTTGTAGATGTCCGGGGGCGTGCCGATCTGCTGGATGTGCCCCTCGGTCATGACGACCACGGTGTCGGACATGCTGAGCGCCTCCTCCTGGTCGTGGGTGACGAAGATGAAGGTGATGCCGGTGGCCTTCTGGATGTTCTTGAGCTCCACCTGCATGTCCTTTCTGAGCTTGAGGTCGAGGGCGGAGAGCGGCTCGTCCAGGAGCAGTACCTTCGGCTGGTTGACGAGCGCGCGCGCGATGGCGACGCGCTGCTGCTGGCCGCCGGAGAGACTCGTCACCGAACGCTTTTCAAAGCCCTTGAGGGCCACAAGCGACAGCATCTCGGTCACGGCCCTCTGGATCTCGTCCTTCGGCACCCTCTTCTCGCGCAGGGAGAAGGCCACGTTCTCAAACACGTTCAGGTGCGGGAAGAGAGCGTAGCGCTGGAACACGGTGTTGACGTTGCGCTTGTGGGGCGGCAGGCCGTTGATGTTCTCGCCCATAAAGATGACGTCGCCCTGATCGGGGACCTCAAAGCCGCCGATGATGCGCAGCAGCGTCGTCTTGCCGCAGCCCGATGGGCCGAGCAGGGTGATGAACTCATTGTCGTAGATGTCGAGATTGATGTTGTCAAGCACGACATTGTCGCCAAAGGATTTGGAGATGTTCTTGATTTCAACGATTTTCTTCATGTCTGCCTCCCGATCATAAAAGAAAAAGCAGCCGTGCAAAAGCACAGCCGCCTGCAAAGCCGGGTATACGCGGATACGCGCGTATAACGTCCCCCGCGAGACGGGGAACGGGCCCAATGGATTTTAAGAGTCTATATAGCAAAACACTTTTACTACTCTTATTGACCATTTCACAGATTTGTATGCTTTTACAAAACCATAAAATTGGAGCCGCCGCTGAGCTGCCGCAATCGTTTCACAGCTCCCGGCTCAATCAATAAGGCAACAGAAGTTGCCGCCGCCTTCCGCGGTTCTTCGGCATCCGACCCGGCTGTCCGTATGGCCTTGGCCCCCGGAGGGGCGGTCGATATCTTGCTTCGGATAAACTCAGTATCCAATTGAGACAAGTTATTTTAGCAGGATTCTACAAAGTTGTCAATCGTTTTTTGTGCAAAAAATCAGAAATTCAGTACCGCACGTCCCAGAGCGTGAGGCCCTGGGCGGGAGCGGTGAAGCCCGCCTGCTCCCGGTCAAGGCTTTTGAGCGCCGCCTGCACGCTCTCCGCGCTGCGCCGGCCCGTGCCGACCTCCAGGAGCGTCCCCGTCAGGATGCGCACCATGTTGTAGAGAAAGCCGCTGCCGGTGAAGAAAAGGCGCACTTCATTCCCCTCGCGCCGGATCTCGATGCCGGAAAGCCTGCGCACGGCGGACTTTTTCATGTGCTTCACCGAGCAGAAGGCGGAGAAGTCATGTTCGCCGAGGAGAAGCGCCGCGGCCCTGCGCATCCCGTCCAGATCGAGCGGCTCGGGGCAGGGATAAACAAAGCGCCGCTCGAACACGTTCGGCGCCTCGCTGTTCCAGACCCGGTAGAGGTAGGTCTTCTCCCGGCAGTTGAGCCGCGCGTGGAAGCGGGGCGCGGCCTCCTCAAGGTTCACCGCGCCGATGTCCTCCGGGAGGTGTTGACGTAATTTAGTTAACATAAATCCCACGTCCCAATCCGTGTCCGCGCGGAAGGAACAGACCTGGCGCCTTGCGTGTACGCCCGCGTCGGTGCGCCCGGAGGCGGCCAGCTCCACCGGCTGCTCTAAAAGCCTTGTCAGCAGGGTCTCCAGCCTTGCCTGGATGGTGTTGTCGGTGTTGCCCTGGCGCTGCCAGCCGCGGTAGCGCGTGCCCTCGTAGCAGAGGGTGAGTCGGAAGGTACGGTTCATGGCGGTCTCCCCGGTCTCGTGATGGGGACAGTGTACCGGCTTTGCGCCCAAATTGCAAGTGTGCCGCGCGTTTTTTTCTTGGGCAACACCGCACAATCCGCCTTCGGCATCTCCTGGAAAATTTGCGCTCTGATTTCGTCACTTTTCCTTGAGGTACACAAAGTACATCTGCGAAAAAGTGCCTTTATCAGAACCCAAATTTTCTCAGGATCTGCTCTTGCCGAATTATGCGGTATTGCCCTTGCCCCGCGCGCGCTTTCGTGGTATGGTAGCACCGTCGGCGCAGGCCGATCAGGGGATCGACCCCTGCGGGATATACGGCGGCCCGCGCGGGACGCTTCAGAAATTAACAGAATTTTGATACATTGCCGGCTCGTTGTGGTACAATAACATACTGACAAATCCTGAAGGAAAGCGACGGCAGGACTGCAATGAAAGAAAAAATGGCACGCTTTATGGCCGGGAGAAACGGCAACGATCAACTGAATCTGTTTCTGTTTGCCGTGGACGCGGTGCTCCTTCTGGCGGGGATGCTGATCGGCGGCCCGGCGGGACACGGACTGACCGTTGCGGCGCTGGCGCTGCTGGGGTACATTTATTTCCGCGCCTTCTCGCGTAATTTCCCGCGCCGGCGCGAGGAGAACGAAAAGTACCTGCGCCTCAGATACCGCCTTGCCGCCGCCCTGAAGGTGCGCAAGGAAAAGTGGGTGCAGCGCAAGGACTATAAGTTCTTCACCTGCCCCTCGTGCAGGACCACCCTGCGCGTGCCCCGGGGCCACGGCAAAATCAAGATCGTCTGCCGCAAGTGCGGCAATTCCTTTACGGGAAAGAGCTGATCGCCTATGTTCGGAAATCTCGTTGCCGCGACCAGGGTGCTGGAGGAGGACGAGCTCCGGCGCTACCGGGCGGTGTACTGCGGACTCTGCCGCAGCCTCCGGCGCTGCTTCGGGCAGACGGCGCGCCTTACGCTCAATTATGACATGACCTTTCTTGTCCTGCTGCTCTCCTCGCTCTATGAGCCGGAGGAGGAGACGGGGGAGCATACCTGCGTGCGCCATCCCGTCGAGGCGCAGCCCTACGCCATGAGCGAGCTGTCCGATTACGCGGCCCATATGAATATCGCCATGGCCTATCTCAAGTGCCTGGACGACTGGAACGACGACAGGAGCCTGCTTGCCCTGTCGGAGGCGAAGACCCTCCGCCCCGGCTACGCGGCGGTGAAGAAGAAATACCCCCGCCAGTGCGGCGCCATCGAGGCGGCGCTTGGAGAGCTGAGCAGGCTCGAGGCGGACAGACGCCCGGACCCGGACGCCGCCGCGGCGAGCTTCGGGCGCATGATGCGGGAGGTCTTCGTGTACCGGGAGGACCGCTGGGCCGGGCCGCTGCGCGAGATGGCGGACGCGCTGGGGCGCTTTCTGTATCTGCTGGACGCGGCCCTCGACCTGGAGGAGGACGCGAGGCGCGGCCGCTATAACCCCTTCCTGGACCTGCGGGGCGACCCCGGGAACGAGGAGCGCTTCCGCGACATCCTGCGCATGCACCTCGGGGAGTGCGTCTACTGGTTCGACCGCCTGCCTCTCGTACAGGACGCGGGCCTGATGAAGAATATCCTCTGCGTCGGCCTCTGGTCGTCGTTCAATCAAAAATATAACAGTGAGGGACCCGAAAATGGTTCAGGATCCGTATAAGGTATTGGGCGTATCGCCGGACGCCTCCGACGAAGAGGTCAAGAAGGCCTACCGCGACCTGACAAAGAAATACCACCCAGACCTCAATCCCGGCGACAAGAAGGCCGCCGAGAAGATGAACGACATCAACACCGCCTATGACCAGATCAAAAGCGGCAATATCCCCGGCTCCGCGGCCTACGGGCCCCAGGGCTACGGGCATCCCTACGGATCGGCGGGCGCCTACCAGCAGTACAGCGCCGGACCCGAATGGGCCAGGCAGGGCGCCCAGTCGAGGCAGAGCGAGCGCAGCGAGTACACCGCCGCCGTGAACTTCATCCGAAACGGCATGTACCGCGAGGCCCTCAACGCCCTCTCCGGCGTGCCCGAGGAGGAGCGGGACGGCAAGTGGTTCTATCTCTCTGCGGGCGCGAACATGTACATGGGCAACAAGGTCGCGGCGCTCGAGCACGCCAAGCGCGCCGTACAGCTCGACCCGGGCAATCCCGAGTACAGCCGCCTGCTCGAGCAGCTGCAGATGGGCCGGGACTTCTACGAGAACTATACCGGCGGCTACGCCCGCTCACTGAACCTCAACCCTTTGTGGCTGGGTCTGTGCGCCGCGTCCCTCTGCACCGGCGGCCGCTGCGGCCTGCCGCTGATCTTCTGCTGCTGAAGAGGGGTTTGCCTGCCCCATGACGGAGCGGACAGCAGAACGACAATATGCGTACTGATCCCCGGCAAAAACGTACTGCGATACGGACTTGCCGGGGATTCTTATTGCGTGCGGGCCGTTCGTGAACGGCCCCTACGGGCGCAGGGTGCAATTCACCTTCCCCTCCAGGGGAAGGCAAAGCCTTGTCACATATTCTTCCGTAAATCCTGTCAGCGCGTCGAAGTCCATATACGGGCGGTAGACGGCCTCCAGCTTGTCGTGCAGGGCCTTCGCCGCGGCAAGCTCCTCGATCGCCGCGCCCAGCGCCTCGCCGCTCAGAAGACGCTCGCCCCGCGGGACCATCAGCGCCGCCGGGGCGCGCAGAAACGCCGTCGACTGCTCCGGCAGCAGGACCGCCTCAAGCTGGCCGGGCCGTAAGGGCCGGGGGCATAGGATTACGCGGCCGCTCTTTTTCCGCGCCAGCGCCGCGGCCTCCTCCAGCACCGCGCTGCCGCCGCGGAGGACATGGACTTGTTTACATAACATATTCAGCGTCTCGCCGAGAAACAGCAGTCCCTGGCAGGAGATCGCCGAGAGAAAGCGCTTTTCTGCCCGGCAGGCGCCGTTGTGATCGGGGTACGCCGCGAGGATCTCCCGCACGCGCCCAAGCTCCTCCCGGGTAACCTGCGCGTCATGCAGCTCCTCGCCCGCCTCGAGGGCGGCGGCTGCCTCCAGCAGTGCACAGGCGGCGCCGCAGCGCTCCCTGTTCGCCCGGTGCAGCGCGAGGGCCCGCGCTCGGTCCGCCTCGGAGAGGGGCAGGCGGCAGAAGAGACCGAGGTTAACATAATCAGCGTCCGCACCGAAGAGCTGCGGCTCCCGCACATGGGGGGCGGTGCCGTCCACCCAGGCCTGCGCGAGGGCCGGGACGCACAGACCGTCCAGCGAGTCGGGGTCCCCGGAGCAGAGGATGCTCACGGTGTCGTAACCCTGCTCGTGCGCGGCCCTGCGGATGCGGCGCAGGAAGCCGGATTTGCCCGTGCCCGGCCCGCCCTTGAGGATGTGCAGGAACTGCCCGCCGCCGGGAAAGCCGTCGTAGAGCGAGGTGAAGCCCTGTCCGCTGTTTGCCGCGAGAAAGAATGTCTGATCCAAAATTTCTCCTCCTTCCTGCTGTAGTATACGCAGGAGGGAGGAGAATCGTTCAGCCCTTATGGCAACACCGCACAATCCGCCTGCGGCATCTTCTGGAAAATTTGTGCTCTGATTTTGTCACTTTTTCTTGAAATACACAAAGTATTCCTGCAAAAAACTGACTTCATCAGAACCCAAATTTTCTCAGGATCTGCTCTTGCCGAATTATGCGGTATTGCCTTATATGTCGATGACCAGCGTTTTGACTCCGCTGCGCTCGGCATAGAGGATGGTTTTCATCGTGCCGCCGGGGCGGCCGTCAAAGCAGGCCAACAGCAGGGAGGCGCGGTCCACCATGTAGCGGTTGCGGCGCAGCATGCAGTCGGGGCTGTAGCTGACCTGCAGCACCGTCACCTTGTCGGACCTGTCGAGGAGCGCATTGTAGCGCTGGCGCTGGACCCTGCTCCAGCGATTCGGCTGGTCGCCGCAGGGGATCGCGGCCTCGAGCGTCACATCGGGGTGCGCCTGACGCAGCCGAAGCACGGCCTCGGCAAAATACATGTCGCAGCCGATGGCCATCCCGCACAGAAAGTGCCGCCAGCCAAGCTCGTAGATCCCCGCGAGCCGGGCCTCCAGCTCGAGCTTGAGCGCCATGCAGCGCGGGTCCTCTTCGTTTATGCCCCAGGGCAGCTTCTGGGGCCGGTGCCCGGTGAAGCAGCAGCTGTGCTCTCTGTCCGTCGTGACGGTCACCCCCCTTTTTTTTGTCCATTGTACGCCGTCGATTGCCACTTGTCAAAAGCAATCTGGCGTGCTATAATAAACACGTCTTCAGGGCAGGGTGAAATTCCCGATCGGCGGTACAGTCCGCGAGCCGTTTGGCCGAACCGGTGCGATTCCGGTACCGACAGTTACAGTCTGGATGGAAGAGGACGACCGCGTTGTTTTTGCGCGGTCCCTGCCGCTGCGCCCGGAGAAGATGTTCTTCGGGTCTTTTTTTATTCTGTTGCGAACATTTGGCAAGGAGGAATACACATGGAAAATCTGAGCTTTGTGCTGTCCTGCGTCGGGACGATCGTACTGCTGTTTTTGATCGCTGCGTTTTTTGAGAGGACCGTGATGAAGAACAAAAAGGCGTTCTCCAGCACCCACTACATCACCTATACCGCCGTCTTCGCGGCCGTCGCAGGGGTGCTGATGTTTGTGGAGATCCCGCTTTTCTTCGCCCCGTCCTTTTATAAGATCGACCTCAGCGAGATCCCGGTGCTGATCTGCACCTTCTACCTCGGCCCCGTGGCGGGCGTCGCGACAGAGCTTCTGAAGGTCCTGCTCAAGCTCCTGCTCAAGGGCACCAGCACCGCCTTCGTCGGCGACTTTGCAAACTTCGCCGTGGGCTGCTCCTTCGTCCTGCCGGCGAGCATGGTCTACCACGCAAAGCCCGGCCGCCGCACGGCCCTCACCGGCATGCTGACCGGCACGCTCGTGATGACCGCCTTCGGCAGCGCCTTCAACGCCGTCTACCTCCTGCCGAAGTTTGCCGCCCTCTACGGCATGCCCATGGAGGCCATCATCGGCATGGGCACCAAGATCAATCCCTCCATCACGAGCGTCACGACCCTCGTCCTCTTTGCCGTGGTGCCCTTTAACCTTCTCAAGGGCGTGGTCGACTCTCTGCTGACCTTCCTGCTGTATAAGCGCATTTCGCCCATCCTCCACCGTGGGGACGAGAGCATGCACAAGACCCCGCAGGCGAAAGAGGCCGCATAAGCCTCACGAGCCGCAGAGAGCTCAGCGCGAAGTTCACAAGCTCCGTCGCGTACAGGATGCCGAGGAAGGCCGCGAGCGCGTATCTCGGCAGAAGCATACCTGTCAGCACCAGGCCCAGAAGGGCATCGAGAATGTTGACCCCCATGCACCATACCTGCTGCCCCAGGCCCTTGAGGCAGCCGTCCACGCTCATGTCGAGGTACAGGATCGGCACCAGCGGGGCGAGCAGGCGGATATAGCGCCCGGCGGGGCGGCTGTCGTAGAGGAGCATACCGAGGGCGTCGGAGCACACAAAGAGAAAGAGCGCCACCGCGAGGGCGTAGAGGGCGCTGTATCGGATCACGCTGCCCGCCGCCCGGCGGATGGAGCGCGTATCCTCCTGCACCTGGGCGGCGGTGAGGGCCGGGACAATGAGCTCGGCCGCCGCCGCGGGGACGCAGGCGGGGAAGAGGATCACCGGCAGCACCATGCCCTGCACGATCCCGTAGCCGGAGAGGGCGGTGTTTGCCGAGTACCCCGCCGCCTTAAGCCCCCGGGGCACCAGCAGGTGCTGGGCCGTGGTGAGGGCGCTGCGGGCGCAGGCGGAGAGGGCCAGCGGCGCCGCGATGCCGAGCATGCGCCCGGTGAGGCGCGCATCGGGATTTTCCCCGCGGTAGTGCCGGCACAGGTCCGTGATGTAAAAGAGCGCCATCAGCAGCAGACTCACCCCGTCCGCCGCCACACGACCGAGCGTGACGGCGGCGCAGCTTTTTTCGAGGTTCCCCGCCGGCACGGATCGAAGGCACAGGGCCACGAGCGCCGCGCCGCAGAGCTGCTCGAGAAGATGCACGAGCGTCGGCTTCCACACCCGCCCGCAGGCGGTGAAGTAGCCGGACATGGAGGAGCTGAGGGCGATGCAGGGCATGCTCAGGGCCGACAGGCGCAGCGGTCCGACCGTCCTCGCGTCCCCGATCCAGAGAAAGCCGACGGGTTCCGAGAGCGCCCGGAGAAGCGCCGCCGCCGCGCAGCCGGACACGGCCGCGTAGCAGAGGCAGCGCGCCATCGCCGCCCTCACCCCGCCCGGACGGTGAAGCCCGAGCTCCTCCGCCACAAGGCGCGTGGAGGTGAAGCGGATGCCCGCGATGGCGAAGGTGGCGCTGAGATTCGTGACCGACAGCACAAGCTGATAAAGCCCGATCCCCGCCGCGCCGATCCTCCCGGCAAGCCACACCTGAAAGGCCATGCCGATCAGGCTCATCCAAAGCGAGGACGCGGTCAAAAGCGCCGTATTCATCAGCAGTTTCCGCCCCATTGTCTGTGCTCCCTCCCCGGTCCGGTCTGGGTACAGTCTATGCCGGGAGCCGCCCACACTTGTCCCGGGGCTTGAAAACTTGCCGCCGGGGTGATATTTTATAGCTGTCAAACAACAGCCAGACAATACAGAACCGGGAGGTATTCATCATGATCATCACCATCGGCAGACAGCACGGCAGCAACGGCCACGCGGTGGCCCAGGCGCTGGCCGATCAGTTCTCGATCCCCTGCTACAGCAAGGCGATCGTGGACCACACCGCGCGCGACTCCAACCTCAGCCCCGAGGTCGTGCGCTCCTACGATGAAAAGCGCGTGTCGCCCTTCGTGTCGCCGGGCATGCAGTTTCTCGGGATGGATGAGGGCTTCCGCCTGAACATGCAGATCGCCTCCGCCCAGTTCGACACGATCCGCCGCCTCGCCTCCGAGGGGGACGCGGTGTTTGTCGGCCGCTGCGCCGACTATGTGCTCAGAAACCGCAGCGACCTCGTGCGCGTTTTCATCACGGCGGATTACGATTACCGCGTCAGGAGCATGATGGAGCGCAAGAACCTCCGTGAGGATCAGGCCAAAAAGCTGGTCAAGACCGTGGACAAGGACCGCGGCAGCTATTACCGCTACTACACCGACCAGAGCTGGGGCGATGTCAACTGCTATGACCTCTGCATCAACGTGGCCAAGGTGGGTGTCGAGGGCGCGGTCCAGGCCATCACCGCGTATGTGAAGGCCATGAAAGAATAATTGAGCGATCGTTTGTCGGCCTGCCCCGGTGAAACGCCAATGCGTTTTGCCGGGGCGCTTTGCATGAATCAATCCAATTCAGGACACACTAAGACCAAAACAGAAAGGTGTGGTTCTGTGGCAAAACGGATCGGAAAGAGGACGCTCCGCCTCGAGAGGCGGCCCGGCGTCGTCTCGTATGCGGCGGTGGTCGGCGGCAAGGAGGGGGCTGGTCCCCTGAAAAAGGGCTTTGACGAGGTCTCGACAGACTCCTTCTTCGGGCAGGAAAGCTGGGAGAAGGCGGAGACGGCGATGCTCTCCCGCTGCATCGACCGCTGCCTGCAAAAAGCGGGCGGGGCAAGGCCGGAACTGATCCTCGGCGGCGATCTTTTAAACCAGTGCGTGAGCTCCGCCTTCGCCGTCAGGGACCGCAGCGCCCCGTATCTCGGCCTCTACGGCGCCTGCTCCACCATGGCGGAGGGGCTGGGGCTTGCGGCCCTGCTGCTCGACGGCGGCGGGCTGAACCGCGCCATGGCCTTCACCGGCTCCCACTTCTGCGCGGCGGAGCGGCAGTACCGCTTCCCGCTGGAATACGGCGGCCAGCGCACCCCCAGCTCCCAGTGGACGGTGACGGGGGCTGGGGCCGTCCTGCTCGCCGGGGAGGCGGAGAGCCTGGAGATCACCCATGTGACGCCGGGGCGCGTGGTGGACGCGGGCGTCCCCGACGCAAACAACATGGGCGCTGCCATGGCTCCTGCGGCCCTCGACACCATCCTTGCCCACTTTGACGATACGGGTCTGGATTTTGCGGACTATGACGCGGTGTTCACCGGGGATCTCGGCGCCATCGGGCACGACATCCTCGAGGATCTCCTGCGGCGGGAGGGCCTGGACCCCAGCCTCAGGCTCCTCGACTGCGGCGTGCTGATCTATAACCGCCTGACCCAGGACGTACACGCGGGCGGCTCGGGCTGCGGCTGCTCGGCCTCGGTGCTCGCGGGCCACATCCTCCCCGCCATGGAGCGGGGTGTCTGGCGGCGGGTGCTCTTCGCCGGGACCGGGGCCCTCATGTCCCCGCTGACCTGCCAGCAGGGCTGCAGCATCCCCGCCGTCTGCCACGCCGTGAGCATCGAGAGGAGGGAGCGGGCATGAGCGCACTGATGCCCTATGCCAGGGCCTTTCTCGCCGGGGGACTTCTGTGCGTCGCGGGCCAGCTTCTCATCGACTATACAAAGCTTACCCCCGCGCGCATCCTCACAAGCTATGTGGTGGCAGGGGTCGTCCTCGGCGCGCTGGGGCTCTACGGCCCCTTTGCCGACTGGGCCGGAGCCGGGGCGACGGTGCCGCTCACCGGCTTCGGCAGCGCTATCGCCCGGGGCGTGCGCGAGGCCGTGGGGGAGAAGGGCCTGCTCGGCGTCTTCTCCGGGGGCTTCACCGCCGCCTCCGCGGGCCTCGGCGCCGCCGTCGTCGCGGGTCTGGTCATATCGCTGTTATGTAGACCAAAGGACAAGGGAGAATAGGACGCAGGGCGCTTTTTCCCGCAGGTGCCGACGGCGGAGCATGCGGTGCTGCCGTAATATTTCACAATTCTTAAGCGATGCGCGTATGGACAACCCCGGCGCTTCCGGGTATAATGGGGGCTGAGCTGAACGCAGAGACAAGGAGGATGGCACAGATGAGCGAGAAAAGGAAGAGACTGGACGAGCAGAAGCTTGACGCCGTTTCCGGCGGCGTGACCGCGAATCTCTCCGCAGCGTATGACGTGCTGGCCGGCAAGTACGGTGAGGGCGAGGCGCGGCGGAAAAAGCTCACCGCCGCGGGCTATGATTACACCGAGGTGCAGAAGCTGGTCAACGCCCTGTTCGAGGGCTACGGCCCCGTGGCAAGCGACGTCATCAACGGCAGGTACGGCGGCAGCGAGGTCCGCCGCGACAACCTTATCCGCGCCGGCTACGACCCCGACATGGTCCAGGATCTGGTCAACAACCTGATCTGGCGATAAGTACAATCCAAAAAGTCTGCAAAGGACTCCTTTGACAAGCTGCAGCGGACGCCGACCCGGCGCCCGTTTTTTTATACCCGCGGGCAAAACAGCTTCTTGTCAATCCGCGGCGGGTATGGTATTCTGTTCTCAGCAAAGCATGAACGGATTATAAAATACTTTTTTGCAATGGAATTTGAAGGAGGAGCTATGAGAGGTATCCACAGCGTTGTTGACGATCTGAGAAGATCCGTCTTTGAAGAGGTCGCCCGCATGGCCTATGAGGACGACGTCGCCCGCATCGACAAGCTGCCCTATAAGATCATCCCCGGCGAGGTGGCCCGCTACCGCGACAGCGTGTTTCGTGAGCGCGCCATCGTGACCGAGCGCCTGCGCCTTGCCTGTGGCCTGCCGCTGCGCTCGGCGGCGGATTACGGCCTGCCCAGCGAGGGCATCGAGGAGGCCAATATCCCCGAGAAGTATTATGAGCCGCCCCTGATCAACGTCATTCCCTTCGCCTGCAACGCCTGCCCCGAGAAGGAAATGCGCGTCAGCTCCAACTGCCAGGGCTGCCTGAGCCACCCCTGCCAGGCGGTCTGCCCCAAGAACGCCATCAGCACCGATGCCTACGGCCACAGCGTGATCGACAACGACAAGTGCATCAAGTGCGGCCGCTGCGTCGATCAGTGCCCCTATGACGCCATCAGCAAGATCGAGCGCCCCTGCGCCAAGGCCTGCGGCATGGACGCCATCCACTCCGACGAGATGGGCCGCGCGAAGATCGACTATGACAAGTGCGTCTCCTGCGGCATGTGCCTCGTCAACTGCCCCTTCGGCGCCATTGCGGACAAGAGCCAGATCTTCCAGATCATCCGCGCCATCAAGAACGGGGAGAAGGTCATCGCCATCGTGGCCCCCGCCTTTGTCGGTCAGTTCAAGGGCGCGACCGTGCCGAAGCTGCGCAAGGCCATGCGCATCCTCGGCTTTGAAAATACCTTTGAGGTTGCGGTGGGCGCGGACCTCTGCACCATCGAGGAGGCCGAGGATTTCCTGAAGGAGGTCCCGGCAAAGCAGCCCTTCATGGGCACCTCCTGCTGCCCGGCCTGGAGCGTTATGGCCAAGAAGACCTTCCCGGATCTCGCGCCCTATATCTCCATGGCGCTCACGCCCATGGTGCTCACGGCGCGCCTCGTGAAGAAGGACTTCCCGGACGCGAAGATCGTCTTTGTCGGCCCCTGCGCCGCCAAGAAGCTGGAGGCGAGCCGCCGCTCCGTCCGCTCGGACGTGGACTTTGTGCTGACCTTTGAAGAGCTCAACGGCATGTTCACCGCCAAGGACATCGACTTTGACTACATCGAGCCAGACGCCTGCGACGAGGATTTCCAGGAGGGCAGCGCCGCCGGGCGCGGCTTCGCGGTCATGGGCGGGGTCGCCGCCGCGGTGAAGGACCATATCGCCCATGTCGCCCCCGACAGGGAAGTGCCCATGGAGTTTGCCGACGGCCTGCGCGAGTGCCGCAAGATGCTGATGATGGCCCGCAAGGGACTCAAGAACGGCTACCTCCTGGAGGGCATGGCCTGTCCCGGCGGCTGTGTGGCAGGCGCCGGCACCATCACCCCGGTGCCCCAGTCCACGAGGAACATCGAAAAGTACAAGGCCGCCGCGGAGAAGCACAGCTCCCTCGAGAGCAGCTTTGCCTCCCGCCTGAAAGAGGCCGAGGAATAAGAGAACAAAAAGCCGCAGGGTTCAAGCCCTGCGGTCTTTTCTTTCCTTCTCCTCCCGCAGGCGGCGGCGGACATGGGCGAAGGCCGCGTCTTCGCCCTCGTCCTTGAGGATCAGAAGCATCTTCTCCAGCTCCGCGCCGGTCTCCGGGTGAATCATGATGACGCCTTTTGAGTTTACATAATATTCATACGGGCTTGCGTCCGTGTACTTCTCGCCGAGGTAGATGCGGCTGGCCGCGATGCGGTCACAGAACATCTCGGCCACATAGCGCAGCGGCATTTTGTTCCCGCCGTAGCCCACGCTGCCGTCGGGCCGGATGACGTAGTCCACCCAGTATTCCAGGTGGTGGCGGTTGCGGCCCTTGTGATGCAGCCAGGCAAGCGAGACGCCGGTGGCCTTGCGCTCGGCGTCGTTCGGGCTGCGGTTGCCCTGGTAGTATTTGGCCCCCACAAGAAACTCGGCGGGGGAGTACTTGCTCAGATCGTGGCACAGGCCCTGGCGCACGAGCCCCAGGCGGAAGCAGTACCGGCACACGAGATGGCGGTGCCGCGTGATGGTCTTGAAATGGGCGATGGGATGCATGCCGCACCTCCTTTTTTCGTTGTATTGTAGCAGAAGAAGGGAGCGCGCGCAAGCCCTGACGATTGCAAAACAGGGGGAAATCGTTTACAATAGAAGCGGATAAAAGGGGGGAGGAGCATGAAAAAAAGCGCGCTGCTGCTCGCGCTGATGGCTGTCCTGCTCGCCGGTTTTGCGCCCGCGGAGAGGGAACGGCGGCTCATCTGCGCGACGGATCTGCACTATCTTGCCCCGGCCCTCACCGATCACGGGCCGTTTTTCACCGCCCTCACGGAGGAGGGGGACGGTAAGCTGATGCGTTATATCGAAGAGCTGACCGACGCCTTCCTTGACGAGGTGCGGGAGCAGCAGCCGGAGGCCCTGATCCTGACCGGCGATCTCACCTTCAACGGCGCGCTGCTGAGTCACACAGCCCTTGCCGAAAAGCTCCGCGCACTGGAGGGGGAGGGCGTGCCGGTCTATGTGCTGCCCGGCAACCACGATCTTGATAACCCCGGCGCGGCAGCCTTTTCCGGGGACGGGTACAGCCTTGTCCCCTCGGCGACGGCGGAGGATTTCCGGCGTATCTATGCCGACTTCGGCTTTGACGAGGCGCTGGCGCTCGACGGCGATTCCCTGAGCTACACGGCACAGCTCGACGACAAGACCCGGCTTTTGATGCTCGACTTCAACACCGTCCACGACCCCTGCGGGGTGTCGGAGAAGACCCTCCGGTGGGTGGAGCAGGAGTTCCGCAAGGCGCAGGCGGAGGGGATGCGCGTCCTTGCCGCCGGGCACCAGAACCTTTTCCGGCAGACGGTGTTCACCGCCTCATACGTGATCCGGGGCGCGGAGAAACTCGCGGCGCTTTTGCAGCAGTACGGCGTGCGCCTGTTCCTGAGCGGGCACCTGCACTGTCAGCACTGGCGGACGGAGCAGGGCCTCACCGAGATCGCCACGGGGGCGCTCTCCGTCTCCCCCTGTCAGTACGGCGTACTGACGCTCACGGGAGACGGGCTCCGTTATGAGACGCGGGAGACGGACGTCTCCGCCCGGGCCGCGCGCGAGGGGAGAACGGAGGAGGCGCTTCTGGACTTTCCCCGCTATGCCCGGGAATACTTCGACGCGCGAAACCGCCGCAGCACATCGGAAATGCTGAGCCTGCTCGGTTATACGGACACGGAGACCGAGCGCATGACGCAGTACCTTGTCGAACTCAACCGCGCCTATTTTTCCGGCGATCTGCGCCATGCGGCCGCGCTCGACCCCGAGGGCGAAATATACACGCTCTTCGCCCGCTTCCCCACACTCTACACCCCCTACCTCGACTACGCCCGCGCAGACTTCGGGCGCGACTTCCGGGCCTGGGACAGCGCAGCGCAATAAACCAGCAAGACACGAAAAGGAGACAGCGATGGACGATATCATAGTCAGAGCTTACCGGGAGGAGGACCTCCCCGCCATGAAGGCGATCTGGAACGAGGTGGTGGAGGAGGGCCTTGCCTTTCCCCAGGAGGACTGCCTGAGCCTGGAGGAGGCCCGCGCCTTCTTCGCCGCCCAGAGCCGCAGCGCCGTGGCCGAACGCGTCGGCGACGGGGCAATCCTCGGCCTCTACATCCTGCACCCCAACAACGTGGGCCGCTGCGGCCACATCTGCAACGCAAGCTATGCCGTCTCGTCTCAGAGCCGGGGCCTGCACATCGGGGAGAAACTGGTGCGCGACTGTATCGCCGCCGCGCCCGCCTTCGGCTATCGCGTCCTGCAGTTCAACGCCGTGGTCGCCACGAACACGCGCGCCCGCAGGCTCTATGAGAAGCTGGGCTTTACGCAGCTCGGCACCATCCCTGGCGGCTTTCGCAGCAAGGACGGGCATTATGAGGACATCTGCCCCTATTTCATCGAGGTATAATGCTGCGTCAACAATATTCCGTAAACGATATTCTGTTAACAGAGTTATGGATAATAAATTATGGTGAATAGAATTACGGTAAAGAACATTACGTCAATTGAAATATGTAAAGAATATTAAGTAAATAAAATTATGTAAACAAAGGAGGCGAGGAGGATGGACACAAAGCTTTTGCTGCAGGGGCTTGAAAAGTATGTGCTCGGTGTGCTGGTGACGGGGCTTTTGATCTTTCTCCCGGCGGGCTCGCTGCGTTTCTGGAACGGCTGGCTTCTGATGGCGGTGCTGTTTGTCCCGATGCTCCTTGTGGGGCTGGCGCTGCTTGTCAAAGCCCCGGCGCTTCTGCGCCGCCGCCTGAACGCGAAGGAGCGGGAGGGTGAGCAGAAGAGCGTCCTTGCCCGGAGCGGGCTTCTCTTTACAGCGGCCTTCGTGATCGCGGGCCTCGGCTGGCGCTTCGGCTGGTTCATGCTGCCGCGCTGGTCCTGCCTGGTTTTTGCCGGGGTGTTCCTGCTGGGCTACGCCCTCTATGCCGAGGTGCTGCGGGAAAACGAATACCTCTCCCGGACGGTGGAGGTGCAGGCGGGGCAGCGCGTGGTGGACACCGGCCTTTACGGCGTCGTGCGCCATCCGATGTATCTGGCGACCCTGCTGCTCTTTCTCTCCATGCCGCTGATCCTCGGCTCGCTTTACGCCTTTGCCCTCATGCTGGGCTATCTGCCGCTCATTGCTGCGCGCATCCGGGGAGAGGAGGCCCTGCTCGAGCGGGAGCTCAAGGGCTATCCGGACTATAAGCAAAAGGTCAGGTACCGTCTCATCCCCGGTATCTGGTAAGGAAGGAGTGTACAGCATGAAGCTTTTCGGAAGAAAGAGAGAGCCGGACCCCGAGGTCACACGCTTTGATCCCGAGCGCTTCGAGCCGGTCATCCGCGCCAGCATCTGCACCGGGGAGCGCGTGGCCTGCATGCGCGAAAGAGAGAGCGGCAGGCTGCATGAGCTCATGCTCCTGCGCACAGAGGAGGATCTCAAAACCTTCTGCCGCCTCTATCGGGTGGAGGAGGCAGCGATCAAAACGGTTTATTGACATAATATAGGTAACATAATATCAGTAACATAAAAAAGGCAACATAAGACACCATCGATTTCCCGCCGAGGGCGTCGGCCCCTACGCCGTGCACCCCGCATACCCCGCAGGGGTCGATCCCTACGCCGTGCAGCCTGCCGCATACCCCGCAGGGGTCGATCCCCAGATCGACCCGCGCGGCGGAACCTCCGTTAATCGCATGCGCCCGGACGAAGCCGTGAACTATGGCGCGGTGTGAGAAAACATAAAACAATATACATAAAATAGTAATCATAACGCAATAAACATAAAATAAACAACATAAAACAGTTAACATAACGAAAGGAACCGTCATGGAACAGAACAACGGACAGCCCCAATACCGGGGCACAAAGGGACTGAGCCTTGCCATCGTGATCGGCGCGGCCATCGGGACGGTGATCGGGAAGCTCATGGACAATATGAACACGGGGCTCATGCTCGGGCTTGTGATCGGCGTCGCCGCCTGGGCGCTGCTCTTTAACCGGCAGCAGGGCGATCCCGGCGGCGCAGATCCGGACGCGCCGCTCAGGACTTCCGCACAGCCCGACACGCCGCCCGAGACCCCCGCTGAGCCGGACACGCATTCGGCGGCGGAGGAAGAGAAGCCAGAATAAAAGCGGCTGATGCGGAATGCCGTACAAGTCCCGCGCCCGCAGCCGCGCTGATTTTGTGAAGTATTCTCAATTGACATCAGCGCTTTAATGCGTTATATTTTAGCTACTGTTAATAGAAAGGTCACCGGAACTATGAAGGCTTTTCTCTATACCGCATACTATTACTTTACTGTTTTTGAACGGTAAGGGTAATTTGTGGTGCACGAAAAAGCTGACAATCCGCTTTATCATGCCGCACAGGTTGACCCTGTGCGGCATTTCTTTTTGGGCGGTGAGCCCGTGTGATTACAGAAAGAAACTACGGAGGGAACAAGCATGATCGTCATTCTCAAGCATAATGTACCGCAGGAAAAGAAGGAGCAGCTCATTGCCTGGCTCAGAAAGATGGGCCTGACCATCCACGTCTCCGACGGGGAGTACCAGACCGTCATCGGCCTGATCGGGGATACAAGCTGGGTGGACATGGATCTGGTGGAAAGCCTCGACATTGTCGACTCCGTCAAGCGCGTGTCCGAACCCTTCAAGTGCTGCAACCGGAAATTCCACCCGGACGATCTCGTGGTCGAGGTTGGGGATGTGAAGATCGGCGGCGGCCACTTCGCCATGATCGCGGGCCCCTGCTCCGTGGAGACGGAGGAGCAGATCGTCACGGTCGCCAGGGCCGTCAAGGCGGCGGGCGCGAATCTCCTGCGCGGCGGCGCGTTCAAGCCCCGCACCTCTCCCTATGACTTCGCGGGCCTGAAGGCCGAGGGGCTGGAGCTTTTGAAGATCGCCCGGGCCGAGACCGGGCTTCCCATCGTGACGGAGCTCATGAACATCATGGACATCCCCCTCTTCGAGGACGTGGACGTGATCCAGGTCGGCGCGCGCAACATGCAGAACTTCGACCTGCTGCGCGAGCTTGGAAAGCTCGATAAGCCCATCCTCTTAAAGCGCGGCCTTGCCAACACCCTCAAGGAGCTCCTGATGAGCGCGGAATACATCATGGCAAGCGGCAACGAGCGCGTCATCCTCTGCGAGCGCGGCATCCGCACCTTCTCCGACTACATGCGCAACACCCTCGATCTTGCGGCCGTGCCCATGCTGCACGAGCTGACCCATCTGCCCGTCATCGTCGACCCGAGCCATGCCACCGGCATTGCCCGCATGGTGCCCCCCATGGCGCTGGCAGCCACGGCGGGCGGAGCGGACGGCCTCATTATCGAGGTGCACAACGATCCTGTCCATGCCCTCTGCGACGGGGCCCAGTCCCTGCGGCCGGAGGAGTATGAGAAGCTCGCGGCCAAGGTATTGGAGATCAGAAAGGTCGTGGCACAATGACGGTCGGCATCGCGGGCCTGGGGCTCATCGGCGGCTCCTTTGCCAAGGCCTGGCATGAGGCGGGGCATAAAGTCCTCGCCTGCAACCGCACCCGCGCCGTGCTGGACTTTGCCCTCATGAGCGGGGAAGTGGACGGGGAGCTGACCAAGGAGAACATCGCGGACTGTGACCTGGTGCTGGTCTGCCTGCCCCCGGAGGCGGCGATCGCCTGGGTGACGGAGATGGGCCCCCACATCGGGCCGAAGCCCCTGGTCGTGGACTGCTGCGCCACCAAGCGCGTGGTGTGCGCGGCCCTCTTCCCCCTCGCGGAAAGGGAGGGCTTTACCTATGTCGGCGGCCACCCCATGGCGGGCACACAGTACGCGGGCTATAAATACGCAAAGCCCGACATGTTCTGTGGCGCGCCCATGGTGATCGTGCCGCCCGTGTATGACGACATCGAGTTTCTCGCGCGTGTCAAGCGGGTGCTTGCACCGGCGGGCTTTGCGCGCGTCTCCGTCACCACCGCCGATAAGCACGACGCCATGATCGCCTATACCTCCCAGATGGCGCACGTGGTCTCCAACGCCTATATCAAGAGCCCCACGGCCGGAGAGCACAAGGGCTTCTCCGCCGACAGCTATGAGGATCTGACCCGCGTGGCGGGCCTGAACCCCACCATGTGGGCCGAGCTCTTCCTGGAGAACCGGGACTGCCTGCTCTTTGAGCTTGACACCCTGATCGGGAACCTGAACACATACAAGGATGCCCTTGAGCGGGGCGACAGGGAAGAGCTTGTGCGCCTGCTGGACGAGGGCCGCAGACGCAAGGAGGAGGTTGACGGCCGGTGACGACGGTACAGGTCTCGGCATCGAGAGAATACGACGTGCTCATCGGGCGCGGACTTTTGGACCGCCTCGGCGAAGTCGTGCGGGCCGCCACGAAGGCGCAGACCGCCGTCGTCATCGCCGGGGACCGCGTCTTTCCCCTCTATGGGGCGCGGGCCGCGGCTTCCCTGGAGGCATCCGGCCTTCGCACCCTGACCTATGTCATCCCCCACGGGGAGCAGCACAAGACCCTCGAGACCTACGGGGCCCTGCTGCGCTTCCTGTCGGAAAACCGCCTCACGCGCACGGATGTGCTCATCGCCCTCGGCGGCGGCGTCACGGGCGATCTCACAGGCTTTGCCGCCGCGACCTACCAGCGGGGCATAGACTTTGTCCAGGTGCCGACGACGCTGCTGGCAGCGGTGGATTCCTCCGTGGGCGGCAAGACGGCGGTGGATCTGCCCACCGGGAAAAACCAGGTGGGCGCCTTCTGGCAGCCCGCCGCGGTGCTCTGCGACCCCGAGCTGATGAAAACCCTGCCGGAGGAGGAGCTGCGCTGCGGCATCGCCGAGGTCGTGAAATACGGCATGCTTGGCAGCGCCGCGTTTTTTGAAAGCCTCGAACAGCACGGGGTGAAGGACCGTCTGGAGGACGTGATATGCACCTGCGTGGAGATGAAGCGGGACATTGTGGGCGAGGACGAGTTTGACCGGGGCCGTCGCCAGATCCTGAACCTGGGCCACTCCTTCGGCCACGCGGTGGAGGCCTGCAGCCGCTTCACCATCCTGCACGGGCAGGCCGTCGCCATCGGCATGGCCCTCATCACCCGCGCGGCGGTGAAGCGCGGGGACTGCCCGCCCGAGGCGCTTGAGCGCCTGCTTGCCCTGCTCGAACGCTTTGGCCTGCCCACGGGGACGGACTGCAGCGCGGACGAGCTCTTTGCCGCCCTCGGCACGGATAAGAAGCGCAGCGGGAGCACTATGCATCTGGTGATCCCGGAGGATATCGGCCGCTGCCGCATCGAGGCCATGCCGCTTGCTGAGGTCAGAGAGCTTTTGCTGCTGGGAGGCGTGAGATGACAGTTGACATTTTACCGGGGCCGCGCGCGGGCTGCGTGCGCATCCCGGCCTCCAAGTCCCAGGCCCACCGCCTTCTCATCTGCGCCGCCCTCGGCGGGGACGACTGCGTGATCCGCTGTGACGGGATCTCGAAGGACATCGCCGCGACGATTGCCTGCCTCAATTCCCTCGGCGCCGAGATCCGGGAGACGGAGCAGGGCGTCCTTCGCGTCCGACCGATCCGGGAGGTACCGACCGGCTCCCGCGTCCTGCCCTGCGGGGAGAGCGGTTCGACCCTGCGTTTTCTGCTGCCGGTGGTGGGAGCACTGGGGGCCGAGGCCGTCTTCCACCGGGAAGGCCGCCTGCCGCAGCGCCCTCTGGCCCCGCTGGACGCGGAGCTTTTGGCCCACGGCATGAGATTCCGGGAGGACGGGGCGCGCCTGCTTTGCAGCGGGCAGCTTCAGCCCGGGGACTGGAGCCTCCCGGGCAATGTCTCCTCCCAGTATATTTCGGGCCTTCTGATGGCCCTGCCGCATGTAAACGGCGAAAGCCGCCTCAGCGTAAGCGGAAAGCTGGAGTCTGCCTCCTACGTCACCATGACGGAGGACGCCCTGCGCCTTGCTGGCCTGCGGTTTGAAAAAGAAGAGCAGCGCTATCGTATCCCCGGCGGACAGCGCGGCGGCCTTTCCGGAGAGACCCGGGTGGAGGGGGACTGGTCCAACGCGGCCTTCTTCCTCGCAATCGGGGCATTGTCCCCGGAGGGGATGCAGGTCTCCGGCCTTCTGGATTCCTCCTCCCAGGGGGACCGGACCGTGTGGGAGATCCTGCGCCTCTTCGGCGCGGAGGGCTGCGTGACGGAGGACGGACACCTGATATGCCGCAAGCAGCTGCGCGCGCTGACCATCGACGCCGCGCCCATCCCGGATCTGATCCCGGTGCTGAGCGTCGTGGCCTCGGTGGCGGAGGGGGAGACCCGTATTGTGAACGCCGGGCGCCTGCGCCTCAAGGAGTCCGACCGCCTGATGAGCACGACGCGGATGCTCCTCTCCCTCGGCGCGGACATTACCGAGCTTCCCGACGGGCTTGTGATCCGGGGGAAGAAACAGCTCACCGGCGGCACGGTGGACGCCATGGGCGATCACCGCATCGCCATGTCGGCCGCGGCGGCGGCCTGTGTGTGCGCAGAGCCCGTTACCGTCCTCGGAAGTGAGTGCGTGGAGAAATCCTACCCCCGCTTCTGGCAGGACTATGAACAGCTATGGAGGCAAAGCCCATGAGCAGCAGCTACGGTGAAAACCTGAGACTTACGATCTTCGGCCAGTCCCACTCTCCGGCCATCGGCATGACGCTCGAGGGCCTGCCTGCCGGCGTGGAGATCGACATGGAAAAGCTCCGCGCCTTCCTCGCCCGCCGCGCCCCGGGTCAGAACGCCTGGTCCACGGCGCGCAGGGAGGCCGACCTGCCGGAATTTCTGTCCGGTCTGCGGGGAAACGTCACCTGCGGCGCGCCCCTCACGGCCATCATCCGCAACACGGACACGCGCTCCGGCGACTATGCGCCCTTTGCCGCGACCCCGCGCCCGGGACATGCCGACTACACCGCCTCGGTCAAGTACCGCGGCTATCAGGACCCCGCGGGCGGGGGCCACTTCTCCGGGCGGCTCACGGCCCCGCTCTGCATCGCGGGCGGCGTCTGCCTGCAGATCCTCGAGGGGCTGGGCATCCGCGTCATCTCCCGCATCGCCGTGATCGGCGGCATTGCGGACAGGGGAGAGCTTCTCGCCTCGACGGCGGACAAGGCCTTCCCGGTCGTGGACAGAGAGCGCGCAGAGCAGATGCAGGCTGCCATCGCCGAGGCCAAAGCGGCGGGCGACTCTCTCGGCGGCATTGTGGAGTGCGCGGTGCTGGGCCTGCCCGCGGGCCTCGGAGACCCGATGTTTGACGGTATGGAAAACCGCATTGCCTCCCTTGTCTTCGGCATCCCGGCGGTCAAGGGCCTGGAGTTCGGCGCGGGCTTTGCTGTCGCCTCCATGCGCGGCAGCGAGAATAACGACCCCTTCACCGTGGAGGACGGGAGGATCACAACGGTCACGAACCACTGCGGCGGCATCCTCGGCGGCATCACGACCGGCATGCCGCTCGTGTTCCGGGCAGCCTTCAAGCCCACGCCGTCCATTGCCCGGGAGCAGCAGAGCGTGGATCTCAATACGATGGAAACGGCCCGCCTCAGTGTGGGCGGGCGGCACGACCCGTGTATCGTACCCAGGGCCGTGCCGGTCATGGAGGCTGCCGCGGCCCTCGCGGTATACGATGCGTGGCTTGCACGCAGAAAGGACAGGGGATAAACATGGAACTGCAGGATTACCGGAGAGAGCTGGACACCCTGGACGACGGGCTGCTGGAGCTCTTCTGCCGCCGCATGGAGATCGCGGCGAAGATCGGCGCGTATAAAAAGGAAAAGGGCCTGCCGGTGCTGGACAGCTCCCGGGAGCGCGAAAAGCTCCTGGACGTGGCGAAGAAATCCCCCGAGGGGATGGAGGACTATACCGTGAGCCTCTTCTCCCTCATCATGGAGCTCAGCCGGAGCTGCCAGAACCGTCTGAACGGAACGGAGAGCGCCCTGACCGAGCAGATCCGCGAGGCCATCGACGCTACCCCCCAGCTCTTCCCGCCGATGGCGACCGTGGCCTGCCAGGGAGAAGCGGAGGACACGTCCCGCTTTGCCTGCGAAAAGCTCTTCAAGCTCCCGAACATCCTGGGCTTCAACAGCTTTGACGCGGTCTTCTCCGCCGTCGAGAAGGGCCTGTGCCAGTACGGCGTGGTCCCGGTGGAAAACAGCGCGGCGGGCTCCGTCAACGCGGTGTATGACCTCATGATGCAGCACGATTTTCGCATCGTGCGCTCTGTCCGCCTCAAGACGGACCGGGGCAACGACTATACGCGCTTCATCTGCTTCTCCCGCCATACGGAGATCTATCCCGGCGCGGACCGGACGAGCCTGATGCTGGTGCTGCCGAACAAGACCGGCTCCCTCTACAAGCTCCTCTCCCGCTTCTACGCCCTCGGCATCAACCTCATCAAGCTTGAAAGCCGCCCCATGCCCGAGCGGAACTTCGAGTTCATGTTCTACTTCGATCTGGATACCTCCATCTATTCGCCTGCCTTCCTCCAGCTCATGGGCGAGCTCGATTCCGTGTGCGAGGAGTTTCACTACCTCGGCAGCTACAGTGAGGTGATCTGACGATGCAGTGCGGACTTCTGGGCCGGAAGCTGGGCCACAGCTATTCCCCGGCCATCCATAAAATGCTTGCCGATTACAGCTACACGCTCTATGAGCGGGAGCCGGAGGAGGTCGGCGCCTTTCTCCGCGGCGGGGACTGGAGCGGCCTGAATGTGACGATCCCCTATAAAAAAACCGTGCTGCCCTACTGCGCGGAGCTGTCCGACACGGCCAGGGCCATCGGCAGCGTCAACACCCTGGTGCGCCGCCCCGACGGGAGCATCTGCGGCGACAATACCGACGCCTGCGGCTTTGAGACCCTGGTGCGCTTCAGCGGCATCAAGGTGAAAGGGAAGAAGGTGCTGGTCCTCGGCAGCGGCGGGGCGAGCGTGTCTGTCTGCTACATCCTGCGCAGGCTCGAAGCCGGGAGCGTGACCGTCATTTCCCGCGGCGGCGCGGACAACTACGACAATCTCGACCGCCACGCGGACGCCGAGATCATCGTGAACACCACCCCCCTCGGCACCTATCCCAATAACGGCAGCGCGGCGGTGGATCTCACGGCCTTTCCCCAATGCGAAGGGGTGCTGGACATTGTGTATAACCCCGCCCGCACGGCGCTGATCCTGCAGGCGGAGAAGCTGGGCATCCCCTGCGCCTCCGGCCTTACGATGCTGGTGGCCCAGGCACGGCGGAGCAGCGAGCTCTTCACGGGAGACAGCATTGCCGATTCCGAGGTGGAGCGCATCACGGCGGCTCTCTCGAAATCCATGCAGAACATCATCCTCATCGGCATGCCCGGCAGCGGCAAGTCAAGCCTTGCCCGGCTCCTGGCCGAAGCGCTTTCGCGCCCGGTCTATGAGGCGGACGCCGAGATCGAAAAGGCGGCGGGCCGCACCATCCCCGCGATCTTTGCCGAAGAGGGCGAGGAGGGCTTTCGCGCCCGCGAGAGCGCGGTCCTGCGCGAGCTCGGCAAGCTCTCCGGCGCGGTGATCTCCACCGGCGGCGGCTGCGTGACGCGGGAGGAGAACTACGATCTGCTGCACCAGAACGGGACGATGATCTGGATTCGCCGGGACATCGCGCTCCTGCCGAAGGAGGGGCGCCCCATCTCCCTGCGCTCGGATCTCCGGGAGCTCTATGAGAAGAGAAGACCCCTCTATGAGCGCTTTGCCGACGCCGCCGTGGATAACGACGGGCCTCTTGCCGAGACTCTGGATAAGCTCCTGGAGGTGGTCGGATGAAGCTTCTCGTTCTCAACGGGCCGAACCTCAACATGCTGGGCCTGCGGGAGCCGGACATCTACGGCAGGCAGGACTACGCGGCGCTTGAAAAGCTCATACGCGACACCTGTGCCGCCGAGGGCATCGAGGTCGAGGTGTTTCAGTCCAACCACGAGGGGGCCCTTGTCGACAGAATCCAGCAGGCTTACGGGAATACGGACGGCATCGTCATCAATCCCGCAGCCTACACCCACACCAGCGTCGCCATCCTTGACGCGCTCAAGGCCGTGGCCATCCCGGCGGTGGAGGTGCACATCTCGGACGTGAAAAGCCGGGAGGATTTCCGCCAGATCTCCTATGCGGGCAAGGCCTGCGTCAAAACCTACATGGGCCTCGGCTTCGAGGGCTACCGCCGGGCGATTCTGTTTTTGAAGGAATACCTCGGGAACTGCGGCTTTCTTGATTAAAAAAATTTAATCGAGAAATAGTATCAAAACGTATGATGAGATTGGAGGGAGATGTGAAACGATATTTTTATATTACAATTCACTTCTCTCCTGAATATGAAGGAACAGTATTTTCACAATACGAAGATGATCTTTATATAAATACTGAAACAGGAGAGATATATCGCAAAAGATTGCTGTATGATTTTGGTTGGGGGCAAGAGAATGGATTTGAATTAATACCGCAATTGTCGTTTAAGGAGTTGATACAATTAGTTGAACGTCCAATGTTGCAACCTCAAAAGAAGTCTTGGCGACAATATACCAAAGAGGAAATCCAACAAGGTGATATTTGGCGTAACAACTTATATGGTGCAGTTGCAGTGATAATGCAAGATTATGTAGAAGAACTAATTGATTTCCTATCGGCCAAGATTGATACAGACTACTTTTCAAATCCTAGTATACGAGATAATTTCAAATGTTTCTCTTTCGACTCAGAAAAAACAAAAGCGGAAGGTAAGATTCCAGGCGGAGTTCTTACACGATCATATGAAGACATTTTTAAGGATTACCCTCAATGGGAAAAAATATCTTTGAAGGTTATCAATCAAGTATACGTGTAAATGGATGCAAAAAAAAGGGGTCGATCCTCAGATCGACCCGCCGAAAAACGCAGAATGCTGCGAAACGGCGGGCCGATGAGGGCAGAAGGTGAATTGCCAACAGGCCGCCGGTCAAATAACCGGCGGCCTGTTGGCAAGAGAGGCCGGCCTGGGCCGTCGGCCCCTACGGCATTTATTTTTATGCAGGGATTGCTTTGTTTTGAGGCAGTCCCTTTTTCTTTTGATCAGCTGAAGGTCTTGCCGCCCAGAATGCTCAGAGCCAGGATCAGCAGGATCGCAAGCGGGGCGATGTACCGGATGAGCACGGCGTAGACCCGCTTGAGGCCGAAGCGGACACCGTGCTGCTCAACCTCGGCAATGACGCTCTCCGGCTTCCAGACCCAGCCCGCGAAGAGGCAGCAGCCCAGCGCGCAGATCGGGATCAGCAGGCGGTCGGTGAAGTACTCCATCGCGTCGCAGAAGGGCGGGAAGCTCAGTCCGTTCACGGCGTCAAGCCAGATGCCCTTGAGGGGGTAGGCCGCCTGGGTGCAGGTGTAGAGGCAGCCGATCAGGAACATGACGGCGCAGGAGACGATGGTGGTGCGCTTTCTCTCCCAGCCGAAGTGCTCCGTCAGAAACGCAACGATGCCTTCAATGAGCGAGATGCAGGAGGTCAGCGCCGCAAACAGGAGCAGCACATAGAACAGCACGCCGAAGAGGCGGCCGCCCGGCATCATCTCAAACACGCCCGCAAGGGACACAAACGCAAAGCCGCCGCCCTTGCCCACATGGTCGGCGCCCAGGGTGGCAAAGACCGCCGGGACGATAATGAAGCCTGCGAGGAAGGCAACCATGGTGTCCATCGCGCAGATGAGCACCGTGTTTTTCGAGAGGTTCTCCGTTTTCGGCAGGTACGAGCCGTAGGTAATCAGGATCGCCATGCCGATGGAGAGAGAGTAGAAGGCCTGCCCCAGGGCGGAGAGCACAGTGTCAAAGCTCAGCTTGCCGGTATCGAAGGAGAGCATGTAGCGAAGTCCCTCCTCCGCGCCGGGCAGCGTCAGGGAGCGGACCAGCAGGATGACGAGGATCACAAAGAGCGCGGGCATGCCGATCTTGTTGAAGCGCTCGATCCCGCTCTCCACGCCCCGGATGATGATGACGGCGTTGAGGGCCATGAAGAGCGCGGCAAAGAGGACCGCCACCCAGGGGAAGAAGGTGTTCCCGTCCGCCCCGAGGCCGAGGGTCGCATAGAAATAGCCCAGGGGATCGGCATAGATGGCCGGGGCTTCCATGGCGTAGCCAAAGACATAGCGCAGCACCCAGCCGCCCACATGGGAATAATAGCAGGTGATGATGAACGCGCCCAGCACGCCGACCCAGCCGACCCAGGACCAGCGCCTGTGCCCGAGCTTCCGGAAGGCGCCGACCACGTTTGCCTGGCTGGCCCTGCCGATGGCAAGCTCCGTCAGCATCAGGGGGATGCCGAAGAAGATGACCATGGCGAGATAGATGAGCAGGTAGATCCCGCCGCCGCCCTCAAAGGCCCTGCCGGGGAACTTCCAGATGTTGCCGAGCCCGATGGCCGAGCCCGCAGCGGCCAGGATAAAGCCGAGGCGGCTGCTCCACTGTGCGCGTGACTTATCCATAAAAATGTGATCTCCTTATAATTTGTCGATATGTAAAGCATTGTAAGGGAAAGTGCAGGTCCTGTCAAGGCTCAAATGGACGCCGGGCCCGGGAAGGCTTTCGTATGATTTTCGTAAATTTCGCCGCCGTTTCTCGGAGACTTACGGCATCACGCTCTGCTATGATACAGCCACAGCGGACAAAGAGCGAAAGGAGACAGCTACGATGAGCAGCATACAGAACAGCTTTCAGCGCGTTGAGCAGAAATACCTGCTCACGCCCTCACAATACGAGGCCCTGCGCCGCGGCATGGCGTCCCGGGTCAAACCCGATGCTTACAGCCGCTATACGATCTGCAGTATCTACTGCGACACCCCGGATTTCGCCATCGTGCGAAACTCCCTGGCCAAGCCTGTCTACAAGGAAAAGCTCCGCCTGCGCAGCTACGGTGTGCCGGGCAGCCGGGACACGGCCTTTGTCGAACTCAAAAAGAAATTCGACGGCGTAGTCTACAAGCGCCGCGTGACGGTGAACGCCGCCCAGGCAGCCGCGTGCGTCTGCACCGGGAGACTGTGCCGGGACGATCAGATCAGCCGGGAGATCAACTGGTTCCTCCATACCTGGAAGCCTCAGCCCGCCGCCTTCATCGGCTATGACCGCGAGGCCTGGTCAGGCATCGAGGACCCGGAGCTGCGCATCACCTTCGACACGAAGCTCCGGGCGCGAAACTGGGAGCTCGACCTGCGCGCCGGGGACTTCGGCGAGCTGATTTTGCCCCGGGACGCGATCCTCATGGAGCTCAAGTTCACTGGCGGCGCGCCCTTGTGGCTTGCGCGGCTTTTGAGCGAAAACGGGGTGCGCCCCGCGTCCTTTTCCAAATACGGCACCTATTACAAAGCCCTGATGGGTCAGGCGCCCACCTACGGCAATTACTGGCAGGAGGTCAGACACTATGCTTGACACGATCATTCAGTCCTCGGAAATCACCCTGACGGCCTTTCTCCTCTGCACGGGCGTGAGCCTTGCCCTCGGCGTGCTGACGGCGCTTCTCAGTCAGTTCCGGGAGAAGAGCTCCCAGAGCTTCGCCATCGCCCTGGCCATGCTGCCGGCGGTGGTGCAGCTCATCATCATGCTCGTAAACGGCAACATCGGCGCCGGCGTCGCGGTGGCCGGGGCCTTCGGGCTGGTGCGCTTTCGCTCCGCCTCGGGCACGGCCCGGGAGATCAGCCTCATCTTCCTCGCCATGGCCATCGGCCTTGCCACCGGTATGGGCTACGCCGCGGCGGCGCTTTTGTTCTTTGCGATCATGGCGGCCTTCCTCCTGCTGCTGCAGGCGCTGCGCTTCGGCGCGGGGGCTGAGAACGTGCGCACGCTCAAAATCACGATCGGCGAGAGCCAGGATTACGACGGGCTCTTTGACGATCTCTTCCGTCAGTACACCGCCTCGGCCGAGCTTGAGCGCGTCAGGACCAGCAACATGGGAACGCTCTATGAGCTGGAGTACCGCGTGGTGCTCAGGGACGAGCACCGGCTCAAGGCCTTCCTCGACGAGCTGCGCTGCCGCAACGGGAACCTGAACATCGTCTGCGGTCGCCCCGTGACAAGGGAAGCATTATAATTTGCTGTCAAATAATTCAAAACGCGCCGGTGCATATCGCGTCCGATCCGGCAAAAGATATCTTCGGGCGATCGAGTCCCAAATGAAGATAAAGGAGATGGAAGCATGTCTACCAACACCAGTAATCACCTGGTCAATCCCGCTGCCCGCGAGGCCATGGATAAGTTCAAGATGGAGGCCGCGGCAGAGGTTGGCGTCAATCTCAAGAGCGGCTATAACGGTGAGCTCACCAGCCGTCAGGCCGGCTCTGTCGGCGGCCAGATGGTCAAGAAGATGATCGAGGCCTACGAAAACGGCATGAAGTAAGCCCGGACAAAGCGGATGCGGAACAGCCACAGGACTGTTCCGCATTTTTGATATCCGTTATCCCCTTTTTTTACAGGCTCTTCAGGAACGCCGCAATGGCCTCGTCCTGGCAGGCGGGATAGAAGAGTTCGGCGAAGTGCGCCCCGCCGATGGTGCCTTTGACAAAGTCACGGTCCAGGTCCTTCAGGATGTCCAGCAGCGGGCGGTAGGTGAGGGCCTTCACGCCGTCGAGGATCTTCTTGTTGCGCTGCTCGGGCACGACGCGCTCCTTGGGGTAGCCGTTGCCGTGGCCGAAGCCGAAGAGCTGGCGGAAGATCATCTCCAGCTTGAGCTCGGCGCCCCAGCCGAAGTCCTTGGCAAAGGGCAGGGCGACGCAGTTGCCGTCGTTGATCTGGGCGAACATGTAGCCGTCGGAGGGATCGACCAGGTGGCCGCAGATCACGCCGGGGAAGCTGTTGCAGGCGAGCATGGCGCCCTCGCCGGTGCCGCAGCCGGTGACCACATAATCGGCAGCGCCAGTGCTGAGCAGGATGGAGGCTAAAAGCCCGCACTGCACATAGGTGAGCTGGCAGGCGTCGTCCGCCGCGTACATGCCGTAGTTGACGACCGTGTGGCCCATGGGCTCCACGACCTTGCGCAGGGTCTCTTCGATCAGGCTGTTTTTCGCGGCCTGGCTGTTTTCATTGATGAGGGCGATTTTCATAGTGCTTGATCCTTTCTGTATCAGGTTATAACCAGTCTATCACATTTTTCCCGAAAGGACAACCGTCCGCTTCGGGCTTTTTTCGGGAAACGCTGAACCAATCGCCGTGCGCGTCAAAGAAGCTCGAACTGGAAGTTTTCAAATTTGAGTTTGCTGCCCTCGTCGGCATCCATCGGCAGCAGAGCCCGGGCGATGAAGTACGGCTCCTCCTGCTTGCTCGTGCATGTGAGCCAGGCATAGTCTCCGTCAATGCGGTCAACGATGTAGGTTTTGGTCTCCATGGCGTTGCCTCCTCCTCTTTTTCGGATTTCCGTGCTTCTATTGTAAAGGATCTGATCAACGATCGCAAGGCCCCTGCGGAAAAAAGTTTGGACGCGGGCAGCGTTATTCACGCATTATGCATGGATTTTCCGCAAAATGTACGTTTGTCAATGATGTGAGACCAAGAGATTGAGTTTGAAAGATGAGCGCGTTAGCTGTTGATGGAGGGAGGGCGTAGCCCGACCGGAGTCAGC
>CACWLG010000015.1 GCA_902761635.1 Oscillospiraceae bacterium | reverse complement strand
TTTTCCTCAGCAAATTTCGGAATACCGCAGGAAACCCGCCCGAGTACAGGGACGCGGAAGTAGGCGCTCATGTCTGCCAGGCCTTTTTTAGTTGTGATCGTTCTTTGGCCTCCGTCGTACTCGATGATGCCTTGCTCACGCATATAAGCGATGTATTTGCAAATCGTTCCAGTACTGAGTCCAACACCCGCTGCAATCTCCGGCATGGTGGGGATCACACCAGTTGTATCCCGATAGTCGTCAATGAAGGCTTCAATCGCCTGAACATACTCCTGCTTCTTGTGCTGCATGGGACACCTCCAATTCAAAAGAGAAACGCGCATTTCCATTTGCAATTAGAAGTATAGCACAAAATTACAAAATGGCAACAGGAAATTTTGCCGAAAAAGAGACTTGATACGATTTTGTATCAAGTCTCGGGCGGAGTCATATTTCCTCTTGAATTCGATGGCGATGGCCATTAAAAAAATCTTTTATAGTTGCTCGTGGAGCGATTTGGCCGCCTCCAAAACCATGTCAGCATACTGCTCTACAGCTGCTCGCGGCTCCGTCAGTCGGACTTTGCCGCCGAAGCCGAAGAGCCAGCTATAAAACACATGGCTGACCGCTGTCTCAGCAGAGACGGAGAACGTGTTTTCATCAACTAAACCGATGTCCACTTCTTCCCCAAAGTGGTCTATGATAGCGTCCATTACGCTGGCATCGCAGACAAGCTCTACGTTCATCCGCGTTCCGTTATACATTCGGAACATGGTTCGCTTGTACTCGTTGAGATCAAAGTCTTCCGGAATAGGCCGACCAGGTTCTGGCATGATTTCCGGTGTGTGAGCAATACGGTCTATTCGAATATTACTTATGGAGTGGTACTTCTCGGAATAGCCAATGGCATAATAAAACTTTCCGTCCCAAGCCAAATCATAGGGGCTGAACACATACTTTTCCCCGTTATGCCGCAGCACACGATTCTTGTACATATCATATGTGTAGTATTGATAAGAGATTGCCACCAACTTCTGATAGTTTTGCAAGCGTAGACGCTTTGAAAGGGCTGGCTAGTGATGTCAGCTTCTGGATAAGCTCTGCGCTCTTTTTCTCAGTAATAAAGGAACTGGACTCCACAGCGTCAATCAGTAGTTTCAGCTCTGGAAGCTCGAAGAGACGACTATCGAAATAGTAGCTGGTTGATTGACTTTTTTGTCGCCCTATTTCAAAACCAAAGTGTTCCAATGCATCAACATCCTGGGGAATACGAGTCCTTTGAGTTTTAATCCCGTATTTCACATCCAACAGATCGACGATTTCACCTGTACTTAAAGGATGGCTTTCGTCAGTCTGCTCATATAGGAGTCGAAGCAAATAAAATGGACGTAGTTTTCCATTATAGTCCATGTTGGCACCCCCATTTCAGTTATCATTAGGATTATATCACAGAACTATCGATAACGATATCATAATAAAAAGGCAAGCATACGCCCAGTCTACCATCGGTGGATTGCCTTTTTCATTCCGCTGGCGGTATAATCGTCTTGCAAAACAGGAGGGCAACGCAATGGATCAACAACGAATCGGACAATTTATCCAGGAGCAGCGAAAGGCGCACGGCATGACGCAGCAGGATCTGGCCGACAAGCTGGGTGTTACCAACAAGGCGGTCTCCAAGTGGGAAAAAGGGATTTTTGATACCCACCAAATTACATCACGATTGCGGCTCACTTGTGGCAAAGTTGATTTGCAGTTGTGTTGACGGCATTGACTTGCCGCATTTTGCCGTATTTTGCTTTTTCCGTGACAGAGTCACAGATTATTCACAACTTTTTCTGCCCGGCAAATCGCGGCAAAGCGGGGCAGAATACGGCTTTTCAGGAGGCTGATCGCACTTGACTAAGATACTTTTTGTTTGCCACGGCAACAGCAATTACTCTTTCTGAGCACTCAGAGCTGTCATCGCGAACCAGTGACCGATGTCACTGGTGTGGCGATCCGTTTTTTACAACGGTTTTTCATTCAAAAAGGCGCCTCCGGCGGGCGGATTGCCACGAGCAGTTTGCGAACCGGTCTCGCAATGACAGGGGATGATTTTAAATGCTGTCGCCGTGTATCTCTCAAAGAGATTTGTTAATGCTGGTCTTCAGGAAGAGCCTATTAAAAGCACTACTCCCGCTCACCGGCAATAAACCGACGGCGGGAGTATTTGATTATTATCTATGGCTCCCGCCCGTCGGAAGAACCGATAAGCGGGAGTATAATGTATGTCCGGCACATCTGTATAACCTGATACAACGAACAGAGTTTCTATATTAGTCCCTTCATGATGGTTTGCTCATATTATATACTTTTTTCAGGAACGACTTGTCGGGTTATGCAGACTGCATCTTCCAGCTGGCAGCTTCCTCTCTGAGCTTGATGAAGTTGCTGTACTTCTCACTGCTTCTGAGCAGTTCTTCATGCGTACCGCTGCTGATCGTCCCCCCATCAAGCACCACGATCTGGTCGGCATTCCGTATCGTTTTGAGCCTGTGAGCAATCATGATCACCGTTTTATTCTCCGTCAGAGCATTGAACGCAGCGATCAGTTTATCTTCATTCTCAGGATCCACGTTGGCCGTCGCCTCGTCCAGGATAATGACCGGGGCATCCTTCAGGATCGCTCTGGCAATGGATATCCTCTGCTTTTCACCTCCGGAAAGCGTTGCCCCGCCTTCTCCGATCACAGTGGAATAGCCCTCCGGAAGGGACATGATAAAGTCATGGCAGCATGCCTTTTTCGCGGCGGTTACAACATCTTCATGACTTGCGTCTTTCATTCCAAACTTAATATTGTTTTCGATCGTATCCGCGAAGAGATAAACATGCTGAAATACCACGCTGATATGTGACATCAGACTTTCCAGCGTGTAGTCCCTCACATCTCTACCGCCGATGGAAATGCTTCCCTTGTTTACATCCCAGAAGCGGGCGATCAGCATGGCCAGCGTTGTTTTGCCCGCGCCGGATGAGCCGACAAAGGCGGTCATGGTCTTCTCCGGGATCTCAAGGCTGATATCTTTCAGCACCTCGTTGTCGCCATAGGAGAAGGACACATGATCGACCGAGATCCCGTAATGCTCCGGATCGTATTCTTTGCCATTCTCGTCCATGACCGGTAAGAGATTAATTTTCTCCGCTTCCTCTATAGAGCTTGAAACCACCCGGAGAACGGTAAGCCCGGCTCCAGTCTGCTCGATATCGGCAAAAACCTGAAAAGAGATGATCACGGCCATCAGGGCATAGGTGATCGTCATGTTTCCGCTGATGAAGAGCGCCACCGCCGTAAGCAGGAGCAAAGCTTTGAACGCGCCAAGGACGATCCCCTGGATCTCCCCATAAGGGATGAACAGCCTCTCCATTGCCAGATTGCTGTCCCGGTTGTCGTCGATCGCTTTTTTCAGCGCCTCATCGCCCTTGCCGGTCAGGTTAAAGGATTTGATCACGCTCATCCCCTGAAGGCTTTCAAGCACCTTGGATACCAGGGCCGCCTCATTTCTCTGCCTTACCGGAGATAAGGCCCGGCTCTTCTTTTCCATGGATGAGGTGATGAGCATATAAATGACCATACCGACAAGCTCGATCAGTCCCAGCCGCCAGTCGAAGAACAGGACGCAGATCAAAAACACGACTGCATTCATGAGTCCGCTGAGGATTAGGACGAGAACGTTCGCACCCTGATTCTCCACTACATCCAGTACGGTAGTCGCGGTACCGGTCACCTGGTCAAGATTGCTGTCATTGAAATACCCCATCGGGACCTTTTTGAGCCGTTCCGCGATATCGAGCCTCTTGTAAGCGCTCATATAATAGCCCGCATGAACGGCCTGAAGATCCGCTGCCATTTTCAGAAGGAACTGTCCCAGGATGCTGATGCCCAGAAAAATAAGCGCAGTCCAGGCAGGCTTCATGCTTTGATCACCCTTCTCAAATGCCAGAAGGATGAAATAGATCGCGGCTATCCGGATCATCGAGAACAGTGACTTAAAGAAGGAGAGGAGGATCGCCCGGTAGATCCTGCTCTTTTCCTGTCCGGAAAAGTTTATGATTTGTCTGATTGCTTCAAGCATTATGCCGCACCCCCTTCGCTGATGTGTGCCTGCCACATGGCGTTATACAGATCGCTCTCTTTAAGAAGCTCGCTGTGTGTTCCCGAGCATTCGACCGAACCTTTGTTGATCAGCACGATCTGATCGGCATCCGTGACAGTAGAAAGCCTGTGGGCAATGATGATCACGGTTTTATCTTTCATCAATTTCGTAAGAGCCCTCTGTATGACTGCCTCATTCTCTGGGTCGATATAAGCTGTAGCTTCATCAAGGATCACGATAGGCGCATCCTTCAGCATGGCTCTGGCAATGGCGATCCTCTGACGTTCGCCACCCGACAGGCGGGTACCGCCGCTTCCCACTTTTGTTTCATAGCCCTCCGGAAGAGCCCTTATGAATTCATCACAGCCGGATGCCCTGGCAGCTTTACGAACCTCTTCATCGGAAGCCGATGTCTTTCCCATGCGGATATTATTCATGATCGTGTCGTCAAACAGCCAGTTATCCTGTGATACATACGCCACCTGATCATAGAGCTGCTGAAGAGGGATCGATCTTAAGTCTTTTCCGTCCATCCTTACCGAACCGTCCTTCACGTCCCAGAATCCGCCGACAAGCTTGGCGATCGTGGATTTTCCGCTTCCGGATGGGCCTACGAGAGCTGTAAAGCTTTTCTCCGGAATCGTGAGATTAACGTGGTGCAGAACTTCCTCGCCTTCGTGGTAAGAATAGCTGACGTCGCAGAATTCTATGTTATGGGTCGCTAACGTGACCGGAGCTTCCGAATGCTCCTGCTCTTCACCGGCCAGCAGCTGATCTACTGTGGCGACAGTGGTCGACACCTTGGCGGAGGAATCCGTAAATTGAATCGCGGCGAGGATCGGCCCGACGATGCACATGGAAAGCATGATCGAAGTCATGAAAACATCGGCAGAGATACTGCCCGAGATATACATATGCCAGCCGATCGGCAATACTGTGATCAGGGTGCAGGGCGCGATCGTATAGCAGAGAGCCTGGCAGACTTCCGTCTTTTTCATCCAGTAATTGTAGAAGGCAGCGTTCGCAAGCACCTTGTCCTTGAACTTCTGAAACGAAGACTTGCTCTGGCTGTAAGCTTTGATCACTTCGATCCCATGGACATATTCAACGATGCTTGCATTCATGTCCTGCGTGATCTCTACGGACTTCTTGTAATCCGCGGAAAAACTGGCGGCGATAAAACCGAAAAACATCAGGCCGACCGGTACGGAAATCAGGCATATGAGTCCCATCCGCCAGTCAACGGTCATCATACAGATCCAGACAGCTATGGCGCCGACGATATTGGATGTAAGTTCCGGGATCATATGTGCTATGGGGCGTTCCATCCGCTCCACCTCATCGACGATGATCTGCTTGAGTTTGCCGCTGGAAGTATCGATGATCGTACCAAGAGGCATTCTCGGAAGCTTGGCAAAAATCTGCTTGCGTATCTCCCCGAGCAGAGAAAAGGTCGCCCGGTGGCTGACGCTCAGTCCCATTGCATAGAAGAGACTCTTAAGAGCAAAACCTGCAAATGCAGCAATTACGTATACAAGGTAATAACTCCATTCCCTGTTTCCGGATATCATTCCCGAAATGACCTTTGCTGCGGAAACAAAGGGAACGATACCGGCTGCGACACCGAGTACAGCCAGCACGACGGACAGCAGGAGCCTGCCGTGTTCAGGCTTTGCGATCTCCCAGATCCTTGCCATGGGGTTTGACTTTTGTTCTTTCAAGTTAAATACACCTCCCTTAGGTTAGCAACAGCTAACCATCGTCTGATAAAAAACGCCTTCTCTTAGAGTTGTTTGGGGAAGGCGTTAATATCCTAATATCCAAAGAATTCTTTCCAGGCTTTAGCGAAGAACCTGTCCAAGGTATCTGCGTAATGTATGGCTTCTTCACGTGTTAAGTCATGCTCTACAGTTTGGAAAATCGCATTAACATTCGTCGTGGTCAGAAGATGAAGCTCCTTCTCACTGAACTCATTGAGCTTCACGCCCTGTTTTTTCAGCATCTCCATGAAGGAAAGCGTCATTTTTTCTTCCAGCACCGCCAGATCATGCAGGAAGCTTTCATACTTCGTGCCCTGAGATTTGCAAATGATCAGACGAAAAGCATCCAGATGATCATAGATGTAGGAAACCGCGAGTCTTGCATCATTGCTGGTTTCCCAGACGCTTAGATCACCTGTTCCGATGAACTGCTCCTGATCACCCGCTTCTTGATGGAATAATGCCAGCAGTCCCTGATAAGCAGGCTCCACCAGGGCAGAGAACATTTCTTCCTTGCTGGCAAAATGCTTATACAGTCCGGAAGCGCTCATTCCTGCTGCAGCTGCGATCCGCCGCATGGATGCATCCGTAAATCCATATGTCAGGAATTCCTTTTTCGCCGCCCCAACGATCTTTTCATGGTTTGCTGTTTTATCAATTGGCATCCGTTTCACCACGCCTAAAGAGAGAACGCTGTTCGCTCTTGCTTAAGAGAATACACTGTTCGCTCTCGTTTGTCAAGCCCAATAAGAAAAAGCTGAGCTGCAATTATTCTGCTGCCCAGCTTTTTTATTAAAGGTTTTGGCTTGTTATGTATTATGCTGCTGTGTCCAGAGCGGGAGAAATTATCATACCGCCTTCACAGTCTACAGAGACTGCACAGGCAGGATCTCCAACAACTGCATCAACGTTATTTCCACCGCCTGTGATGGTTCCGGAAACCACACAATTACTGATGATGAAGGAAGACATTACATCACTGCCTTCCATCATTTCCTTCCCGGCACCGATCAGGCCACCGACCGAATCCGTCGTTTCAGAGACGATAATGGCCACATCTTCGACTGTGCATCCTGTAATCTGCGCAGGTGCCGAAGGATCATATGTCCCGCCAAATCCGACCAGTCCGCCGACCAGACGGTTGTTTTCACCGCTTGCAGTAATTACAGTGCCACTGACCTTGCAGTCCGTGATCTCAGCTGCACCCCAGGGAGCCCCGCAGAGTGCACCAAAGCCCCAAGCCGCGTTCCCTTCTGCAGTAATGCTTCCGCCTATTACCTCGCAGTTCTTAATGGAACTCATCGTGGTTCCCCCGGCGATCAGTCCGGCACAGGCACCGTCATCACCCATCACAGTAATATCAGCAGTCGCGCTGCAATCTGAAATCAGATCAAACCCGGTCCCTACGATACCGCCGATTCCCTGCATACCAGCCAGTTTATTGTTCCCGACAAGATGAATATCCGAAACGGGACAATTCATAAACTGCAACCCGACAGCTCCGCCGACCAGATAAAATCCGGATACATTCACATCCTTTAATGTGAAATGACCGATAAATGCCGCACTGCTCTCTGTTCCGGTCGTACAGCCGAAAAGACCTGCACCCATCGGGGCCTCACAGGAGACCGTCAGGTTTGAAATCGTATGACCTGCGCCGTCAAAAGTGCCTGTAAACGCATAATCGGGATGAGGAACTTCAGCATCCTCAGGGGCGTCGGACTTTGACTGAAAAGCGCCGATCGGTGTCCAGTTTTCATATCCGGAAAGATCAATATCATCGATAAGGATATAATGCGCAGTCAAATCATCACGGACGCGGTCCAGTTGTTCAGCATTCGCAATCTGCCACGGATCTTCCGCGGTTCCGGTACCTCCGGCAAAGAGCTTGTTGTCTTCGGTGCTTTCAGAAACAGGCTCCGTATTATTGTCTGTGGCAGCCGGAGTTGTCGTATTCGTCACAGCTTCAGTTGTGTCCCCACCGGATGTCGATGACGTTCCTGAACTTCCGCATCCGCTCAAAGCGCCGAGTACTAGAAGTAAGACAAGAATCAGAGACAGAGATTTCATTTTCACGGATTTCAGATGACTTTTGTTGTTCATTTGCGTTTCTCCTTTTCAAAAATATCCAGGAAGTGGTTAATGGGCGAACCCACGTATTTCACTTCTTTTGGTGACCATTGTGTGATAAAGCCCGTCTGCAGCCATAAGTGCATCATGGCTGCCGCATTCGGCTATGCATCCATTCTCAACGACCAGGATCTGATCTGCATTCTGCACAGTATTCAGCCGGTGCGCAATGACCAACAGCGTCTTTCCTCTGACCAACTCCGAGATCGCGGCCTGAATGTGGCTCTCGTTATCCGCGTCAACGCTTGCTGTCGCCTCGTCCAGAATGACGATGGGGGCGTCTTTAAGGATGCAGCGGGCAATGGAGATGCGCTGCTGTTCACCTCCGGACAGACTGGCCCCGCCCTCTCCGATCACCGTATCAAAGCCCTGCGGCAGCGCCATGATAAAATCGTAGCATCGCGCCTTCCTTGCAGCTTCCTCAACCTCTTCGCGCGTGGCGTCCATTCGTCCAATCGCGATGTTGTTGTAGACCGTGTCCTGAAAGAGATAGACTCGCTGGAATACCATGCTGATGTTGTCCAGCAGTTTTGCAAGCGGAACACTACGAATATCCGTCCCTCGGAGAAGGACAGACCCTTTCTGTACATCCCAGAACCGGGGAAGAAGATTGACGATCGTGGTCTTGCCGCTTCCCGAAGGACCGACAAGTGCGGTCATGCTGTCCTTCGGGACTGTGAAGGACACTTCCTTCAACACTTCCCGCTCGTTGTATCCGAAGGTGACGTCTTTAAACTCGATCTCCGGAACTCCGTCGGAAGGAATGGAAGCGGCCCCGCTGTTATCCAGTTCGTTTTCTTTAAAAACAGACTCGATACGGTCCAGGCAGGCATTCATGACAGTAAGCCGTGCCACCTGGCCGTAGAAAGCCTTCAGCGGAGCGAACAACTCGAACATGAACAGCAGCATTCCGATAAACATGGAAAGGGCCAATGTGCCATCCTGATAGAGTACCCAGGAAAGACCCAGCATGGCTGCAGTCCCGAGGCCATATGCCGAATAGATGGCAACAGACCATGGAGCATAATCCTTTTCAAACCGAAGATTTTTATCGCAGTTAACGGCAAAACTCTCTGTCAGTTCCTTCGACTTTTCACCGAGCAGATTATAGGTCTTGATGATTCCGATGCCTTCAGTAAAGTCGATCACCGCATCAGTGACCTGCTGGGCAGCTGCCTGACGCTCGGCTGAGTGCATCAGTGTATTCTTTTTCATGGCTTCACCGATACCATAGATCACAGCTGTAACGATCAGAGACGCAAGCCCGAGACGCCAGTCAAAGAAGAACATGAAGATCACAAAGATCGCAGCGGAAAAAAGATAGCTCATCAGGTCTGCCAGGACTGTCACCAGGTTCTCCTCGATAAAAACCATATCTGTGGAAAGAACGGAGCTGATGCGGCCGATGTTGCCTTCGGTGAAAAAGCCCATGGGCAGACGTCTCAGATGTGCGCCGAGCTTTTTCCTGAGATCAGCCAGCATCTCAAAGCCTGCACCTGACTGCATCCGGTCCGCCAGATTCTGAAACAGGCATTGCAGAGCAAGACAGATCAGAAGGGCGACGCCCACCAGAAGACAGCTTTTGCCGCTCATATTCCCGTCCAGGAATCTGGCTATCATAAAATATGCCAGTACGATAGGCGCTTTACCAAGGAGAGCTTTTATAAATGAGCATACCGCTGCCAAACGAATTCGTGTCCTATATCCTTCCGCAAGGCGAAGGATCCTTTGCATCAATGCGATCATGCTCTCACCTCCCATTCGATACTCTGCTCGGCTGCGGCCCAGAGCCTCCGGTAAACCTGAGACGTCTTCAGGAGCTCTTCGTGTGTTCCCTGTGCTTCCACATTTCCGTTATCCAGTACGACAATCTGATCCGCTCCGATGACGGTATGCAGCCGGTGGGCGATAATCAGCACCGTTTTTCCCCGGATCACCTCCGAGATCGCGGCATTCATCTTTTCCTCGTTCTCCGGATCGACAAATGCGGTAGCCTCATCGAGAACGATGACAGGAGCATCCTTTAAGAGCGCCCGGGCCAGTGAGATGCGCTGTCTCTCACCGCCGGAAAGCATCTTGCCGCCGTCGCCCGCCTTTGAGTCGATGCCCTGCGGAAATCTTTCAAGGAACTCATCGCACTGGGCAAGACTCGCAGCGCGAAGGACTTCCTCCCGCGATGCATCCGGCTTACCCAAACGGATGTTCTCGTAAAGGCTCGTATTGAAGAGGAACTGCTCCTGTGAAACATAGGCGATTTGATCGTTCAGTGACTCGATCCGCATATCGGTGATGTCCTGTCCACCCAAGGTAATCTTCCCGCTGTCCAGATCGTAAAAGTGCACGAGGAGCTTTGCCAGCGTGGATTTACCGCTGCCGCTTTCTCCCACCAGAGCCACCATAGAACCTTCGTTGATCTTAAGGTCAATTCCGTGGATGACCTCCGTGTCTTTATAAGAAAAGCAGACCTTCTCAAAGCTGATATCATGGTTTTTGCCTTCGAAGTCCAGGTCAGACTGCTTCAGAGGAGGATGATCCAACAGCCGCTCCAGCTCCTCTACCTTATAATTGAGCTGTGGGAATTTGCCCGCAAAACCTATTGCTTTGAGAAGCGGAGGACCCACGGCAAAGGTCATGCAGAGCACCAGGACAAAATGAGCCAGTGTGCTCCAACCTTTGAGTACGAACCAGCCACCGATGGGCAGCGTGAAGAGCGCAACGCAGGGAAGGATACTGGAATAAAGCGCCATCCAGGGCCAGCAGATGCGATACCAGTCCAACGTCATATCCCGATAGTAATTGATGTCATTCTCAAAGCGTGCGTAGCTTTCTCCATCCCGGTTAAATACCTTTACGACCTCCATACCGTTGATATATTCGATGATGGTATTGTTCATTTTCGCTGCAGCGGCATAATAAGTCCCCATGCGGCTCATGCCGATCCTGAACATCATCCCCATAGCAAGCAGGCCTAAAGGCAGAGACGCGAGGGAGAGGAGCGCCAGCTTCCAGTCTGCAAAGAACATCCCTATTATGACCACAGCCGGGATGATCAGGTTGGCGACACCTTCCGGGATCGCATGTGCCAGGAGAAGCTCAATTGTCTCGATGTCATCGGTAAAGACCTTCTTGATCCGTCCGTTGCCAAGCTCCCGGATCACACCAAGAGGCTGTTGTTCCAGCCCGCCCTGCAGGGCTGTACGAAGATTCTTCAATGTGTTATAGGCGCTGTAGTGACTCAGGTCCAGCCCATGCACATACATTACCGCATTGCCGACAAGACAAAGTGCAATAATCCCAACTCTTAAAGAAACATAACCAAGAGTCAGGCGCTCTCCAGCCAAAAGCGGCGAAATGAGCTGGAAGAGCAGAAAATACGGCACTACACTCAGTATGACGGCAATCGTAATGACAACCGCAGACCGCCTTGTATAGCGCAGGTATTCCCCCATGTAAGGCTTGATCTTTTTGTACATCCAAACCCTCCTTTTACTTTGGTTAGTCGATGCTAACCGCTGGTTGTTTGATAAGGCAATACCTTACGTTCGTAAAAGCAGACCGTATGATATTGCCTGATTTTCAGAACCCTAATACGTTTGTCCAGTTAAACAGCTTTGCAACGATCCCACTGTGCTCGAGCGCCTTCTCCCGTGAAAGGCCATGGATCAGCGGCTCAAACATGGTGGACCAGTAAGCCGTCAGCAGCATATGCAGTTCTTCTTTGTCGATCAGATATTTGCAGACACCGCGGGAATAAGCTTCTTCGACAAAACGATAAGACCGGTCCGTCACATCGTCCACAAAATCGTGCAGGAAGTTCGCATGCCGGGATCCGTCCGCATGACACAGCAGAAGGCGGAAACCGTCGTAATTATCATAAAGCATATTGATGATACTGGCTTGTGTATCGGGTGTGAGCTCCCAGATAGTAAGCAGTTCGTTCGTATCCAGAAAAGAATAGCTGTTGGATTCTGTTTGTTCACTGAACTTTTCTATCAGAGCCAGTGTCGGTGCAACAAGAGCCTCGAACAATTCTTCCTTGTTGCTGAAACGATTATAAAGCGCACCGGTGGTAACGCCTGCTTTGCTGCAGATGTCCCGTAAAGAAACCTGCTCATAAGACTTGGAAAGGAACTCCTCTTTCGCGCTCTCCATGATGCGTGGATCAATACTTCTATCCGGATTTGCCATACAACCGTCTCCTGATCAATAACATCGATATCAATAACGCTGTTATTATACGCTTATACTTATCTTTTGTCAAGACCGAAATCTCAACTTCATATTTTATAGATCTCCTCCTTCTATCTCCGGGATGCGCTCCGGATATTTCCTTTCTGTTAGGATGTCGTTCAGATACTTGTTATCTAAAATCATATCATCCCGGATCAGCTTCCAGTTGCACCATTTCCGATAGAACACCTTGAATGTCAGAAACTCCAAGATCGGCCCTATGATCGGTTTTGTCAGGCCGAAAGCTTCCGTATGAGAGAAATGGCAGCCGTCTTCCGTACGGTTTCCTTCAAATGTGATGAACGCGGTCTTCTTATCGCTTTGAAAAACAATGCGGAAATGATCTTTATCCTGCTCACATTCGTTGATCGTTCCGGTCACATTGTAATCCATTCCGCCGACGATCTCACGGAACCTGACCCGCATACCCTTCTGATAGCCACCGTCATACATCTCGCACTCCGTATGATAGGGGCTCCATCTCACGAATTCTTCCTGAAAATGATCGACCCAGGCCTCCATCTGTTCATATGGTGCCTTTATATCGATCTGTTCATTAAGTGTAACCATCTGTATCGCCTTTCTTTTCAAGTTTCGAGAAGTTGAGGCGCTCCGTTTTGTGCTCAGGGGGACCCCGTTTTCGTCAGCTCTTCAGATGCGTCAGGAAAGCGCATCTGAAGAGCTGTCTGCCATTTTATCCGGATGGCAGGGGTTGTTTATATGCTCCACCCGGCGCTGGCAGTCTGCAGTTCCGTCATGCGGCGGAAGACGCCGTTCTCTTTTTCAAGCAGCTCGGCAGGGCTGCCCTCCTCGGCGACCTGGCCGTCTGAGAGAACAACGATCTTGTCGGCGGCCTCCACGGTGCGCATGCGGTGAGCGATGACCAGCACGGTCTTCCCGGCCAGCAGCCGGGACAAAGCGCCCTGCACCTTTGTCTCATTTTCCACATCCAAAGAGGCTGTCGCCTCGTCCAGCAGGACGATGGGCGCGTTTTTCAGCAATGCGCGGGCAATGGAGATGCGTTGACGCTCACCGCCGGACAGCTTCGCGCCGTTTTCCCCGATGGGCGTGGCGTAGCCCTGCGGCAGCTTTTCCACGAACTCGTCGCAGTTGGCCGCTCTGGCCGCCGCGAGGACTTCTTCGTCTGTCGCGCCGTGCTTTCCGAGCCGGATATTCTCCATGACCGTGTCGTCAAAGAGGACAACATCCTGGAACACCATGGAGTAATCCGTCAGCAAAGTCTCGGGATCAACAGCAGAAACATCCACGCCGCCGACCTTGATGCTGCCTTGGTCAATATCCCAGAGCCTGGCGGCCAGCCTTGCACAAGTACTCTTGCCCGAGCCGGAAGGGCCGACCAGCGCCGTGACCTCTCCCTCCTTCGCGGTGAAGCTGACGCCATTGAGCACCTGTTTGTCATCGTAGGCAAAGCCGACGTTCTCAAACACGATGTCATGCCCCTGCGGGCGGAAGCTCTCGCTCCCCTCCACGGTTTCGGCGTCATAGATCTCCATGAGACGCCTGGCGGAGACCTGGGACATGAACATCTCGGCAATCAGTGCAAGCGCCTGGTCGAAGGGCGCGTAGACGCGGGTAATGACCAGCAGGAACATGAACAGCATGAGAAAGTCGATCTGCCCGGAAAGGATCAGCTTCGTTCCGGTCAGGATCGTGGTCGCCACGCCCAGGCGCATGATGACGCTTGCCGCATTCACAAAGATGCCGGCGGAAAGCTCGCCCAGCAGCATGGTTTTTTCATGGTAGTCGATCTTGTCATAGAGCGCCTTGAGGAAGCGGCCTTCCTGATTTGTCGCGCGGATCTCCCGGATATTCTCCAGCGTTTCCTGGATACCGTCAGATACGGTGACTGCCGCGGCTTTCGTGATTTCGGAACGGCGCTTCGTCAGACTGCGGCTGCCGAACAGCAGCGCAAAAGCCACCGGGACGCCCCAGAGGCAGGAGAGCGCCAGCTTCCAGTTATACGCGAAGAGCATGACGGCGATCAGCGCCGTGGAGATGAAAGCCCCGTAGAGATAGCCCAGGCAGTGGGACCAGACGTGTTCCAGACGATTCACGTCGCCCATGATCGTCTCGGTGAGGTCGGCCAGATCGCGCTTGCCGAAGTAGCCCAGCGGGAGCTTGCGCAGACGCTCGGCCAGCGAGATGCGCATGTTCTTCACCTCGCCGTAGACGAGACCGTAGGTCGCCTTGTACTGCTGCAGGTGCGTGATAAAGGACAGGATCAGAAAAACAAGGACAAGCAAAAGGATCGTGCCCGTGCCGGAAAGAGGCGCGCCGTCGGTCAGCGTGTCGATATAGCCGCGCATCATGAAGTAGAGGATACCCATGCCGCCCATCACGACCAGATTGACGACGACCGTCCAGAAGGTCCCAGCCTTGGCATTCCGGATGCCCTGATCGCTGAGCGCGTATTTGCGCTGAAACGCTTTTCCAAACATCTCACTTCACCTCCTTGTCGGCGGAGATCCGCCATGTTACGGCCTGCTGGTAATCCACCCACATACGGGCATACACGCCGTCCGCTTTCAGAAGCTCCTCGTGGGCGCCCTGTTCGACGACGCGGCCGGAATCCAGCACGATGATCTTGTCCGCGTTTACGACGGTAGACAGACGGTGCGCGATCATGATGACCGTACGCCCCTTCGTAAGTCTGGCAAAAGCCTTTTGGATCAGCGCCTCGTTTTCCGGATCGGCAAAGGCCGTGGCCTCGTCCAACACCACGATGGGCGCGTCCTTCAGGATCGCCCGGGCCAGCGCCACGCGCTGCTGCTCGCCGCCCGACAGATAGGTACCCTCGGTGCCGATGACCGTATCCATCCCATGCGGGAGCTTTTCGAGGATATCGTCACATTGAGCGGCGGAGAGCGCTGAAAGCACTTCTTCGCGGGAGGCCTCCGGCCTTGCCGCCCGCACGTTCTCGAGGATCGACGCCTTGAACAGACGCGTGTTCTGGAACACAAAGGCCACCTGATCCATCAGCACATGGGGATCGGTCTGCCGCACGTCCACGCCCCCGACCTCCACGCTGCCGGAGCTCACGTCCCAGAAGCGGGGGATGAGGCTGGCCGCCGTGGTCTTGCCGCCTCCGGACGGGCCGACCAGCGCGACGGTCTGCCCCGGCTCCACCCGGAAGGACACATGATCCAGCGCGGGCAGCTCGGCTCCTTCATAGGTGAAGGAAACATCCTTAAACATCACGCTGTTGTCCATTGGCGTCTGCGGATCGCCCGTCACTTCCAGCGTCGGCGCGTTCATGACCTGTGCGATGCGGCTCAGCGCGGTACTCGCCAGCATCATTCCGCTGGCTGCGAACATGATTTTCGCCAGCGCTGTTGAGACGATGGCAGAAAAGACTGCGTAAAACACGAAGTCCGTGAGAAAGCCCGCGAAGCTGCCGCTGCGCAAGGCAGCCGGAGCCAGCAGCAGCGCCACCGGAACGAGGAAGATGAACGCTCCCTCCGTGGCCGTAAGGTTCAGCGCCTGCGGCACACGGCACACGTCCCCCTGATAGTGCTCCGCCTTGGCGCTGTAATCCTCGATGGCCTGCTTGAAGGCCTTGAAGGAATACACCGTTTGCTGGAACACCTTCACCACGGGGATACCGCGTACATACTCCGTCCCCGCCTTACTCATGACGTCTTGGGCCGCCTGATACTCCGCCATGAGCTTCGCGTTTTTGCCGCCCATCATGCTGAACATGGCAGCGACCGACACCACCGCCGCCAGCAGGCAGGCCGCGCCCATGCGCCAGTCGAAGACGAACATCAGCACGATCATGGCAAGCACCATCGCCCCACTGCCCACGATATCCGCCAGATTGTGCGCCAGCAGCGTCTCGGTCTCGGAGGCCGCACCGTCGAGACGGTTGCGCAGAAGACCGGAGGCGTTGGAATCGAAGAAGCCCAACGGCGTCTTCATCAGATGCGCCATGCCCTGCTTGCGGATGTTGGACGCCGTGCGGAAGGCAGCCAGATGCGTGCACATCAGCGCGGCGAAGTATACGGCGATCCCGGCCACGGCAAAGGCAAAGGCCATCCAGCCGTAGCGGCCGACGCCCACGGCCTGCGTCCAGTCGGGCGCTGCGGCGATGAGATCCCGTGCCACCAGCCAGATGCAGATATAGGGGGCCATCCCGAGGATCATGGCGACGGCGGAGAGCCCGAGGCCGAGGAAGGTCAGCTTCTTGTAGCTGCCTGCGTAGTCCAAAAGGATGGCCACATCGCTTTTTTTCTTTTCTTTCATAAAAGATCACTCCTCACATAAACAGCACGGCGACGTGATACACGATGCAGGCGAGGATCAGCGCGGCGCCGATATAGAACAACGCAACGCGGGCGGTCCATTTCAGAGAGTGGGACTCGCGGTAGGTCGTGCTCAGCGCCATGACACAGGGCACGTTGAAGGTGCAGGCAAAGAGGAAGGCCAGCGCCTCCGGCTTGGAAATAGACTGCACCATGTTGACGGCAAGCGCGGCATTGTCCTGTACGGCAGTCTTGGAGAAGAAGGTGGCTTCCAGCAGGCTGCTTTGCCCCACAAAAGTGGCGTTCAGCACGCCCAACACCGCCTCTTTGGCAAAAGCCGAGCTGAGAAACGCCATAAAGGTCTGCCAGCCGAGGCCGAAGAAGCGGGTCACGGGCTCAATGGCCGTGCCGACGCGGTAGAGCAGGCTGTTTTCAATGCTGCCGGTGCCGCTGAAGGAGAAGGCGTAGAAGAGCAGCGAAACCAGCGTGACCGTGCCCAGCGCGCGCCGGAAGATATCCCAGGCTTTCAGAAAAGCCTCCCGCAGGATGTGCTTCCAGTGAGCCTTGTGATAGGGCGGCAGCTCCATGATCATACCGCTCCGCGTTTCGGAAGGGGCAAGTGTGCGGCCGAAAACCTTCGAGACGATCCACATCATCAGCACCATGTAGCAGAGGATCAGCAGGCATACCAACAACGTGCCGACAGGGCCGAAGAACATCGAAGAAATCACGGGGATCACGCCCCAGATCGCGCCGCAGGGCACCGCCCAGACCACCGCCATGGCCAGCATCCGCTGCCCCCAGTTGTCCATGATGCGTGTGCCGCAGGCTCCGCCGATGGTGCAGCCGAAGCCCATCAGTACCGGGCAGATCGCCTTGCCCTGCAGGCCCAGCCGGGAGAGCACGCCGTCAAACTGATAGGCGGCACGGGCCAGAAAGCCGATCTCTTCCAGGAATCCGAAAGCCAGATTGACGCCGAGGACGAAGGCCGCCATGGAGAGGGTAAAATACAGGACGTTGGGCAGCATCATCGAGAAGACGGACACGAGCCAGGGGTGTACGTTCCAGCCGTTTAGGAGATTTGAAATGGGTTCAAACAGGATTTGCGGGATCATCTGGGCTACGCTCATGATGGGGACGCAGATGATCATGGCGACCAGGAAGGCGGCCAGCACCACGCCGAGACAGAGGAACTTGCCCTTGACGGGGCTGGTGGCGATGCGGTCGAATTTCGAGAGCTTGTATTCCGGCGCGGCCGTGTGCGTCACGCCCTCGAGCATGGCGCCGATCCAGCGATACTTTTCCTGACTCTGCGAGAGCACGGCTTGGGCGGAGCTGCCGTTATCAGCAGACTCCGGTACGGAGGAGAGTTTATGCGGCGCTTCCAGTTCCCTGGCGAATAGCTCCTTGAGCTCTCCGTAGCCCTTGCCGTCTGCCGCCGTGAAAGGAAGGACGGGGATGCCCAGCCGCTTTTGGAGCAGTTTAAAGTCGATCTCCTTTTTCTGCGCTTTCGCCACGTCCATCATGTTCAGCAGCAGTACGGCAGGCTTATCCAGCGCGGCGAACTCCGCAACCATGAACATGCTGCGCTCCAGCTGCGAAGCGTCGACGAGGATGCAGACCAGGTCCGCCTGACCGCTCCTGATGAAGTCGGCGGTGATCGTCTCCTCGTCCGAGTTGCCGGAGAGGCCGTAGCTGCCCGGCAGATCGGTCACGGTGTACTTCGTTCCCTTGTAGGTATAGAAGCCGTCGTTTTTCTCCACGGTCTTGCCCGGCCAGTTGCCCACATGCTGCCGGGAGCCTGTCAGCGCGTTGTATACCGTGGACTTGCCGGAGTTGGGCTGGCCCAGAAGAGCGATCCTTGTTTTCATACCGTTTCCACCTCGATCCTTTCTGCGTCTGTGCGGTTGACGGCGATCAGCGTCTCGCGCAGGTAGATCAGCACAGGCATTTTGCGGTCGTTGCGCACCATTTGAAACTCTGTGTCCTCTGTGAGTCCGATGGCGGTGATGCGGTTTGCAAAATGCGCATCGCCGCCGATCCTGCGGATCAGGCCGTGCTGATCCGGCTTCGTGTCAGTCAGTTTCATCTCGATCCTCCCTATATAGTAAAATATCTTTAACCGAAACCTTTTATGTATGCCCCGCTCTTGAACGGGGCATGCGATTTGGGTATACCTGTTGTTATTCTGTCAGCAGGTCCGTAAGGCAATCCATGCTCAGCAGCAGCGTGGAACTGTTGTGCAGCAGCGCCGAAGTTGCGGGCGACAGCAAGCCAAAAGCGCCGAGCGCGATCAAGACGCTATTGAAGCCCATGACAAAGCGGTAGTTTCGTCCGATACGGCGCATCAGCTTTTCGGACAGCCGCCGCAGCAGCACCAGCTCCCGCAGATCCTCAGCCGCAATGGTGATATCTGCTACCTCACGGGCAATGGTCGCTCCGCTTCCGATGGCAATCCCTACATCGGCGAGTGAAAGCGCAGGAGCGTCGTTGATCCCGTCGCCGATCATAACGACCGTGCGGTTATGCGCCTGTTCGTCCTGTATGTACCGGGCCTTATCCTCGGGCAGGACCTCCGCGTGGAAGTCGTCCAGTCCCAACTCGCCCGCGATGGCGGCCGCTGTGTTCCGGCTGTCGCCTGTCAGCATGACGGTCTTGCCGATCCCGGCCTCATGTAGCAGAGTAATAATCTCCGCCGCTTCCGGGCGCAGAGGATCAAGGATGCCGATCGCCGCAGAGAGAACACCGCCGATGGCCAGATACAGCCAGGAGCAGCCGGAATCAAGCGCGTCAAAGCGCGCCTGATCCTCGGGCCGGATCGCAACGCCCTCGTCCTCAAAGACGAAGTGGCGGCTGCCGATGATGGCCCGCTCGCCGCCGATCTTCGTGGCGATGCCGTGGGCGACCACGTATTCCGGTTCGCTGTGCATCTCGTGATGGTATAGCCCGCGCTCCTCGGCGGCACGCACGACGGCGTTGGCCACGGAGTGGGGGAAATGCTCCTCCAGGCAGGCAGCCACGCGCAGCATCTCCTGCTCGTCCTGGCCGTTGAAGGGCACGACGCACTGTACCGTGGGGCAGGCGTGGGTCAGCGTGCCGGTCTTGTCGAAGATCACCGTGTCGGCCTCGCTGAGCTTCTCGAGGAACTTGCCGCCCTTGACCGTGATCTTGTGGCGGCCGGCCTCCCGCATGGCGGAGAGGACGCTCAGCGGCATGGAGAGCTTCAGCGCGCAGGAGAAGTCCACCATCAGCACCGATACGGCCCGCGTCGCGTTGCCGGTGAGCAGCCAGGTCAGCAGGCTCCCGCCCAGGCACCAGGGCACCAGTCGGTCAGCCAGGTCGTAGGCGCGCTTTTCCGCGCCGGACTTCAGTTTCTCGGACTCCTCGATCATGCGTACGATGCGGTCATAGCGGTTCTCACCGAGAGCGCCGGTCACCCGCACGACGCAGTTGCCCTCTTCCGCCACGCTGCCCGCGTACACGGCAGAGCCGGGGCGTTTGGCAACGGGTACGGATTCCCCGGTCAGAGAGGCCTGGTTGAGCATTACGTCTCCGTCCTCGAGGATGCCGTCCAGCGGCAGCACATGGCCGGTGTGGACGACGATCCGATCTCCGGACCGCACCTGCTCCAGCGGCACAAGCATCTGCGTGCCGTCATCCGTAAGCTGCCAGACCTGATCTACCTGCAGCGACATACTCTTTGCCAGATCGTCCACGGACTTTTTATGTGTCCATTCGTCGATGGTTTCGCCGAGCTTCAGCAAAAAGCGCACGGAGCCTGCGGTGGAGAAATCACCCGTCAGCAGTGATACGCCGAGCGCAGCCCCGTCGAGCACATCCACAGTTAGCTTGCCTTGCAGCAGCGTTTTCACGGCGCGGCCGATGCGCGGAAGGGCATGGCAGGTGTTGAGGACACGCCTCACAGGTAGCGGCAGATAGAGCTTTTTCAGATAGTGCCGCAACACCTGAAAGACGAGCTTCTCCTTGTAGGCCCTGTTCATGGCGCGGCTCTGGCTGCTTGCGATCTGTACCTTCGGCGCCGCGAGGGGATAAGAGAAGCCGGCGAGCTTTTTGTAGAGCGCTTCCCGACTTCCGTGGAAAACGATGATGACGCCGCAGATACGCTCATGCACTGTCACCTGATCGACCTCCGGCAGCGCAAGCAGCCAGGCCTCCAGAATGTCGGCCTGCTCCATGCTCATGGTCACCTGGACAGCGCGAAGACGTACCCGGCCGCGGCTCTCATGAATAATCTGAAATCTCATCAGGCTTTTGCGCTGTCCTCAATAAAAGAAGTGGCTTTTTCGGAGGCTCTGGCCTCGTTGAGCGCTTTTGCGTCAGCGAGGATATCGGAGCAGCTTTCCTGCACGAGCTCCACGTCACGCATGACCTCCTCCTTCCCGCGCAGGACGGCAGCTGTCACATGGGTATAGACCTTTTTGGCGTCCTTGCTCCCCAGGATCTTCAATCCTGCAGAGCCAAACAGCGTTCCTCCGAGAAACAGCGCGATCTTTCCTGTCGTCGTCATAACGTTACCTCCCACAAAAAGTAAAATATAACTGACTTCAATTAAGCAAGTCTAACCGCCGCACATTATAGCATGTTCTCTTTTTCCTTGCAAGCGGTTTTGGATCTTTTCTCCAGAAGTTTGGGTTATGAAAAAAACAGCCCCCCGAGTTTGCGGCTCGAAGGGCTGTGTGGAGAGAGATTCCTGCCTGCATTCGCCAGAGAGAAGAGCGCGGGGCGAGGTGAGACCCCGGCAGGCAGAGGCATCTGATCTGACAATTTTAAGAGGCTCGTTAAGAGGCCATAACACCGAGCGCAACCACCGCCGCGGCGGGAAGCCAGACGTACAGCAGCTTTCGCTTGAGCATGTTCCATGCCGCTTCGTTGCTCATAAGCTTGCCTCACACCAGCGCTTTTCCGAGCTCTCTGCAGACTTCCGCGTCGGCGCCCTCCGGGGCGCCGTTGACCGTCACGCTTTCGCAGGCCAGCTTGATCCCGCAGGCTCTGCAGTCGGCTTCCCAATTGCGCATCCATTCGCCGTCGCCCCAACCGTATGAGCCGAAAAGCGCTACATTTTTACCGGAGAGCTTTTTCTTGACGCTGTCAAACATAGGCTCAAATTCCCCGTCCTCCAACTGTTCGGAACCCATCGCCGGGCAGCCGAAGGCGATCGCGTCGTACGCCGAGAGATCTGTGACGGAATTGCATTCCAGCAGTTCCGCCTGCGCTCCGGCGCTTTGCATCCCCTCCAAAACCAATTCCGCCATGGCGGCCGTATTCCCCGTACCGCTCCAATAGACAACTGCTGCTTTCATGTTTTTTCCTTCCCTTCATTCTAATGATGTTATTTAACCTGCTACTGCCAACTGCTCCAGACGCCGGCCAGTTTTCCACATTCTGCAATAGCATTCCGTACATTTCTTGTATCTGGCACATATGTGTCGCGCCTTTTCCTCATCGCCGTAGACCTTCCAGAGGCAGACCGCCTTGCAGCTGTCCCGGTCTTCCAGAAAGCCTTTTACGTCTTCCGGCGGGTAACTGAGAAAAAGGCCGATTTCATGCGGGAACTCCTCCCCGCAATGAAAGCGCTTCAGGAGATGTCGAAGACAGGCTCCGCAGTTTGGGCTGGGATATCCCGCGCATCGGAGAAGCTCGTCAGCGGTACGATCCTTGAGATCCTTTTCCAGCTCCGACGGGCGGTACAGATACAGCAGCGCCGAGCGCTCTGTCAGGCGCAGCAGCACGAGCCGCAGTCCGCGCGGGATAAGCAGCCGATTCAGACGACCCATCTCTTTCCCGAGCTCCTCACGGCTCTCATAATAATATGGGAAAAGGCTCCCTGTTTTGATTCCTGCGAGAGTCGGGGCAGCCATCCGAATCACGGTTTCTTCCATTTCCGGTACTACCTCCTGTCCTGAAGCAGATTTGCGCCAGATGAGGATGTCCGGCGCAAACCCGCCAAAGAGGGAGATGGAGACACTTCACGACGGATTATAGAAAATAAACGGCGCCTCGTCCGCTCCAAAAGATGCGTCTTTGGCTCCAAAAATATTTTAGGAAACGCCGAACAAATCCCCACGCGTCGATTGATTCAGCGTTTCCTTAACTATTCTTTCGCGGGGGCGCAGCTGTCCATCTCGATACCGGCCCGGTAGCTGTTGGGCGGGACCCCGATCACGTCCCGGAAGGCCTTGGCAAACTTGCTGGCGTTGTCGTAGCCGAACTGACTGGCGATATCCAGGACCGTCCGATCGCTCTCACGCAGCAGTAATGCCGCAGCGTGCATCTTTTGTGCACGCAGGAACGCAGCCGGCGTCATGCCGTAAACGCCGCGAAAACTCGTGTTGATCATGGTGGGCGATGCTCCGAAGCGCCGGGAGAGATCCGTGACTGTGATCCGCTCCTCTGTGTTTTCCAACAGATAATGGCCGATGTCCTGTGCAAGCCCGACCTGCGCGCGGGAATAGCTTGGGCGGTTCACTTCAACAGGCAGAGCGCTCAAAAAAAGAAGCAGTTCCAGGATCTTGACCTTAAAGTAGCCCCTGCGGATCTCCGGAGGCACACGGTACAGCTCGGAAAAGACATGCTCGATACTGGCCGAAGAGCGTGCGGCAAACCAGGGAGAGTCTGCACAAAACTTTTCCGCCAGGGTGCTGATGCGGACATTCACATCCTGCATAAAACAGGACAGGCAGTCCGGAGAACGTGCCGTATCGATCCGCACTGTGATCCCGTGGTAGTGTCCGGTGGGATAGCGTATGACAGTCATACAGGTGTCCAGCCTTGAAACAGAGAGGTCGCCGGGTGCAAGAAAAAAGGACTCCGAACCGCTCTGGACCTCCATGCGGCCTTCATGACAGTGATTGATCTCAAAAAAGCCTCTCCCGGCGTTTTGCACCTGTGACCGCATATCTGAATGGATATCGTTGTAAATCAGTTCGATTCCAGGAAAGACCGGATAGGCGGTGAGCCTCGCCTTTTCCGGTGCTTCCGCAAAGCCGTAAACCGTACACTCCGCATCATTTTTCAGGACGATCGGCGCCGCGGGGTAACCAGATTCTTCTTCTGCTGTCGTTAGCATTCTGCTCTTCCTTTACTGATAAAAGTCCTCATCCGCTCTATTGTTTCCGAACTGACAATATGCTCCATCCGACACGCGTCTTTCTCCGCAACATCGGCGTCAACACCCAGGGCGGTAAGGCATTCGGACAATACGCGGTGCTTTTCACAGATCTGCTCAGCCACCTCATTCCCAAGTTCGGTCAAGCAGATATGCTTCTCGGGATCCATGATCAGGAAGCCGCCCTCCCGCAGAAGCTTTACGGCAACGCTGACACTGGGTTTGCTTACGCCAAGCATTTTCGCGATATCCAGAGACCGCACGCTGCCTGTTTTGCGCTGCAGGATCAGGACCGCCTTCAGGTAATCTTCGCCGGCTCTGTTCAGCCTTTCGGGGGACACTTCGCTTCGATCTTCATCAAGCTGCAATGCTAACACCTCCAATGCAATGGTTAGTTATATTTAACCATTATTATACATACTTAATCTCGTTTGTCAAGTTCCGGAAGAAGGGTTAAAAAAGGCTTTTCAAACAGCGGTCGCTGTGCTATACTCCAGAGTTAGAGAAATTTAATTGATATTAGCCATATTGCACTTCGGCACAGGACCGGCTGAATACGCGCCTGGGCGCCGGGCAGAGAGGAGTTTCGGATGGCAAAAACGGATTCGGAAAACCAAAAGAAGTCTATGAGCAGGATGTTTCGCGGCAGAGCGATCTTCAAGCCTCTCAATACGGGCCGGATCGACGATCGCGTCGCCTGTGTGCGGGAGTGGGTCGCCAACATCTTCTTTTACACGAAAAACGGCACGACAGTCATGATCGACGCGGGCTACAACTATGACCGTCTGCGGGAGAAGATGGCCTGGCTGGACATCGACCCGGCGACCATTCAACATATCCTCATCACGCACCAGGACACGGACCATGTCGGTGCATTGGAGATGGACAGCGAGCAGCTTTTCAAAAACGCGACGGTCTATATCGGAGAGATCGAGAACCGTTATCTGACCGCTGAGACCAGGCGCAGAGTCATCTACGGCCTGTACAAGCTGCCGCTGGTCAAAATGGAGAACGAAAAGGTTTTGCTGCGCGACGGCGAGATCTTTCAGATAGGCGATATCAAGATCGAAGGCCTGCTGGTCCCCGGTCACACCTGGGGACATATGGTCTATCTCATTGACGACGAATATCTCTTCACCGGCGATACGATCTGGTTCGGCGTGGACGGAGGCTACAGCTTTCTTTCCACGCTGGCGGAGGACAACAAGCTGGCGGTAAAGTCCCTGGAAAAGCTGGAGGCAACTCTCCGGGCCCGAAGCAGGCCGCTGAAAATCATCACCGGGCATACGGGCTGGACAGACGATCTCGACCTTGCGTTCCGACACAGGGATAAATTATGTAAACCTTTCGCAAAGAAATACAGCGATCCCGAAGCGCCCTTCGACGGCTATGTGGAGGATGACGACACGGAGGAAAAGGCGCGCACGGAGAGGCTGAAAAAGAAGGTGTTTTTGCCATGAGGGTTGCGGGCCTGCCCGCAGGGATGTGGGCGCTTTTCGCCAAAAGCTTTCGAAGCAAGCTGACGGAGGTGCTGGGCTATGGCCGCCCCACAGCGGAGGAGATCACCAAGAAAGCCCACGGCAAATACCGCGAGCTGATCGGGAAGCTCCCCGATTTTGAAAAGGGGGACCGGTTTCAGATGAATATTGTCAGCTGCGCCATGCTCGCGGCTTTCGTGCTGAACATGCCGAAACGACCGAATGTGGATGAACTGACGAAATACTATGCAGCAGCCATGATGACAAAACCTATGAAATGGTTCTGCCGGAAGAGCGGGAAAAAGAAGTTCAGCGACAAAGACGTCGAGGGCATGAAAAAGACCGCCGCGCTGAACGCCGCGGACCGCAACCCCTATTCCTGGAACATGGAATTCCTGCCCTATCCCGACGGCAGCGGATACGAGGCCCGTTTCTCAAAATGCGGCATCTGCACGCTGATGGGCGAGCTGGGGCTTGCCGATCTCGTCCCCGCCATGTGCCGTCTGGACTACACGATGAGCGAGACGGGTGGCGCGACGAAGTTCGTGCGGCAGTACACCCTGGCCTCCGGCGGGCCGTACTGCGACTGCGGGTATAAGAAAAGGAGATAAAAACATGATCAAAACAACATTGAAGATCGACGGGATGATGTGCTCCATGTGCGAGGCGCATTTGGGCGACGTGATCCGCAAGGCCGTCCCCGGGGCGAAGAAGGTCTCCGCTTCCCATACAAAGGGCGAGGCAAGCTTCCTCTCGGAGACAGCCGTTGATGAGAACTATTTGAAAGACGCCATCGCCGCAACGGGCTATACCTGCCTGGGTGTGGAATCCGCTCCCTATGAGAAGAAGGGCTGGTTCAGCCGGTGAAATATCACATCGAGAAAAATACGGTACAGGAGACGCTGATCATCCCGCTCTTCGCGCGGCTGGTGTGCTCCGAGCGTTTTCCGGAGCTCTTCTCAGACCCGGAGGCGAAGCGCATCTGCGATTCATTGGACTATGACTTCGCGGAAAAGCGGAAGAAGATGGAATCCCCGGCCGGGCTCTTCGGGGCGCTGGAGGTGGCGCAGCGGCAGTACGACCTGCGCTGCGAGGTCGAGGCCTATCTGAAGGATCATCCGGAGGCCGCCGTGGTCAATCTCGGCTGCGGGCTGGACGACACCTTTTCCAAGGTGGACAACTGCCGCTGCCGGGGATATAACCTCGATTTTGCAGACGTGATCGCGGTGCGAAACGAGCTGCTGCCCGCCGGGGAGAGGGAAACAAATCTCGCCTGCGATCTCAACGACTTCGCGTGGATGGACGCGATCGACGGCTCAAACGGCGCGGTGTTCTTTGCGGCCGGCGTGTTCTACTACTTCAAAACCGAGGACGTCAAGCGCTTGTTCTCCGCCATGGCGGAACACTTTCCCGGCGCGGTGCTGGCCTTCGATTCCTGCAATGAGCGCGGCGCGAAGCTGATGCGAAAGACCTGGCTCAAAGAGGCCGGGATCACCGATGTGAGCGCTTTCTTCTCTTTGGAGGACGAGAAAGAACTGGAGGCGTGGAGCGATCGTTTCGCCTCTGTGACGGCAAAGAGCTATATGCGCGGCTATCGGGACATCTACAAAGACGTGGGGCTGTTCCACAAGCTGATGATCCGCTTCTGCGACAGCCTGGTGAATATGAAGATCGTAAAGATCGTCTTCAAGGGGGAAACGCTATGACACGACATGACGAGATCCGCCGGTCCTACAAGGAGCTCGGCGAATTCGGCAATCTTTATGACGGGATCATCACCCGCTCTACGCTCCTGGGCAAGCTGATGGACAGCCTGGTTTGGGGATTGGATAAAGAGCTGGCGGCAAAATGGATCGAGGACGCGCTCGCGCCGATCCCGGAGGGCTTCTCCGGGAGTCTCCTGGAGGTGCCGGTAGGCACAGGCGTGCTGACGATGCCGCTCTATGCCTCCCTTCCGGAGGCAAAGGTAACATGCCTTGACTACTCCGCCGACATGATGGAAAACGCGAAAAAGCGCGCATCACGCATGGGGGTATCCAACGTGTCGTTCGTGCAGGGCGACGTGGGCGCGCTGCCCTTTGCGGATGAGAGCTTTGACCTCGTGCTTTCGCTCAATGGTTTCCACGCCTTCCCGGACAAGGACGCCGCGTTCCGTGAGACCTTCCGTGTCCTGAAACCCGGCGGGATCTTCTGCGGCTGCTTCTATATTGCCGGACGCTTCGGTCGCACGGACTGGTTTGTGCGGCGCATGTATGTTCCCAAAGGCTTCTTCACCCCGCCCTTTGAGACGATCGGCAGTTTGGGATCGCGCCTGCACGAACTGTATGCCGAGGTTGAGGTACACTCTGTCCGCGCGGAGGGCATCTTCCGCTGCGTGAAGTGAGGAGAAGAGACGCATGAAAGCATACACGCCTGAAGCAATGGTTCGTGTCAGCCGGTATCAGAATTACTTCCCCACGCTGCCGGAGGAGATCAAATCCGATATCTATGCCCGTATGCGTGAGCTGATCGAGGAAGAAAAGATCTACTGCGACAAGGGCAACTACAAGCATATGGCGCAGATACTGTCCTCCATTGCCATTTACGAAGTGCTGCAGCGACATGGAAGGAGCGAAGAGGACGCTTATAAGACAGTTTCGGAGGAGATGTGGAAGTTCCTCGACCCATCCGGGATGCAGAAGCTGGCTCAAAAGCGCTTTTTCCTGCCGCTGATGAAGAAGATCGTACCTTTCGGCTTTAAAAAGGGTTCCGGCTATGGCTGGCGCTACACCTGGCACGGGGACGATCCCCAAGATCGTTTTCATTTTGAGTGCAACGAGTGCATCTACCAGAAGATCCTCAGTCGGCGCGGCCTGCTTAAGCTGGGCACCATGTGCTGCCATGCGGATATCATCAACTACGGCAGCCTGCCCTACACGGATTTCATCCGTACCAAAACGCTCTGCCAGGGCGGTGATCTCTGCGACTTTCTTTTCGTCCGGCACGAGACCGACGCCGGGGACGGCTGGGAGCGGACAAAAAGCATATAAGGAGAAGAAAACGATGGGTCTTTTGAAACGCTTTTTCAATCAGACAAGGAAGCCGGAGGGCGTTCTCGGCGCGCTGATGCTGCGCGGCATGAACAGCGGTCACGGGGAGCTCGCGGACTGGGGCTTTGGGCACCTGCCGCCGATGCAGGCGGCGCAGATCGTTGACCTCGGCTGCGGTGCGGGACGAAACGCGGGAGAGCTGCTGAAAAGCTTTCCCTCCGCCCATGTGACGGCCATCGACTATTCCGCGCTCTCCGTGGAGAAAGCGACGGCCTATAACAGGAAGAGCATCGATGCCGGACGCTGTACGCTGCGGCAGGGCGATGTGTCCGAGCTTGCGCTGCCGAAAGAGAGCTTCGACCTTGCCACGGCTTTTGAAACGGTCTATTTCTGGCCGGGACTGGAGAAATGCTTTGCACAGGTCGCGTCCGTCCTCAAGCCAGGCGGGTATTTCCTGATCTGCAACGAATCGGACGGCCTTGACGCCACAGGCAAGAAGTTTGAGAAGATCATCGAAGGCATGAGATGCTACACCGCGGAGGAGTTGGAAGCCGCTCTGCGAAAAGCAGGCTTCTCGGAGGTGCGTGCCGTTCACCACAGCAAGAAGCCGTGGATCTGTGTGCTTGCGAGGAGATAGAACGATGAAGAAAACGACCTGGGACTTATACGCGCCGATCTACGAGCGGGCCATGCGGGCGGATCAGCGGATCTATACGTTCATGTATGAGCGGATCCCCGCCGTCATCCGGGACAGGGACGTGCTGGAGATCGCCACCGGGCCGGGGCTGCTGGCCAAGCATGTGGCTCCTGCGGCCAGAACGATGCTGGCTACGGACTATTCCGACGGCATGATCGCCCAGGCGAAGAAGGGCGACCGCCCGGCCAATCTGCGCTTTGAGGTCGCGGACGCCACAAAGCTGCCCTATGCGGACGGTTCCTTCGACGCCGTGCTGATCGCAAACGCCCTGCACATCATCCCGGAACCGGAAAAGGCTCTGCGGGAAATCGACCGTGTGTTGCGTCCGGGCGGCATCCTGATCGCACCGAACTTTGTGGAGCACAAGGGCACTCTACTGAGCCGGCTCTGGTCAGGCATTCTGGTGCTGGCGGGCGTCCGCTTCGAGCACCAGTGGACCGGTGCGGAGTATCTGGCGTGGCTGGAGGCTCACGGCTGGCGCGTGACTTTCTCCAAAGAGATGGCGGCGCGCATCACCCTGATGTACGCGGAATGTGAGAGGAAGGCTTGACGATGCAATTCACAGAGTTCGGAAAACCGGACGGCAAAACGCTGCTGCTCCTGCCGGGCACGGCCTGCACCTGGCAGCTCAACTTCAAGAACGTCCTGGACGAGCTGGCGGAGAAGTATCGCCTGATCGCCGTCAATTATGACGGCTTCGAGGGCGATCCCAAGGTGATTTTCACCGATATGCTCACGGTCACGGAGAAGATCGAGGACTATTTCCTTGAAAAGCACGGCGGCCGCGTGGACGGGGCTTACGGCTCCTCCCTCGGCGGCAGCTTTGTGGGCCTGCTCATTCAGAGAAAGCGTATTCATATCGACCACGGCTTTATCGGCTCCTCCGATCTGGATCAGGGCGGAAAGCTCACCGCGCGTCTGCTGACCGCCATCGTCGGCCCCATGCTCTCCGGCGCCTGCACCAGTGAGAAGAAGCGCGCGAAGCTCAAGGCAAAGCTGCGGAAAAAGGGCGCGATCGGAGACGGAGACAAATCGCTGGAGTTCGCCAACGATTTCATCGACAACATGAAAACGCTCAACCCCAGGACCATCAGCCGCGAGTTTTATTCGGACTACATCACGCCGCTGGAGGACGATATCCATGTGGACGGCACGACGGTACACATCGTCTACGCCCTGCAGATGGGTGAGAAATACGGCAAACGCTACCGTCGGCACTTCCGCGATCCGGATATCCATGAATTTGACATGAAGCACGAGGTCTGGCTCTATGACGAGAAATGGAAAAAGCCTGTGCTGGATATGATCGACCGATGTATGGGATATGAGAACTGAAGTCAGCGAAGAAAAGATATGAAAGAGAAATCGAAGACTTTGCTTGGGTGCCTCGCGGTGCTGGCGATCGGCCTGATTGAGTTTATCAGCGTCGTATGGTTTTACCGGAGAGTTCAAAGCGGCACGGTGATCTCTGTGCGGCTTGCGTCCGAACAGCCGACAGCTTTTCTTTGCCAATGCCTGTTGGATTTTCTGATTCCTGCGGCCCTGCTGCTCTTCTTCGTGCCGGTGCTGAAAAAGGATTTTGCGTCGGAGTTATATTTCAAGCTTCAAGGAAACTGGCAGCGGATCTCTGCGGCGGTTCTCATCGCCGCGATCCTGGGGCTCACCATGTATGGCCTGATCGTCAAGCCGGACAAGGCCGCTATCCTGCTGAGCCTGTTCTATTACCTTGTCATCATCAGCTTTGCAGAGGAATTCGTTATCCACGATGCCTGTACCTGGTTTCTGCGGCACAGTTCCTGGCCGCTGCGCTATTTGCTGCCGAACATCCTCTTCGGCGCCCTGCATCTGTTCATGGATGCGGGTTGGGCTGAGATCAGCGCCGAAGTGCTGCTCAGATTCCTGTTCAGCGGCACATTTCTCGGATATGTATTCGGCGGTTGCCTGTTCCAGTTCTTCAAGGAGAAGTCCGGAACGATCTGGTTACCGGTGCTGCTGCACGGACTGATGGACTATACGGGTATACTCACGTACTGAACACCTATCCCTGCGAGAAAGGAATGACAAGCTTATGTCTGTGAAATACGAGATCCTCAAGCGGCTGGTAAGGGCCGCGAACATCAAAAAGCGCTGGGCGGGCATGAGCACGGAGGAGCTGCTGGAAAACCGGCGGCGGGAGAACGCAAAAAACCGTATCCCCGATTTGAAGGACGACGCCTTCCTCATCAGCCGTGTCGAGGTGATGGGCTGCCCCGTGCTGAAGCTGATCCACAGGGAAAGGACGGACAAAGCCAATCTTTTCCTGATCGGCGGAGGTATGGTCAGCGCGCCGCGTCCGGGCTCTGTCAAAAAGGCGCTGCGCTTTGCGAAGGAGACGGGGCTTGACCTGTTCGTCCCGTATTATCCGCTGTGTACGGACTACCCGCTGACAAGGGCTTACGAAATGATCCACGAGACCTATCGGCTCATGCTGCAAGACTACAAGGCGGAGCATATCTCCGTGCTCGGCACCTCCTCCGGCGGCAATCTGGCGCTGGGCATGGTCCCCTATATCAACGACGGCCACGGGGACACACCCATGCCGGGCTATATCATGGCGATCTCTCCCGGCACCTGCGCGGCTACGGAGGAGGAATGGCGGCGGATGCTGGTGCTGGACGAAAAGGACGTGGCGATCCCGGCGTCGTATATGAAGACCGCCGTGGAGATCATGCGCCACGGGGACGACAGCGTTCCGGACTATATGATCTGGCTGCAGAAGAGCGACTTTACGGACTGCCCGAAGGTCACTTTCATCTACGGCAGCGACGAGACCCTCTACGCCTGCGCAACCTCCTTTGAGGCGGCCATGAAAAAGTACGGCGTCGACTATGAGCTGATCGTCGGCGAGGGCATGTTCCATTGCTATCCCGTCTTCCCCATTTGCCGGGAAGCGAAAGAAGGCTGGGAGCTGATGATCCGCCGTATGAAGGAGAACACAAAATGAAACTGTGCCCAAGAGAATTCGAGGCCATGCAGAGCGGCTTCCGCAAGTGGTACATCCGCAGGATCGAGCTGCCCACCTTTCGGAAGTTCGGCCTCTATATCAAAGATCGGGACATCCTGGAGGTCGGCTGCGGCTCGGGCTGCGCCGCTTCGCTGATCACGGCGGAGGCCCCGCGCAGCTACACGGGGCTGGACATCATGCCGGAGCAGCTGACGCTTGCCCGCGACAAGAAGCTGCCAAACGCCCGGTTCGTGGAGGGCAGCGCGGATGATCTCGGTGCCTTCCCGGACGGGAGCTTCGACGCGGTGCTGGATTTCTGCATCCTTCATCACGTGGAGGGCTGGCGCTCTTTCTTTGACGAGTGCCGGCGTTTACTGAAGGACGGCGGCTGCATCTATATCGCCGACCTGTCGAGAAGCTGTATCCACATTGTGGACGCTCTGCTCCACTGGGATCACGCCGAGGAGGCGCTGTTCAGCTTCGAGGAGCTGGAACGGGAGGCCAACGGGCGCGGCTTCCGTACCGTGAAGAAAGCGATCGACCTCGGGCTGGAAGGATATTTCCGCTTTCAGAAGGAGTAAGGATGGAAGTCGTTGAATTCGGAAAAGAAAACAGCCGGAGGATCGTCCTGATCCCCGGCAATATGATGAGCTGGCGGCAATTCGAGAACGTGATCCCGCTGCTTTCAAATGATTACCATGTGATCGCCGTCAGCACGGACGGCTATGACGGCACGGGACAAAGCGTTTTCACCACGGCGGAGGCCTCGGCGGAGAAGCTGGAGGCATACATACAGGAAGAGCTTAACGGGCAGGTCGAGCTGGTATTCGGCGAGTCCTTCGGCTGCGCCACGGCAGGCACGCTCTTTCACCGGCAGCGCGTGCGGGTGGATTCCCTGATCCTGAGCGGACCGCAGTATATGGATCTTGGGCTCTTCAACGGCTTTGTGACGTATGGCATCCCGCGCAATCAATACCGTCTGCTGGGAAAGATCCAGAGACAGAAAAAGCTGCCGCTGCTTCTCAAGCTCTACACCCGGACAGACGACGAGAAACTCCTGCGGCAGTTCGCGGCGATACCGCCCCACATTTCGTTGGAGACCCTGCAAAACTGTGCCAGAGAAGGCCTGCGGCTCTATGAGGAGATTGACCGCTATGAACCCGACGGCGCGGCCAAGGTTGCCGTCTGGTACGGAGCGAAGGAGCCGAACATGAAAAAGGCGGTGCAAAAGCTGAAACGCGCTTTCCCCAACGCGGAGTTCCATCCCTTTCCCGGCTTCGGCCACGGGGAGATCATCGCGCACCCGGATCGGATGGCCGCGGAGATCAGACATTTTTTGGGAGGGAATACACCATGATCGGGAAGATCGTCATGGAGGGCTTGCTGCTCGGCACGCTGCTGGTCGTTTTCTGCGCGGTCGGCATCCGAAAAGGCGCGGTCAACATGGTCTTTCTGTACCATGCGGATGTGCAGGAACGCTGCATACAAAACGGTCTTATCACGCCCGGGCAGATCGTCAAAAACAGGCGTCTGTTCAAAAGCCTGGGCATCCCGGTCTATCTCGTTTTTATCCTCGTCAGCGTCTACCTTGTGAATGGCGCGCGGGGCTTCTGGACGGCCTTTTGGCAGAGCTTTGCGATCCTCTCCATTGTAAATCTGATCGACCGTTTCTTCATCGACGAATACTGGGTCGGGCACACAAAGGCATGGGTCATCCCCGGCACAGAGGACATGCGGCCTTATATCGACCGAAAAGACAAGCTCGGAAAATGGCTGCTTGGTACCGTCGGCTTTGCCGTGCTTTCGGCGATCCTGTCCGGGATCATGACGCTTTTGTTGAAATAAATGAAAGAAACTTGATCATGGGAGACAAAAGGAAAGGACGCTGAAACTGATGTTCATCCATGAATACGGCAACCGGGATGACCCGACCGTGATCCTTCTCTCTCCAATGATGGTTTCCGGGACAGATCTCTACGGGCTGATGTCGCCCCATTTCAAGGGGAGCTTTCATTTCGTCGCGCCGGATCAGGGCGGCCATGGGGTGTCGGGCAGATATGCCGGTGCGGATGAGGAATATGCTGAACTCAAGGCCTGGCTGATGGAAACCGGATGCAGGTATATCAAACTCGTCTACGGCGCGTCCCTCGGTGTCGCGCTCGCGTACCGGTTGTTCCTCGACAGAGATTTTACGGTAGAGCATGCATGGTTCGACGGCGTGGCGCTGTGCCGAAATGCCGCCTTTGCCGAGTGGTTTATGAAAAGGCTGTTCCGCAGCCGGAAGAGAAAGCTGGCAAGGAAACCGGTAAAGGTGTCAAAAAGCCTTGTCAAGATGTACGGCTATAGTTTTGCGGAGATGATGACACAGAACTTTCTGCGTATCACATCAGAGGATATCGATGCGATCTGCGCTGCCTGCTGTCACTATGACCTGCGTCCGATGACAGATGCCCAACAGAAAAAGCTACATCTGGACTTTGGGGAAAAAGATTTTGACTGGCTGTATTCCAGAAAGACGATCCCGGTCTATATGCCGAAAGCAGAGCTGACGATCCGAAAGGGTTTTGCACACTGCGGCTACATAGCGGCGCATCCGAAGGAATATGTCGAGCAGATCGAGGCTTTTATGGGAGGCAGGAAATGAAGAAACAGACGTTCACGCCTCAGCGGGATGGGTTTTGCGGAGCATGGTACCCGCTGCAAGGCGCAAAAAAGACGAATTGTGCCATGATCCTCATGTTGGGGGATTCCTCCGAGGATCGCATGGCGGTCTCGGCCGCGAAGTGGCTGCACCGTCAAGGCTGCCACGCCCTGGCCATGTCGCCCGACAGGAAGGATTACGGTCATCACAATTACCCGCTGGAACGTTTTGGGAAAGCAATCGAGTTTTTGAAATCTCAGGGCTGTGAAAAGATCGGGATCGTCGGCGCGTCCACCACGGGCATGCTGGCGCTCGTGGCCGCGTCGTACTACCCGGAGATCAGCCTGACGGTTGCCGTGTCGCCGCCGGATTTCGTCATGGAAGGCTTTTATCAGGACGGACGGGACGGCATGCGCGAGCGGCCGGGTGACAACGAGTCCTCGGTCTCCTGGCAGGGACGGCCATTGCCGTATTTGCCCTACGCCTACCGGCATCCGGAATACTGGCAGAAGATCATGCAGGAATCCAAAGCGGGCGGCGATAAGATCGCATCCCGGAAAATGTTCGACGAGTCGGAGCGCCGTCACCCGTTGCGGGAGGAGGAAAAAATCAAGGTCGAGCGGATCCGCGGCAGAGTGATCTGCGCCGGTGCGGAGGACGATGTGCTTTGGGATACCTGTAAATATATTCGCCGCATGGAGCAGCGTCTGCGTCAAACACCTCACGAGAGCGTATTTGAGGCCTGGCTCTATCAGAACGGGACACATTTTGCTTTTCCCGAGTCCATGCTGAAGCTGATGCTTCCGGTGGGCTCTTCCTTGCTGGTGAGCTTCATGTTCCGGGCCGGAAAAGAGCATCCGAAGGAATGCCGGGAAACGCGACTTGATATCGACAGAAGGCTGAAAAAAGCGCTTCGGGAATGGGCGGGCAAAAAATGATGATCCTCCTTCAACTGATCCTTTTCTGCGCCCTGTTTACCCTGATGGTGAAGATTGCCGTAGGAAATAACGCAGTCAACGGACTGTATTTCTATCCGAAGCCCGTACAGGAAAAGGTATTCAAGCTCGGCCTGACAGACCGGGAGACCGTGGCGCGTAAAAGAAAACGCTTCATGATCCCGTTTTTTCTGGTCATGCTGACCGCGCTGCTGCTGATCATCGGTGTTTGGAACGGCGTCCACATCTTTTGGCCCGCTTACTGGCAGGCGCTGCTGTTCCTGGAGCTCATGAACTGGTACGACGGCCTTGTCATCGACCGGCTTTGGGTCGGGCACAGCTGCTTTTGGATCATCCCCGGGACCGAGGAGATCCCCTTTGTTCAGACCTGGCCGCAGGTGCTGAAAAAACGCGGCGTCCTGACGCTGATCTGGATCGTCGGCGCAGCCGTCGTGGCCGGGATCGTTGTATTGCTGCTTTGAAAGGGTGGGTGCAGGGTGACAACAGAGGAACTGAAAAAGACATACCGGAGAATGCTTTGGATCATCCCCGGGATGCTGCTGGCAATGGTCGGCGACTACTGCATGGGGATCGAGCCGAAGGACAGCTACGCGATCTCCGGAATGATCTCCTCCGGCTGGCTGACCATCGCCGACTGGCGCATCGCGCTGTCCAACATCGGCGGCCTGATCGGTACGGCCTGCTATACCGTCGCCGCGCTGCCTTTTGCGGCGTTTCTGAAATTCTTACTTCCCGGATGCAAAGACAAATGGGATCGGCGGCTGTTGAAGCTTTATATCGCCGGGCTGATCCTTGGCGTCATGTGCTTCTTGTATTTCCATTTGGCGTGCGGGACGCTGATCCATAACTACAACGTAATCTTTGAGGCTGCCGGAGGCAATACGAATCTTGCGGTGGCCCTATGGAACCGTACCTATATGGTTCAGATCGTGCCCTATTGGGTGACCTTCTTTGCCTTCGAGCTTGCTGTCCTGATCGGCTGGATCGCGTTGATCTGGAGAGGGACCTTTGCGCTTAAGAAAGCATGGATACTGGCCTCGCCGCTGATCGTCGCGGGAATCGGATACCTGGCGGAGCTTTTGATCCCCTGGCCGTTCAACGGTTTTGTCTCCGGCTTTGAGAGCTTCGGCTGGATGCTGATGTTCTTCGGCGGCAGAAAGCTCGTTTTGCAGGAAATAGAAAAACGTGGAGAAGGGGTGAAAAAGGCATGATCACAACGCTCGCGTCTTTGGCTTATGTCTGCGCCATGTCGCTGTTCTTCATTCTCGTGATTCCGCCCCTGGCTCCCACAAAACTCTTTATGAGTTTTTTACCGCCCGACATTCGGGCGGCGGCAAAGGATCACCCCGATCCGCCAAAGGAGAGGCGAATCCTCGGATATCTTCTTACTGCGGTCGTTGCGGCTGCGTATATCGGCGCGATCGTCCTGATCGGCACGGACGCGCTCCGCCGCGGCTGCGGCTTCTGGCATATTTTTGGAAGGTATATGCTTTTTATGTACGGATATAAGGTGTTCGATATCCTTGTGCAGGATCAGTACATCGTGATCAGAAAGAAGTACTTTGTTCGCTCTTTCCCCGAGACAAAGGACTGCAAAAGCTGGAATGACCTCAGCTTCAACAAGAGCAATCAGATAAAGCGTCTGATCGCGTTTCCCTTTGTCTGTGCCTTGATGGCCTTACTCACCGTATGGATCGGGAAATAAAAATGCAGAAGAAAAACATAATACAAGGAGGCAAGCTTATGAAACCGGAATACAAGAACTGGATGCCAAAGGGCATGGTACTGGGGACCGCGGCAGGCGCGGCAGGATGCTTCGGATTGGCGGCTGTCTGCGGCTGCACAGGTCTGATCAAAAATAAAAGCGTGAAAACAGCCGCGACAGGAGTCCTGCTTTCAGCGGGCGCAGCAGCCGGGGGAGCCGCGCTGTGGATGGAACTGCTGTATCAGGCCTTTTCCTACGACGGCAAGCGGCAGATGTCCCGCCAGATCATCGAGGGTATTGCCGAATATGTCAAGCTTACGGAAGGCGGCATGGGTCTGGACGTCGGCTGTGGAAGCGGCGCGCTGACGATCGCCTGTGCCAAACGCAATCCGCAGGGACGCTTTATCGGCATCGACCGCTGGGGCAAGGAATACGCCTCCTACAACAAACCGCTGTGCGAGGCAAACGCCAAGGCCGAGGGCGTCGGCAACACGGAGTTCCGGCAGGGCGACGCTCTGAAGCTGGACTTCCCGGACGAGAGCTTTGACGCCGTTACCAGCAACTACGTTTATCACAACATTCTCGGCCACGACAGGCAAAAAATCCTTCTTGAGACGCTGCGGGTGCTGAAAAAGGGCGGAACCTTCGCCCTCCATGACATCTTCTCCCAGTCCAAATATGGGGAAATGGCTGCCTTCGTCAGCCTTCTGCGGCGTATGGGCTATGAAAAGGTCGAGCTGATCGACACGACAAACGGCATGTTCATGTCCTCGTGGGAGGCGAAGTGGATGGCTCTCTCCGGCTCGGCGCTGCTGGTCGGGAAAAAGTAAGAGAGAACAAAAGAACCTCCGATCCGTATTCTCACAGATCGGAGGTTCTTTGTTGACGGGTATATCAGCGGTATTTCTGCGCGTGAGCACGGATCGCATCGAAGGTTTCCACACTCAGGTCGTGCTCGATCTTGCAGGCGTCGTCCCGCGCGGTCTCCGGGCTGACACCGAGATTGATGAGAAGTTCGGTCAGGAGCCTGTGACGCTCCAGCATGCGCTGGGCGATCTCCAACCCGGTGGGCTCCAGCACGATCATTCCGGCAGGATCGAAGGAAATATAGCCGTTTTCTCTGAGCCGTTTGGTGGCATAGCTGACGCTGGGCTTGGTAACCCCCAGCTTGTCCGCCACGTCGATGGACCGGATATAGCCGCGCTCCTCCTTGAGCATGAGCATGGCTTCCAGATAGTCTTCTGCAGATTTATGAATGTTCATTGTCATCACCTGAATATAAGATATCACGAACGGAAGTAAAAAGCAAGAAAAAGACATAAACGCAAGTTAGAGATTGACAATATCAATTATAGGTGTTAAACTACACGCAGGTTAGCAGGGTCTAACCTTTTTGAGGGCTATCGGTTAGTGACATTTTACAAAAAGAAGGGTTGTTTACTCAAAAGAAAGGGGATGAAACGATGATGCCTCTGGTTATGGCAGATGCAGGCGAGGAGAACATCATCCGACGCGTGGGCGGCAGTCCCGAGATGAAAAAGCACCTGGAGGACATGGGCTTTACGGTCGGTGGCGCCGTCACGGTGATGAACACCATCGGCGGCAATCTGATCGTGAAGGTCAAGGAATCCCGGGTGGCTATCAGTAAAGAGATGGCCGCAAAAATCATGGTCTAATGAAATTGGCATAAAGGAGAAATGAGGATGAAAACACTTAGAGAAGCAAAAGTCGGCGAGACCGTCAAGGTCGTGAAGCTGCACGGCGAGGGCGCGGTCAAGCGCCGCATCATGGACATGGGCATCACCAAGGGCGTGGAAGTCTTTGTCCGCAAGCTCGCCCCTCTCGGCGATCCCATTGAGGTCAATGTGAGAAACTATGAGCTGTCGATCCGCAAGGCCGACGCAGAAATGATCGAGGTGGAATGAGATGGAGAACAAACAACTTCGTATTGCCCTGGCGGGCAACCCGAACAGCGGCAAAACCACCCTGTTCAACAAGCTGACCGGCTCGAACCAGTTCGTCGGCAACTGGCCGGGCGTGACCGTGGAGAAGAAGGAGGGCAAGCTGATCGTCGACAAGGAAGTTGTCCTGACCGACCTGCCCGGCATCTACTCCCTCTCTCCCTATACGCTGGAAGAAGTCGTGGCCCGGAATTACCTCATCGAGGAGAAGCCGGACGCCATCTTGAACATTGTGGACGCCACGAACCTCGAGCGCAACCTCTATCTGACCACGCAGCTGACCGAGCTGGGTATCCCCGTGGTCATCGCGCTGAACATGATGGACCTTGTGAAAAAGGCCGGCGACAACATCAATGTCAAGGAGTTGAGCCGTCAGCTCGGCTGCCCGATCGTGGAGATCTCCGCCCTCAAGGGCGACGGCGTCAAGGAAGCCGCTCTGGCCGCGATCGAGGCGGCCAAGAACGGCAAGACCATCCCGCAGCACAGCTTCTCCGGGCCGGTGGAGCACGCGCTGGCCCACATCGAGGAGGTCACCGTACATAACCTGCCCGAGGAGCGGCAGCGCTGGTACGCCATCAAGCTCTTCGAGCGCGACGAAAAGGTGGTGGAAAGCCTTGCCCTCTCGGATGAGATCAAGGCCCACATCGAAAAAGACATCCGGGCCGCCGAGAAGGAGCTGGACGACGACGCCGAGAGCATCATCACCAACGAGCGCTACATCTATATCGGCCAGATGCTCAAGGGCATCTATAAGAAGAAAGGCAAGGGTCAGCTCTCTGCCTCAGACAAGATCGACAGGATCGTGACCAACCGCATCCTCGCCCTACCGATCTTCGTCGTCGTCATGTTCCTGGTCTACGCCTTGTCTATGGGTACCTCCATCGCGGACGGAGGCGTTTCCATCGGCACCTTCCTCACCGACTGGACGAACGACGTGCTGGGCGGCGCATGGCTCACCGACGGCTCCCGTGCGATCCTGGAAGGCTGGAACGTAGCCCCGTGGCTGGTCGGCCTCATTTCCGACGGTATCTTTGCAGGCGTCGGCGCGGTGCTCGGCTTCGTGCCGCAGATGCTGGTGCTGTTCCTGATGCTCTGCCTGCTGGAGGACTGCGGCTATATGGCCCGTATCGCCTTCATCATGGACCGTATCTTCCGCCGCTTCGGCCTGAGCGGCAAGAGCTTCATCCCGATGCTCGTCGCCACGGGCTGCGGCATCCCCGGCGTTATGGCCTCCCGCACCATTGAAAACGAGCGCGACCGCCGTATGACGATCACCACGACCACCTTCATGCCCTGCGGCGCGAAAATGCCCATCATCGGCCTGATCGCGGGCGCGCTCTTCGGCGGCAGCACCTGGGTCGCCACCTCGGCCTATTTCATCGGCGTGGCCGCCATCATCATCTCCGGCGTCATGCTGAAAAAGACCAAACGCTTCGCGGGCGATCCCGCCCCCTTCGTCATGGAGCTGCCCGCATACCACCTGCCCGCCTGGGGCAACGTCCTGCGGGGCACCTGGGAGCGCGGCTGGAGCTTCATCAAGCGCGCCGGCACGGTCATCGTGATCTCCTCCATCGTGATCTGGTTCCTCACCAGCTTCGGCTCCGTCAACGGCAAGTTCGGCATGGTCGATGATCTCTACGAGGACGAGACCGTTGTGACGGATGAGTACGTCGCCGTCGTGGCCGACCGCATGGGAGTCCCCGAGGACGAGGTCGAGCCGATGGACGACTCGATCCTGGCCCGTGTGGCGCAGCCCGTCTCCGTCGTGTTCAAGCCCCTGGGCTTCGGCGACTGGAAGCCCACCGCCGCGACCGTGACCGGCCTTGTAGCGAAGGAAGAGGTCGTCGCCAACTTCGGCATCATGTACGCCTACGACGACAATGACGGCGAGGAAGAGCTGGAGGAGAACGGCGACCAGATCTGGGATCGCGTGGCCGAGGACTTCAACGCCTTCTCCGGCGGTCACGGGAAGCTCGCCGCCTTTGCCTTCATGATCTTCAACCTCCTGTGCGCGCCGTGCTTTGCGGCCATGGGCGCCATCAAGCGCGAGATGAACAGCGCGAGGTGGACCCTGTTCGCCATCGGCTACCAGTGTTGCTTCGCCTGGGTCATGGCCTTTATCGTTTGGCAGCTCGGCCGCGTATTCGCGGGCGGCATGAATGTCGTCGGTCTGATCCTGGCGCTGGTGATGCTGGCCTTGCTCCTGTGGCAGCTCTTCAAGCCCTACAAGGAAGCCCAGAAACTGACGGTTAAGTAATCCCTCCTCTCTCCGTATGGCGGCGCTGTGAGGTTTTACCCCTCTCCCTCACAGCGCTGCCGCTCATCTCAAAGGAAGTGATCTTATGTTTGCATGGTTATCTGCAAATCTCATCAATATCATACTTGTCGCCGTTCTCGTGCTGATCGTGGGTCTGTTGCTGCGCGGCATGATCCGGGATAAAAAGGCAGGGAAATCGTCCTGCGGCGGCAATTGTGCAAGCTGCGGTGCCTGCAGCGGATGCAGCGCCTGCGCCAGATGCTGTTCGATGAATTCCGCTGCGACAGATGTCAAAGAAAGGAATCATTCCATATGAAAAAAAGCTACATAATTGACGTGGATTGCGCGAACTGTGCAAACAAGATGGAGCTTGCGGCAAAGAAAACGCCGGGCGTCAAGGATGCCGTCGTCAACTTCATGGCATTGAAGATGAGCGTGGAATTTGAGGACGGCGCCGATCCCAAAGCCGTTATGCAGGATGTGCTGAAAGCCTGCAAAAAAGTTGAGGACGATTGCGAGATCTATCTGTAAAGAATAGAGATTTATCAAAAATGCGTATGATGTCTATCATACGCATTTTTCAAAGCCGGGAAAAGGAGATGGTCAATATGATCGCAACGCTGCTTTTGTCCCTGCAGATGATGGCGGGCTTGTTTTTGCTGCTGCTGGGCGGTGTTGGTTTTATCCAGGACAAGAGATTCTTTTCTTCTGCGCCTGCGCAGACACAAGCGGTCGTTCCTGCTTCAAAGCCGGAAAGATTCCCGGGGCAGCATGCCGTGGGATGGGTCATGATCGTCCTCGCATTTGCGCTCATGGGCGGCGCGATTGTTTTGGGAGCATGGGACGGGATACAGAACTGTTTTGGATTTTGGCAGTTCGCACTCCGCTTTTTCGCCATGCTCATGCTTCTGAAAGCATTTGACGTTCTGTTCTTTGACTGGTATCTGCTGTGCAATGCCGGGCTGAACTTCTTCCCACATTTCTATCCTGAGACAAAAGCTGTCCTGGGCCGCCATCTGTTTGGGTATAACTGGAAAACGCATTTGACCCACATTCTCCTTTTCCCGGTCGCTTCCGCGGTCCTGGCGTGGATCTGCACCTTATTTTGAAAAGAAAAAGAGGATCTGAAGGCATGAAAGAAATAGACCTGCCTATCGACCGCAGCAAACACACGGTCTATACAAAGAACGCGAAAAAATGCGTTTGGACGCTGCTTCGCCGCTGCTATGACAGAAAGATGTCGGCCAAGCTATGGGAGAAGATACAGCTGCAGTACGCGGAGTATCTGAAGGACGAGCCCGCGCTCAAGGATTTGAGGATC
>CACWLG010000014.1 GCA_902761635.1 Oscillospiraceae bacterium | reverse complement strand
TCAAGGTCGTCAACCTCAAGACCGACCCCCAGCTCATGGGCGCTCTCGGCGCGGCGGAGTATGCCCGTCAGAAGGGCCTTGCGAAGAAGTAAGACCGCTCCGTCGGTTTCCCCTTTGAACGAATTGAAAGGAGCATGACGATAGAAATATGTTTAAAATCTTTGAAGTGATTAAAAGCATCCTGTCCTTCAACATTTTCAGTCTGCTGCGGATGTTCTTCGTGTCCGGGCTATGCAAGGTCGTCAAGAAGATCGTGCTCGTCCTTCTGGGCGTTGTCGCTGCGCTGTTTGTGGTTTATTTCTGGAACCTCGATCAGAAGCTGCTGGGCTGGGCCTACAAGCAGGTCAATCTGATCTTTGATCAGAAGAAGGTCGACCAGGTATTCTGATCTATGGAGCTCTACAATTCTCTGATTCAAGAGACCCGGGAGCTGACGGACAAGCTCCCCGCCAGGGTCTGGGACTATGATCCCGGAGCTGCCTGGCCAGACACCGGCTCCAGCGAGCTGGTGCTGCAGAAGGACGCCGCCTTTGAACTCGGCGCCTCCGGCAGGGGCTCGGCAAACTATGTGCTCTTCACCTCTCATCCGGAGCTCGGCGGCAGGGATCAGGTCATTCTCTGCGGCAGGGATCTGCAGGAGATCAGGGGCGACTGCGATTTTGCCCGCATCGTCATCCTGCGCGTCGGTGTGCTGGAGGACGACGACGAGGCAGTCTACCGCACGCTGCGGGACATTGAGTTTGCCAAGTACCATGTCTACCCTCAGGGCTACATGGTGCGCATCTCCCCGGAGAGCTATCGCGAGCAGGTCCGCGTCAGCCGTGACGCACTGCGCCGCGGCATCAGCTTCAAGGCCCTCGGCATGAACTATATCCGGGCTTACAAGCAGGACCCCAATGTCCTCGGTGCCACTGTGCTCTTCCTCACCGATCCCGCCGCCGACTATGCCGCCCTCAAGGCCCTGGCCAAGAAGTCCGCCGACGTGACCGGCACCCTCACCCACATCTTTGAGGGTCTGCCCACGGACTGCTCCGCGTGCGCGCTCAAGGATATCTGCGACGAGGTTGAGGGCATGAAGGAGCTCCACTTCGGCGTCGGCGACAAGGGCCGCCATTAACCCGCATAAACAAAAAAGGCGATGCAAAAGCATCGTCTTTTTTATTTATGGAAGTTTATCTGCTGCGGCGGCGCTGTTTATGCTCGGCATACATCCGACTGCCGGCGATACGGCTGTCGGATTCCTGCATGAATTTCTTGAGTCGTTCCTCAAAATCCTGGTTCCCGCTGCTCTCCGCCGCAGGGGGCACGGCCGCATAAGCGTATGCCGGGCTTGCGCCGCTCGGCTCCTGCCGTCTCGGCCTCGCCTCGGGCCGGGGTGCGGGCTCAGACGGCAGGGCGCGCTTGATAGAGAGGTTGATTTTCCCCTCGGGCGTCACGCTCAGCAGCTTCACCTTCACCGACTGCCCGACCTGCACATGCTCGCTCACGTCGCTGACAAAGGCGTTGGCCACCTCCGAAATATGCACAAGGCCGCTCTTCCCGTCGGGAAGGGCGACAAAGGCCCCAAACTTTGTAATACCGCTTACTTTCCCTTCAAGTATCTCGCCGATTTGCCAATCCATGGATATTCCTCTCTGTCTCTCAACTGTCAATGATCCGGCGATCGGATCTGCCTTTTCCCGAAGCGCTCAGTTTTCCCGCTCCGGCTCCTCCTTCGGGAAGCGAAAGATTTTGTCGCCCGGCAGGACAAGTCCCAATCTCTCCCGCGCAAGCTGCTCCAGCTCCTCCGCACTCCACCCCTCGGTGAGCTTCCGGCTCATCGCAAGGTTTTCCTGTTCGACCGCCTGCAGCCTTGTGCGCAGCGCTTCCTCCGCGCCCAGCGCCTCATGGAGCTCCCGCCGGGATGCGGCAAGGCAGGCCGCCGCGTAAAGCATCAGTGCCAGCAGTACGATTCGGACCAGCGTTTCTTTTGCGTCCATGTCTGTCCTTTCCGCAGTAATGCCTAAATTTCCTACATGAAAGCTTTATTATCATATCTCATTCGCGGCGATTTTGAAAGAGTTTTTTTGCGCTTTCCGGAACTTTTTTTGCGTTCTCTTGAGCTTTTCGCGCAAAGGCTCCAATTTCCTGAACACATTGCTCCCACAGCGGCAGCAGCAGACGGCTCAAAAGCCGCAGATAGAGCAGCAGCCCCGCAAGGCTGAGCAGGATCTCCCCTGTGCCCAGCACGCCGTTTTCCTCGCGCATGGCAAAGAGGAAGGCAGCCGCGGCTGCGCACAGGCAGAACAGCAGATCCCAAAGCCCTGCCCAGGCCAGGCGCCGAATTGGCCGCAGCAGGTCATACAGCAGGCCGAGCGCCGCGCCCAGCGCAAAGGCCAGCAGCAGCGACAGGGCCTCCGCCCGGATCTCCAGGCCCATTCAGCCGAAAAGGCGCGACCAGAAGCCGCCCTCCGCCGCCGGTTCCTCATAGCTCAGCTCCCGCAGCTTTCCCCGCACCTCCAGCTCCCCGGCAGTCAGGTCGATCCTGTCGATATGAAGCTGCTCTCCCCGGATCGTCAATGGACCCAGCGAAGTCGCGAGCAGGATCACGCTCTCGTCAAAGCCGTTTACATCCACCACACCCGTCAGGCTGAGCCTTGCGCGGTTTTGCATGCTCAGCGCATGTTCCTTCTGCGCGCTCCTCTGCGTCTCAACATATGCCAATGCGCTCACCCCCTGCAAAAGCATATGCCCGGACCCGGACATGTATGACAAAACGAGGCCGTCTCATTTCGAGGCAGCCCCCTGTCTTATGCCTCCCCGTCCCTCTCCGACGCGACGATCAGAAGGCGGTTGTTGGGCATGCCGCCGATGCAGGTGGAGAGCGTGATGATGTGCCCATCCACGCTGACTTCGGCATCCGCCGGGATCACTGCGCCAAATTCCTGCAGGGATTTGAGAAAAGCGACACGGTCAGCCTCCTTTGTGTCGTCATAACGGTCGGTGATATAGCGGTCGTCATAGCACACTACCGCGATCACGTCGTAGCGGTGCAGCCGGGTCGGGGTGTAGATGTCGATCTCCCGGTGGGCGGCAAGATAGTCTGCGTCGTTATAGCTCTTAAGGCTTCCGAAATACGTGCCGTCTGCCATATTGTGGCCGTAGATGACCGTATTGAAGGTGTCGAAACTCTCTCCCTCCATGGTATTGGTGTAGATGGACCCGGGATAGCCGGATTCACCGTCGATGGTGATGTTGAGATAGTAGTTGTCCTGCGTGGGGTGGCGGAGGATCGGATAGCGGATCCCGGTATCCGGGATCTCCAGCCAGGCGATCACATGCGGATTGATTTCCCGGGCGATCTCCAGCTCCCGCGGCGGGAGATAGGGCTCCGGCGTCGGGGCAGGTTCAGGCGTCGGGACAGGCGTCGGCGTAGGGGTAGGCGTCGGCATCGGGGTGGGGACGGGACTCGGCGTCACGGCGGGCCTCGGCGTATACTGCCGGCAGAAGGCCTGCGTGACAATCAGTGTCGCGGCGCAGATCAACGCCACGCACACGCAGAGCACAATGCCGAGTGCGTTTTCTTTTTTCATGCGCACAGACCTCCTGTATGCAAAGGCTCCCCGGTCACCCGGGGAGCCTGGATCCTTCTCCGCTGTTTTTGCCTTTACTTGATGCCGCCTGCCTTGTACACCAGCTCGCTGTAGTCGAAGGTGCAGGAGATAACGGCAAAATCATCATCCTCACAGATATAGGTGCCGGGATACAGCCCGCTTCTGCCAGGGAAGACGAAGGTGTGGTAAAGCACATCCTCCGGTCCGATGGTGAACTTGTCGAGCGTGCCGAAGCTGCCGGAGACGACCATATAATTGTCCATGAACAGCGACATCTCAAAATCCCGGAAGTTGGAAACCGAGCAGTCAGGATTGAGGTTGGTGAAGTAGCCGTAGACCATCACATTGCTGTTATCCACGGACACCGCCACCGGAATGAAGCGCAGCAGATCGCCGCGGGTGGGCATAACGGCAAAGGCGCCCGGAGCAAGGACCCCGAGGGCCAGCACCAGCGCCAGCGTCAGCGCAAGGACGCGCGGTAGCACGCTCTTTGTGTGCATGAAATTCTCCCCCTTTTCAAGCCAAAAAGCATGAATTTTTCGTGAATATTAAAGCACACCCCGAGGGCAATGTCAAGGCGTCCTGTCGGAAAATGTTGGATACTCTCCCGGTTTTTTCCCTAAATCTTGTGTTTTCGCAGGCGGGTGCAGCACAAAAAGGTGCTGCCTCTATTGAGACAGCACCTTCTGTTTCGTTTCCTTACGCCAGCTTCAGTACGATGCTCAGATCGCTGTAGCCGGTCATGGTGTAGGCATTCTCGTCCTTCGCGTAGCCCTCGGGAACCTTCAGGACGTGAATGGTGTAAGTGCCCTCCGGCACCTCAAAGGTGGCAAGGCCGGTCGCGTCGGTGGTACCCAGCATGCACTCGCTGTCGGAGCAGAACTGGATCTTCGCCTTCTCGACAGGCTTGCCGCTCTCATCCGCGACGTAGATACGGTACATACCGGCGTCGTTCGGCGTAACGCCGTTGTCAGAGGCGCCCTTGGCTTCGCGGACCATCGCGGTGGCACCGGCGGGCTTGGCCTCAGGTGCGCTGCTACCGGCAGCCAGGAAGCTCTCGATGGCGGGCTCATAGGCCTCTACATCCGCACCGACGACGGGAGCGCCCAAGATCACACCATCTCTGCCGACGAAGAAGGTGGTGGGGAAGCCGTCAACAGTGAACATCTCCTCCACGTTGTCGGGGGGCAGGATCACGTTGAAGGTGACGCCCGCATTCTGCAGGACGCCCTTGCCGGTCTCCAGAGCATCGGGATCATCGCCGTCAAACAGCAGGCCGACGACAGCGCAGTCCTTGCCGGCGATGCGGCCGTTGATGGCCTCGAGCTCGGGCATCTCCTCGATGCAGAAGTGGCACCAGCTCGTCCACAGATTCAGCATGGTGATCTCGTGCCGGGCGAAGAGCTCCTCGCTGTCAACGGGGTTGCCGTTGATGTCGGTGGTCTTGAAGCTGAGCTTCTTGCCGATCATGGCGGCGTTGGGATCAACAGGGGCATAGAACTTGCCGGCTGCTACGATCTCCGGCACCTGCTCACGCAGAGCGTTGAACTCCTCGACATATTCCGGGCGGAACTTGCTGGTGTCATTGGCCATGTCGGTGTACAGGTAGAAGCTGTAGCCCTCCCCCTCGCCGACCTTGGGGACGCGGGTGAGGTCCAGCTCGGTGCCGAGGCCCTTGATAAAGCCGGCCAGCTCTTCGATGCTGGACTTGTCGGAAACGGCAAAGATCACAAAGAGGTTCGCCATATTGTTGTAGTAGTTTTCGATTTCCTCTTCGGTGGGCTCTTCCTTCTCCATGAGGGCGTTGTATTCGTCGTTGCTCATGGCGGTGTAATCCACCTCGGCGTAATACCAGCCGGTGTTGTAGCCGAGCTCGCCGCCGTCGCGGGAGCTGATGATGCCGGCAGCCCCGGTGAAGGACTGCGGATAGTACAGGGTCACGCCGGTCCCGCTGAGATCAACGGCCTGTGTATCGTCTGCCATGGCGGGCATCGCCATAAACGATGCGAACATGGCAAGTACAAGAAGCATAACAAGAACTTTCTTCATGCTGTGAAGACCTCCTTTTTCAAAGTGGCTTTATTTTACGATTTCACGATGCGCAAGTCAAGCCGCAAAATGTAAACTTCACATTACTTAAGAAAAGCCCGGAATCCGCCGTTGCGGCAGGATTCCGGGCATTCGTGCTTCTTCTGCTCCGCCCCGGGCATCAGATGGCAAGAGCGATATTCTCGCCGGAGATGCCGACGTAAGCGCCCTTCTCCTTCTGCGGGGAATCGGGGTGGCAGGTCATCCACTTGTTGCGCATCCACAGAAGTTTCTCTTCCCCCGGGGCCTTCGTGTCCACCCTGTTGAGGGGGGCGTTGGTGCCCTTCTCGAGGACCACGAGGCAGTTAAAGCCGCTCTCGCTGATGCGGCAGGGGGCAAAGTGCATCACGAGGGGGTGGATCTCCACCAGCACGCCCGCCGGCAGATAAAAGCCCACCACATCGCGGCTCTGGAGCCTGCCGTCGTCCAGCTTGCCGGGCAGGGCCAGCAGGAGCACAAGGCCCGTGGTACTGAAATTGAGCTCGCTGCACTTGTGGTACTCCATGGCGTTGAGTTTGTAGCCGCGCCCGTTGCAGTAGCCCGCCTGGATCTCCATCCCGCCGAAGGCCGTGCGCCCGAGCTCCTTCATCAGCGGCACCGCTTCCAGCTCCGGCACGGAAGCCCTGTAGCAATTGCCCTCTTCCGGAATGGCGGTGGCCGCCATCGCCGCGGCGAGCGCTTCGGTATCGGCGCTCAGAACGCGCCCGTATCCGCGAAATTCCGGGTCCAGGACGCTGTAGAGCTTCAGGCCCGGGTTCTTCTCGCGGAGTGTCTTCAACACTGCATCCATTATTGTATCCCTCCGTTGTCTATGAAATCCTGCACTGCCAGGAGACAGGCAGCGCACTCTTCCAACTGTTGGTTGTATCTGCTCTTTTCAATCACTACGTGATGCCGGGTATCCACGCCCTCCTGCAGCTCACTGCTCAGGCGCGAGAGGTAGTAGGGGTCTTCAAAGAGGCTGCCGTAGAGCACGATCTTTCCCGGGTCCACAAGATAGATCAGGGCTTTGACAGCCGAGGCCAGGGCCTGCACCGCCTGGTCGACAATACCGGCCGCGCCCTCGTCGCCATTGCTGGCAGCGGTGAACACATCGAAAACGCTGAGCTTCTCCCGTCCCTGCTCCTGGCATTTGCGCCAGAGCAGCGGGGTCTTCTCCTCCGACAGGATCGCAAGCGCGTCCTCCCGGATGGAGCCGGGTGAGGCGATGGTCTCCAGGCAGCCGCTCTTGCCGCAGTGGCAGGGCTTTCCGCCCCGGCGGATCACGGGGATATGGCCGATCTCGGCACATTGGGCGGTCACGCCGTGCCAGATCTTCCCGTCGATGGACAGGGCCGCACCGATGCCGTAGCCGCAGCGCAGGAAAAACTGGGAGCCCGCGGTCTCGTCGCGGGACAGGAACATCTGTGCCGCCAAAAGCGAGCGCACGTTGTTCTCCATCAGGCAGCGAAAGCCCGTCAGCTCTTCAAAGCGCGCGCACAGGGGATATTCCGTCTCGGCGAGAGCGCCGAAGGAATTGCGCACCATGCGCCCGTCCTCGGAGGTAATGCCGCGCACGGCGATGCCGAGGCCGACCACGCATTCACGCTCGATACCGTTTTCCTCAAGCAGCTGCAGCAGGCGTCCGGAAAGCTGTCCGGCCGTCTCCTCGACAGGGGCGCTGGCTGGCAGGGGCACCTCCTCGGCGAAGATCACGCTCCCATCGAGCCAGGCCGCAGACAAAATCGCCTGGCGCAGGTTGATGAGCACCCCGAGGCCGCAGGCGGCCCTGGTGTTGATATCGACAAGGATTTCCCGCCGTCCGGCATTCCCGCTCGAGAGCATTTCTCCCTCGGACAGGAGCCCGTCGCTGATCATCTCGCCGACGATCTTTGTGATCGCCGCCGGGGTCAGGTTCATGCTCTCCGCCAGGCGCTTGCGGGACATGGCACCCTTTTCGTGCAGCGCACGCAGGGCAACGCTCCGGTTGGTGCGCTTGACGCTCATCAAGTTGTCGCCCTTGTAGGACATAGCCGCTCCCCTTCTTACTTGTTGGCGCTTTGCGCGGGGGTATGATTGATCCTGCCGCGCATCAGGATCACCGCTGCGCCGGCCAGGACGATCAGAATCCCCAGCAGTTTTTTCGTCGTGAGCTGCTCATTGAGGAAGAACACCCCGATAAAGCAGCTGAGCACCGGCATCAGCAGCAGATAGAGCTTCACGATCCACACCTCAAAGTGCTTGAGGTTGCGGTAGTAGAAGAAGTAGATCCCCGTCTGGGCAAGTCCGCCCAGGGCCACAAGCCCCCAGAAGCCGGGGGTGAAGTCCAAAGGCTTTTTGAAGTCGCCGCAGAAGGCACAGCTGACGGCAAAGAGGATCAGCACCACCGCATTGTTATAATAGGAAATCATGTCCGCGTCCTCGTGGTATTTCTCCTGGGCTGCCTTGATGATGAAGGCGTTGGCGCTCACGCAGGCCGCCGACAGCAGAAAGTACAGATCCGTGACATGCAGCGTCATCCCGCCAAAGTCCACGCCCAGCACCAGCAGCACACCGAGGAGCATGATGCCGGTCCCCAGCCAGTCGGAGAAATAGAGCTTCTTGTGATAGAGGGCGACTGTGGCAAGGTTCACCATCAGCACGTCCGTCTTCAGAAGCGCGGTGCCGGTGCTCAGGGCGCCGCCGGCATAGCCGAGGTTTGCAAACAGGTCCAGCAGAAAGCCGAAAACACCGATCGTGATCAGGATAAGCACGGCTTTTCCCTGATGGAAGAGGCGTTTGAAATTGCCGTCGGCCAGCAGCTGGATCGTCAGAAATACCAGCGCCGAAAGGCGCAGGAAGAAGCCCGCCAGCCTTGCCGAGCCGGTGGCGTCCACCACGACCTTGCTGACTGCATAATAGATTGACCAGGATAATACCATCCCGGCCACCATCAGGGTATATTTCACGTTGTCCTTCATCGGCGTCTATCCTCTGTCCGGAAGAAGACCCCCACCCCTGCGGGCGGGGGTCCCCTGTGTTTTTGTTTACGCGAGCTTTTCAAACATGGCGCGCAGCGCCTTCTCGTCCATGCGGACGGGGTTATTGTTCATCAGGCCGTGCACGGCGCAGTCGTGGGCAAGCTTGTCGAGGTCCACTTCGCCCAGATCGCCGAGGCGGCTGCGAAGACCGGCGAGCTTTTTGAGCTCTGCGATGCGCCCGGCAAGCTCCTCCGTGCCGGAAAGGCCGACGCGGCGGCACAGCAGCTCCAGCCGCTCATCGGCGTTGATGCGCACGAAGCTGTCGAGCGTGAAGGCGCAGGCTTCGCCATGGGGCAGGTGATAATCCTCACTCAGCGGATAGCTGCAGGCATGGCAGCCGGCAGTCTTCGGAAGAGCAAAGCTGAGTCCGCCGAGCAGGGACGCATATGCCATATTGGCGCGGGCCTGCATGTCGCTTCCGTCGCGGTAGGCCTTCTCAAGGTTCTCGAGGATCGTACGCACGGCTTCGATGGCCATCAGGTCGGAGATGGGCTGGTGGTTCTTGCTCCAGTAGCCCTCCAGCGCGTGAGCCATGGCGTCAAGGCCCGTGTTCATGGTGGTGCGCGGCGGAACCGTGCTCGAGAGCACGGGGTCGACAATGGCGGCCTTCGGCATGAAAGCGGGGTTATTGATGGTACGCTTCTCGCTGCCGTGGCTGACGACGGAGACCTGCGTCACCTCACTGCCCGTACCGGCGGTGGTGGGGACAGCGATGATCGTGAGGCGCTTTTCCGGGAAGGGCTTCTCCCCGTGGTAGTAGGCGATCGCCTCGGCGTCCCCGAGGGCAATGGCCGCGGCGAACTTTGCCGTGTCGATGGCGCTGCCGCCGCCGATGCCGATGACGGCGTCGGCCCCGGTCTCACGGGCGAGGCGCGTGGTCTCGATCACGCCGGAAAGCTGCGGGTTCTGCTCCACCCCGCCGAAGACGGCGGCAATGCGGCTGTCCTTTTCCTTCATGGCCTCGGCCGTGGGGGCGAAGTGCCGCCCGCAGGCAATGACGCAGCGTTTTACGCCGCACTCATCGAGCACCGTTGTGAGCTTTGCGAACGCTCCCTCGCCGAAATAGATCTTGACCGGCTGGGCATAGACGAACTCAAGCGCCATAGATGCTCTCCTCGATCTCATTGACCTTCACGGCGAACTTGTGCATATTGGCAGCGCGCCAATCCTCCAGATCCTGGCACCACTCGGTGGCGAGGAAGGTCTTGACCATCTCGACGGCCATCTCGGGCCCGACGATCCAGCCGCCCATGCACAGGACGTTTGCGTTGTTGATGGCGCGGGACATCTTGGCCGAGTACACGCCCTCGCACGCGACGGCGTACACACCCTTATACTTGTTGGACACGACGCACATGCCGGCGCCGGTGCCGCAGATCAGCACGGCCTTGTCATAGGTGCCGTCCTGCACCTTGGGGGCTACCTCGCTTGCCACCTGGTAGTAGGGGTGGACCTGCTCCAGATCGGTGGTGCCGAGATCGTCAAAGTCAATGCCTGCCTCAGTCAGATAGGCCTTGATTGCTTCCTTGGCGGAAAAACCGGATTTATCGCTTCCGATGGCAATTTTCATTTCAGTACCCTCTCTATTCCTTACTTCAGGCTGACTGCCTTTTTCGCGGTCTTGACGATGTTCTCGACGGTGAGGCCCATTGCCTCGCGCAGGTAGGGCAGCTTGCCCACTTCGCCGAAGCGGTCCTGCACGCCGACGGCGCACACGGGGATCTTCTCCTCAGCCAGAGCTTCGAGCACGGCAGAGTGCAGGCCGCCGATGACGTTGTGGTTCTCCACGGTCAGCACGGCGCCGGTCTTGCGGGCAGAGGCGATGACGGTCTCTCTGTCGATGGGCTTGATGGTGTGGACGTTGATGATCTCAGCGTCAATGCCCTCGGCAGCAAGCTGCTGGCCGGCCGTGACTGCGTCTGCGGTCAGCATGCCGCTGACGAAGATCGTGAGGTCCTTGCCGGTCTTGATGGTGTCAGCCTTGAAGAGGTCGAATTTGTAGTCCTCGCCGAAGACGACGGGGGACTGCTTGCGGAAAAGACGGACGTACACAGGGCCGTCATACTCGTTGAGAACGGGCATGGCCGCGCGAAGCTGGATCTCGTCCACGGGCTCAAAGATCACCATGCCGGGGATGGAGCGCAGCACGCCGATATCCTCCATGCTCATGTGGGTGCCGCCGTTGAGCTCGGCAGAGATGCCGGGGTCGGTGCCGACGATCTTCACATTGCGCTTGGCATAGCTGATGGAGATGGCGATCTGGTCGCAGATGCGGCGGGTGGCGAAGGGGGTGAAGGTCTCGATCCAGGGCTTGAAGCCGTAGCTGGACAGGCCTGCCGCGATGGAGGCCATGTTCTGCTCGGCAACGCCGCAGTCAAAGGACTGCTCAGGGAACTTTGCGCGCAGGCTCAGCGTGCCGCTGGCCTTGCCCAGGTCTGCGTCGACGATGCAGACGTGCTTGTCCTTTTCCATCATTTCCGCGAGGCACGCGGCGTAAACAGCTCTCATTTCCATGGATTAGTCCTCCCCTCTGATCTCGCGGATCGCAGCCGCGGCCTGCTCTTCACTGATGTTGGAGTTGTGGTTGCCGGCGCCCAGATCCACGATCCACTGCACACCGCAGCCCTTGAGGGTGTTGAGGATGATCATGGTGGGCTTGCCGCTGTCGCGGCCGAGCTTGGCATGCTCGACAGCCTTTTCTACCTGCTCGACGTCGTTGCCGTCCTCGACCTCGATCACGTTCCAGCCGAAGGCCGCCCACTTCTCGGCAAGCGGCGCAATGTCGTTGACCTCGGCGACGGTGCCGTCGATCTGCAGCTTATTGTAATCGGTAAAGGCGATGAGGTTATCGAGCTTCTTGGCCGCGGCGAACATGGCGGCCTCCCAGATCTGGCCTTCCTGGCTCTCGCCGTCGCCGATCAGGGTGTAGATGGTGGCGCCGTCCTTTTCGAGCTTGGAGCCCAGCGCCACGCCGACGGCGCAGCTGAAGCCCTGGCCGAGGGAACCGGTGGTCATGTCGATGCCGACGGTGCGGTTCATATCGCAGTGGGAGGGAAGGTTGGTGCCGCCCTGGTTGAGGGTCAGCAGCTCCTTCTTGTCAAAGTAGCCGCGGTTGGCGAGGGTGGCATAGACCGCGGGGCCGGCATGGCCCTTGGAGCAGATGAAGCGGTCACGCCCGGCCATCTGAGGACGCTTGGGGTCGATATTCATTTCCTTGAAGTACAGAACGGCCAGCGCCTCCACCACGGAGAGGCACCCGCCGATGTGGCCGACGCCGAGGTGCCCGATGCAGGCCACGGTGTCGCAGCGGATATCCTTGCAGACTTCTTTCAGATCGTAGTTCAATGCTGTATCCTCCTTGCAATATACATTTTATTCTGGATCATCTAAGACAAAATTCAGTGCCCGAAGCGCCATTTAATTAAAGCTTCTAAGCAATTAACAGTGTAATCCTGCGGACCGGTTTTGTCAATAGATATTTTTATATTTTTGCTTTTCAACATTTTTCTCTGAAAGGCAAAATAGTCCTTGACAGTCTGGCAAGAAAGGAATATTCTGTTTTACAGCGTTAAATAATTTTTTACAGGAGGTTCGTCATGGAATTCTGTTCTGTTTATATCCCGGTGGGCGTGCCCACCTATCACCTGGAGACCGCACAGGATCAGTTTGAGCGCTCCTGCGCCATGCTGCGCAGTGTGGACCCGGAGATCGCCTGCCCGGAGGAGATGCTGCTCACGCTCGATAAACTGCGCGCCTTCCTCGACGGCAAGCGCCCGGATCTGGTCGTCTTCCAGAACCTGACCTTCGCCAACGCCGCCTACATGTCCGAGGTGCTGCGCCGCTTTGACTGCCCGGTCCTGCTCTGGACTCTGCGCGAGCCTGTCATTGACGGCGGCCGCCTGCGCCTCAACTCCCTGACCGGCGCCTACTCCGCCGCGAACACCCTCTCTGCCTTCGGCGGGCGCGCCTTCAACTGGTGCTTCGGTGCCCCGGAGGAGGACTCCGTCGTCTCCGCCGTCAAGGCCACCGTGGCGGCTGCCCGGGTCAAGAAGGCCATGCGCGGCCTGACCATGTCCGCCATCGGCCACACGCCCCAGGGCTTCGGCTTCGGCCGCGCTCTGGACGGCGAGCTGATGAACACTTTCGGTGTGGAGCTTGAGAGCATCGAAGCGCGCGAGCTGATCGACATGGCCAAGGGTTATACCGATGAGGAGTGCGCGGAGTATCTCACGAAGAGTGCGGCATGCACCTGCGGCCTCGACAAGACCCCGAACAAGAACCGCCTCGACCACGCCCGCCTTCTCAAGGCCTATTCCGATTATGTGAGCACCCATCACATCGGCGCTCTGGCCTCCCGCTGCTGGCCGGACTTCTTCACCTCCTTCGGCACCCCGGTCTGCACGGTGCTGAGCATGCTCAACGACATGGGCGTTGCCGCCGCCTGTGAGGCCGACACCTACGGTGCCCTCTCCATGTGGATCGGCATGCAGCTCAGCCATGAGCCCGTCTTCTTCGGCGACCCTGTGGCCCTGGACGAGGGCGAGAGCAGCATCACCTACTGGCACTGCGGCATGGCGGCGTGCTCGCTTGCCCGCCGGGACACCGGCGCCGTCGTAGGCGTGCACCCCAACCGTAAGATCGGCCCCGCCATGGACTTCGGGTGCGAGGCGTTCCCTGAGGCCACTGTCTTCCGCATCGGCCGCAAGCCTGACGGCAGCTTCCGCTTTTTCATCGCCGAGGGCTCCGTGCTCGACAAGCCCAAGCAGTTCAACGGCACCTCCATCGTCGTGCGCACCGACCGCCCGAGCCGCGAGGTCGTGGAGGACAGCATCCGCTCCGGCTTTGAGCCGCACTTTGTCGTCGTCAAGGGCCACCATGCCGACTCGCTGCAGGTCCTGGCCGAAATGTTCGGCTTCGAGGTCTGCCGCTACAGCGTCGATGCGGACTTCGGCCGCGGCAGGGAGAAATGAAGGAATCAAAGCTCCGGCAGGCGATCGGCTTTATCATCGACATGGTCTTCGCGGGCATCCTGTGGCTTCTGTGCTCACTGCCCGTTGTGACCCTCGGGCCTGCGACCACGGCGCTCTACTATACGATCGTCAAAAACGTGCGGCATGACCGCGGCGAGCTTGCGAAAGTGTTCTTCACGGGACTTCGGCGCAATTTCCGGCAGAGCTTTCCCATGTGGCTGCTTTATCTCGGGCTGCTGGCGCTGGCCGCGCTGGACATCTACGGCTATTCGCACATGGGCCTTGAGCGCGGCCTGCAGCTTTCCGCCCTCGGCGGGATGCTGCTGATCCCTCTGGCGCTGAGCTTTCCGTGGATGTTTGCCTACATCTCCCGCTTTGAAAACAGCTTTGCGGGCAGCCTGCGCTTTGTGGCCTATCTGTGCTTTCGGCATATCGGCCGCAGCCTTCTGCTGCTGCTGGAGCTGCTGGCCTTTCTGGCCATCGCCTGGCTCATCCCCTATCTTCTGCCCATAATCCCCGGCCCCTTCGCCCTGTTGATGAGCCTGCAGATCGAGCCGGTTTTCCGCACCTTCACCCTTGACCGGAACGAAGACCGGGACGAATGGTACAACGAATGAGCGCAGCCGCTGTGCGCTCTGTGAAGCTGAAGCGGCTGCGAAAAGGAGACAGCTATGTTTGAAATCAAATCGCCCCGCGCAGGGCAGGCCGAGCTGTGGCTTGACGGGAAGTGCCTGCTGCGCCACAGCGAGCGCGCGCCTGCCCTTTTCCTCGGCCGCGGCAGGGAGAAGATACGCATGTTTCGCGGCAACTTCGATATCCGCGACCGGGTGGACGAGCGGCTGAGCGCTCGCCTTGTCGCTGTCGAGGGGGACACACTGCGCTTTGCGCACCCGGATACCGAGGGTCAGACGCTGCTGCGCCTGTGCGAGCGGGACGGCCTGCTGCACCTTACCCTTTCCTGTCCCGACCCCACGGTCAACCGCATGTGGCTGCGCCTGTATGCCGAGCCCGGCGAACATCTGGTTGGCGGGGGCGAGCAGTTTTCCGCCCTTGACCTGCGCGGCAGGCTCTGGCCCATCTGGACACGCGAGCAGGGCGTGGGCCGCAACAAGCTGACCGAGATCACCCGCCTTGCCGACGCCCTGGACGGCAGCGGCGGCGATTACTACACCACCTTCTACCCCCAGGCGACGCTCGTGTCCTCCCGGCTCTGCTTCATGCACCTGGAGAACACCGAATACGCGGAGCTGGACCTGCGGGAAGAGGCCTGCTCCGAGATCGCCCTGTGGAGCGGGCAGGCGCGCTTCGTCTTCGGCACGGCCGAATCGTACGAGGGCCTGCTTGAAAAGCTCACGGGTCTGCTGGGCCGTCAGCCCGCTCTGCCGGACTGGGCCATGAAGGGCCTGTGGCTCGGCGTCCAGGGCGGGACGGAACGCGCCGTGGCCCTGGAACAGCGCTGCCGGGACGCGGGCGTTGACATCTCCGCCGTCTGGATCCAGGACTGGGAGGGCAAGCGCATCACCTCCTTCGGCAAGCGCCTGCAATGGGACTGGCGCTGGAACCGGGAGCTCTATCCCGACCTTGACCGGGTGATCGCCGCCGAGCCGGGCACCGCCTGGATGGGCTACATCAACCCCTATCTCGTCGAGGGCGGCGTTCTCTTCCGTCAGGCGCAGGAGCAGGGCTACTTCGTCAAAAGGGCCGACGGCACGGACTATCTCTTCGACTTCGGCGAATACGACTGCGGCGTGGTGGATCTGACCATGCCGGAGGCCTTTGCCTGGTACAAGGGCGTGATCCGAAACAATCTCATCGGCCTGGGCTTTCGCGGCTGGATGGCCGATTTCGGGGAGTATCTGCCTGCCGACGCCGTCTGCCACGGCGGCAGCGGCCTCACGCTGCACAACGCCTGGCCGGTGCTCTGGGCCCGCTGCAACCGGGAGGCGATCGAGGAGGCCGGCAAGCTGGGTGAGTGCGTGTTCTTCATGCGCGCCGGCGGCGCCGGGAGCGGAAAATACGCCACGCTGATATGGGCCGGGGATCAGAACGTGGACTGGTCGGAGGACGACGGGCTGCCCTCCGTCATCACCGCAGCCCTCAGCCTCGGCATGTCCGGCTTCGGCCTGCACTGCTGCGACACCGGCGGCTACACCACCCTCTTCCATCTCCATCGGGACGAGGAGCTCATGCTGCGCTGGCTGGAATTTTCCTGCTTCACGCCCGTCATGCGCACCCACGAGGGAAACCGCCCCGAGTCGAACGTGCAGCTGTATGACAGTGAGCGCCTGCTCTCGGCCGCGGCCCGCCTGACAGGCATCCATAACGCGCTGCTGCCCTATCTGCAGCGCTGCGCCGCGGAGAACGCGGCCCGCGGCCTGCCGGTCATGCGCCCGCTGTTTCTGGAAGCGCCCGGCGAGGCGTGCGCCTGGGATCACCGCCTCTACAGCTATCTGCTGGGGCACGACCTGCTGGTTGCCCCGGTGGTAGAGCCCGGCGCCGATACGCGCACGCTGTGGCTGCCGGAGGGCGAATGGGTTCATCTCTGGACCGGGAAAACCTACGGCGCCGGAGAGCATACGCTTCCCGCTCCCATCGGGCAGCCGCCCGTCTTTCGGCGCGCGCACTGTGCGGACGCGGCTCTGTTCGACAGCCTGCGGAACATATAGGCGAAAGCGACAAAAAACGTGAGAAAAAATTTCGCTTTTCCGCTTCGATTTGTACAGGTTTTACAAATTCCGGCCTTGAAAATCTACAGATTCATGCGCGCCACAGCTCTTTACAAACAGTTGCCAAGTTCGTATAATCAAAACATAGTCTCAGTGAGTTTTTTGGAGCTCATTGATTAACGACGTTAATTAAAAAATCAAAAGGAGAATCATCATGAAAAAAACCATCGCCCTGCTTCTGACTCTGGTTATGGTGTTCGGCCTGGCGGCCTCTTTCCCCGCCTATGCCGACGATGAGATCGTGATCAACTTCCCCAGCATCTGGGTCGGCACCGACTCCAAGGCCGCCTACATGGCCAAGCTCGTGGAGGACTTCAACGCCGAGAACGCCGGCTCCATCAAGGTCGTCGTCGAGGAGCAGACCGATTATCAGGCCTACCGCGACAAGATCCGCACCACCATCACCACAGGCTCCGCGCCCGACGTGTGCATCCTTGATACCACCTTCGACATCAAGGCCTACGCCGAGTCCGGCAAGTTCATGGATCTGACCCCCTACCTCAACGAGGGCTGGGGCGCCAACTTCACCGACGGTGCCTTTGACGCCTGGAGCGCAGACGGCAAGGTCTCCATCCTGCCCTTTGAGAGCGCGGTCTTTACCCCCATCTACAACACCAAGCTCCTGACTCAGTGCGGCTGGGATCACTTCCCCGCCACCTATGACGAGTTCTTCCAGTTCTGCAAGGACGCCAAGGCCGCAGGCCTGAACGCCATGGGCCAGATGGCCGGCGACAATGCCTGGTCCTCCATGCTGTGGTACTCCCTCCTGGTTGAAGCCATCGGCGGCAAGGACGTCTATGCCGACGGTCTGGATAACCCCGCATTCGTCAAGGCTGCCGAGGCGCTCAAGGAAATGTACGCCTACACCTTTGACGGCGCCGTCTCCGCCACTGCCGGCGACGTAAACGGCCACTTCCTCAACCGCGACACCGTCGTCTACCTCAATGGCCCCTGGTGGATCGCCAACTTCTACAAGGAAGACAACGCCGTTGACGGCGTGCTGCTGGCTGACGACTGCGAAGTCGCCGTGAACCCCAGCTTCGAGGGCGGCCTGGGCGACAAGGGCCTTGTCACCACCGTGCAGGGCTTCCTCGCCGCTGCCAAGCAGGATGATCCCGCCAAGGAAGCCGCTGTGGTCAAGTTCCTCCAGTACATCACCGATCCCGCCCATGTCAGCGAGCTGGCTCTGAGCTCCGGCGCCATGTTCTTCGTCAAGTACACGCCGTCTCCCGACACCAGCGTCATCTCCCAGAAGGTGACCGAGGTTGCCAACAACGCCGCTTACACCATCCTGCACGTCAACGGTGCATTCCCGACTGCCTTCTCCACCGAGTTCCCGGCCGCCGTCTCTTCCCTGATCCTCGATCAGGTGGACGCCCAGGGCTTCGTGGATATGCTCAAGGACGCGATCGACGAATAATCTTCCGTTCAGGCATCGATCATAGGGTGCGGTTTACGCCGCACCCTATTCCTTAATACAGCCGATTACGGGCCCTGTCCGCAATCGCGCAATTTCAAGGAGGTGGCAAATTGAAACCGACACGCTCCGACAGAGGGCCGCTGGCCGCATTTCTGTCCCCGGCGCTGGTCATCATGCTGACGTTTTTTGTGCTCCCCGTCATCTATGTGGTCGTGGTCAGCATGCTCAAGTGGAACGGCATCTCAGCTCCAACCGTCGTCTGGTTCCAGAACTTTGAGAAGCTCTTCCGTGACAAATCCTTTATCCGCTCCGTTACAAACAACATCATCTGGGCCCTGGTGGCGGGCTTTATCCAGGTGCCGCTGGCCATGCTCATGGCGATCATTCTTTCGCGCAAGCCCAGGGGCTGGAAGTTTTTCCGCACGGTCTATTTCTTCCCCCAGGTCATCTCCGGCATCGCCCTGGCAACGTTGTGGCGCGCCATCTACAGCGCGGACACCGGCCTGCTCAACGGCCTGCTGCGGGCCATCGGCCTTGGCCATCTGGCGCGGGACTGGCTCGGCACCGTGGAAACCGCGTTCCCGGCGGTGCTCATCTACTGGGTCTTTTATGTCGGTTACTACATGGTCATCATGATGGCCGATATCACCACCATCGACACCGCCTACTATGAGGCCGCCACCATCGACGGGGCAAGCGATTTCCAGCAGGCGATCTATATCACGATCCCGCTGATCAAGAAGACCTCCCTGCTGACCTGTGTGACGCTTGCAAGCGTCCTCGGCCTGCGGCAGTTTGAGCAGGTCTACATGCTCACCAACGGCGGCCCGGCCAACACCACCAACACAATGGTGCTGTATATGTACAAGAAAATGCAGGATTCCAATTACGGCAGGGCCAGCGCCTCAGCCGTGATCCTGATCCTCGTGGGCGTCATCTTCATTGTCTGCATCCGTGCCATCTTCACCGGGCGCAATGAGGAAGCCGCCGCCGCGCGCAAGAGAAGGAGGGAGATGAAATGACCGAAAGCCGTGTCCATCACAAGCTGTCGCCCAAGGAAGTCGTCCTTGCCGTTCTGCGCTGGATTCTCATCATCTTCTTTGCGCTGTATACCCTGTTCCCGCTCGTCTGGCTCGTCATTTCCTCGCTGAAGACGAACTTTGAATTTCTCGCCCTCTCGCCCTTCGCTCTGCCGGCGAAGCCCCAGTGGCAGAACTATGTGAATGCCCTGTCGGTGGCGGGCCTCGGGCGCATGCTCTTAAACTCCGTCTTTGTCGGCCTCGTCGCCACGATCTTCAACGTCATCGTCGCCAGCATGAGCGCCTACTGCATCTCGCGTTTTCGCTTCAAAGGCCGGGAGTCGATCTACACGCTCTTCACCGCCGGCATCCTGGTGCCCCTCAACGCCCTGATGGTGCCGTATTTCGTCATCATCAACCGCCTCGGGCTCTATAACACCTACGGCGGCATGATTCTTCTCTACTGCGCCATCGGCATCCCCATGTCCACCTTCCTCATCCGCGGTCTCATGGACTCCATCCCCCTGGATCTGGAGGAGGCGGCGTATATCGACGGCTGCGGCTTCTTCGGGCGCTTCTTCTATGTCATCCTCCCGCTCAGCCGCACCGGCATCGTCACCGCCGCCACCTTTGAGTTTCTCACCTGCTGGAATGAGTTCGTGTTTGCAAATCTCATCGTCTCCTCCGAGAAGCTCAGAACCATCCAGGTGGGCATCCGCTATTTCACCAACCAGTTCTCCACGGACTACGTGTCCATGTATGCCGCCATCGTCATCTCCATCGTGCCCTCCATTCTGGGCTACATCCTCTTCCAGGAGCAGATCATCAGCGGCATGACCAGCGGCGCCGTGAAAGGCTAAGGCCTCGATCGTATCGCCAATCGGAAGAAAAAGAACGGGCGCTTCGGCTGCCCGTTCTTTTTTGTTCTATTCGGTCATATTTCATCAGGAAACAGGGTCACGCCTGTTCCTCGTGGAGTCTGCGCAGGCTCTCCTCCTTTTGGATCTGCAGGGCAGCGATCTGCTTTTTGCCGAGGGGGTAGACAAAGCGCAGCAGCACAAACACCAGCAGGTACAGCACCGCCGGGATCAGCACGGAGTCGGCGTACATCCGCTTGAGCGTGTCCTCCGTGATATTCGAGGCGTTGAGCACATTGTCGGTATAGCCGATGCGCAGCAGCGCCAGGTTCACCAGTACCGCCGCCACCGTCTGGCCAAGCTTGCGCATGAAGGTATAGGCTGAGTAGCTGGTGGCCTCGTCATGCAGGCCGTAGGTGACCTCGTTATAGTCAATGGCATCGTTGGCCAGGGCCCAGACCAGCAGGAACAGGAATGCGCAGCCGATGCCGGACATGAGACAGACCAGCAGATACAGCCACACATTCTTTGTGCCCATCAGGTACAGGACCAGGCTGAACGCGCCCGCGAGCAGCATGCCGTAAGCGCACACCTCCCGCCGGCCGTAGCGGTTGCCGAGCTTGCCGGCGAAGAACATGATGACCGCCACCGGCAGATACTGGCAGGCTGTGGGCAGCATCGAGAGGCCCGGAGCGTTAAAGTAGTAGTTGAAAAGATAGGTATAGTAGCTTTGCCCAAACATCTGCGCCGCGAGAAACAGCATGCTCGCAACGCACACTGCCATGAAGGGGCGGCTGTGCAGGAGGATCTTGATGACCTTCGCTGTCTGGCCCTCGGTTTTGAGCGCCGGTTTTGTGTGCACGCGCTCGCGCGTCCAGGCATAGGAGAGCAGGAAGCCCACCACGCTGAGCACCGCGATGACCGCAACGCCGGTGATGATCTTCTGATAGGACATGACCGAGCGCCCATCGGCGAGCTTGACATAGCAGAGGCTGATGAGCAGCATGGCCGGGATGGCGCCGAAGGTGGAACCGATGGAGCGGAACACGGACAGGGAGCTGCGCTCCTTCTCATCGGAGGTGATCACCTGGGCCATGGAGCCGTAGGGGATGTTGATGCAGGTGTAGAGCATGCCGAAGAGGATATAGGTCACATAGGCGTAGACGAGGTATCCCTTCTCGCTCAGGCCCGGGATCTTGACGAACATCAGGATCGCCGAGATCGCCACGGGCACACAGAAGACCTTCAGCCAGTGGCGGTAGCGCCCGTCCGGCCAGACCGGCGCGCTGTCGATGATGCGGCCCCACAGGGGATCGTTGATGGCGTCCCAGATGCGCGCCACAATGAACATGACCATGATGCTCACGACGCCGATGCCCAGCACGTCCGTATAGTATTTCTGCAGTACGCTCTGCACCAGGCCGAAGACCAGCACCGAGGCGAAGTCGCCCAGGGCATAGCCGACCTTGTCCTTCATGCCGATGCCGCTTGTGCGGGAGATATACGAGCTTTCCATATCCTTCATCCCTCCAGTTTATAGTTTGCCGCCGTCCGGCGAAACAGATCCTCATAGGGGCTGCCCTTGCGGTAGAAGACCGGGAGCTTGCCGAGCGGGGCCGGGACGAGATACGCCCTGCCGCCCCCGGTATAGACCCTGCCTGTCCAGAAGTGCACCCATTCGCCCGCCGGGAGGTATACCTGCCGCAGCGTCCTGCCCCGCTCGACCATCGGGCAGACGAACAGATCCTCCCCCAGGAAATAGGCGTAGGGGTCGCGGCTGGCCTTGAACGTCCCAGCCTCCCAGAAATCCGGGCGCATGGCGGCGACACCCTCCCCAGCGAGCGCGGCACAGTGGGCGATATAGGGCTTGAGCGCCGCGTGAATTTCGGTCAGCTCCACGGTATAGGGCTTCACGCCCGGCGCGTCAAACTGGCTGTTGGCCCAGGGGCGGATGGACTCATGGCTTCGCATCAGCAGCGAGAAGGCGTTCATCTCCATCCAGCGGACAAAGAGCGCATCGTCCCGCTTGAGCTTGGCGAAGGAGAAAAAGCCGCCGATGTCACTGTGCACCATGGGCGCGCCGGAAAAGCCGAGTGAAAAGCTCGCCGGCATGACGCAGGGCATGCCATAGTCGCGGGTGTAGTCCGTGTGCTGGTCGCCGTTCCACATCATGGGCGCGTAGCTCTGGATACCGAGATAGCCCGAGCGGGTGAAGAACATGACATCCTTGTCGCCGTATTCCTCAATGGCCTCCCGGTTCACCTTCGCCCAGAGGACGGGCCAGCGGTTGTGGAGAGCGGCGGGGTCCCCGTCATGCAGGACGCAGTCGAGCGGCAGATATTCCCCGAAGTCCGCCATCCAGCCGGACACGCCGAGCTGAAGCATGTTGCGCTTGATGAGTTCCTCCTTGATGAAGCGCACCGCCTCCGGATGCGTCAGGTCCAGCATTCCCGCCTCAAAGGTGGTGGATTTGATGTGATAAACACTCCCGTCGGTATGGGTGATGAGATAGCCCTTTCCGGCGCAGAGCACATAGAGCCGGCTCCCCTTGACAAGATAAGGGTTGATGTAGGCCAGAAAACGCACGCCCCGTTCCCGCAGCCTCTGAATGGCTTCCCTGAGATCGGGGTAGAGCTTTTCATCGACCTCCCAGTTCCACCAGACCTGCTTGCCCATCACGGTGCGAATTTCGCCCGACCAGTCCTGGCTCCAGACGCCGCAGATTCTGGCCCCGGCATCGAGCATGGCAAAGGTCTTGTCGAGGATCGTCTGCGTGCCGCCCTGGATGCCGAGGATCATGCCGTCGTGGCACCAGTCCGGGATATACTGCCGGTTCGGGATCTGCCGGTTTAAAAGGCGCCCGAGGCTTTCAAAGCTCTCCCCGCGCAGGAGCACAAGGCGCGACGGGCAGGCGTCAAAGCGGAAGAGGTATCGCTCCTTCCCGAACTCCGACACGCCGTCGGCCCCGGTCTCAAAGAGGATGAGCCGCCCGCTGTCCGTGACGAACACAGGCATGGGCGAGTAGCTGCCGATCTCATGGTGCTCCTTCTCCCGGTAACGGGAGCGCGGGCGCACCGCCTTTTCGAGGATGGTGGAGGCCTTGATATGCTCGGACACGAAGTTTACGACCCGAAGACCCTTCAGGTTCACCTGGCGGTACTGCTCCCCGCCGCCGAAGACGGCTTCGTTCTCCTCCGCCGGCAGGCTGAACAGATAGCTCCAGCCGCTCTCCCCCTCCAGGGAAAGGGTCACGCCGCCCTCACAGGGCACGGCACGCACGGTGAGCTGATGGCTCCCGCCGGAAAAGCAGACCGTGTCCTCGCTGAGCTGCACGGCCTTTGTGAGCTTAACGCGCTGCACCTCGGCCTCGGTGGTTTTCACGGTGCCGCGGCTGGCCTTATAGGTCTTCTCCGTGCGGATCATGACCGCAAAGGGCTGCGCCGCCGTGTGCCGCAGCACAGGCATATCGTCCAGAAGCAGCTGGAAATTTCGCTGATCTCCGGAAAATCGAAGCATGGGCATTTCCTCCTGTTGATTGCAAGTATACAAACCTTCCATGGAAACAAGGCTTTCCATGGAAGGTTACTTATATGGAACGAAATCAGATCCCGAACGTGCGCAGAGAATCCTCCAGCAGATTCAGACACACGCGTTTGCGGTACTGCGCGCTGACACGCCCTTCGGTGAGCTGCAGACGCTCGTCATAAGCCCGGAGATACGCCGGCTTCATGTCTTTCGCCTCCGCGACGCTCCTGCCGATCAGCATAGCCTCCAGATCCCGGAAGCGCAGGACCGTATCCGACACTGCTCCGAAGGCCGCGGCGGCTTTGGTGATCCTGTCCTCCTGCATGTCGAAGACACTCGCGAAGGAGATGCGCGAGATCGCAAGGGCGCTGCGCCCGCCGACCTTCTCATAGTACCAGTGATCGAGCCCGGTCCTCGGCAGCAGGATCTCCGCAATCAGCTCATCCGGCCCGAGGTCGTGCGTACCGTGCCCGTGATAAAAGCTCTCGATCTCTACGACGCGCTCGCCCCGGAGGGAGATCAGACGGAGCTTCGCATCCGCCGCGACCTCGACCGGCACGGAATCCGCCTTGGCGGAGGCGTTGCCGACGTTGCCGCCGAAGGTGCCCGCGTTGCGGATCGCGGGGGCCCCGATGCGGGATACGGCCGCCTTCATCAGCGCGGGGACCCGGGGATCCGCCAGTGCCTCGGTAAATGTGACAGCCGCGCCGATGTGGATATAATTCTCATCCTCGGTGATCTGTCGCAGCTCCGGAAGCCTGCCGATAAAGAGATACTGCGCATCCGGGCGTCTTTTCACCATGAGGTCGGTGCCGCCGGCATAGGGGATTACATCCTGTCCGGCGCGAATTTCAAGCGCCTCCTGCAAAGAGGCCGGAACATAGCCGTTTACCATAGTCCATCCCCCTCCTCAGCTGCGCGCTTCACAGCGTTGACGATGGCGTTGTAGCCCGTGCAGCGGCAGAGATTGCCGGACAGTCCCTCCCGGATCTCCGCCTCGTCCGGGTGCGGGCTGCGGGAGAGCAGCGCTTCCGCCGCGAGGAGTATCCCCGGCGTGCAGAAGCCGCACTGGACGGCGGAGAGCTCCGCAAAAGCCCGGTCAAGAGCCTGGAAGCGCGCCGTCTCACGGTAGCCCTCCAGCGTGACGACCTGGGCATCCTGCACCGCACCCACGGCGACACAGCAGGAATTGTGCAGCACGCCGTCAATAAGTACGGCGCAGGCTCCGCACTCGCCCTCTCCGCATCCGCACTTGACGCTTGTGCAGTGGTACTCGTTTCTGAGCGCGTCCAGGAGTCTGTCCGCCGCGCTGCCGTCGTAGCGTACTCTGCTGCCATTAAGGATAAATGATAGTTCAGCCATCAGCCCTCTCCCCCTTTCATGAGTACGGAGAACGCATCCTCCGCCGTGAACGGAACATGGCTCAGGCTTACGCCGCCCAGCGCCTGCTCCACTGCCTCCAGAAAGGCCGCCGGCGCACCGACCAGCGGCAGCTCTCCTGCCGCCTTGGCGCCGTAAGGGCCGTCCGGATACGACTCGACATGCAGCATGCAGCGCAGCTGCGGAACATCCATTGCCGTGGGGATCAGATAGTCGGAGAAGGAAGCGCCGCGGATGCGTCCCGTGCCGTCCGAGGCTATCTTTTCGCAGGAGGCGTAGCCGATCCCCTGCAGGAAGCCGCCCTCCATCTGCCCCATGACGATATTCCGGTCAATCGGCGTGCCGACGTCGAAGCTCCCGCAGGCATCGAGCACTCGGATCATGCCGGTCAGGGTATCGACCTCCACCTCGGCAGTCATGACGGCCCAGGAATATGTCGCGTAGGCGTCGCCGGCGAAGTGGTCGATGGTGAAGGGGATCATAAAGTCCGGCGCCCTGTAGCGCTCCTCGACCTCCTGCACCTCACCGTCGGCCCAGCGCTCACGAAGCTTCACAGCCGCCCTGCGCAGAAGCTCGCCCACGACCATGATCGAACGGGACGCCACCGTCGGTCCCGAGTCAGGGACCAGGGCGGTATCGGGGTATTCAAATATAATCCGCTCGAGCGGGAGACCCAGCTCCTGTGCCACGATCTTGGAGAAGGTCGTGCGCACACCCTGGCCGATCTCTCCGCTGGCGGCCAGGATCTCCACCGTGCCGTCCCGCTCTTTGCGAAGGCGCACGACAGCCTTGATGATATCCTGCTCGCCGGAGCCGGTAAAGCCGCCCCCGTGAAACTGCAGGGACATGCCGATCCCGCGGCGGAAACGCCCGGTCTGGGGCTTTTGGTATTCTTCCTTCTTGCGGCGGTAATCGCAGAGGGCCTCGGTCTCCCGGATCATATCGGGGAGCGGGACCGGGAAGTGATACCGACCGCCGGTGGACGTGATATCCCCCTGCCGACTCAGATGCGCCTGTTTGAAGGTGAGGGCATCGACGCCGAGATCCCGGGCGATGTGGTCCATCATCATCTCGACGGCAAAAAAGGTCTGAGGTGCGCCGAAGCCGCGAAACGCGCCGCAGGGCACCGTGTTGGTCTTCATGGCCCGGCCCCGGATACGGGTATTGGGGATCTGATAGACCCCGGGCGCGGAAATCATCCCGCGCTGCAGCACGACCGCCGAGAGCGTGGAATAGGCCCCGGCGTTAAAGCGTATGTCCACATCCATCGCCGTGACCCGACCGTCCTTAACGCTGACCCTGTAGCGGCAGCGGGACGGATGGCGCTTCGGAGAGCATGCCATATCCTCCCTCCGGTCGAACACGCAGCGCACGGGTTTGCCGCACTTCAAGGCCGCCACCGCGACCTGGCAGCCGAGGACAGAAGGATAGTCCTCCTTGCCGCCGAAGGCCCCGCCGGTCACATCCTGCATCACATGGACGCCCTCCGGCCCGCAGCCGAGCACGCGCTGCAGCGCGTTTCGGACGTAGTAAACACACTGGAGCGAGCCGTGCACAAACATGCGCCCGTCAGCCTCCGGCTCCGCCGTCATGGCCTGGGTTTCGAGATACGCATGCTCCTGATAGCCGGTTTCAAACTGCTCGTCATAGATTTTGTCCGCCTCGGCAAAAGCCTTTTCCGTATCTCCCTGACTATAGGTGTAGTCAAAGAAGCTCTCGTGCGCCTCGTCAAGCCGGATCACGGGCTCCAGCTTCTCATAGTCCACCCGGCAGGCACTCAGCAGGCGTCCCACCGTCTCCTCATCCGGGCCGCAGAGCATGGCGATGGCCTCGCCGATGTACTCGACGGTCTCCCGGCAGAATACCGGGCTGTCGTCCAGCACCATATTGACATTGTTATCGCCCGGAATGTCCTTCGCGTCCACGTAGTAGTATCCCTCCGGAAGCGCAGGTACATGGACCCGCAGCACCCTTGCGCGCGCCAGTTCTGCGCGCAGGAGCTTTCCGAAGAGCATGCCCTCCGGCGCATAATCTCCCGTATAGAGGCTGCGGCCGGAGACCTTGTCGCCGTGATCTTTTCTGACAACGCTCTGACTGATTGTGTCCATCAGAATCGACTCTCCTCTCATGTATTACGCCGTCACACGCTTCTTTTCTGTCTTATCCGGAGAACCAAGCACCGGGCTTCAGCGGCTCATCTCCACGCCGGATTCCTCCCAGCAGCGCGTCAGAAACTCCCTTGCGGCCCGCTCCTTGTGCCAGAGATTATCGCCCTTGTGACCCAGTATCTCCACCGAGATCCAGAAGCGGCGGATCCCTTCCGGCGCGTCAAAGGCTGCCGCGCGGCGGATGATCTCCGCGCCGGTTTCCACGGTCAAAAAGCCCTCCGTCGTCCAGTCGGGAGCCTGGGCCGGCTCCATATGCAGATCGCCGAAGCAGGGATGCGCCGGATCGTCGATGCAGTCACACAGATGGATCTGGCTCAGATAGGGCGCGGCCATGTCCAGGGTGTTGAAGATGCCGAGTCCGCCGAGCTGCTCATGCGCGCTGTCCCAGTGCAGGAAGAGATTGGGATGGGTCTTGTGCAGGGGCTTAAACCAGCGAACCACTTCATCCATGGGGCCGATCAGCATTTTCTTATAGGCATGGCGATCCAGAGGCTCAATGCTGCAGTTCATGCCCAGCAGCGCCGTATATTTTGCGATCCGTGCAAGGGTGTCCGCCTGGACGGCCATGGCCTCGTCATGAAATTCGTCCCCGGGGTAGGGGCCGCTCGGCACGCCGAAGGTGGTATAGCCGCACTCGGCGGCAAAGTCCGCCTGCATTTTCAGAAAGCGCAGGGTCTCCGCGCGGCGCCGGTCATTCAGGTCACACAGGGACATTTTTCTCTCGTTGAGATAAGCCGTAGTGTAGGTGGCCGCCGTCAGGTCGTTGTCGCGGAGAATGCGCCGTACCGTTTCCCGGTGCTCCTTTGTGGGGAAGGCCGGCAGCTCCACATTCCGGTAAAAATTCATTTCCACGATCTTCTGCAGCACCCCGATCATGCGCTTTTCATCGTGCAGATAGGGCATGAATATCTCAAGGATTTGTGCCGAGGGATAGAGCTTCATTCGTATGTCCTCCTATGGTTCAAATCTTCTGGCAGTCTTTGAAATTCCAAGGCGCTGCCGCCGTTGAGCATCCGGTCCTCTCAGGCGTCAAACAGCGATAGCTGCGCCGTCTCCCCGGGCATCGCGGCGATGTAGCGAAAGCAATCCTCCGGGTCATGCAGGACGCCGTGCTTTTCACACTCGGCATGAAACAGCCGCATCAGTGCCGTATGATCGGGGCTCAGCACCTCATAGGCGTCGGCATAACGCTTGCGGTATTCCTCGCTCAAGCCCGGAAAATGCCGATCGAGCGCGCGGTAATAGTACTCCCGATTTCCCTCTCTGAGGGTTAACCCCGCGCCGAAGCAGACGATGCCCTTCACGCCCGCGTCAAAGCACCAGTCGAGAAGGCGCCGCACATTCTCCTCAGTGTCTGTCAGAAATGGCAGCAGCGGCGTCAGCCAGACCACCGTCGGGATCTGGCGGCGCTGGAATTCCCGGAGCACCGCATAGCGCCTTGCACCGGTGCAGACGTTCGGCTCAAGGATGCGGCTCAAGCCCTCGTCTGCGACAGTGAGGGTCATCTGCAGGACGCTTTTGCTTTTTCGGTTGATGCTGTCAAAGAGATCGAGATCCCGCAGCACCAGATCAGATTTCGTGATGACCGAGGCGCCGAAGCCGTATCGCTCGATGATTTCCAGGCAGCGGCGCGTCAGCCTGAGCTCTGTCTCGCAGGGCTGATACGGGTCGCTCATGGAGCCGGTTGAGATCATGCAGGCTCTGCTCCGTGTCCGCAAGGCGCTCTCCAGCAGCCGCGGCGCGTTCTGCTTGACCTCGACATCCTCAAAGGGATGGGTAAAGCGGTAGCAGCGGCTGCGGCTGTCGCAATAGACGCAGCCATGCACACAGCCACGGTACAGATTCATCCCGTTCCAGCGGGACAGCAGTGATTTCGCCTCAACAAAATGCATTGTTCCTTCTCATCCTGTGCGTCTGTGTAATCAAACGATACCCGCCCGGGTGCAGGGACTTGCCGGCAGCGCGGCGCCGGGCGTTCCGACGGCTCTTTAATCCTCGGAACTGTCCCTGGAGAGGATGTCCAGTTCCTTGAGCATCCGGTATTTTTTCTTGCCGTTATTGAAGTTGCTTCTGAAATCTTTTCGGTATTTTTGATCGAGGAACAGCCTGCCGTAGCGAAAGAGCTGATAGAGCCAGGCGCAGGGCTTCAGCTGAGGATATTTCTTCAGCGCTGCCCAGTGGATCTCCCCGCCTCTCTGAAGATAATGAAACAGGCCCATACCGCGAATGGAGGCCGCTGTCGATTCGACCCTGACGCCGCTCGTGTTCTTTTTCCCGAAATTGCCGGAGTTCATGACGTTTTCCAGCAGAAAATCGCACGTCTCATCACTGATATCCGCGCACCAGCGTATCGTGTCCGGCAGGCCGAGATAGCGCTGGCAGACCCGCGCGGCGGCTTTGGCCAGGGTTTCCATGTGCTCCCGCCTGGCGGCAGCACAAAACGTGTCTGTCCAGAACGCATCGTCCAGCTCCCGTTCGACATACATCATCCAGTCGATCAGCTGCCGCAGGCCAACGCCCTCGCGAAGGTGATGGCGCAGATGGTCCAGCAGCACGATGCCGTTTGCAAGCTTCGGCAGCATCGGGACCCGGTGCCCGTCCACCTCGCCCGTGACGCGCTCTTGCATGCCTTCTATCACATAGGACTCTATGTCCTCGTTTCGGTGGCTGTAGGTATGATGGAGCTCGTACTCCAGTCTGTTTTTTTCAAACTCGATATGGCGCCCGTTGTCATCCCGCATCAATTTGTACCCGGTGGAGATCATCAGCTTCTTTGCCTGCGAAAAGAGCTCTCTGGGAACGATCAGATCAATATCTCCCATGGCTCTGAGACTGGGGCGCGCATAATAGATTCCCGCAGCCGAGCCCTTCAGGATCACCATAGGGATGCCGTTCTCGGCAAAGAGACGGCAAAGATCATCCTGCGCGAACATGTAACGGGTATAGAAGTCCACCTGAATGTATTGCGCGTTTTTCCACGGTTTTCTTTCCTCGTCCGAAAGAGATGCCGGCAGTGCCGCAGCAGCCAGCGCTGTCACTGTCTGGTTATTCGCCTCGTCAAGAACCGCGTTCCAGTCCTGTTTCTCCTGCTTCTCACAGCGCTCCCCCCGGAGGGCGCATCTCAGCAGATCAAGCAGTGTTTTTTGAGCCTGATTCATCTTTGATTGGATCTCCCTGTCATCAATCATGCAGCGTCGTTTTTTGGATCTGTATCTTTTGGATCTGCTTTATTGATTTTACTCCATGATTTCCTTTTTGACAATGCTTTCCTGCCCCTGCATAATCTCTCAATTGACTTTCCTAATCGCTATGATATAATTTATTATTATGCGTTTCGGCCTCTCTGCGGCAGGGACATGTTTCCCTGCCCGAGGCTGCAGCTCACGTTGACCCGTACTTCAGGTTTTTCAGTATTTCGGAAAGTGAGGTTGCTCTCATGAAAAACGGCATGACCGCACTTTTTTTCGCCGTGCTTGCTTTTTTGGTTTCTTTTTTTATACAGGGCACCGCCTGTGCCGCCTCAGCAGAGAATGCGCCGGCCCCCGGCCCATACGGGGAGCATATCCGCCTGATCACCGATGTGACCGTCGCCCCCATGGAGATTGAAAAAACCGATCCTGTGACCGGACAGCACAGCATCAGCACCGTCCAGGGAAGCTATTATATCCCCGTCAACTCCACGGATTATGTTCAGATCATCTGCGGATACACTTCCGACTCGTATCGTCTGGCCGGCGGAGAATTCTATATCTATTTTTACGACCGGGATCTGAATGTCAGATGGGACATTCTCGATCACACGGATGAGGCCACCGGCGAGAGGAACCGGGTTTCCATCGAATATCTGAAGGCACTCAACGGCTTCCAGTTTACCGGCATTCCCGACGGGAGCTATATCCGGCTCGCACCGGCCAACGATCATGCGTGTCAGCTTCTGATCTGGGACGGATGCAAAACCGGGTATCCGATCTGCGGGCTGCCGACCGTCCACAATGACGAAGGGCAGGTAGAGCGTCTGCCCGCAGACGGCTCCGCCTGCATCCAGGTACCTGCTGCAGCACTCTATCTGATTGCAAAGCCCGGTTATACCTTTCTCGGTATGACGACAAGCAATACCGAGCTGACCGCCCCGGTTTCATACCCGGAAAGCCGTTTCCCTGCCCAGGTTGTCAGCCTTCGCGGCTTCGGCGGCGCAGGCCGCGCAAAAAACCTGCGGATTGCGGCGGGATATGATTATGCAAGCGGAGAATACTCGCGGATCATGCCGAACACCGACCTATCCGATGCGATCATTGCTGTTGACAAAACATTCTTTTCGTCCGTCGTTTCCCCCGAAACCTTCCAAAATCCGGTTTTTGACAACATCACTGCGTGTATGGATTTCACCTGGACTCCAACGAGAGATGTCGTGGACAATTTGGGCCTGAACGACTCAAGCGACGGTGTTGCCGGCATCTTCCGGGAGGGAGTCACCTATCACGGCATTCCTTACCGTTCCGGCTGGTCTACGGCGACCTTTGTCGGCTGGCATGTGAGCAAGCAGACCTTTATGAATGCGGTGAATGATCCGGACAGCATTTTTTATCAGAACCCATCCAAGGCGAATCCGGGCCCGTATTACAGTCTGGTCTGCTCCTCCTTCGGGACGCTGGTCTCCGGCTTTGACTACCCCATAACAAACTACGGCATGATGAAAAACCCGCAGCTTACGGTCACAAAAACGGACGGGCAGATCATCGGTGGTCTGATGACAAACGGCGTCGGCCACTGCTTCGTTCCGACAGACCTCCATGCAAACGAGGACGGCTCCACCATTCTGACGCTGGCAGAACAAAGCGGCCCTCTGACCGCTTATCGCAGCGTGTTTCAAGGCATCCCAAAAAGCTGGAAGGGGATCGGCTTAACATCCACTTACCCGTCGAAATATATTTACCATGTCTCTGCCGGCTCGTTCTCTCCCATTCCCTACGATATCAGCTCTTATACGATCAAAAACGGCAGTGCCAGACCCCATCGGGGAGATCAGAGCGTCTACACCTCGGCGATGAATGTATACATCAACATCAAGGACCCCGAAGCAACGCGCCTGTATTACCAGAAGTTTGATGTGGACTGCGATCATGGAGTCCTGGGCAGCGCCGCCCCTGTCGGGCCGCGGCAGTATGTGACGATGGACCCCGGAACCACCCGTGTGAATTTAAGAAGCGCGACGACCCGTGAAAACACTTTCACCGGCGTCCCGCTTGAAAGCGGGGCAATCTACGGCGTATGGGCAAGCCGGGGTACGGAACAGGAACTGCCGCCGGAAAATGTGGAGTTTTTTGAGTGGCACGATCTCAGTCAGGAGCGGATCCGGTATCGCATTGAGGATGGTACGCTTGTCACAGACGATGTATTCTGGTATGCCATAGCGATGGGCATAAACGAGACCGACTATATCAAGGAAAACCACACGAACGGCCTCATCAGCATTCCCTATCAGCCGCCGGTCCGGGCAGAAGGTGAAGCCGAGGCACACTCGGATTATTCTATCTATGCCGAGCGCGCTCGGATCACGTCCGACAGACCCGTCTGGGCTTTTTTCCGGAAGGGAATCTTCGGAGCCTACGTCCCCGGAATGGACCTCGTCGGGGACTGAATCAGGCCAGATCTACCGTTGCGATCCTCGGCTCGAAGCAGCAGGTGGGGCGGACGCAAACAATACGCACTCCGCTTGCCCGCTGGGGACCGACCTTCATAAAGGTCGCCATGACGGATGTATTTCCGCCGAGGCCGAGGGGGCCGATGTTTGCCTCGTTCACGCGCCGGGTGATCTCCCGCTCCATCTCGCTCTGTACATCATATCTGCCATCTGCCTGGGCCTGCAGCATCATGGACGCCGCCTCGAAATGGGATCTGCCGATACCCACGGCCAGCGTGCAGGGAGAGCAGCCAAGCTGCGCCACTCCTTCAGTGGCCCACTTGACGATCTCATCGAGCACAACCTGGGCGTCGTGCTTGTGGAAAACCCGGTAGGTCTTTGCGCGTATCGCGGGTCCGCCGCCGAACATCAGAATATGCAGGCGGACTACATTCTCCTCACAGCGGCGCAGCAGGATCGACGCAGGCTCCACGCCTGCGCTGTCGGGATTGAGGCCTCCGCTCTGGTCGATGCGCGAACGGTCATCGCCCATGATGCCCATGGGCCGACCCGGCAGACTGCGCAGACCCTGCCGAATCCCCTCGCGGATCTCGTCCAGCATTTTGCCGGTGACAGCGCAGTCTGTCCCGACCTCCAAAAGCAGATGCGGGATGCCGGTATCATCACACAGGGGACCGCGGTTTGCCTCCGCCGCCTCGGCATTGGCAAGCACCGTCTCCAGCACCCACTTTGCCTTTTCGTTCTGCTCATTGTCGATTGCGCGGCGGTATGCCGCTTTCTTATCCTCGCGGAAAGTGGAGCCTGCCTCCACAAGCGTGTCCCTCACGAGTCTGACAATATCATTTTTCATAGATGCTCCTCCCGTGGGCTGCGCCGATAATGGCGGGATATTTGTCGACCTTGATCAGATACAGCGCCTCCATGCCGAGCTCCGGGAACGCAAGGACCTTCTCCTCGGCAGTCTTGCTCCCCAGCAGCGCTGTCACGGGCGGGATCACCGCATAGACGGCGTTATATTGATCCAGTGCGGCTACCGTCTCAGGGTGCAGCGCCCCCTTGCCCAGGTGCAGCTTGATTCCCGCGGCGCTCAAGGGTGCGATGCTGCTTTCGATCTCCAGCTTGTTGGAGCTCGTGGGACCAACGCCCGCCGGGCTGACTGCCGTATGAAAAATGACCTGACCATGTAAATCTACACCAAGGTCTGATGCCGTTCCGTCTTCAATCATCCGCAGGAGTTTCGGAAGGACCGCATCTCTCCCGCAGAGGATATACCCGCTGATCTCGACCGTATCGCCCACCTGAAGTTTTTTCACCGCTTCCTCGCTGATCGGTGTGGTCAATTGTATCATTGTTTCACTCCCTTTTATGGAAAGGACAGTCTGCCTCCGCGCCAGGCAAGCAAGCGATGCGGGGAAGCAGGCTGTCTTTTTCTCTTTTACTCGTTTACCGCAAAGAGCTTCACATGGCCGGACTCGTCCCGGATAACGCCATATGCTCTCGCTCTGTTATAAACCTTTCTTGCCCAGTTGGTATGGGGTCTGATCTCGTTCATCTTGTTGCCGCCGGAGCCCTTGACCACGCCGCCGCCCGTTCCAAGAATCTGGCAGGCATCGTCATACTCCTCCTTGGTGACTGCCATCATGGCATTCACAAACTTGACATGGGTCGGGTGAATAACGGTACGTCCCACGAAGCCATTCGCCTTATCCAGAATCACTTCCCGGAGCAGACCGTCGATCTCGTTATTCACGATGGATTCATGCCGGGTCAGATAATCCTGAATTCCATAGTGCGGAAGCTCGTCAAACATCAGCTCCTTCGGCGCGCGGAAATACTCCCAGACCGGTCCGGAAACGACATAGTCGTTGTCACGGGTGAACATATTCAGGATATCGCACAGGCACTCACGGACTGTCATAATGTCATAGACGGAATACCCCACGCCGCGGCGCACACCGAAGACAGAGCTGAAGTCGGTCGCGCCGACGCGAACCTGCAGCACCAGATCCTTGTACTTGTCCAGAATCTTTTTAATGCCGTTCAGTTCATCCATTCGGCTTTCTTTATAGGCCACCTCTTTATCCTCGATGATGGGCATACCGTAGATAATCTCACCGAACCTGTCGTTCAGATCGCGCAGATAGGCATAGTACTCATAGCCGTTCTCCGCATTGAACTTGGGAAAGTTGATGCCGCACAGGCTCCTGACCTGATGCTTGGTCAGGCCGCTGCCAAAATGCTTGAACTGTTCCAGATTGCGGATACGGACGAAGATCAAGGGGACCTTGTCCTCTTCCAGTGTTCCGTTCTCAACCGCAGCTGTCACGGCATCCAGCAGCATATGGATGTTTTCCTCTGCCTCTGTCACTTTTTCTTCCGGGCAGGCATCCTCGCAGCAAAGAACCATGCTGGTCAGGCCCGGCATCGCATTTGACAGGATTTTCGGGGTAAAATCTTTGAAGCCCGGCATATACATGGTGGCGCCGAGGCAGTACTGCAGCAGCTCGCGGTCTGTATATTTGTTGAAGTGCTCCGGCTCAACCACGAACTTGAAGTCCGGGTTGTACAGGTGATGTCTCATGTACGATTAATATCCTTTCTTAAACCCCGGTTGCTGCCGGGGTTCGTAATTAAATCAGGCTGCCCTTCGGGCTCCAGACCGCCTCAGGATAATAGGAGTCGATCATTCTCTTGACAAGGGCGCACTGCTTGGCGCGCTTTCTCGCGTCATCCTCCGTGCTGTCCCAGCTGTGGGTCGCCGCGACGGAGCCGCCGGTCTTGAGATAGATGGGCGCCGCGATGCGGATCATCTCCGGCACCTCATAGTGGCGGATGAAGCCGCCTGTGGACTTTGGGTTCTCGGTGTGGATATCAATGGGGCAGTCCACAGCCTGGCGCATGGCGGCAAGCATTTGCAGCTGGATATCGCGCACGGGGTTGATAGAGTCTGCGCCGATGCTCTCCAACAGCTTTGCCGAACAGGGATTGCCGTGACCGGCATGGGCTGAGACCTTGAAATGGCAATCCTCGGGGATCTCCCCGGCTTTGCGCATCTCATTAAGGATCCAAAGGCAGCCCTCGTCATACACGAGGAAGCCGCGGCAGCCGATGTGCGCGGCGCGCTTGACGTCCTCGATCGCGCGCACGATCTGCTCCTGGCCGCGCAGGCGGTAGCCCATGCGCACGCCCTCCTCGGTATGGACGGAGGCAGAGGTGTCTGTCGTGGCGCGCGGGCCGATGGCGAGGATCAGATCGGTCTGCCACTGGTGAGCAAGCTCCACCATCTTGCCGATCTCCTCATCGGTCAGGCGCATGATACCCTGGGTCTGGGTAACGCGGTGGAGGTACAGCCCGTAGCCGTCCATGGCCTCCAGCAGGGCCCGCATGACCTTCGGCCCCTGGATGCCGGGGACCTCAAAACGGTACTGGCCGCCGTCCCGAAAGCGCTTTTGGGAGCTCGGCAGATCATAGGCGTCGCCGCCGGGAAGGCCGATGGACTTCAGAAACTCTCTCGTTTTATCCATGCTGTTCATTTCTTCTGTTTCCTTTCCGTCGTAATCTTTCTATTTTTCACCGTTCAGATCGTCGATCAGCGCGTCAATGGCTTCCCGATGGTCAAAGATGATCGGCGGCAGCTTTCGGCTGAGTCCCTTATGGATACGGCAGTCGATAAAGGCCGCCCTGCCGCAGCCGCACAGGCTGTCGATCGCCTCAATCAGCTCTTCTCTGCTTGTTACCGCATGGCCGACCGTCTGATAGCCGCAGGCCTCGGCGATCTTGGTAAAGTCCACAAGGTGTCCCGCCGAGGGCTGGCCGCCCACAGATTCGTGCGCGCCGTTATTGAGGATCACATGCAGGAAATTCGGCGCGTCCACCTTGCTCACCATTGTCATGGCGCCCAGGTGCATGATGGCGGCGGAGTCTCCGTCCAGCGCGACCACAGGCCGCCCCGGCTTTTCAAGGGCAATTCCCAGCGCCACAGAGCTTGCGTGCCCCATGGAACCGACATTGAGGAAGTCTCGGGCTTTTGTCTCTCCGCGCTTTTCACGCAGGAAAAAGAGCTCGCGCGTGGCGCGCCCGGTTGTTGCGCTGTATACCGTATCGGCGGGCATGTGATCCAGGATCACCTCGATCGCCTCTTCCCGGCTCATGGGATAGACGGCGTCCACATTGTTGGGCTTGTCCGGGTCTGCCATGACGCCCTTCGGCGCAATCAGGGCGTAGGGCTGCCGGGTCTCCCGGCACCGGACCGCCGCTTTTTTGACCGTTTCGGCAAAGGCCGCGTCGTCATCTGTGAGCACGGTATACGGGATGTGCATCAGTTCGAGAAGCCCGGGTGTGATCTCGCCCTGCAGCCGGTGCTGTGGGTGGTTGGGTTCGGAATCGCCCTGCCCGCGCCAGCCGATCAGCAGAAGCATTGGGACGGCGTACACCGCCTGATCGACAAGACTTGCCAGGGGATTGACTGCGTTGCCCTGGCCGCTGTTCTGCATGTAAACAAGCGGCAGCTCAAGGCTTGCAAAATAATGCCCTGCCGCAATAGCGACTGCGTTTCCCTCGTTCGCGGCGATCACGTTGCGTGCTCCGCAGTGGGCGATGGCATAGTTGCAGAAGCCGTTGAGATAGCTGTCAGGCACGCCCGTAAAAAAGCTGACACCGTTATCCGCCAGGGCTTTGAATACGCTTTCCTGATTCAGCATGTTACTTTTTTTCGCCTCCTACAGAGCCCTTCCCCTTGTAAAGGGTGAAGTATTCCGGGCTATCGCCCCTGGTGATCGTCCAGGCCTTTTCAAAGGCCTCTGCGACATCCTGCGGCAGGGGGCCTGCCTTGATCGTTGCCATATTCTGCTGCAGGTGATGAAGCCTGGAGGCGCCGACCAGGATTGCATCACCCCTGTCGCCGTTGAGCATGGAGTGATACGCCAGCCACCGGTAGGTCGCCTCGATGCTGGACATGCCCTGTCTGGACGCTGCCGCCTTGATCAGCTCAACCGCGTCAAAAAAGCTCTTCTTCCAGTAGCGCCCCTGGTAATTAGGTCTATGGGTAAAGCGCCCATCGGTGGGGGCATCCTCAAACTTTCCGTAGCGCCCGGTCAGCAGGCCGCCGCACATGGGATTGTAGGCATAAAAACGCATGCCGAAGCTGTTGAGACAGTCGTTCAGCTCCGCCTCCGCACGCCTTGTCAGAGGATTGTACACGCCCTCGAACACCGTGGGTCTGACCCAGCCATGCCTGTCGCAAATATGCCAGACATCTGCGACCATCCAGGCGGGGAAATTGGAGAGGCCGAGCTCCCGGTATTTCCCCTGCTCATGCAGATCTGCCATCGCCCCCAGCACGCCCTCCACCGGTGTTGCGGGATCGGGGAAATGGAGAAACACCGTATCCACTGCGGGCAGCTTCATCCGCTCCAGCGATTCGTTCACCTGCTTGTAGGCAGCATCCGCATCCAGTTTTCCGCTGATGCGCGGATTGACTTTTGTTGCGATCCGGAAAGGGCGGTCAAGTGCAGGCAGGATCTCGCCAAGCAGGCGCTCGCAGTTGCCCTCGTTGTATACATAGGCTGTGTCCAGCTCGTCATAGCCCGCATCAAGGAAAGCCTTGACAAAGGCTTCCACATCCGGGCTGAAAACAGACTCGCCGAAGGTCATCGTGCCGAGGATCAGTTTCACATTATTCATATTCTCATTCCTATAAATGCTTTACCAGCTTACTGACTGTTTCGTTTCCACTGTAAACGGAGGCAAACACCTCTGCGCTGACTTTCGGGTCCACCCCGGAGTACGCCATCAGGCCGTCATAGCGGGCTCTGAATTCCTCGTCGCTCAGCGGGTTTTCCGGTTCTCCCTTGGGATAGTCCACCCTCTCGCTGTATTCCCCATCCGCTGTCCGGATCGTTACAACGGCAGCCTGAATCTGTGGGAAAACGGCGCTCAGCGCATCATCCGCCAACACCCGCACCTTTCGCGTGAGCGCCAGGATTTCGGCATCCTTCACGGCCTGCTCCGAAAATTCCTGGAGGCCGGCTTTGCCGCAGAGAAAGCCCGCTGCCGTGGCATACGGGATGCTCATCTTGGCGCTGTAGCTGCCGGGGATTTCTGTGTGGTCATGTCCGGTGACCGCCAGATCATAGGTCCTGACCTCGATCTCCCTCACCTCTGTCGGCCTTGCCTTTTCCCGCAGGCAGATCGCCGCTTCCACGGCAGGGTGCGTATAACGGCAGGAGGCGTAGGGCTTCGTGTAGGATTTCATGATCGCCCAACTGCCGCCAAGCAGGACGGGCTTGAGCTCCACATTCTCCCTGCCGGTCATCATTTTCAGAAAGCCGCGCCCGCCAAGCGGATCCGGGTGTCCTTGAAACCCGGCTTTGCCAAGCTGAAGCGCCGTCAGCGCGAGCAGGCTTGTCTTCGCCACGTTATAAGGCTTCAGCTCGCTCCCGTCGTCAAGCACCTTCAGCATCCCGCTTGCCGCCACGCAGGCCGCTGCGAAAGCCTGGAAGCGCTCCTCTCCGGAAAAACCGAGCATATAGCTCGCCGCAAGTGTCGCCCCAAGCGTGCCGCAGGTACCGGTCGCATGATAGCCCATGGCCTTGTGTTCCGGCTGGATTGAGACCGCCATCGTATAGGAGGCTTCATAGCCCACGATGGCAGCGCGCAGCATCTCGTCGATGCCGATCCCGTAGCGCTCGGCCAGAGGGATCAGGAGGCTGAAAATCGGGCTGCCGAGATGGATGATGCCGGAATTTGTTCCATCGTCAAAATCCAGCGCGTGGCCGTTCAATCCGTTCAGGAACACCGCTTCTTTTAAAACCATATTTTTCCCGGTCCCGATCGCTTTGAACGCGCCTGCCTCCGGTTGGGCAAAGGCGAAATACTTCTCCAGCTTTTTCCTTTGAAACTCGGCCCCGGCGCAGGTTACGGCCAGATAGTCCTGCAGGCTCCTTCTCGCCCGTGCCATGACAGGCTCCGGAATCTGCAGATGCCTGACAGCGTCAATGGCTTTCAGAAATTCAGTCGATCTGTTCATGTTGTTTTCTCCCGCTCTGTCAGGCTCATACCGGCAGTATCATACGAAAAGCAGGCCGGCAAAAGCAGCATGCCGCCATGCCTGCCTGATATCCTCATTTTTCTCCCTCTTCAGACGCCTTTTTTCTGTCCGGTACCAGCGCCTTTTCTCCGGCAAGGTACATAGTGGCCAGGCCGAAGAGAATCAGGATCGTAGATGCGTAAATAATCACTGGAATAAAGGATTTATAGATCCAGGTGCAAATTGCGCCGGCCGTCTCTCCTCCGATAATCAGCGCAAGGACATAGCCAAAGAAGGTCAGGCCGCCGGCGAAGAGAACGATCATGATGCCGTAGCCGAAGATAAGCTTGCAAACGTCCGCAATCTTCTTCCGTGTTTCTTTCATCGCTATTCTCTCCTTACAGTCCCAGGATAGGCAGCCAGCCCATCAGGACAACCACTTCCATGGCGAACTGTGCGGCTACCCACCACAGATTATTTTTGAACGTCTTGCCGAAATCGGATCCTGCAAGACTCATACCGGCGTACATACCGAGGCCGAGCGGCGGCGTAATGCCGCACATGACGCCGCAGATGCAGGGCAGCATGGCGGCCGCCAGCGTGGGATTAACGTCTTTGGAGGCAAGGATAGTGATAAACACCGGCCCGAAAATAACCACCAGAGAGGAGCCGGGGATCACCATGCCGAGCAGGCAGGTGATGAAGCAAATGAAGACCACCAGGCCGAATTTGCCCATGCTCATGCCCTGCATAAAGGTCAACATCTCATCGGTCACCTTGAGATCCGTGAACATGGCGCCGATCATGTAGCCAAACACGCAAACACCGATTGCGGGCGCGATCGTCTTGATACCGTCGGCGAACATATGCGCGATGGCATTCGGGGTGCACTGCTTCTTGTCCTTGGCGATGAGGACGGCATAGATGGATGCGAGGCCGCCGATGAAAATGAGCAGGGAAGAGCTCATATATTTGGCGCCGTCCTTGCCGAGGCGTGCCGTAAAGAAGGTGGATTTGAAGTAGTAGTCCAGAATGAACGGGAGCAGGATGATCACGGGCAGCAGCAGTCCCTGCCAGCCCTGCCGAAAGGTCTCCTTCAGGTCAGGCAGATCCTCCTTTTTCATTGGGGCAACCTTATAGTACTTGCAGAAAGCAAACACCATGAGGATACGCTGCAGGATAAACCAGAGGCTGCAGCCCCAAAGGACGATCCAGAACTCCGCCTGGGTGATATAGCCCTCGCCGTAGGCGGCCATGCCGGTCAGCGCGCCGAGGGCCGCTGTAATATTGCCGGAGGGCGGGATCATATTGCCGAGATATGATGAGTTGGACTCGATATTGGCCGCAAGCTCTGCGGGGAAGCCGGATTTCTTCATGGCCGGGATGGTGATGGAGCCGGTTGCCATGACGTTGCCCGGGCCGGAGCCGGAAAGCGCACCCATGAACGCGCTGGCCACGACGGCGACATAGCCGGCGCCGCCCGTGACGCGCCCCAGCAGGGCAAGGATGACAGCGATGGCACTGTCAATGACCTTCGTCTTTGTCAACAGGATCGACATGGCGCAGAACGCCGTCATCGAATACAGAAGCGAAGTCTTCAGGCCGGTGTTGATATATCCGCCGACATGACCCCAGGTGCCTGTGATCGTCAGCAGAATGATAAAGCTGATCAGGACGGCCTCATAGACCGGTCTTTTCAGCAGCAGGAACCATACGATGATCACTGCAAGCATGACTGCCAGATAGGTTAATGCAGCTGGCATACTGTTTTTCCTCCTCTTTCTCTCTTTGCGAAGACGCTTTTTCCAGTACTTCAGGAGTTGCACCTGAAAAAGGCTGCCGTACTGACGCGGGGGGCCATACGGCCCCCCTTTTTTATGGGATTTGGGTCTGCTTACTTCATTTCGCTCAGGTTCGTGCAGTCCTTGAAGGCACGTGCATGGATAACCGTGATCGAGTCAGGCAGATCGACGGATAGCCTCGTCAAGCAAGCGCCTGCGCGAATGCTTTCGCAGGGATTATCGGTTTCCATACATCCTCGCGTAATAATTCTGGTATTCGCCGGAGATGATCTCCTCCCACCAAGGCTTGTTGTCGAGATACCAGCGGATGGTTTTTTTGATGCCGTCCTCAAACTTTGTCTCCGGAAGCCAGCCCAGTTCGTTGTGGATCTTGGTCGGGTCTATGGCATAGCGCATGTCATGTCCCTTGCGGTCGGCGACATGGGTGATGAGGCTCTCGGGCTTTCCCAGCTCATGGCAGATGAGCTTTACGATGTCGATATTGGCCATCTCATTGTGCCCGCCCACATTGTAAACCTCGCCGATGCGCCCCTTGTGCAGGATCAGGTCGATGGCCTTGCAGTGGTCCTCCACATACAGCCAGTCGCGCACGTTCTTTCCTTCGCCGTAGACGGGCAGGGGCTTGTCGTTGAGGCAGTTGATGATCATCAGCGGGATGAGCTTCTCCGGAAAGTGATAGGGCCCGTAGTTATTGGAGCAGCGCGAAATGGTCACCGGCAGGCCGTAGGTGCGCAGATACGCCAGCACCAGCAGATCCGCCCCGGCCTTGGAGCTGGAATAAGGAGAGCTGGTATGAATGGGCGTCTCCTCGGTGAAGAAGAGGTCGGGCCGATCCAGCGGCAGATCGCCGTAGACCTCGTCAGTCGAGACCTGGTGATAGCGCACCTTGCCAAAGGTGCGGCAGGCATCCATCAGCACCGAGGTGCCGATGATGTTGGTCTCCAGGAAAATAGACGGGTTTTCGATGCTGCGGTCCACATGGCTCTCGGCGGCGAAGTTCACAACAGCGTCCGGCTTTTCCTCTTCAAAAAGCTGATACACGCCTTCCCTGTCGCAGATGTCCAGCTTCGCAAAGCGGAAACGGGGATGATCCATGATGGACTTCAGCGTGGAAAGATTACCTGCATAGGTGAGTTTGTCCAGACAGATAATCCGATCCTCCGGATGCTCCTTGAGCATATGAAAAATAAAGTTGGAGCCGATAAAGCCGGCGCCGCCGGTTACGATAAGCGTCATTTTTCTCCTCCGCGATCGTCAGCAGATACTGCTCATATTCCGTCATTTCCAGCTCCTCGCCCAGCGCGGCAAGCTGCATCGGCGCAAGTGAGCGGAGCGTGACGATTATTTCTCTCATGCTTGCTTTCGCACGATCACTTTCACATATTTTGAAAGGCCACCCATGATTTCCTCAAGCCATTCTCCGGACTTGAAATTCAGAACCAGGTTCCGATTAATCCGGCAGTTAGTCTGCCATTATCACATAGGCGTCAAGCTCATGGGCTGCTTTGATCGCAGAACGCACATAGCGCGTCCCGCCAAGTATCATTATTTTTTCTTTATAGTGCCTTTTTCCAAAATCGCAGTTTTGCCTGCACGCATTCTGGTTTGTACAGGATTAACCTCCGTGCAGAGAAGGCTTGCAGCCTGCTTCGCGCATTCGCCTGCGGGGATGCTCGCACACTTGCATGTTGAGAAACATTTACGAGATACAGACCCCCGCAAAAATGGATTCGTAAATTTGTTTTTGCCTTCCGAGGCGAAAAGCCAGAAGGAGTCCCTCTGAACTACCTGGCGGGAGTTTTATAAAGCTGCCGTAGCTGGTCTTCCAGCTTTATGATACTCTTGAATAAGATAGCCTGAATTTGTAAAAATCACCTTTTCCGTCCTCTGCCTATCGCAAATGCCCATCTGTTATGCCAGTATATTTTACATCTCTTTCAGGGGATCGTCAACAGATAAAAGGCTTGAGTTTCCGCAAAACAAAAGCGGGAGGAAAACACGGATTCCAGAAAGAGCAGGAAGTCCAGAAAAGGCGCAAAAAAGAAAGAATTACCTTCGGAATTGTGGTAGAATTAAGGCAACACCGCACAATCCGCCTTCGCCATCTCCTGGAAATTTGGACGCTCACTTAAGTACATCTGCGAAAAAGTGCCTTTATCAGAACCCAAATTTTCTCAGGATCTGCTCTTGCCGAATTATGCGGTATTGCCTTAAGCAACCAAACAAAACCCTGCCAAACAAAATCGGAGGTAATCCTACATGTCACATACTACCACAGAAACGTTCAAATAGATGACAGTGACGTTATGAAACCGGAGGGCTGTCATTTTGAAGCTCTCGGTATAGTATGGGACGGTACGACAAGCAGCAATGGCAAGACCATATACGAGAAAGGACATCATGTTACAGGAGCCTGTGTTATGGCGGGCAACACCAGCCGATCAGCCTTTTTTCGAGAATTCATTTCTCGAACGAAAAGAGCTTTACTTCGATCAACAGCATCACCTTTGCGGCACCAGACAGCTGTCACTCTGTTCAAGAAACGCACATTTGTTATGGACAGGGGCTATGGCGATAACAAGATTTTTCCCAACCTTCTGGATGAACATCAGGATTTTGTAATCAGAATCCGCAAAAACAGAAAATTATACTATCAAAACAGATGGCTTCCTGCCTCGGAATCGTGTGCAAGATGCAAAGGCAAGATCAAAATGTGCATACGCTGTATAGGCACAGATCATGAAGCCTGGCTCTTTCATGTCAAGGTTAGGCTGACTGCTTTTAAGCTCTCTTCTCAAAAAGGGGCTGTCACAGGCTGTAGATTGCACTGCGAGATTTGATCGCTCCGTCCTATTCGGGCCACCTTCCTATTTTCAAAGGAAGGTCCGGCAGTACCTTGCTGTTTCAATTCGATATCCATAAAACCAAACGCTGAAGCTTAAGGCGGTAATGGCAACAAGCTTTCTTCACAGTCATTCTGCAGTGTAACGTTTGGTACAGAGTGCTCTTCTTCAGCACTGAAAAGGAGGGGAGGAGCTTCTCTCCCCCCCTCCCCGGGATAGGTTTACTTCATTTCTTTCAGATTAATGCAGTCCTTAAATGCACGTGCGTGGATAATCGTGATGGTCTCAGGAAGCTTAATGCTGATCAGATTCGCGTTATTCATGAATGCCTCCTGACCGATCTCGGTAACGGTCATACCGTTAACGGTCTTCGGGATCTCCATTGCAGTCACCTTGAAGGTAACCGTTTCGCCCACCGCGGCTTCTGCATCCTCAGGTCCCGTCACTACCGGGCCCGCTGCTGCCTCCGTAAGCTTTGCAGACTCGCTCGTGGTGCTGTTGCCATTGGCATCCGTGACGATGCAGCGGTACTCACGACCGTTATAGATGGCTGCCATCGGGAAGCTCAGGGTATCGGTATTGTATCCGCCGAGCTGGGTGTTCTGCCATGTCGTCTTACCGACAAGCTTCGTCTGCCACTTATAGGTGAACGGAGCAGCGCCCGTTGCAGTCACCTTGAAGGTAACCGTTTCGCCCACCGCGGCTTCCACGTCCTCAGGAGGTGTGACCTCAGGCTTTCCGGTGAGGAATTCATTCTTCTCAGAAACCTCAAGATCCAGATCTTCATTATCAGCCTGAGTCGTGTCCTCATTGTTTACGCTTTCCGCTTTGGGAAGTGCTTCATCCTCATTGATAAGCTCTTCGTTCTCGTTTTCGGTTGGAGCCGGCTGGACACGATCTTCCAGGTCATCAAGATACTCGTCCTCGATCTGATTTCCTTCGATAGTCTCTTCCAAAAGCGCCTCATCCTCAAGCAGATCATCATCCGCGAAGACACCGGCAGGGAAGACAACAGCGATCAGCATAACGAGCGCTAAAGCTAAGCTCAATACACGATAGTTTTTCATCGTTATCTCCTTTATTCCTTCATTGAAGTTTTCGTTTTGTCCGTTGCAGTTCAGACTGCTGCGGGCTTTTTATCGGAGCACGATCGTGTATTACGGGAATCTGTAGTCGATCGGATTCAGTTCCGGTCGATCCTGCGGTCGCATACTATAGGAAACGCTATGCAGATATTGTTTTATTCTCTTTGTCTCACTGGTCGGCGGCAAGCACAGAAGGGCAAATACCGCAAGCAGTACCTCTGCAGAAAAGTGCAGCCGCTTCGGTGCTGTCAACCAGTCGTTGTCACACCAGAACGCCACGCCGTTCTCTTCCGCCCATTTCTGTACATAGCTTCCCTCCGCACCGCAGATCTGTCCTATGCTTGATTTGGTGAACGCGGAGCTTGCAACGCAGACCGTAGAGCGTGGGAAATATGCTGTCTCAAGATGATCCGTACCCTTGAAAGCGTTCTCTCCAAGCCGCAGGAAACCGTCTTGGAAGATCAGGATGCGGAATGCTGTTCCTTCAAAAGCTTCCGCTCCTATCTCCTTCAGTGAGTTTGGAAAGCGCGCTGTCACGCTTTGTAGGAAAAACCGATCCGTAATGGGGAGACAGGCAAAGATCTGGAGTATTACCGCCAAAAGCAGCGCCCAAACAAAGAGATCCATTTTTCTGTTTTTTACTGTCTGTCCCCTCCTTTCACAGGATCCTGTTACAGTGATCCGAATTAATCGTCAGCCTCTGTCTGCTGACGGCAGGTTCACAATGCTGGAATTCTCCCGGAGGCTTGACGCATGTCTGGAAATTTTACGAAAAGGTATTCCCTTTCTTACTGTGATCCATGCTCTTCTTTCATCCCAGCACCATGATGCGCGGCCACTACATTTCAATACCCCTGCTTGCTTTACAGTTTCTCACAATTAGTCCACTCTGTCAACAGAAATGTCTCATTTTTCCGCCGATCTTTCTCAATGATTCATGAAAGGCAGCATGATCAGTCCTGGGCAATACCGCATAATTCGGCAAGAGCAGATCCTGAGAAAATTTGGGTTCTGATAAAGGCACTTTTTCGCAGATGTACTTTGTGTACCTCAAGAAAAAAGTGACGAAATCAGGGCGCAAATTTTCCAGGAGATGCCGAAGGCGGATTGTGCGGTGTTGCCTTAGTGCGTATCGGCTTAGCTCAGCAAGACAGGCAGAATAATACGAAGAGCGAAAGAATCTGCTCCGTAGGGGCTGATGTGGCCCAGGCCAGCCTCTCTTGCCCCTGCAGGGCAATTCACCTTCCCCTCATCAGCCCGAAACCTTATGGCTTGTGCAGTGAACCGGGGTTCGGGTCGATCAGGGGATCGACCCCTACGCAATGGCAGTATGACGGTTTGCTGATGAAGGCCGATACCTATATTTTTATTCTTTCTCCTCCGCGATCGTCAGCAGATACTGCCCGTATTCCGTCATTTTCAGCTCCTCGCCCAGCGCGGCAAGCTGGCTTCTGGTGATGAAGCCGCGCCGCCAGGCGATTTCCTCAATGCAGGAGACATAAAAGCCCTGACACTCCTGTACGGTCGCCACGAATTCTGCCGCCTTGAGCATATTGGCAGGGGTCCCGGTATCCAGCCAGGCCATGCCGCGGCCCAGCAGTGTCACCTTCAATTCGCCCATTGCAAGGTAGGCATTGTTGACGGCGGTGATTTCAATTTCTCCGCGGGCGGAGGGCTTGACATTCTTTGCGATCTCCACGACCCGGTTGTCATAGAAATAGAGGCCTGGCACCGCATAATTGCTTTTCGGGTTCTGCGGTTTTTCTTCTATGGAGATTACCCTGTGGTTCTCGTCAAACTCGACCACGCCGAAGGATCGGGCATCCTTCACCGGGTAGCCGAAAATCGTGGCGCCCGTTTTGTTCTCCATCGCCCGGTGCAGCATACGCGTCATATCCTGACCGAAGAACACATTGTCCCCCAGGATCAGGCACACGCTGTCCGTCCCGATAAATTCCTCGCCCAAAATAAAGGCGTCGGCAAGGCCTCGCGGCGTTTCCTGCACCTGATAGGACAGACGCATCCCCAGGCGTTTCCCATCGCCCAGAAGTTTTTCGTAGAGCGGCAGATCCTCCGGTGTGGAGATGATCAGCACTTCCCGTATGCCCGCAAGCATCAGTGTGGACAGCGGATAGTAGATCATCGGTTTATCATAGATCGGCAGGAGCTGCTTGCTCACGCCTTTGGTCATGGGATACAGACGCGTCCCCTTTCCGCCGGCAAGGATGATTCCCTTCATATCTCCACTCCTTGTTTTACCCTCTGCACGAGAGCACAATATCGCAGATGCGATCCACATCCTCCAATGCCAGATCCGCATACATGGGGAGCGTCAGCACCCGGTCGGCCAGATACGAAGCGACCGGCGTTTTTTCCGCACCCGCAGTGGGGAGGCTGGCATAACACTCGAAGCTGTTGGTCAGGGGGTAGAAATACTTGCGCGCTGTGATCCCCTGTTTGCCAAGCGCGTCAAAAACCTGATTCCGGTCTGCGCCAAAGCCGTCAAAGACCACCGGGAAATAGGCGTAGTTCGACTCCACATCCTTCTGAGGCTTGCAGAGGCGAATGCCGGGCACGCCCTCCAGACGCTCGCGATAGCGCTCCATCACACTTTTGCGCTTTGCGATCTCTCGGTCCAGATGCCGCAGGTTGCACACGCCCATTGCCGCCTGAAACTCATTCATTTTCGCATTGCCGCCGACAAAAACACAGCGCTCCGGCCCCCGGATGCCGAAATTTTTCATATCATTGAGCGTCTCTACCAGTGTGTCGTTCGGGAAGCATACTGCGCCGCCCTCGATGGTATTGAACACCTTGGTCGCGTGGAAGCTGAACATGGACGCGTCGCCGAAGTTTGCCGAGGACACGCCCTTATACTTCACCGCGAAGGCGTGGGCCGCGTCATAGATGACCTTCAGGTCATGCTTTTTTGCAATGGCCGCGATCTTCTCCACATCGCACATATTGCCGTACACATGGACCGGAACGATGGCCACCGTTTTTTCCGTAATCAGGCTCTCGATCTTTCCGGTGTCAATGGTATAGTCCTCGGGATTGACATCGCAGAAAACCGGGGTGAGCCCGTTGCGGACGATGGCATGGGTGGTAGAGGCAAAGGTGAAGGGCGTTGTGATAAGCTCGCTGCCTTCGGGAAACTGCATGGCGGCGATCACGTTTTCCAGGGCCAGATGGCCGTTGGTATACAGCACCACATGCGGGCAGCCAAGATAACTTTCCAATTCCCGCTGGAGCTCTTTATGCTCCACGCCCATGTTGGTCAGCCAATGGCTGTCCCAGAGCTTTTTGATTTCCTCGCAATACTCCTCATAATCCGGCATGGAGGAGCGCGTGACAAGAATATTCTTCAAGGCTTCCATCTCCGTTCTTATTACAGCGGGATATTCCCATGGGCTTTCTTTTCCCGGACAGCCGCAGAGCACATACACCTCAGCGTCGATGCAAGCTTCGTGCGCGTCTGGAGCGGGTCAATGATTTCATCGACATATCCCATATGTACGGCAATATTTGGATTTAAGAATTGCGTCTTATACTCCTCGAGCCGTGCCGCTTTTTCTTCCTCAGCCGCCTTCCGAAACAGCACATCGACAGCGGACTCCGCTCCCATCACCGCGATCTCCGCATCAGGCCAGGCATACACCATGTCAGCGCCGAGTTCTTTGCTGCACATGGCAAGATATGCACCGCCGTACGCCTTGCGAAGAATCACGGTCAGCTTCGGAACAGTCGCCTCGCTATAGGCAAAGAGCATTTTGGCTCCATGCCGGATAATGCCCTTGTGCTCCTGTTCGGAGCCCGGCAGAAACCCCGGGACATCAACGAAGGTAATAATCGGAAGATTGAAGGAGTCACAGATCCGGATAAACCGGGATGCTTTGTCTGCCGCATCAATATCGATGCATCCCGCAAGTGTCAGCGACTGGTTCGCCACGATACCCACAGGACGCCCCTCCAGTTTTGCAAACATTGTGACGATATTGGTGGCAAACTCCGGCTTGATCTCATAAACTGAATCTTCATCAAACAGAGGAACAAGGATTTTTCTAACATCGAAAGCCCGTCTTTTCGAATCTGGGAATTCCTCCGGAATTGTATCCAGTGTTTTTTTATGAAAGCTGTACTTCTGATCAATCGCAGGAATGCACAGATAATTGTCAGGCAGATATTCCAGCAGGTTTTTTACACTCTTGATGCATTCATAGTCGTTCTGCACCACCACATCTGCGATACCGCTTTTCCGCGCGTGAATGCCGGCTCCGCCCAGACCCTCCATCGTGATTTCTTCACCGATTGCACCCTTTACCACTTTGGGCCCGGTAATAAACATGGTGCCCGTCTTGTTTACCATTACGATAAAATCCGTGAGAGCAGGAGAGTAGGATGCACCGCCGGCACAGCTTCCCATAATTGCGGAAATCTGCGGAATAATTCCTGACGCCTGGACATTATTGAAAAAAATATGTCCATGACCGGAAAGGCTCTGGATTCCCTCCTGAATTCGCGCTCCGCTGGAATCGATCAGGCCTATGATCGGCACCTGCATTTTTAATGCCTTTTTTTGTATATCCGAAATTTTTTGCGCATTCATTTCGCTGATCGAACCGCCAAGGACAGTGAAATCCTGTGCATATACACACACAGTTCGGCCATTCACCTTCCCATACCCGGTAATGACGCCATCGCCTTCCGTCCGTCTGGTGTCCATCCCGAAATGATTGCAGCGATGTTCCACCAGTTGATTTGTCTCCACAAAGGTTCCGGAATCAATCAGCAGATTTACACGATCCCATGCAGAAAGCTTTCCGTTGCTCTTATCCTTCTGCTCACGATACAGACCGTGCGCCGTATCAATTCTGTCGTTCAGTTCTCTTACGTTATTGTCCTGCATTCTCTTTCTCCGCTTGTGCAATCCATTTTTTTAATCGCTCGATATGCGGTCTTTCGTACCAATGTCCGTCTATGTTGACCAGGCCGCTGTTGTTCTGCTCAAAGAGTCGAACGATCCGCTTCATCTCGTCAGGCTTCATTTCTGATTCTTTCCAGGCGCGGACCGCCTGAACCTGAGCCGGGTGGATCAGCAGCTTGCTGTCAAAGCCCATCGCTATTGATTCCTTGTACTTCTGCAGGAACTGCGCTGTATCCCTGTATTCCATGCTGATGCTGTCAAGACAGTACTTCTGATAACAGTGTGCCAGCAGGACAAGCCGTCCCCGAGCATACTGCGTTGCAAGCTCGTTTGTTTCTACCCCCAGTTCCCGGCAGTAATCTTCTCCGCCGAAAGCAACTCCATACAAAAACGGCAGCCTAACGATCTGTTCGAGATTCAGAATCCCATGGGGGCTCTCCACCAGGGCAATGAGCTTTTTGTCACGAAAGCGCTCCGAAGCGGCGAGGAGCTGCTCAGTGCTCTCTGTTTTCGGAAAAAGCAGGCCGTCAAATCCGCGCCCCTTCAGGCTTTGCAGATCCTCCTTCCCGGCTTCTCCGGCATTGATGCGGATATAAGTCTCCGCACCGGGCGCCCTGTCAAGCGCCCGGCAGAGCCTCTCCCGCGCGTTTGATTTGTCCTCCTCGCGTATGGAGTCCTCCAAATCAAACACAAGGGTATCGGCAAGTCCTTCCAGTCTGCTGGAAAGAAAGCGTTCCGAGGCCGGAACAAAGAGCCAGGTTTTATAGGCCATGCCTGTTGTTTTTCTCAATCAGCTCTGCCAGGGCGACAACCTTTTCCGCACGTTTGTGCATAGGAGGACCGATCATTTTTCCGTCGAGAACCGCGATGCTGCCGCCGTTCTGTCTGACCTCCGCAACCGCAGCAACAATACGGCGTGCCTGCGCGATCTCTTCCGCCGTGGGGCTGAATACCTCGTTCGCCCAGGGAACCTGTCTGGGATTGAGAAGAAAGTGTCCTCCAAATCCCATCGTTGCGGATTTTTGTTCCTCCCGCCTGTATCCCTCTTCGTTTTTCAAATCCAGGTAGGGGGTATCAATCGGCAGCAGCCCGTTCTCACGCGCTGCCATCACCACCATTGCCCGGGGTACGTCAAAGGCTTTTGGCGGCTCGTCATGCACCCCCCAGACGCTGTCCAAAAAGTCCTCGCCGCCAAAGCCGATGGCAATGTTTCTTACGGAAGCGCCGGCAATCTCGTTGACATGCAGCACGCCGCCTGCAGTTTCAATCAGCGGGATAAAGCTTATGCTGTTTGGTACCAGACCGTATTCCTTTTCCTTCTCCGTAACCAGGCGGTCAAACTCCTTCAGGTCCTTTGCAGAGGAGACCTTCGGCGGGATGAGTCCCAGAATACCGGGACAGTCCAGCAGCGTTAAGTCGGCATGCAGAGATTCTGTTCCCAGCTCATTGATACGAATGACAACCTGCCGTCCCTTTAGTACGCCGTTGGTCAAAATCCTGCGAATCAACTCGCGCCCCTCTGCTTCCTTTTCCAGTGGGCACGCGTCCTCCAAATCGAGGACAATCGCGTCAGCATCTGTTTCCGGCGCCTTCAAAAGGAACTTTTCGTTATAGGCGGGAATAAACAGCATACTCCTCAGAAGATACGGCATGGTCATTCCTCCCTCTTCTTCACCAGAACATGGCGACGGAAGCGGATCACGTCCACACCGTTCTGGTTATACCCTGTTGTCTCCACATAGATGACGCCGCGGTCAGGCTTGGAGCGCGAGGGTCTCGTATCCAGTATCTCCGTTCTGGCATAGAGGGTGTCGCCGACAAAGGTAGGCGCGAGATGTTCGATCTTTTCGTAGTCCAGGTTTGCAATCGCCTTGCCGCTGATATCCGGAACCGTGAAGCCGACCACAAGGCTCAGCACCAAGGGGCCAACGACAAGGATCTTCCCGTGCTGCTGTTTTGAGGCATAGTCCATATTGGTGTGCACGGGGTGATAGTTCATGGTTAAGAGGCAGAAAAGATTGTTGTCGCTTTCAAACACGGTTTTGGAGAGGCTATGATACACCGTCTCGCCGACAGTAAACTCCTCAAAATAATTTCCGATTTGATTCGTATTCATTTTGCTTCATCTCCTGGTTGGTATGTCACAGCAAATATTCTGCTGCCAAATGCGGTTAAGTGAGATATCTACCAAATAATCCCACAACCGATTTCATTCCTCGAATCATCTTAAAATGCAAGTGACAGAATAGCCACCTGTCATATTCCTCATCTGACATTCCTTGCCGCAAGCAGTTTATTTTCTATCTCATCTTCGCTATACTGCTTTATCTGATAATCTATAGTTGTCTTACACAGTGAGAAATCGGGTACATTCCTTTTAATCGCCGTGCAGGCACCGAGAATGCACTTTTTGCCTACTGTCGTCCCATCAAAAACCGTGCAGGCCATCCCCACAAAGCATTGGTCCCCAATTCTTGAGCCTCCGCCTACCATGCTTCTGGCCCCAAAGAAGCAATGATCGCCAATAGTTGTATCTGCGCCGATAATGCTTTGCGTCATAATTGCGACATTGCTCCCGATGGTTGTATTGTTCTGGATGACAACAAAGTCATGAATCCAGCAGTTGTCTCCCAAAAGCTCTCCGCGAATCGCGGCTGTCGGAGAGATAACATTCGCAAGTCTGTAGTTTTTCTTTTTTATCAGATTATACAGTTGTTTTCTGTCGGCATTCAGTTTGTTCCACAACAGCGCTACAAAAAACTCCACTTCGTTTACATCCACATACTTCTCAATGTCTTCAAGGCTGTAAACCGGTAAGCCATAGAAAGTATCCCTGTCTTTGAACTCTCTTGTAACAGCGAAGCCCACAACCTCAAACAGCTTATGATATTGCACAAAGGAATATATGTGTCTGGCATTCACGCTCAAACCCACGATAATCAGTTTTTTCACTACACCGTCTCCCTCAGTATTTTCTCTGTCATTATTTGTATATCATCTTTCCCGTATCGCTGGTCGATCGGCAGCGGCAGGATATTTGCCGCCAGCTTATATTCCGTCTCTGCCTCGCTGCACCAGCCAAAAACATCCGGCCACAGCGTCGGGATATAGATCTTTTCCTGCTGCAGCTTTTTCCGGATCGCCGCGCCGTTTTCCAGCAGCAGCGGATACATAAAGCTCCCCGGATGATCGCAGAGCGTCAGTCCGTTGATGCCGCCGAGTGCCCGGTGAAGCGTCCGGTAATTTTCCTCCCGACGTGCTTTAACGAACATATAGTCGATCCCGTGCAGCAGATTCTCGGTCAGTCTGGACATGCGCTTGATCGGTTGGGTATAAAACAGCTCATTGTTCGCGGCATATTCATCGTAAAATTCCGCGGCGGTCCGCTCATAGCGCCCCAGCAGAAAGCGCATTCTCTCAAAGGACTCGTCCCGGGGCAGTTCCTGGCTCAGCACGGCGTCCGTGTAAAGGAACGCCCCGTCCGCAACGCCGAAATACTTGCGGCAGGTATAGAACGTGTCCACCCCGGGCAGCGGCGGCTGGAAATAGCTCTGGGCCTGGTCGACGATCACCCGCCGGTATTTTTCGATCAGCGCCGCAATGCGGCTGTTGTCGAATTGGGAGTAATAATTGACGAAGTAGACCCACTCGTCCTCCCCTGGCGTGAGTTCCTGCGCCGGGAGAAAATCCCGGCCGATGCTGTAGAAGGCCCAGGCAACGCCCTCCCGCGCGCAGACCTCCGTCACGGAATCGCAGATGAATTTTGGGATCCACAGCTTTTTGATCTGCCTTGCCCGCAGCAGCCAGGCCAGCGCATTGCGTCCACAGTTGAGGGCGATCGCACCCTCATGCAGCATGGGCAGGCGGTAGCTGTCCAGCTCGATATAGCCGCCGATTTCTCTCATTTTCTCATTGCTGCTCGAGCAGCATCACTTTCACATATTTGCCCGGCTCCCGCATAATCTCCTGAAGCCGCGCCTGTGTCTCAAACTTCAGCACGAGCGTCCCGATAGCCTCGTTTGCCGCGCTGAAGCCGCCGACCTTTGTGCCCGGCTCGATCCAGAGGTCCCGCTCAACCACCGCGTCCGCGATCGAGGGATCAATGGAAAGGGAATCGAACACGCCCGGCCTGTCGCTGTGCAGGATCATCTCCGCCCAGCAGCCGTCATAGGGCTTCTGTTCCACGCCGACCGTCGGCATCCCGAGCGCGGCCCGGACCGCGTTCTCCACCAGCTTGACGCCGGTGGCATACTCCAGGCACTCCGCCAGGCGGTTGCCGCCGCCCCTGGGTGAGCATTCCATGATATAGGCTTTGCCGTCTGTTCCCTCGCGTGTCTCGATATTGTAGATGGACGTGCCCAGATGCAGCAGCTCGATCAACCGTTGGATTTCCTCGCGCAGCTCCTCCTGATGCTCCTCGGTCATGGAGGAGGGCCAGCTGTAGGCCGCAGGCGTATAGGGGTTCTCTGCCCCGTTGTCAAAGCGCTGGCAGTTGAAGGAGACGAACTTCAGCTCTCCGTCAACGGAAAAGCTGTCCGTATCCGAGGAAAAGCCGTGCTGGGTGATGAAGTCCTCGATGATGAACTCTTTGCCTCGGGAAAAGCTCAGGGCGTATTCGATGGCCTCCCGGAGCTTTGCCGGGTCGTCCACCCGGGTAACGCCCTTGCTGCCCGCCGAATCCGTCGGCTTGACGATCACGGGCCAGTGGAAGGCATCGACCTCCCGGAGCGCATCCTCGACGGCGGTATAACCCTTTGCCGTCGGCACGTTGAAGCCGTGCTCCGCCAGAAAGGCGCGAAAGCGGCCCTTGTTCTGCAGGATCGAAACCGCCTCGAAGGAGCCGACAGAGGGCAGGCCCAGCTTCTCGGCGACATAGGCGGCTGTCACGACACCGGGGTCGCAGGCAAAGGAGATGATGCCGTCGATCTCTCTCTCCCGGGCTGCGCGCAGCGTGGCCTCCCGGTCCGTGATGCTGACGTTGCAGTATTCATCGGAATACCTGTGGGCGATATTGTCCGGCAAATAATCTGCCGTAATCACCCAGGCGCCAAGCTCATGGGCCGCTTTGATCACAGGCAGTGCATAGCGCGACCCGCCGAGTATCATCAGTTTCTTCATGCTGTTCTCTTTCTCCCTTTCAGGTAGCTCTTTGCAAGATTCATAATATAGTCGTAGCTGTCGATATGAAGCAGTTTTGATCCCAATATGTAGACGACTGCACCAAGCGGTATCTGGATTATCAGGGTCGCAATATCGCTGAGTCCCAGAAATTCAACACAGTATACGATTGCGCCCATCATGCAGGACAGCATAATCTGCGGAAGCATGTCCATAAGCTGGTCACGGTAACGGTAATCCAACAGTTTCCTGTTAGGCCAGGAATTAATAATCTGACCGGATACGGAGGTTACGATCAGACTCAGGGTCATTGCCTTCAAGCTGATGAAAACGGTTATGGCAATCACCGTTAGTCCGATTGCCTTTTTAATGATTTCCAGCTTCAGGAATATATCGCTGCGGCCCATTGCCTTGATCGCATTCAGGTTTGCCGTATGGATGGGGTAGAATGCATAGGTAAAGCAGAAAACGCGCAGAAAGAACACGCTGGGCAGCCACTTTTCCGTAAGGATCAATCTCACAAGCGGTTCCGCACAGACGGCCAGTCCCATCATCAGCGGCATCATCAGGTAGGTGCTGGTTTTGATCGCCCTTCTCGTCATCATCCTCACGCGGCTGCGGTCATCCTGCTCCGATGACATGGCCGGCAGGAGAACACTGTCAATGGAAGAATTGATATTGGTGACGATCATATGCGGCATTTGCTTGCCCCGGTTGTAGACAGCCAGGTCACTCGCGGAATATGTCCTTCCGATAATCATCTGCCGAAGATCGTTATAAATCGTGTTGAGCAGGCTGGAGGCGAGCAGCTTCCAGCCGAAGGAGAGCAGGCCCTTGAGTCGCTCCCAGGAAAACTGTCTGGTCGGACGCCATTTGACCGTGATCCAAAGCATCAGCGTGTCAATGGTGGTATTCAGCAGATGCTGTGCGACCAGCGCCCAAATGCCGTATCCCTTCCACGCCATCCAGATGCCCGCAACCGCGGCGGCCACGGTACCCGTCAGTGTCGCCCGGAAGAACTTCCTGAACATCATGTGCCGGGATACATAGGCTTGCTGGACGCCCTTGATGCCCGCCATGATCAGCACCAGGCTGAGCACACGAATCACCGGGATCAGCTCCGGCATTCGATAGAAGCGGGAAATAAACGGTGCGGCAAAAAACATCAGCAAATATAACACGCAGCATATGCTGATGTTAAAATAGAACACACTTGAAAAATCAATTTGATCTGCGTCTTTTTTCTGGATCAGGGCATTGGCCAGTCCGCTGTCCACAAAAACCTGCAGGATTCGGATGATGACTGTAACAAGCGCAATGGCGCCGAAATGCTCGACATCCAGCAGCCTTGCGAGGACGATTTCCACCAGCGCCTGCACGCCCTGCGCGCCGCAGCGCTCCAGAAAGCGCCACATCATGTTGTTGACGACTGTTTTTGATTTCGTCATAGCTTTGTCTCCCGGAGCCGCTTACCTGTGCATTCTCCCTTTTAAGTACTTGTTGATCAATCCCTTATGCAGAAATTTAGTCAGCCCAGGAAATGCAACGCCTGCGTAAACGAGTGCCTTTTTCTTCGGATTCAGCTTACGGAACAGGTCCGCATACTTCTTCTGCCGCATTGCCCGATAATCGCCTTCATACCATAGAATCTTGTACGTGAGTTCTCTCTTTGCCGTATCAATTGTTTCTTTATACTTACCATTTGTATCCTCGTCCAGATACTCCAGCAGTTGAATTCTTTTCTTTGTATGGGCGATTTCTTTCTCGCTGTCTTTTAAAATACGTGAAGTCCATGAATCCGGACCTGACATAAAACGATAGGTTGCCATATTGTCCGGCAGGCACAGGATTCCGCCGCGAAGTGAGCCTAAAAGCTTCAGAGATTGATCATAACTCCAGAATTCATAAAAACGCCATTTCTGGTCTCGTAGCGTTTTTCTGAACAAGATTGAACACGTACTGACAAATAATCCCCCGTGGAGAATGATGTCCTCCGTGGGTACAATCGTCGGTTCGCTGAACTTGGTGATAACAAGCTCTCGTCCGCTCGGGTAGAGAAAGGTTGACGCATGTGCGCACATATCCACCTCAGGATGGGCTTCCAGGGCTTCCACCTGTTTTTGGAGCTTATTCGGATCTGTCCAGAAGTCATCTCCTTCACAAAGAGCAATGTAGCGACCCTTCACCCGTGGGTACTGGAAATTTACGTTGATCTTGATGTGCCGGGAATACTGGTTCTCGGTCTGGTAAATTGGCTTAATCAGTTCAGGGTATTTTTCCTCATACTCCCGGATAATGTCTGCGGTATTGTCTGTCGAGGCATCGTCATGCACCAGCGCTTCAAACGGGAAGTCGGTCTTCTGCATCACGATTCCATCCAGTGTCTGCCGAATATACGGCCCGTGATTATAGGTATTGCAGATTATGCTTACTAGTGGTTCGTTCATTATTATCCTCCGGCGATCAACGGTTCGTACGCTTTCGGTGTATCATACACCCAACACATATGGGATTGTCTGGCTGGTATTATAATATCCGTACATCAGCAGCCAATAGGATAATGCTGCCACAATTACGATTACGTGCATAATGATGCGGTTGCTTTTCATTTTCGGGCATGCGCACAAGATGCCAAGGGAAACCAGATTGATCAGGGAAAAATATGCCGGAATCCGTTTCCCGTAGGGAATAGATGGCGCGATCTGGTACAGAACGCTGAACACGAAAGTGCAGAAAGCAAAGAATCCGGTATATGCCTTGTAGCTGGCCCATGATCTTCTGAAGAGAATGATACCGATCAGCTCGAGCACAACGAGCACACGAGCCACGATGTATGAGTTGGTGCCTTCCGTTTCAACGTAAACCGCATATTTATCTCCCAGCAATCCAAGCCTGAACATCATCTGCGCGAGAGGCTGTATGCAGATGGCCCCCAGAATTACCAGCACACACAGGGCCAGCCTTTTGTCAAGGGAGACGGCCTGCAGGCGATTTTTGGGATAGAGGAGCACAAAACAGATCAGTGGCAAGATACCGATTACAGCGGTATTGTGCGCCATTATGGCTAAAAACGCAATCAGAAAAAAGCGTCGATAATGACGATCAATAATATCCACTGTTCCCGCAAACAGTATCGCCATCGCGGTATACTGCCGCAGTATGTTCAGCGAATGATTGTAGTAGAACAGATAAAACAACAGCAGGACCAGACTTGGGCTGGCATATCTTCTGAGCCTGAACGCTCCGATATATATACCCCCGACAATGATCAGATGCATTACCGTCAGGAAGACATTATAACTTCCGGTCAACTTTTGTATCGCGCCAAGCAGGATAGCAAACAGGAATTCCTCGGCATTAAAGCCCCAGCTGTAAAGCTCAATAAAATGCCAGAAGCTGTGAGCACTGACTGCGACCTGCCAGGAGTTATAGTACATATTGGCCGTGTCTATACCGACAGAGATATCGCGCAGGCCAGCCAGAAGCACTGTAGGCGCAATACTGAGGATAGAACAGGCAACAAACAGTGTTTTTGTAGTTGTTCTCTCCGCTCTCCATGCGAAGAAAACTGATATTGCAAAACACAGCAAATAGATGATCACGTCAGTCTGTCTCCCATTCTTCGTACATTTTTCAATATCTCTGCTATTTTGAGCGCAGAACGTCGGCAGATCAAGCCTCATCTGTCTATAGCTGCGGATCCCGGACGAATCAAATGGCGTTCGGATAGATCGCAGCATTGATCTCCGCAATACCTGCAGCATTCCGTTTCCTGTGCAGAGATAAGCCGGCACCTATAACGCAGTGAATATATGTCGGCAGGATAGCTAAATCTTGAAATAACAATTATGAAACAGCAAATGTTTCTTGCCCTGGAGATGCCTTACATCAATATGGCTCGACGCAGCATGAAGCCATCCGTTTGCCTCTGACTGCCCTCTCGCCCCCTCATTGGCAAGCATTGCCGCAAACATACAGCGCAGTCTTGCCCGGGTTTTAAGATGCAGCGCAATTAGAAATTAGGTATTTATATGCTTCTTTCATAGTTACTCAGTTCTTGTCACAGGCTCCCAGATCATGCAGCACCTGGTCCTCTGCTGCAATCTTTTGAGCGCCATGGCTGCCCTCAATGCTCCTTCTTCTTCATCTTCGCCCGATAGCTGATAATCTGCTGAAGCAGGTGGGTATAAAACGGTTTTTTGTCGTCCCTGCTGTATAGGATTTCCTGCGTATTTTTCCAGCTGAACCAAGACGGTTTTGTATGGAAACGGTTTGGAGATTTCAGGAACCAGGCTAAATCCGTGTCAAGATGCCGGATGTACATGCCGAACTTATTATTCTCCGGATACTGGATAACATCCTGATCATAAATCATCTCCAGCATCTGTCTGGAGACATTGCAGCCGCACATAAAGGCTACCTTCACGCTGGCCGGGATACGCCCGTTGATCTCCAGCAGCCGCGGCTCGCCGGTCTCTTTGTCGACCATGAATGCCACATTGGCAAAGCCCTTCCATTTCAGCGACTTCAGAAGCTTGCCGGCATATTCCAGCACCTCATGAGCGTCAACCGTAACGATCAGTACACCGGCGCCCGCATCGACCGGGAACCAGCGCAGGACATCCACCGCATAGGATGTGCAGATGTTGCCCTTCTGGTCCATGAAAAGGTTTGTCCCGATGCGATCATCAAAATTGACAAACTCCTGCACGACATAGTCGTCCGGGTCCAGGCCCTTCTCCCTCATATAAGGCCAGAAGTCCTCCCGTTTTTCAAACTTATGAAAGCCGATGGAGCCGAGCCCCTGGCGTGGTTTTATGATTATGGGGAATCTGCACTTGGAAAGATAGTCATGGATGTCCTGCTTGCTGTGGCGCGTATAGGGGCAGGGAATGCCGTTTTCCATGGCGGTTTCAAAGGTGATTTGCTTGTTGAAGGCTTTGATATAAGTCTCCCGAGGCGCACAGGCAAGCTTTACGTACTTTTTGAATTCTGACTCATGCTGAGTGATGGGATTCGTTGTCAGTTCTCCGATCGGCATCAGCACATCATAGCTGCCGGATGATACGATTTTCAGCAGTGTCTCAATATAATGATCATTAACAATCGCCATATCCGGCATCAACAGCTTCTCATCGGGAAGATTTGATACATAGCATACGTCCAGCTTTGATGCGCAGAGCGCTGTGACATGGCAGCCGATTTCTTTCAGACCGCGTATCATGGCCAGCGTCTGCTTGCCGGAGCCGTCAAGCACAAGAACTCTTAAATTTTTGAAATCCATTTTACCGGCACCCACTTTTCATCTCTGCGCGCCTGTGTACACGCTCTATTGCCTCATGCTCGATTCCATTGTAATCAAATTTTGTCTTCCGTAAGATGACGATTTGCCAAATCAGAGAAATCGTCCTGAAGATGATATGGATATCCGTGGCAAAGCCGTGCTTTTCCTCGTACATTTTTGCAAGCTCTGTTCTGATGGGGACAATTTTCGTCTCATATTCCATCTCATCTGTCACAAACAGCTCGCCATGCGTATAATCATACAGACTGTCATGGCAGGCCAGGCCAGGCTTTACGGAGAGGATGGAGCGATACTCCCCTTTATAGAGTCTGTCCACGACATACTGGGGATACGGACGCGGTCCGACCACAGACATGTCGGCCCGGAACACGTTAAGTAACTGCGGCAGCTCATCCAGCTTGCTTTTCCTGAGGAAGCTGCCGAACTTGAAGATCCGTGATTCGTTGACAATATACTTACTCTCAACAGCGCCCTCCTGCTTGACGTGCATGGAACGGAACTTGAACATGGTAAAGGGCTTGCCGCCGAGGCCGATCCTTTCGCTTTTATACAAGATCGGTCCCTCGCTGGAAAGCTTGATTCCGATGGAGACAAATGCAAAAACAGGAGACAGCGCGACCAGAGCCGCAGCTGAACTGCACAGGTCGAATCCCCGCTTTACCGCTTTGTAAAACATACTCTGTGCCTCGTTTACTTGATTTCTCTAACCAGCATAAAGGCTTCCGCAGCCTTAACACCGACCGTCGCCCCGCGAAAGCGTGCAAGGGCCTCCACAGCCTCCAGCGATCTCGCCGCCGGAAAGTCAGCGATCTGAGACTGAAAGCAGCCCATGGCCTCCAGCTTTCGGTCTATGGTATCCGTCACATCCTCATACACGGTCGGTATAAAATCGTTCACGGTATTGGGGACGTCCCAGCCGGTCTCCGACAGGGTCTCATAGCAGTAAACGCGGGAAACCCTGTGCGCGTATTTCGGGCGCAGCGCCACCATGGCGGCATCTGTCACCATCTTATGATCGAGCTGCATATCACCCCTGTGGGGGATATAAACCTCATCGGGCTTGACACGCTGAATCACGGAGCAAATGCCCTCGTTAAGCTTGTACCTCGGCACCTCCTCCAGCATGGCAGCAGGAAAATTGAGAAAGATCGTTTCCTTCACACCGAGGAAAGCATCGGCCTTTCTGCATTCTGTTTGGATGCCCGACGCATACTCTTCTCTGAAAAGCGGTTCACATCCTTTTGTCACAACGCAGACTATGACCTCATGCCCTTCTCCCGCTCTTTTGGCAATCGTTCCGCCAACACCGAGGACTTCATCATCCGCATGCGGGGCAATAACCAGCACCTTCATGTCTTTTCTCCATCAGTCAAAAAACTTGATCGGCTTTGCCGGGCTTCCCACTGCGGTGCACTTGGACGGGATATCCCGGATCACAACTGCGCCGGCGCCGATAATGCAGTAGTCTCCTATGCGCTTTCCCTGAATGATCTGCATGCCGACTCCGAGTTCCGTGCAGTACCCGATCTCCGTCGAGCCGGAGACATTGACACTCGGATACAGGGTTACAAAATCATGAATGACCGCATCATGTCCGATCGTGCAGTCAGGCTCGACAAGGACATGGCTGCCGATCGTGATATTCACGGTAATGACGGCATGGGCACTGACAATGGTTCCTTCCCCAATGCTCACATACTCGGATATCTCCACGCTGGGATCAATGATCGTGGCGAAATGAACCCCGGGAAGCATGGTCTTCATCCGCCTCACGACTTTTTCCTTGGTCCTGGACGCGCCTATGGCACAGATATACCAAGCGTCCGGGTAGCTCGTGATACTTTCCAGGGTTCCAAGCACGGGATAGCCGTTGATGACCATATTCTGCGCTGCGGGATCATCGTCAACAAAGCCCAGAACATTCCAGGTCGGGGAGTTTTTATTGATTTTTTCGGCGATCCATGCAGCTTCGCGTCCGCAACCGCCTATTCCTATAATAATCAAATCTCTCATGCTGTTATCCATCCGATACTGCTATCTTTTGATCTCATCGGTAAAACTCAAGGCACTCTCTGCCGCAGTATTTTGCAAGTGCAACATTTTTTGCGTTTACGCTTTCCGGGTAACCGTGTGTGAAGGTCGTGCCTTCATTGTTGCTCGCTCTGATCTTCATCCGTCGTGATCCAGGCATAGTAACTCTACGCGCGCAACATCGAGCGCATAAAGGTGAAGGATGGCGGCGCCGTGGTATAGAATGCCAGAAGCGCCGGCAGCCCCGCCTGTATGTGGATATTGTCCTGATCCGTCAAAATATCCGGATAGCCCGGTGCCGATCGTACGCAGCACTTCGTCCTTCCACGCAAGCCGGAAAGCATCGCCCACGAGTATGACCGCATCAAGGTCCTATTTGGAATTAGAATTGACTGTTACATCATGGATTTTCTGCGCCATAGCGTCGCCGACAGTTCTTCTGCCAGTCTGACGATCCACTCAAACCACCGCTATGCTTGAGCCGGTCCAAGGCAATAACAGCCGAATTAAGCACTTCTGAAAATGGTATGTGTCGAGGCGCTCTCTTCACAACTTTCATGCATTCTCAGCGGGCTGCGAAGTCGCACATATCTATATGGCTTCAACCCTGCTGCCCTCGCCCCTCTTTGGCTTGCTATGTTACTATTTGAAATGATCGCGTAAACATAATTATACCCTGGATATATATCCAAAACCCATTGGAGCAGCGTCTTGCAGTATCCCTTTCCCCGATGTTCGGGCCTGATATAATACGGCCCTAAAATGATGTCATCTTTGGTGGATTTCAGTTTAAGTCCCTTTCCCCCCGGTGTAACCACGCACATGCCGACAAGTTCTTCGTTTTCCTCCAAATAGTAGACACTGTACTTGCCCGGGCGGAAATAATTTCGGAAAAATCTGAGTCTCCTGTTTTCCAACATCGGCGCAAATTCTTTGAACAGCGGATGAAAGATCGTCGGCTTATAAGAATAGAGCTTCATCCCGTCTCGCGCTGATATCAGCGTAAACCCGTCAATTCTTTTATCCATCCTTCCTCCTCCGCTTATTTTTGCTTCTCCTCTACCAGGCGTGTCAATCCGTCCAGGGAATTGAAATTCTCCACCGTAATATCATCGGCATCAATCTCAATGTTAAATTTTTCATTCAATTCCCCGATAATCGTAATAACGGCCAATGAATTTAATACGCCATCTTCAATCAGCAAAGCATTCCCCTCGAAATCAACGTTCGGGCAAGCAGCTTTCAGGATTTCCAAAACCTTTTGTCTCATTCTTTCCATTCTCCTAGCAAAACTGACGCTTCAGGGCGACCCGGTCTATTTTCCCGTTGGCATTCAACGGAAAGTCTTCCAGCTTGACATACCTGGTCGGAAGCATATATTGGGGCAGGATTTTCTCTATCTCTTTCTTAATATGATCCGGGGCGACATCCCCGGTATACAAGGCCAGCAACGCCTGTGTTTTCTCATTGAAAAGGCAGCAGGTCCGTTCAATGCCGTCAACCGCACCGACGGCCGCTTCGATCTCTCCCAGCTCGATTCTCTGTCCCATCCGCTTGATCTGGTAGTCCTTCCTGCAGATATACACGAGCTCATGAAATTCGTTATACCTTCCCAAATCTCCGCTCCGATAGATCAGATCGCGGTAGTGTGGGATCAATGGATTCTGAACAAAGACCCGATCCGTTTTCTCAGCGTCATTCAGGTATCCCAGCGTCAACGACAGGCCCCTGACGCAGATCTCACCGACAGTGTTTTCTTTGTCAATCAGCCGATCCTTTTCGTCCAGCAGGAACAATTCCATATGATGAAACGCCGAACCGATCGGAATCGTTTCCGTATCGTCCATTTCCCGCTCTATGATATAATACGCACTGCTGCCTGTGACCTCGCTCGATCCGTACAGATTTACATACTGCACGTCAGGAAGGCATCGTCTCCACATGTTCATCTGCTTTGTCGGCATCTGCTCGCCCACAAAGAATACCGTCCGAAGATATTGGGGGCGGACCTTTTCAAATGCGTGGAGATTTGCCGCCATGCACAGCAGCGACGGTGCCCAGATGATCCGCGTGATCTTTTTTTCATTCAGAAAAGACATGAGATCCTTGGGGAGTACAAACAGTTTCTGCGGAATAATATGCATCGTGCAGCCGCATTTGCACATCAGATAGATGTCCTTTGTCGAGGCATCAAAATAAAAAGGCACCTGGTTGGCAAGCGAATCTTCCGAGGAAAAGGAAAACTCTTCTGCTATGGCGTCGATAAAGCTTATCAATGCCAGATGCGTTGTAATTATTCCTTTCGGTTTTCCTGTCGAGCCAGATGTAAAAATAGTATAAAGCGGATCTGTCACCAATATCCGCCCTCGCAGCTGATTCAGAGCCTCGTCATCAATCTCATGCTCCAGCAGATCGTCAATATACAGAATCTCCCTTTCCATCTCGCCGCTGTTTTCAGGGATGACTTCCCCTTTTTTACATAGCACAAAGCGTGCAGAAAGCGTTTCCTGAATGTATTGTAAACGCAAGGCAGGCGTAGCGATATCCAACGGAACATAGACAGCTCCGATTTGCGCGCAGGCGAGCATTGCCTCAATAAACTCGACGGACTTGCTCATGCAGATCATGATTGGCTCCTTCGGCTTAACCCGTGTGCAAAGTGCGGATGCAGCCGCCCTTGAAGCATGCAGAAGCTCGGCAAAGGATATATGCCTGCTGCCGTCCGTGATCGCTGTTTTATTGCCATAATGCCTTGCTGTATTCTCGATGTATTCTGCGACATTCCTCTGCATGGCTTAACACTTCCCTGATCTATAAGTTAGTTCCGCGCGTTTACTTATTTGACGGTTCCGTCGTTTTCGGACGGTGCTTCTTGTCAAATTCAGTCCATAAGTATTCTGCTGCTTCCTCTGTCGCAAAATCGCCGTTTCTGAGCTTCATCCCTTCCGGATAAGAGGGATGCATTTTGCGAATGGCGTATAAAACATCCAATGAACATTTAACACAAGCCGGCGAACCGCTCACAACAGAATTGGACGGTATGTCACTTTCGACCACGCTCCCGGCTCCAATAATCACATTGTCTCCAATGCTCACGCCCTGATGAATAATGACCCCTGAACTCACGAAGACATTGTCTCCGATACGGATGCATCCGACATTCTCCCGCAGATTACCGTTCTTATATTTGTTCAGGACATTGTGTGTCATATCGTGGGTCAGGAAGGAGACATTCCCAGCCATTCTCACATGGTTCCCAATCCGGATCAGGTTTGGGTAAAGCGGAACCTTTCTGCTCTGAAACGAACACCCTTCCCCGATTTCGGCATACACATGGTTCTTCCGCAGATAATCCGCGCGCTTCTCGGCAGAAACAAATGTCCACAGGCGAAAAGAATACCAAACTCTTTTAAGGTCCATACGCTACCTCCTCTTATTTGAAGCACCTGTGTATGATCTCAATGATCCGGTCCTGCTGCGCGGGTGTCATTTTATTATCACTCGGAAGACACAGGCCGCGCCGGAAAATGTCCGCTCCGACGTCGATGCCGGTGCCGGCTATGTAAGCGTTGCTGCGGGCGCGCCCGTTGCCCTCGGCCGTGATGAAGGCATGGGTGCGGTAGATCGGCTGCATGTGCATCGGTTTCCAGACCGGGCGCCCCTCCGCATTGAAGGCGGCGATCGCCGCCAGGATCTCGCCCGGGCTGCTCTTGCCGGGTTCATGGGTCCACAGCTCGTCCTGCTCGCCCCGCACATGCGGGGCCATGGCATCCTTGTCGATGATCAGGCAGCTCAGCCAGAAGTTCGGAACGCTCTTTTCCCGATCCCAGGGGTTCATTTTGACCGGCAGATCCGCAAGACCCTTCTCGTAGCGCTCCCAGATCGCCCGCTTCTGGTCGATATGTTCCGCCAGATACGGCATCTGTCCGCGCACGATGCCTGCGATGATGTTCGACATGCGGTAGTTGTAGCCGATCTCCTCATGCTGGTACCAGGGGGCCGCCTCACGGCTCTGGGTGCTCCATTTGCGCACCTTGTTGGCGTCCTCCAGGTTGTCGGTCAGGAACATGCCGCCGGCGGAGCCGGTGATGATTTTGTTGCCGTTGAAGCTGATGCAGTTGAAATCGCCGAGCGTACCGGTCTCGACCCATTTGCCGTTCAGGAGATAGCGCGCGCCCAGCGATTCCGCCGCGTCCTCCACGATCAGAGCGCCGTGGCGGTCTGCGATGCGCCGGATCTCTTCGATCTTGCCGGGAGTACCGTACAGGTGGGCGACCACGATCAGCTTCGTGTCCGGGTAAAACGAGAAGGCCTTCTCCAGTGCCTCCGGGCACATGTTCCAGGTGTCATATTCAGTATCAATAAAGACAGCCTCGCCGTCCTCATAGGCAACGGGGTTGATGGAGGCGTCAAAGGTTGTGTCGCTGCAAAAGACCCGGTGCCCCTGGAGCGTCCCCTCATTCGGCCGCGCCTGCCCGTACAGGCGCTCTCCCGCGAGCTTTGTGGCCAGGTGCAGCGCCGCCGTGCCTGCAGAAAGCGCCACGGCATATTTACAGCCTACATAGTCCGCGATCTGCTTTTCGACCTCATTGATGTTTGCGCCGACGGTCGAAACCCAGTTTGTCCGGATCGCATCATCTACCCAGTGCTGCTCATCCCCATGCATCGTGGGGCTGGAAAGCCAAACCTTTTTCTCAAACGCTTCGATCCCGGCAAAGCGTGGATCTGACTTGAAATCCGTCATGTTCATTCTCCTATCCCACTCTGAACCGCCGCTCAGAAGAAGCTGACGTCTTCCCCTGTCGTCTTTTTATAATCACGCGCCCACGCCTCATCGGCATTGCTCTGGACGGCGCTGTCCCGCTCGATCTCGATCAGCACTCTGTCGGCTGCCGCGCTGATGGCGCGAACACCGTATCTCCCGGGCAGATCGGCAAGCGCCTTCTCTCCGTTTTCGTAGTCCCGGGAATTTCCGTCCACCCTGATCGACAGCGGTCCGTTCACATAGGAGAGCATACTGCGCAGAGGACTGCCGCCGGAGGAATACAGCGAAAAGTCCTGTACTGCAAGGCCCAGACGCCCGCAGCGTTCGAGGATCTGCTCCCTCGTTTCCTGCGGCATGACGGCGTCCGCCAGGATCACGCTTTTGACGCCATATTTGGCGCTGGCCTCCTCCAGACGGTCCAGTCCGCCGACAACGGGCAGACCGTTAAAGAGTCTGCCGCTCTCCAGATTTCTGCAATCCAGGACGCAGACCGGCTGCTGCACATTGTGTGCGTCGCTCTCGAGCTGCCGCAGAAGCATCCGCGCCGTCTCGCCCGCGCCGATGATCATAACCTTGACCGCAGCGTTTTTCCCCTGTGCAAATTTGGAAAACTCGATCGAAAAAAGCCGGTAGGAGAAGCGGCTTGCAAAAATCAGGACAAACTGGATCGCCGCGCCAAGCACATAATAGGTCGTGGGCATGCGGCGGATAAAGAGCAGCGTACCGAAAACCTGAATGGCGCAGGTGACGGCATTGGCCCATATGACGCGGTTTATATCGTTGAAGCCGGCATATCTCCACATGCCGTTATAGAGCTTGAAGAGCCAGAAGACGATGATGCAGCAGACTGTATAGTAAGGGGCAAACCTCAGAAACAGGGGCATAAAGAGCGTCCCGGCCAGATGAAACTCATGGTTTACGTAGAAGCGCAGGACCAGAGCCATATAATACGAAAAGTTGACCGCAAAAATATCAAACAGCACCAGCAGCAGCTTGAGCGCCCACCTGCGGAGCTTTCCTGCGTTTTCTGCTTCCTTTTTCATTGTGCTCACCTCCATGCCCGAAAGCTCCTTCGCCTCACACAGGCGGAAAGAACATCGGAATGTCTGAAACGTGTTTCCTTTTCTCTGCCGGGAGCTGTCACGTCAGCGCGACATACCTTGCGTCCTTGACGATCGTGACCTCGGGATTGGTCACATGATAGGTCTGCACCAGATCGGCCACGCGCCTCCGGATCTCCCGGTCGTTGCGGTATGCCGCTGTCATCAGCGCACTCATCTCCCCAAGGAAATGATCGGTGTCGAAGGGGATCGGGCAGCCCACATGGATCAGGTCGTTGTCCGTCCTGCGCAGCCCTTCCTCAGCCATCAGCTTTTCCTCATACAGCTTCTCGCCGGGGCGAAGACCGGAGTAGACGATCTTGATATCCACATCCGGCTTATAGCCCGAGAGCTTGATGAGGTTGCGGGCCAGGGTGTCGATCTTCACGGGGCTTCCCATGTCAAGCACAAAGATCTCGCCGCCCTTGGCATAGGTGCCTGCCAGCATCACGAGGCTCACCGCCTCGGAGACGGTCATGAAATAGCGGATGATATCAGGGTGCGTCACCGTGACCGGGCCGCCCTCTTCGATCTGGCGTTTAAAAATCGGAATTACAGAGCCGTTGGAGCCCAGCACATTGCCGAAGCGGACCGCCACAAACTCCGTCCTGATATTCTTAAAGATCTCGCCGGTTTTGTCCGGGTCCACGTCTTCATCCTCAACATGGGTGAAAAGCTGCGGGATCTGCGCTGCCTGGCCTGCCTTGATCTTCGCGTCAAAGCTCTGGATGATCATTTCGCAAAGGCGCTTGGAGGCTCCCATGATATTGGTGGGGTTAACGGCCTTGTCCGTGGAGATGAGCACAAAGCGTTCGCAGCCGTTGAGCATGGCGGCATAGGCGGTTTTGTATGTACCGATGGCGTTATTCTTGATGGCCTCGCAGGGGCTGTCCTCCATCAGCGGCACATGCTTGTGGGCTGCCGCGTGATAGACGATCTGCGGGTGGTATTCGGCGAAAACGTCCATCAGGCGTCGGCTGTCGCGCACGGAGCCGATCAGTGTCTCCAGCTTCAGATCGGGATACTTCTTTTTCAGCTCCAGCTGGATGGCATAGGCGTTGTTTTCATAGATATCGAAAATGATGAGCTGTCTGGGTTCATGGGCCGCGATCTGCCGGCAGAGCTCCGAGCCGATGCTGCCGCCGCCGCCCGTGACCATGACGACCTTTCCGTGGATATAGTTGAAGACCTCGGTGAGATCCGCCCTGATCGGCTCACGCCCCAGCAGGTCTTCAATGGCTACATCCTTCATGGCGCTGACTGACACCCTGCCCATGGCGACCTGGGCCATACTCGGGATCTGCTTGAGCTCGCAGCCGGCCTCGCTGCAGATGCCGAGGATTTCCTTCTTGTCCTCAGCGCTTGCGGAGGTAATGGCATAGTAGATCTTGTTGACCTTGTATTTCTCAGCGGCAACAAGAATATCCTCCCGTCCGCCGACGATGGGAACGCTTTCGATAAAACGATTCCATTTATTGGGATTATCGTCGATAAAGCAGACCACTTTATCGTTCATGTCTCTTGAGAGGGAAATATCGCGCAGAAGCATCTGTCCGGTTGAACCGGCCCCAATGATCATGACGCGGCCGCTCTTCTGGTTGTTTTTAAAGGCGTTGACCTTGTAAAACAGCAGCAGGCGATAGGCAAAGCGCGGCATGAGCAGAAACACGAACTGCGCCCCGGCGCCCCAGATATAATAGGACATCGGCATTTTTCGGAACAGCAGCGTGATGAGAACCGTATGCAGCAGTGATGCCGTGGCCGAGCCGCAGAAGGTGCGGATCAGCTCCGTATAGCTGGCGTAGCGCCACATGCCGCGGTACATGTGAAAAATCCAGAAAACCAGGATCGCGCCGACGGCATAGGGCAGGATGAACTTGGAAAAAGGTGTGATATAGCGCGCCGGAATCTGCGAATACTCCCCGTCAAAGCGCAGCCAAAGTGCCAGAAAGTACGCCAGGCATACGGAAAACGCATCGCAGATCATCAGGCAAAGCGCCATGACCTTCCAATGCTTCAGCTTAAAGAACTTGTTTTCCTTCGTATCCATAAGACCTCTTTACGTGAAAACTCACTTTCCAGATCCGTTATGCCGGGGCGAAAGCCGCCGCCCCCGTTTCGCCGGGATCTGGGACAATCTATTAATTCAGTGTCATGATATACCATTCTGATGTCAAAAGAATCATTGCTAACTATATCATATTTATCTTTCCTGTTCAACACTAAAATTCGGCACAATTACGTGTTTAGCGAAAATTGTGCTGATGCCGATCCTCCGCTTCCTTCGATGCAGGGGCCGGGCTAACGCAAAATGTAAAGGGCACTTGACATCCCGTTCTGCCTGTGCTATGCTCTGATTGTAAAGCAAGCTTTACAATCATGGGAGGTGATCCGTTGAAGAACCGGATAGAGGAAATCCGCAGCGCAAGGGGCATCCGGCAGGAGGAGCTTGCCAGGCAGATGGGCGTCTCCCGGCAGACGATCAGCTCTCTGGAAAACGGACGCTATAACCCCTCCATCCTGCTGGCCTGGAAGATCGCGAAATTCTTTGGCATGACGATCGAAGATGTTTTCATTTTTGAGGAGGAATGAGCCATGTATGACAACAAACGGCTGTTTTTAAGTGTGTTTTGGGTGGTCCTCGGCGCGGCGCTGCTGATCCTCTCCGTGACGGGGAAGCTTGATTCCACCCGTTATGCCGGAATGGGCGGCGGCCTCATTGCCGTGGGGCTGCTGCAAATCGCGCGCAATCTCCGGTACCGCCGGGACCCTGCGTACCGCGAAAAGATAGACACCGAGGTCAGCGACGAGCGCAACCGCTTCCTGCGCATGAAAAGCTGGTCCTGGGCAGGCTACATTACGGTGATCGCAGAGGGCATCGCCGCAATAGTCGCCGCAGTCAAGGGACAGGAGACCGTGCAGCTGGTGCTGAGCTATTCCGTGTGCCTGCTGCTCGCCGCGTACTATATCTCCTATCTGGTCCTGAGCCGGAAATATTGAAGACAAAAAAGGCGCGCTGCAACAATACAGCGCGCCCTTTTTTTCGCCTATTACTGTGCTCTCACAGTGTATTCGTTGACGTAGTTAACGCCGCGGAAGGTCTTGCCGTAGAGGGCCAGGAATTCCTCCAGACAGAGGTGATTGTCCATGATGTACTTCGCAGCTTCCTTACCCACATAGCGGTAGTGGCCGGGGTAGCAGGCCATGCCGTAGATCTCCGCCTTGTCCGCCGGGTAGCGGACGATGAAGCCGTACTCGGCACAGTGCTCGTCCATCCACTTGCAGACGGGGGTACCGGCCACGGTCTCGTCGTGGACGTTGCTGTAGTTCATGTCCGCCCAATAGACCGACTCGTCCGTGATGTCGAAGGCGAGGCCGGTGGAATGCTCACTGCAGCCGGCGGCAAAACCGTGCTTTGCCGCCTCATAGGAGGCGCCGGGCAGGAAGTGATTGTACTCGTAGTCAAACTCGCCGTACTTGAACATTTCCTGCTCGTACCAGAAGGTGGTGTACTCCCAGTTGCGGTAAGCGGTGCAGGCGTAAACCTCAAAGCCGCTGTTGCGTGCCGCGGCCATGAACTCGTTTGCGGCGTCGATGCAGCGTTCATCCAGGTACTGGCCCTCAAAATTGCCCACATGAGGGTGATAGCGCCCGACGCCGCAATGGGGACCGGCGTACAGGAACTCCCAGCTGTTGATGTCCACATCCGGGAGGGGCGGCAGCTCGTTCTTCGGGATCGGCGTCGGCGTGGGAACGGGCGTCGGCGTGGGAGCCGCTGTCTCGACCGCTTCCGACGGAGTCGGGAGCGGCGGCACAATGGCGCTCTTCTCCCGTTTTGCGCATCCTGCCGTCAGCACCAGGCAGGATGCTGCCAGCAGGATTCCGATTTTTGTTTTGATCATACGTTTATGCCGTCTCCAAACTGCTGCCAGAATTCCTCAAGGGTGAGGTCGTTATCCATGATATAGCGCGCGGCGTCCAGGCCTACGTAGCGGAAATGCCAGCCCTCGTTCATGACGCCGGTGATATCCTCCTTCCCGGTTGGGAAGCGCAGGATAAAGCCGTAGTCGGCGCAGTGATTCTGCAGCCAGCGGAAGGTATCGGTCTGGAAGATCTCGTCGTTCTTGATTTCGCGGTAACGGTCGGTGATGTCGCAGCACAGTCCCGTCTGGTGCTCGCTGCATCCGGCGGGCATGGTGATGTAGTGGCCGTTTGCATCCTTGCCGTCCGTGATGCCGTTATTCTGGCAGATGCGGGTGAAGTTCGCCGCCTGCTCGGAATAGCTGCGGTAGCCGGAAGACAGGAAAACCGGCAGGCCCGCCGCCTTGCATCCCAGCGCCATATCCAGCAGCGGCTCGGCAATGCGCGCGTCCACGGCAATGCGGTTGGGATTATAGGAGGTCTGGAGATCCGTCTCGTCGGCGGTCATGTTGAGATAGACCAGGTTCTCCGGCTCATACTGGTCGATGGAGTGGTCGCCGTTGACCAGCATGTACTTCCAGTCGCTCAGGTCAAAGCGCAGCGGCTCCGGCGTCGGCTCCGTCAGCTCGGCGGGTGCCTCCGGCACGGCGGGCATTGCGGGCTCCGGCGTTGTGAAGTTCATCTGGACAGGGGCCTGCTGCTGTTCGGCGTTCATGTCGACGCCGGCTTCAAAGCCCTCAGGATGCAGGCCGGTCGCCGGGCCCCAGGATTCCACATCGGCGCTGTGCCAATGGATCTGCTCCTGCCGGTAGGTATAAAAGCCGAACAGAACCAGGGCGAGGATGCCGATGATAGCTCTTCCAACACGGTTTTTCATGCTGTCCTCCCATAAACTAACGCGATTTGATACATGTTATCATATCATTTTCCCTTCCCCCGGTCAACTGGTTTTTGCGTCCTTTTAGGGCAATACCGCATAATTCGGCAAGAGCAGATCCTGAGAAAATTTGGGTTCTGATAAAGGCACTTTTTCGCAGATGTACTTTGTGTACCTCAAG
>CACWLG010000013.1:54399-140785 GCA_902761635.1 Oscillospiraceae bacterium | reverse complement strand
CGAGCTGCACCTCAAGCTCGGTGTTGACGGCCGTCACGCCGACCAGCAGGTCCGCGGCGCCATCGTCCTGCCCAACGGCACCGGCAAGACCGTGCGCGTACTGGTCTTCTGCCCGCCCGAGCAGGTTGACGAGGCTCTGGCAGCCGGCGCCGACTATGCCGGCGGCATGGACTACGTGGAAAAGATCCAGAAGGAGAACTGGTTCGAGTTCGACACCGTTATCGCCAACCCCAAGATGATGGGCACTGTCGGCCGTCTCGGTAAGATCCTCGGCCCGAAGGGCCTGATGCCTTCTCCCAAGGCCGGCACCGTCACTCCGAACGTGGCCCAGGCTGTCACCGAAGCCAAAGCCGGTAAGGTCGAGTATCGTCTGGACAAGACCAACATCATCCACTGCCCCATCGGCAAGGTCAGCTTCGGCGCTGAGAAGCTGTACGAGAACTACGTTGCACTGGTTGCGGCCGTCATCAAGGCCAAGCCCGCTGCCGCGAAGGGCCAGTACATCCGCTCCTGCGTCACCGCCTCCACCATGGGCCCCGGCGTCAAGATCAACGCCCAGAAGCAGCTGTAATACAAGCCTTTCAAAAGCTCCCCGGATCATACGGTCCAGGGAGCTTTTGGCGTTTATCCCGCCCCGCATCCGGACATACTCTCCTTATCATTTGGAGGGGGGTCTTGCCGTGTCGGAAAAGCTTGCGCGGGCGGCGGCCATCGGCTTTGTGCTGCTGCTGGGGGCCGGGGCGCTGTATCTCGCAGGGCGCTGCCTGCTGCCGTGGACGGCGCCGATCCTGACGGCGTGGGTGCTTGCCGCCCTGCTGGAGCCGGCGGTGGCGTTCCTGGTGCGCCGCCGCTGGAGGCGCGGCGCGGCGGCAGGGCTCTGCACACTGACGGCGCTGGGGCTTTTGCTCTGGGGACTCGGGATGCTGATCGGCCGCGGCGTCACGGCGGCGACGGAGCTTTCCAGGGCCCTGCCCGCGCTGATGGAAGCCCTGAGCCTTCGACTCGGCGATCTGCGCGCGCTCGTGGAGCAGCACATCCGCTCGGCCCCGGCGCCCACGGCGGCGCTGCTGGAGGGGGCGCTCTCGAGCCTTGCAGCCGCCGCCTCCGCCCTGCCCGCGCAGCTGTCCAGGGGGCTTGTCACTCTGCTGTCCCGCATGGCCCAGGCAAGCCCCGACACGCTGCTCTTCCTTGTCACCGCGGCACTCGGCACCTACTTCATCTCCGCCGCCTTTCCGACGGTGAACGCCTTCCTGCTGGCCCAGCTCCCGGACTGGCTGCGGCAGCGGCTGGAGGGTCTGGGCGAGGATCTCAAAAGCGGCTTCGGCGGGCTTGTGCGCGCGCAGCTTATCCTGACAGGCATCTGCTTTGTGGAGCTGCTCGCGGCCTTTCTGCTGCTGCGTGTGCAGGGGGCGGCAGTCCTTGCGGCGGTGACGGCGGTCATCGACGCGCTGCCGGTCTTCGGCACCGGGGTGGTGCTGCTGCCCTGGGCGCTGGCCTGCCTGCTGCTGGGCCAGACCCGGCGCGGCCTGGGGCTTATCCTCTGCTGGGGCGTCACGGAGCTTGTGCGCAGCGCCGCGCAGGCAAAGCTTCTGGGCGATCAGATCGGGCTTGATCCGCTGGCGTCGCTGTTAAGCGTATACGTGGGCTGGCGCGTGGCGGGCGTCGGCGGGATGCTGCTTTTCCCACTCGGGATCTACGCGCTCATCCGCCTCAACGACCGCGGCGTGGTGAGGCTGTGGAAGAACGTCTGATGCGTTCTCTTCCTGTGGTTTCTACACAAAAGCTCCCGCTTCTGCTCAGAAGATTTTGGTTGATTATTGACATCTATCCCAAAGGGCGGTATAATTTCCCTGCAAAAATCAAAAGCATTTTGCTCTTCACAGACTGCTTTTGAAACGGAGCGGCCATGCCGCCGAATTTTGATAAGGAGGATACCCCCATGAAGAAAACGCTTGCAGTTTTGCTGGCACTCGTGATGGTGCTGTCCCTGGTTCCCGCCGCCTTCGCCGCGGGTCCGGACTATTCCGATTACACCATCCGCATCTACTCCAACTCCAACTCCACCGAGCGCGTGACCTGGCTTGTCGAGGAAGCCAAGAAGGCCGGCTTCTCCATCAGCCTTGACACCAACGAGGTCATCTCCGGCGATACCGCCGCCGTGCAGGCCGCCAATGAGAAGAAGGACGGCGACCTGATCTTCGGTCTGAACGAGACCCGCTGGGGCCAGATCGTGGACGGCCAGTATGAGAACCTCAAGCTCGTCCCCTTCACCCCCGACTGGGCCGGTGAGGTCGGCGAATACAAGTATGACAACCAGGCCTACGGCATCGTCATCCAGAACGTCCTGATGCTCTACCGCAACGATGAGCTCGGCACCAAGGGTGAGGAGCTGCACTTCGACCACTGGGCCGACGTCATCAACTGCGGTTATCCCTGGTACCGCCAGAACAAGATCGGCGGCACCACCAATGCCAACATCAACTCCGCCATGCTTTACGCCTTCACCGATCCCACTTCCCCTGCCGGCGGCATCAGCATCGACGGCTGGAAGGCCCTGTGGAAATTCTGCGCGGACGGCAAGTTCGGCGGCGATGACTACAAGTACGGCTTTGACCCGCTGAACAAGGGCGACGTAGCCGTGTCCGAGTTCTACTCCTCTGCCCTGTACGGCAAGATCGACGCCGCGGCCGAGGGTTCCCAGAACCCCCTGAAGGGCGCGCTCGAGCCTGAGAACTGGGCCCTGGTCGACATCAAGGACGGCACCTACTACATTGCTGAGTACATCGGCATTCTCGACAAGGCCGGCCGCACCGACGAGCAGACCGAGGCCGTCAAGGCCTTCGTCAACTGGTTCGGCTCCGCCGAGGTGCAGGCCGCGTGGGCAGAGGAGTTCGACTCCTTCCCCTGCAACACCGAGGCCGCCAGGATCGTCTATGGTGACGATATCCCCGCGATCTACCAGATCCCGAACTTCGCGCTGACCACCGTGCCCGGCACCGACATGACCTACGCTGCCTATGTGGCTGCCAACAGCGCCGCCTGGACCAACATCATGACCAACCTGGGCTTCTACTGGAAGGACGCCGCCGACGCCCCCGCAGAGCCCGATTGGGCCAGCCTCGACTGGGCTACCCTGACCCAGAAGGCCGAGTAATCCATGCCACTTCAAAGGCGAGTTGGGCTTGCCCCAGCTCGCCTTCTTTTCTTCAAGGCAATACCGCATAATTCGGCCTTTTTCGCAGATGTACTTTGTGTACCTCAAGAAAAAGTGACGAAATCAGGGCACAAATTTTCCAGGAGATGCCGAAGGCGGATTGTGCGGTGTTGCCTCAATTGCTTCAAGAGGGGAGAACGCCTATGATCAAGCTAAACGATATCGTTGTGAAATTCGGAGATTTTGAGGCCCTGCACAACATCAACGTCCATGTGAAGGAGGGGGAGTTTTTCACCTTCCTGGGGCCGTCCGGCTGCGGCAAGACCACAACGCTGCGCACCATCACCGGCTTCATCGAGCCCGTGTCCGGCACGGTCGTGGTCAAGGACCGGGACATCACCCACGTCCCCATCGAGGACAGAAACATCGGCATCGTCTTTCAGAGCTACGCCCTGTTCCCGACGATGACTGTCTACGACAACATCGCCTTCGGCCTCAAGATCAAGAAGATCCCGAAGGGCGAGCGCGACAGGCGCGTGCGCGAGATCGCCCGCAAGGTCGATCTCTCGGACGAGCAGCTCAAAAAAGCGGTGAGCCAGCTCTCCGGCGGCCAGCAGCAGCGTGTCGCCATCGCCCGCGCCCTGGTTACCGGCCCCGCCATCATCTGCATGGACGAGCCGCTTTCAAACCTCGACGCAAAGCTGCGCGTGCAGCTTAGAAACGAGCTCAAGAAAATGCAGAAGGACTTTGGCATCACCACCATCTACGTCACCCACGACCAGGAGGAGGCCCTGACTCTCTCCGACCGCATCGCGGTTTTCAACAAGGGCTATATTGAGCAGATCGGCACCCCGAACGAGGTCTACAACTTCTCGAAGACCGAGTTTGTCTGCAACTTCATCGGCGACATCAACCGTCTCGAGAGCGGCATCGTGGACGCTCTTGTGAAAGGCGGCGCCGCCGTGGACCCTGAAAAGCACAACTACATCCGTCTCGAGCGCCTGCACGTCAACGTGGAGCCGCGCCCGGGCCAGCTCGCCCTGGACGGCGTGGTGGCAAGCCGCGAATACTACGGTCTGTACATCAAGTATTACATCAGCGTCGCCGGCCAGACTCTCAAGGTCATTGAGAAGAACGACGGCGTGCGCATCTATGAGGAGGGCCAGAAGGTGAGAGTCGTCATCGACCCGCGCGACATCATGGCCTACGGCGCCGACGGGAAGGAGGGCAAACAATGAATGCCACGCTGGATAAGAAGCTCCGGCCGGAGCTGATCATCCGGCTCGTCGGCGTGTGCTTCTTTGCCTATCTCTTCTTCGGCTTCATGCTGCTCCCCTGTCTCAATACCCTGACCAGCATCTTCAACACCAAAAACCCAGCCGGGGAGCGCGACGCTTTTGCCGTCATCCGCTTTTTCCTCGCGGGCACCATGGGCAAATTTGTCTGGAACTCCCTGCGCCTTGCGGTCATGCTGGTCATCACCGTGAACGTGGTGGGCATCTCCATCGTCCTGCTGACCGAGTATTTTGACATCAAGGGCGCAAACATCCTCCGCATGGGCTACATGACCACGATGATCTATTCCGGCGTCGCGCTGGTCACGGGCTACATGTTCCTCTATGCCAGCGACGGCATCCTCACCACCGCGATGAAAAACGCCTTCCCGAACATGAACCCCAACTGGTTCTCGGGCTACAACGCGGTGCTGTTCACGATGACCTTCGCCTGCACCTCCAACCACATGCTCTTTCTCAGAAACGCCATCCGCGGCATCGACTACAACACCGTGGAGGCCGCGCGCAACATGGGCGCAAACCCCTTCAAGGTGCTGTGGAAGGTCGTGCTGCCGACGCTGATCCCCACGCTCTTCTCCCTCACGGTCATGACCTTCATCACGGGCCTTTGCGCCATGTCCGCCCCGACCCTGCTGGGCTATGACTCCATCAACCCCGAGATCGTGCGTCTGGCAGGCTCCTCCACCGCGGACGAGGCCTTCCCCCAGGCCCGCGCAGCCCTGCTGTCCATCATCCTCGCCATGTTCACCATCATCCTGCTGACGGTGCTCTCCGCCTATGAGCGGCGCGGCCATTATCTCTCGGTCTCCAAGACCAAGGCCAAGCTCCAGAAGCAGAAGATCCATAACCCCATTGCCAATGTCATCGCCCACCTCTACGCCTATGTGCTCTTCATCATCTACATGACGCCGGTGGTGATGATCGTCATCTTCGCTTTCCAGACCTACAGCGCCATCCGCCTCAAAAAGCTGGATCTGCGTCACTGGACGCTCATCAACTTCTTCGGCAAGCAGGACTATGAGTACCTCACCAGCCGCGGCAAGTACAAGACCCGCGAGGGCTCTATCTCGGGCGTGTTCTCCAACGAGGCCACCCTCGGCGGCATCAAGCTGAGCTTCCTGCTCTCGGCCCTCGCCGCGGCCCTGGCCTGTGTGATCGTGGTGGTGGCCTGCAACTACATCTTCAACAAGAAGCACAAAAAGTCCGGCGTCATCCTGGAGTATGCCCTGCTCTTCCCCTGGCTGCTGCCGACGATCCTGATCTGCTATTCCTACCGCACTTACTTCAACTCCAACACCGTCTGGTACGTGGGCAACCGCAACCTCTACTACGCCGAAAACGTGCGCCTGCTGATCGTGATGGCCTATACGGTGACGAAGCTGCCCTTCTCCCTGCGCATGATCAAGGCCAGCTTCTACTCCATCGACGAGGAGCTGGAGGATGCGGCGAAGAACCTCGGCGCAAGTCCGATCCGCACCTTCCTGCAGGTGAAGCTGCCCATTATCCTGCCGAGCGTGCTGGCCGTCTTTGCCCTGAACTTCAACGCCCTCTTTACCGAGTACGACATGTCCGCCACCTTCGCAAGCTCCTACGGAACCAGCTATGCCATGGTCATCCAGGCCATGTGCGCCGAGGAGGGACTCTACGGCTACAACGTCAACGCCTCGGGCCGCCGCTGTGCTTCGACGGTGTTCATCATGATCGTCTCGGGCCTGATCCTGTATCTGGTCTACGGCGTGGGCTCCCGCGACCTCTCGGAGCGCCTCGCCATTCGAAACCGCCGCCGGAAATTCTTCCAAAGACTCACGGGGAAAACGGACAAGGAGAATCCATAAGTGGTTAAAAACATTGTATTTGACATGGGCAATGTCCTCATCCGATGGGACCCCGCCCGCCTCATCGCCCGCCTCGGCGTCAACGGGGCGGACGCGGGGCTGCTGCTGCGGGAGGTCTTCTGTGACCAGGAGTGGGCAGGGCTCGACCGCGGCAGGCTCACGGAGGAGGAAGCCGCGGCTGCCTTCCGGGAAAGGCTGCCCGAGCGTCTGCACGCCTGTCTCCCTCGCCTCATTTACTGGTGGAAGGACCCCCTGTGGCCGGTGGAGGGCATGGCCGGGCTCGTCGCCGAGCTCAAAGCGGCGGGCTATGGGATCTATCTATGCTCCAACGCCACCTCCGCGCTGCATACCTATTTCCCCCGCATCCCGGGCGCGGAGCATTTTGACGGGCTGCTGGTTTCCGCAGACTGGAAGCTCCTGAAGCCCCAGCACGAGATCTTTGAGCTACTGTACAAAACCTATGCGCTGGACCCGGCGAGCTGCTTTTTCATTGACGACAGTCCCGCCAACATCGACGGCGCCATCGTCACCGGGATGCCGGGCACAGTCTTCGACGGCGATCTCCGCCGCCTGCGCCGCGACCTGCGCAGAGCCGGGCTCGCCGTGCGTGAGTAAAAAAGCCATGAGGTGAGTTCGCGGACGCTGCGGATTCACCTCGTTTTTGCCGCCCTTTTTCTGGTAAAATATCTCTTGTGCAGCTTTTTTCTCTCCAATTCCCCTGATATTTCCTGTTTTCATTCCTTTTTCCCCCGTTTGGTCAAAAGCGGACAAGCCGACGTGGAAAAGTCCGGCAGGAAATCGGCATTTGTCACAAGAATGCTTTTCAGGGCCCCTTGCCCCTTGCAATCAGGAGGAAAATCCGCTACAATAGCTCATGTGCCAGCCCGGAGGCTCTTCCGGGCCGGCACTATATTTTGTGCTTTTTTGGCCATGGCCGGCTCGTTGAAACTATATCTTGTGTTTTGTTACCCTTTTGCTATTGACAAAATACAAGCCCGGTGCTATGGTAACAGGGCTGAAGACGGGAGGGTGAAGGATGCTGATATCGGGTCTTCAAAAGCTGACGCTGCTGGACTACCCCGGAAAGGTGGCCTGCACGGTGTTCACCGGCGGCTGCAATTTCCGCTGTCCCTTCTGCCACAACAGCGCCCTGGTCCTGCCGGAGAAGCTGGCGCAGGACTCCGGCACCGAGGAAGTGCTGCGTTTTCTCAGAAAGCGCGTGGGCGTGCTGGACGGCGTGGCGGTCACCGGAGGGGAGCCGCTGCTGCACCCGGACATGGGGGACTTCCTCCGGGAGGTCAAGGCCCTGGGCTTTCTTGTAAAGCTCGACACCAACGGCAGCTTTCCCGACCGGCTCATCGAGCTTGTTGAGGCCCGTCTTGTGGACCGGGTCGCCATGGACATCAAAAACGCCCCCGCCCTGTACGCGAAGACCGCGGGGCTGGAGCGCTTTGATCTTGCGGGTGTGACGCGCTCGAAGGATTTCCTGCTCGAAGGGAGCGTGGACTACGAGTTCCGCACCACGGTGGTCAAGGGTCTGCACACGGCCGAAGGCCTCACCGCGGCGGCGGAATGGATCCGCGGCGCGAAGGAATACTACCTGCAGCAGTACAGGGATTCCGGCGCGATCCTGGACGCGGAAGGCCTCGGCGCTTTTGACGCGGACGAGATGCACGCTCTTGCCGACGCTGTACGGGACATCGTCCCAACGGTGCAGGTGAGGGGCGTTTGAGAGACTCCAATCTTTTCGATATAGAAACACAGAGAAACATCATGGGGGTAAAGATAACATGTACCAGGTAGTAAAGCGTGACGGCAAGGTGGTTGACTTTGACCTCAACAAGATCGCCGACGCGATCAAAAAGGCCTTTGACGCCACCAGTACCGACTATAACGACAACATCATCGACTTTCTGGCTCTGCGGGTCTCGGCGGACTTCCTGCCGAAGATCTCGGACGGCAAGGTCGCGGTCGAGGATATCCAGGACAGCGTGGAGTCCGTTCTGTCCCGGGGCGGCTATGACAGCGTGGCCAAGGCCTACATCCTCTACCGCAAGCAGCGCGAGAAGCTCAGAAACACCAAGTCCTCCTACCTTGACTACAAGGAGACCGTGGACAAGTACCTCAACATTGAGGACTGGCGCGTCAAGGAAAACTCCACCGTCACCTATTCCGTGGGCGGCCTTATCCTCTCGAACTCCGGCGCCATCACGGCAAACTACTGGCTCAGCGAGGTATACGATCAGGAGATCGCCGACGCCCACCGCAACTGCGACATCCACCTGCACGACCTGTCCATGCTGACCGGCTACTGCGCCGGCTGGAGCCTCAAGCAGCTCATTCAGCAGGGCCTCGGCATCCCGGGCAAGATCAACTCCGCCCCGGCAAGCCACCTCAGCACCCTCTGCAACCAGATGGTCAACTTCCTCGGCATCATGCAGAACGAGTGGGCCGGCGCCCAGGCGTTCTCCTCCTTCGACACCTACCTTGCCCCCTTCGTAAAGGTCGATAACCTCGACTATAAGGAGGTCAAGCAGTGCATCCAGTCCTTTGTCTTCGGCGTGAACACGCCGTCCCGCTGGGGCACGCAGGCGCCGTTTTCCAACATTACCCTGGACTGGACGGTCCCCAACGACCTGAAGGATCTGCCCGCCATCGTCGGCGGCAGGGAGATGGACTTCACCTACGGCGACTGCAAGAAGGAAATGGACATGGTCAACAAGGCCTTCATCGACGTCATGATCGAGGGCGACGCCAACGGCCGCGGCTTCCAGTATCCCATTCCCACCTACTCCATCACCCGCGATTTTGACTGGTCCGAGACGGAGAACAACAAGATGCTCTTCGAGATGACCGCGAAATACGGCACACCCTACTTCTCCAACTACATCAACTCTGACATGGAGCCCTCCGATGTCAGAAGCATGTGCTGCCGCCTGCGCCTGGACCTGCGTGAGCTGCGGAAAAAGTCCGGCGGCTTCTTCGGCTCCGGAGAGTCCACCGGCTCCGTCGGCGTGGTGACGCTCAATATGCCGCGCCTTGGCTATCTGGCAAGCGACGAGGCCGATTTCTACAAGCGCCTCGACAAGCTGATGGATCTCGCGGCCCGCTCTCTGAAGATCAAGCGCACCGTCATCACGAAGCTGCTCAACGAGGGCCTGTATCCCTACACGAGGCACTACCTCGGAACCTTTGAAAACCACTTCTCCACCATCGGCCTTGTGGGCATGAACGAGTGCGGCCTGAACGCCAAATGGCTGCGCTGCGACATGACCGACCCGAAGTGCCAGGAGTTTACCAAGCAGGTGCTCGACCACATGCGCGAGCGGCTCAGCGATTACCAGGAGATGTACGGCGACCTCTATAACCTTGAGGCCACCCCGGCGGAGTCCACCTCCTACCGTCTTGCCAAGCACGATGTGGAGACCTTCCCCGACATCATCACTGCGGCCGAGCCCGGCGGCACCCCCTACTACACCAACTCCTCCCATCTGCCCGTGGGCTATACCGAGGACATCTTTGAGGCCCTGGACGTGCAGGACGATCTGCAGACCCGCTACACCTCCGGCACGGTGTTCCACGCCTTCCTGGGTGAGAAGCTGCCGAGCTGGCAGGCGGCGGCAAATCTTGTGCGCAAGATCGCCGAGAACTACAAGCTGCCCTACTACACCCTGAGCCCCACCTACTCCGTCTGCCGCAATCACGGCTATCTCACCGGCGAGCAGTTCACCTGCCCCGACTGCGGCGAGACCGCCGAGGTCTACAGCCGCATCACCGGCTATTACCGCCCGGTGCAGAACTGGAACGTGGGCAAGACCCAGGAGTACAAGGAGCGCAAGGAGTACGTGGTGGAGCGCTCTGTCCTCCGGCACGAGGGTCCCCTTGCCGAGGGGGAGCAGATCCCGAGGCCCGGCAAGCGCCAGCCCATCCCCGAGATGGAGCCGGTTGCCGTCGCCGCAGCAAGCGAGGCAGCGGCGAGCGAGCCCATCCTCTTTGCCACACCCACCTGCCCCAACTGCCGCATCGCCTGCAGCTACCTGGACAAGGCAGGCTTCAAGTACGAAAAGCTCATGGCCGATGAGAACGCGGAGCTGGTGCATAAGTACGGCGTCAAGCAGGCGCCCACCCTGGTTCTGCCGGACGGCACCAAGTTTGCCGGCGCCGGCGCCATCAAGGGCTTCCTGGCCAGACAGTAAGAGCATCGTTTTCAGGGGCGCTTCCTCATGAAGCGCCCCTGTTTTTCGCTTTTTTCTGCCCTCCGGGGATAGCATCTTTTTCGATTCCATGTTATACTATCACTATTGTTGACCGCGAAAGGAATGTATTTCCATGCTTTACGATATCCTCATTGTCGGCGGGGGTCCCGCGGGGCTGACTGCCGCGACCTATGCCCGGCGCGCGGGGAAGAGCGTGCTCGTCATCGAAAAGAACGCCTTCGGCGGCCAGATCACCTGGAGCCCCAAGGTGGAGAACTTCCCGGGCTTCCTCTCCCTGAGCGGGACGGAGCTGGGCGACAAGCTGCTGGAGCAGGCCATGGAGCAGGGCGCCGAGGTGGAGCTGGACGAGGTCGTGGGCGTCAGCGTTGACGGCGACGGCGTCAAAACCGTGCGGTGTGAATCCGGCGCGCAGTTTCAGGGCCGCGCCCTCATCATCGCCGTGGGCGCAAAGCCCCGGATGCTGGGCCTTCCCCGGGAGGAGGCGCTGGTGGGAAACGGCGTCTGCTTCTGCGCGGTCTGCGACGGGGCCTTCTATGCGGGCCAGGACGTGGCAGTCTGCGGCGGGGGAAACGCCGCCCTGCAGGACGCGCTGCTCCTGAGTGAGAAGTGCCGCCGCGTCACCCTTATCCACCGCCGGGACTCCTTCCGCGGCGAGCAGAAGCTGGTGGAGGCGCTGCAAAAACGGGAAAACGTGGACATCGTCCTCCATGCCGCCGTCACCGGCCTGCTGGGGGAGGACGAGCTGCGCGGCATTGTCATTTCGCAAAACGGGGAGACCCGGGAGCTGCCTGTCACGGGGCTCTTCATCGCCGTGGGCCATCAGCCGGACAACGGCGTGTTCGCCTCCCTGATGGAGCTGGACACCACCGGCTACGCGGCCTCCGGCGAGGACTGCCTGACAAAGAGCGCGGGCGTCTTCGTCGCGGGTGACTGCCGGGCCAAGCAGGTGCGTCAGCTCACCACCGCCGCGGCGGACGGTTCGGTCGCGGCCCTGGCCGCCTGCCGGGTTCTGGACGCATGAAGAGGGCGCTGAAAAAGCCGGGTCCTGTTCTCCAGGTCGTGGCGGAGACTATCCGGGTCTATACAAAAAACGAGATGTCGGTCTATGCCGGCTACACCACGCTCTATATCCTGATGGCCCTCGTGCCGCTGCTGTCGCTGCTGATCGGTGTAGTGAACCTGCTGCCGGATCTGAGCCTCCAGCATGTGGAGGAGGTGCTGCAGGAGCTGCTGCCCTCCATCCCTCAGGTGCAGAGTCTGGTCCACAGCATCATCACCAACGTCAACCGCAAGGCGGGCAGCCTTGCGATCTCCGTGTCCCTGGTAGTGTCGCTGTGGTCCGCGTCCAACGGCGTCAACGCCCTGCAGAAGGGGCTTCACAAAATCAGCGGCAATCCCGGCTCCGCTCTCCGGAACCGGCTGGCGGCCATGCTGTACACGCTGCTGTTCATTGCCCTGATCCCGGCGCTGCTGATCTTCCGTGTCCTGCGCGGCTCCATCGAGGAGCTGATCGCCGCTGTCAGCGACTGGCTCAGCATCCCCGACATTGCCGGAAAGCTCATGGGCTTCATGGAATACAGCGGGCTCATCACCGCCGTCATGATGGCGGTGGTCATCCTGCTGGCCTATACCCTCCTGCAGGGGGAGCATCGAAAGCTCCGCTTCCAGCTCCCCGGCGCGCTGTTCACCACCATTCTGTGGCTGGCGTTCTCCCGGCTCTTTGAGCTTTTTATCCAGCGCTTCTGGCAGGCCTCTTCCCTGTACGGCTCTCTCGCCGCGATCTTCCTCGCGACCATGTGGCTCAACAGCATCATGAGGATCCTCTTGTACGGCGCTGCCCTGAACGAGGCGCTCATCCGTCACCGCGACCCGGACGGGAATCTTGTGCTTGAAAGTGAAGCGTGAAGTGAAGGTGCCGCTTCGCGGCGATGATAATTGGGGACACCATAACCTCAAACGCCGCACTCCAAATTCCAAACTTAAGCAAGGATCATCTCGCCATGCAGGATCTGCATGGCTCTGGGGTGGTCCTCTTTTTTTACCGTGACGGTCATGGCGTTCTCGCCGAGCGCGCCGTCCCTGACCTCGACGTTCGCCCGGGAGAGCAGCAGCACCGCCTCCGACAGGGCGGCGGCGTCCGCGCCCTTGCCCGCAAGGGTGATTTTCCCTGTCTCCGGGCGACCTGTGAGTCCGGCAAGCCTGGGCCGCTGCGCCTCCGGCAAAAGCTTCACCACGCTGCCCGGCCCCTCCTCGAAGGAGGACAGCAGGCGCAGCGGCACGTTGTCGGCAAGCGCCAGCTCCACGGATTTGGCGTGCAAAACCTTTGAGCCCGCTCTCGACAGGGCCAGCATATCCCGCGTGTCGATCGCCGGCAGGAGCCGCGCCTCCGGAATCACCCGGGGATCTGCGGTATAGATGCCCTTTACGTCCGTATAGATATCGCAGGCGTCGGCCTCCAGCGCCGCGGCCAGGGCTGCCGCCGTGGTGTCCGAGCCGCCGCGGCCGAGACTTGTGATGTCCCCCGAGGCGCACACGCCCTGAAAGCCCGTCACCACCGGGACAAAGCCAAGGCTGAGCTCCCGGCGGATGCGGCGCGGCTCGATGACGCGGATCTCCCCGTCGCCGAAGTGCTTATCGGTCAAAATGCCCGCCTGCCAGCCCGTGAGGGACACGGCGGGCAGCCCGAGCTGCTCCATGGTCATGACGAGCAGGGCCGCCGCCTGCTGTTCGCCGGTGGTGACGAGCGCGTCCAGCTCCCGGGGCGAGGGCTTTTCGTTCATCTCCCGCGCGCGCCCGGTGAGGCTGTCGGTGGTGCCGCCCATGGCTGACACCACCACAACAAGCTCCGCTTTTTCATGCGCTTTCAGGCAGAGCCTCGCCACATGGCGCAGCCGCTCGGGATCTCTGAGCGAGCTGCCGCCGAATTTCTGCACAATCAACATGTGCACTCCTCCAAATCAAAATAGACAAAATCAAAAAGCGGCGGGCAAACCCGCCGCTGTCTTATTCTATTCCGATCCGGGCACAGCCGTCACAGTGCACCTGTAAAGAACCCCGCGTCGTTTGGAACCGGGCTTTCTCACGGGGCGGGCAGCTCCAGCACGCGCTCCAGATCCTCAAAGTCCAGGAACTGCCCCGCCGCGTTGAGGGCGCGGATCGCAGCGGCATTGGCAAGCTGCGCATCGCAGGTCTCGCCGGGCTGCAGCACCACATCCGCAAGCCTCACTTCCTGCCGGAAGCGCCACACGTCGCAGTGGTAGTGCTCGCCCGAGAAGCGAAACAGCAGCTCTCCTCTGCCGGGATCGAGGGTGAGGCCCGTCTCCTCCTTTACCTCCCGCAGGGCGGCGGTGAGGCTGTCCTCCCCCGCGAGGACGCTGCCTCCGGTACACTCCCAGAGGCCCGCCCCGCTCTTTTCGGGCGCGCGCCTGGTGAGGAGATATCGCCCGTCCGCGCCCTGTATCCACACATGCACGCACAGATGGCAGTCCCCCGGCGCAAGGGGGTCGCCCCGGCGCTGGAGGCGGCCTGTTCTGCTGCCCGCCGCGTCATAGATATCCCACAGCTCGTCCGGCGCATCCCGCTGCATCTGTCCGACAAGCCCGTTATGATCGTTTTTCGCCATTCTGATCCCGCCCTTTCCTCGCGAGAAAGCGTACCACATTCGCGCAGCGGTTTCAAGGAAAGTGTGAATAATTCACAAACAGCCGCTTGATTTGCCCGTTGGGCGTGGTATTATATTCTTTAACTGCAAATTTTGGAAAGGATGTGAAAGCGGCTGTGATCAAAACACTTGCCGCGAGCCTGCGCGAGTACAAAAAGCCCGCTGTCCTCACGCTGCTCATCATTATGGGGGAGGTCTTCTTTGAAGTGCTGATCCCCTTTTACACCGCCGACATGGTCAATATGATCAAGGCCGGCGAGGCCCTGTCCGCCGTCATGGCGCTCGGCGGAAAGCTGGTGCTGATGGCGATCGCGTCGCTCCTGTGCGGAGCGGTCGCGGCGCGCACCTGCTCCGACGCCGCAACGGGCTTTGCCAAAAACCTGCGGGAGGACATGTTTGTCCGGGTGCAGAGCTTTTCCTTTGAGAATATCGACCGCTTCTCCTCCGCCTCCCTGGTCACCCGCATGACGACCGACGTATCCAATGTGCAGATGGCCTTCATGATGATCATACGCATCGCCGTGCGCGCGCCGATGATGTTTGTCTTTGCCATCTCCATGGCCTTCATCATGGGCGGGAAGCTGGCGCTCACCTTCGTGGTGGTGGTGCCGCTGCTGGTGGGCGGTCTGCTGCTGATCGCGAAGAAGGCCATGCCCGCCTTCCGCTCGGTCTTTCGCAAGTACGACAAACTCAACGAGTCCATTGAGGAAAACGTGCGGGGCATGCGCGTGGTCAAGGGCTTTGCCCGTGAGGACTACGAAAAGCAGAAGTTTGCCGCCGCGGCGGACAGCATCTGTGTGGACTTCACGAAGGCCGAGCGCATCGTCGCCCTCAACGCCCCCCTCATGCAGCTGTGCATGTACTTCAACATGCTCTTCATCCTGACGGTGGGCGCACGCCTCATCATCTCCAGCCGCGGCACCCTCATCGACGTGGGGCAGATCGCCGCCATGCTGACCTACGGCGTGCAGGTGCTCATGAGTCTGATGATGCTCTCCATCATCTATGTCATGATCACCATCTCCGCCGAGTCCGCCAAGCGTATCAGCGAGGTCCTGTCGGAGCAGCCCTCCCTCTCGAGTCCCGCCGACGCGAAGGAGACGGTCGCCGACGGCAGCGTTGACTTTGAGGACGTGTCCTTCAAATACGCCGCCTCGGCAGAGCGTTACGCCCTGTCGGACATCGACCTGCACATCCCCTCCGGCAGCACCGTCGGCATCCTGGGCGGCACCGGCGCCGGCAAGACAACGCTTGTCCAGCTCATCGCCCGCCTCTACGACGTGACGGAGGGCTGTGTGAAGGTCGGCGGCACGGATGTGCGCGAATACGACACGGACGCCCTGAGAAACGCGGTGTCCATGGTGCTGCAGAAAAACCTGCTCTTCTCCGGCACGATTGCCGAGAACCTCCGCTGGGGCAACGAGAACGCCACGGACGAGGAGCTTATCGAGGCCTGCAGACTTGCCCAGGCCGACGATTTTGTGCGCGCCTTCCCCGACGGATATGAGACCCGTATCGAGCAGGGCGGCACCAATGTCTCCGGCGGACAGAAGCAGCGGCTCTGCATTGCGCGGGCCCTGCTGAAAAAGCCGAAGATCCTGATCCTGGACGACTCCACCAGCGCGGTGGACACGAAGACCGACGCGCTCATCCGCGCGGGCTTCAGGACCTACATCCCCGAGACCACCAAGATCATCATCGCCCAGCGTGTGGCCTCGGTCATGGACGCGGATATGATCCTCATCATGGATAACGGCAGGATCGTGGACCGCGGCACCCATGAAGAGCTTTTGAAGAGCAGCGAGATCTACCGTGAGATCTATGCGCAGCAGACGAACGGAGGTGAGGAGCATGCCTAAGATGCCGGGCGGAAACCGCGGCGGCGCCCATGCGAAGGGCGGCAGGCCGAAGGCGGACTTCCATGCGCTGGGCCGGGCAATAAAGCGCCTGTTTGCCTATTATCCGCGCCTTGCCCCGCTGACGATGCTGTGCATCCTTTTCTCTTCCATCATCTCCTCGATCCCCTCGCTCTTTACCCAGAACGTCATTGCCGTCATCGAGCGCTGGTATCAGACCGGCGACTGGGCTGCCGCCCGGCCGGAGGTCTACCGCTATGTGACAGTGCTGGCGATCCTGTACGTGCTGGCCCTCATCAGCGCCGCCGTCTATACCCAGCTCATGGCCGTCATGACCCAGGGCTTCCTCAACAAGCTCCGGCAGGAGACCTTCAACAAGATGCAGGACCTGCCCATCCGCTACTTTGATACCCACCAGCACGGCGATATCATGAGCTACTACACCAACGACATCGACACCCTGCGCATGCTGGTCAGCCAGTCCCTGCCCACCTTCATCCAGTCCGGCGCGGTCGTGCTGGTGGTGTTTGCCATCATGCTCTACTTCAGCGTCTGGATGACCCTGGTGCTGGTGGCGGGCGTCGTCGCCATGTTCTACGTCACCAAGGTAGTCGGCGGCGGCTCTGCCCGCTACTTCGTCAAGCAGCAGAAGTCCCTCGCCGAGACGGAGGGCATCGTGCAGGAGATGATGAACGGCCAGAAGGTGATCAAGGTCTTCTGCCACGAGCAGAAGAGCATCGAGGCCTTTAAAAAGCGCAATGACGAGCTGCAGGAAAACAGCCGCAAGGCAAACGCCTACGCCAACCTCCTCGGCCCCATCATGAACAACATCGGCAATATCCTCTATGTCGTCATGGCGCTGGCGGGCGGGATCTTCCTGCTGGCCGGGGTGAAGAACGTCTCGCTCTCCGGCAAGGCCTTCTCCATCAGCGTGCTGGTGCCCTTCCTCGGCATGGCCAGGCAGTTCACCGGCAACGTCAACACCCTGGCCCAGCAGATCAACAACATCGTCATGGCCTCCGCGGGCGCAGGGCGCATCTTCTCCCTGATGGACGAGCAGCCTGAGACGGACGATGGCTATGTCACACTCGTGAACGTCATGGAAAACGCTGACGGCAGCCTTGCCGAGACGACGGAGCGCACCGGCAGATGGGCCTGGCGCCATCCCCACGGGGACGGCACCCTGACCTACACGCCGCTCAGGGGCGACGTGCGGCTTCTGAATGTGGACTTTGCCTATGAAGAGGGCAAGGATGTGCTGCACGATGTTTCCGTCTATGCCGAGCCCGGCCAGAAGGTGGCCTTTGTCGGCGCCACCGGCGCAGGCAAGACCACGATCACGAACCTTATCAACCGCTTCTACGACATTGCCGACGGCAAGATCCGCTACGACGGCATCAACGTCAACAAGATCAAGAAGGCGGATCTGCGCCGCTCCCTCGGCCTCGTGCTGCAGGAGACCAATCTCTTCACCGGCACGGTGCTCGACAACATCCGCTACGGCCGGCTCGAGGCGAGTGACGAGGAGTGCCGGCGGGCCGCGAAGCTTGCGGGCGCGGATGATTTCATCGTGCGCCTGCCCGAGGGCTACGACACCATGCTCACCAACAACGGCTCGAACCTCTCCCAGGGCCAGCGCCAGCTCATCGCCATTGCCCGCGCGGCGGTGGCCGATCCTCCGGTCATGATCATGGACGAGGCCACCTCCTCCATCGACACCCGCACCGAGGCCATTGTGCAGCGGGGCATGGACGAACTGATGAAGGGCCGCACGGTCTTCGTGATCGCCCACCGCCTCTCCACAGTCAAGAACTCCGATGTGATCATGGTCCTCGACCATGGCCGCATCATCGAGCGCGGCAGCCACGAAAAGCTCATTGCCGAAAAGGGCACCTACTACCAGCTCTACACCGGCGCGTTTGAGCTGGAATAATTTCAAAAATACGCCGCAGGGGCCGACGTTATAGTACGTGATTCGGCGGGGCGAGCCGGGGATCGACCCCTGCGGTCTTTGTCACAGCAGAAACATCGCGCCCATGATGACCAGCAGCTCCCGGTCCCCGCTCTCCCGGTAGAGGAGATAGAGGATCAAAAGCAGCAGCAGATCCTCCGTCTCAAGCTCCGCCCCCAAACCGGGCAGCAGGCGCCTGAGGTCCAGCCCCGGCGGGGGCTGAGGCGGCACGGGTCTCAACGGCGGCATGGGTCCTGGCGGGGGCGGCGGCAGATCCTGCGGCTCCGGCATGCGGATAAATCGGCCGGTGTTGCCCTCATAGCGGTTGATCATCGCCGCCTCCCGTCTCCCCCATGGCAAGGCGGGCAATGCGGGCGAGCTTCGCAAGGCGCAGGGCCCGATCCAGCTTGCCCCGCCGTTTTTCGGAGAGGTAGGGCTGCATTGCCTTGAGCAGCGCCTGCTCCCGCCCGCCGCCGCCGTCCTTCATGGCCCGCGTGAGCTTTTTGAGAAGCCCCGGGTCGATCCCCGGGTCTCCCGGCGCCGGCGTGCCCGGACTCTCCGGTCCGGCCCCGCCGCCCATGAGTGACCGGGCCAGCCCTGCGATCTGCTCCATCTGCTTCGGGTCGGAGAGGATGCTGTTCAGTTGGTCCTCCAGTTCACCCACGGCGCTCACCTCCAGCTCCGGATTACGTTGCCATCATTTTCCGTATCCCCTCGGCAAGGCGTCTGCCCTCGTCCGTGGACAACACAGAGCCCAGCATCGCCCGCAGCTTCTCCTGGTCTCCGGCCTTTGCGGCATCGGCAAGTCCTGCCGTGTCCAGCATGGCGGCAAGGCGGGCGGAATCCTCGGACGAGGCCAGGGCCTTCAGCTCGCGGGTCTTGCCCCGGCGCTCCAACTCCCGGCCGAGCTGCTCAAAATTTTGCATTGCATCTCACCTCGTTTCAGGGTATTATATTCACCGAAGCGAAAAAGGATGACAGGGAGGCGGCAGCATGATCCGGGCAGCGGTTTTTTCGGATACGCACGGCAACAGTTTTCCCATGCTGGAGGCGGCACGGCAGGCGAAGGCGGACGTACTGATCCACCTGGGCGATCACGACCGGGACGCGCAGCTTCTGCGGCAGGCCTTTCCCGACAGGCCCCTCTATTCCGTCTGCGGCAACTGCGATCCTGCGCCGCTCGCGCCGGAGCGCCTGACCGTAGAGCTCGGCCCGGTCAGGGCCTTTCTCACGCACGGGCACCTCTACTCCGTGAGCGCTTATCAGGCGGACCGGCTGGTCTACGCCGCCGAGGAGCAGGGCGCAAGCCTCGCCCTCTTCGGCCATACGCACCGCGCCTTCCATGAGCAGGTGGGCGGCGTGACGCTCCTGAACCCCGGCACCGCCGGCAAGGGGAGCGATCTCACCTGGGCCATGGTCACGATTTTTGACAACGGAGCAATTTCGTGTGAGATCAAAAAGATACCATAAAGATCGCGCAGCCTGTCCGGGCTGCGGGCACCGCGGCGGTGCAGATACAGACACCGCATAAAACAGCCTCCCTGCGGGAACACTTTCCGCAGGGAGGTGTTATGTATGAGCAGGAAATCCAGGAAAAAGGAACCGGAGGCAAATCCCCGGCTCGATCCCGAGACCCGCCTGGCCCCGCGCTTTGACAGCGCGGGCATTGCGAAGTTTCCCATTGCCGAGCCCGGTGAGATGGGCTTTCGCGTGCTGGACGATTTCACCGAAGAGCATATACAGTAATGTAAACGGAAGCGGAGATCCCGCTTCCGTTTTTGTCATATGAACTTATCAATGGCCGCGTTGAGCTCCTCAAGGGCGTGATCGCCGCTCTCGACCCCGGCGATGCAGTGCTCGATATGGTCCTTGAGGATGATCTTCGCCGTGCTGCCGAGGGCCGAGCGTACCGCCGCGAGCTGTACCAGCACCTCAGTACAGTCGCGCCCCTCCTCCACCATGCGCTTGACGGACTCCAGATGTCCGATGGCCCGCGCCAGCCGGTTCATGACCGCTCTGGTCTGGGTGTGGTCATGGTGGTGCATGTGCTCCCCCTCGTGGCTGTGGGTGTGCTCATGGGAATCGGTATGCTCCGGCTCCAGCTCATGGGCGTGGACCTTGCCGTCACCATGGTCATGATAATAGATCTGCTGTTCGATTTCCACGCCGCAAGGCCTCCTTGTCACTTATGCTTTGACCGCTTTCTTCAGTGCCTCGACCCGGTCGGTGCACTCCCATTTCACGCCCAGGTCCTCGCGCCCCATGTGGCCATAGGCGGCAAGGGGGCGGTAGATGGGCCGCCGCAGATCCAGGTCGCGGATGATGGCGCTCGGGCGCAGGTCAAAGACCTTCTGCACCGCCTCGCCCAGCTTCGTGTCCGGCAACGTGCCGGTGCCGAAGGTCTCCACCATCACGCTCACCGGGGAGGCCACGCCGATGGCGTAGGCAAGCTGCACCTGGCAGCGCCGGGCCAGGCCTGCGGCCACCACGTTTTTGGCCACCCAGCGGGCGGCGTAGGCGGCGGAGCGGTCCACCTTGGTCGGGTCCTTGCCGGAGAAGGCGCCGCCGCCGTGCGGCGCGCTGCCGCCGTAGGTGTCCACGATGATCTTGCGTCCGGTGAGGCCGGAGTCGCCCTGAGGCCCGCCGATGACGAAGCGGCCGGTGGGGTTGATGAAATATTTCGTGTTCTCGTCCAGGAGCTCTGCCGGGACGGTGGTCCTGATGACCTTCTCGATCATGTCTTCCCGGATCTGCTCAAGCGTCGCCTCCGGGGCGTGCTGGGTGGAGAGGACCACCGTGTCCACACGCACGGGGCGGCGGTCCTCGTCATATTCCACGGTGACCTGGGTCTTGCCGTCGGGGCGCAGATAGTTCAGCTCCCCGCTTTTTCTGACCTGGGTCAGCTTCATTGCCAGCTTGTGGGCCAGAGAGATGGGCAGGGGCATGAGCTCGGGCGTTTCGTCGCAGGCATAGCCGAACATCATGCCCTGGTCGCCGGCGCCGTTCTGCAGCTCGTCAAGCTCCCCGTTTTTGTTCTCCAGGGCCTTGTCCACGCCCAGGGCGATGTCGTCGGACTGCTCGTCAATATTCAGGATGACGCCGCAGGTGTAGCAGTCAAAGCCGTACTTGGCCCGGTCATAGCCGATGTCCCGGATGACGGCCCGGGTGATCTTGGGAATGTCCACATAGCACTCGGTGCTGATCTCTCCCATGATATGCACAAGGCCGGTGGAGACAGTGGTCTCGCAGGCCACGCGGCCCATGGGGTCCTTTTCGAGAATCGCATCGAGCACCGCGTCGGATATCTGGTCGCAGATCTTGTCGGGATGACCCTCGGTAACGGATTCGGATGTAAACAGATAATGGCTCATTGTTTTATCCTCCTTGAACCTGATGGTTATTTTTCTGAATTGGTTTTGGCGCTGCCTTGCCGCGGCAAAAGAAGCGCTTTATATACGGATTAAAAAATGCGCCCCGGGTCCGGGGCGCGTCATAAGTCTCTTCTCAAGCCTCATCTTTCGTCTCACCGCCGGATTTGGCACCTTGCGCACACCGCAGGTTGCCGGGCTTCACAGGGCCGTTCCCTCCACCGCTCTTGATAAGGTGTTCAATTGTGGGTATAGTATAGCAGAAAATTGCGTTTTGTCAAGAAACGCGGACACTTCATTTTCCACGACACATGGTTTTTCGATTTGTCCCGTGCCGGTTTTAACAGGCTGTGGGTCAGTTGCCGCTTCCCGCGCGGTGTGTCAACAAATTCGACAGCTTTCTGTGAACGCCGGATCGTGCGCCTCAAAACAGATTCTTCTCATTGACTTCACCTCGTTTTTAGGGTAAAATACAGTGATTCAGTATCGGAAAGGCGGGATGGATATGCCGCAGACGGAGACCTTCGCGGGCGGCAGGCTCCCCCACGCCTGCCTGATCAGCGCACCCACACAGGAAGCCTGTCTCAAAAAAGCGCGTGAGCTGGCTGCCGCAGCCGTATGCTCCGGCGAGGGGAAGAAGCCCTGCGGCGTCTGCCGCGACTGCCGGAAGGCGCAGGCCAATATCCACCCGGATGTGATCACCCTCTCCCGCCTCACGGATGACAAGGGAAAGCAGAAGCAGAACATCACCGTGGACCAGATCCGCGCCCTCTCCGCCGACGCGCTCATTCTGCCGAACGAGGCCGGGCGCAAGGTGTACATCCTTGAGGAAGCGGAGACCATGAATCCCGCCGCCCAGAACGCCGCTCTGAAGCTCCTGGAGGAGCCGCCCGCGGGCGTGGTGTTCCTGCTTTGTACGACAAAGCCCATGCAGCTTCTGGAGACGGTGCGCTCCCGCTGCGCACTCCTGAAGCTCTCGGGAGAAGGTGTGCCGGGGGAAGCGGAGGACGCGGCCGAGCTTGCCGCCGCCTATCTCAAGACGGTCAGCAGCCGGGACCCGGCCCAGATTTTCCGCTGGTGCGCCCGCAACGAGGGCCTCGACCCCCAGGCCATGGCAGCCTTTCTTGAGGCGCTGCGCACAAGGCTCACGGACATGCTCTGCCGGCGGGAAAAAAGCGGCAGGCTCAGCGCGGCGGAGCTGATGGCGCTCTGCGCGCTCTCCGATCGCTGTACGCAGTATCTGAAGGTCAACACCAATGTGAAGCAATTATTCGGGCTGCTGGCGGTAGACGCCCTGCCCGACGGAAACAGAGGAAACGCAATTGATTGAAGTAGTCAGTATCAAATTCAAAAACCGGGGCAAGTGCTATTTCTTCTCCCCCAACGGGCTGGAGGTGCACACCGGCGACAGGGTGATCGTGGAGACCTCCAAGGGCCTCGAGATCGCCGACTGCACCCATGGCAACCACAACGTCACGGATACCGCCGTGGTCCAGCCCCTTCGCTGCGTGCAGCGCATCGCCACCAAGGACGATCTGCGCATTGCCGAGCTCAATGTCCAGCGGGAGAAGGAGGCCTTTGTGATCTGCCAGGAGAAGATCGCAAAGCACAAGCTCGATATGAAGCTGGTGGACGTGGAGTGCAACTTTGAGGGTACGAAGACCATGTTCTTCTTCACCTCCGACGGGCGCGTGGACTTCCGGGAGCTCGTCAAGGACCTGGCGGGCATCTTCCGCAACCGGATCGAGCTGCGGCAGATCGGCGTGCGGGACGAGGCCAAGATGATCGGCGGCATCGGCATCTGCGGCCGCCCCTATTGCTGCAGCCAGTTTCTGGACGATTTCCAGCCCGTCTCGACCAAGATGGCAAAGATCCAGTCTCTCTCCCTCAACCCCGCCAAGATCTCCGGCAGCTGCGGCAGGCTCATGTGCTGCCTGCGCTATGAGCAGGAGGCCTATGAGGATCTGATCAAGAAGGTTCCGAAGCAGGGCGCCTTTGTGGAAACCAAGGACGGCTTCGGCACCGCCGTGCAGATCAATCTTCTGCGCCAGACGGTCAAAGTCCGCCTGGACGACGAGGGGGACGACTCCCTGCACCTGTATAAATCCAACGAGCTCTGCGCCGTGCCCGGCGGCAGGCCCAGGGAGGGGGAAAAGCCTGTCTCTACCTTCCGCTATGTACCCGAGCCGGAGCCTGAGATCGAGGAACCGGAGACCAATCCCTGGTTCCTGGAGGCCCAGTATAACGATCCTGCTCTGCTCGAGACGCCCGCTGACGCCGCAGGGGAGGAGCAGCATCGGAGCTCCCGCCGCCGTCGGCCCAAGAAGCCCCGTTCTCAGGAGGCAAGGCCCGAGAGCAAGGGCGAGACCAGGCCTGAGGCGAAGGCCGAGCACAAGGGTGAGGACAAGCCGGCCGGGAAGGAAGTCTCCGGCGGCCGTTCCCATCGGGGCGGCAGAAGCCACGGCAAGAGCACGAGGCCGGAGGGCAGGGCCCACAGCGGCGAAACTGCCGCCCGGCAGGCGGAAGCGCCGAAGAGGGATGGCACCGCCGCGCAGGCTGCTCCCGCGAGGGAGGAGGGCGCAAAGCCCAAGTCCAACAACCGCCGCCGCTATTACCACGGCAAGCCCAAGGCCAAGGGCGGCGAAAAGGCATAAGGGCAATACCGCATAATTCGGCTTTTTCGCAGATGTACTTTGTGTACCTCAAGAAAAAGGCTCGAAATCAGGGCACAAATTTTCCAGGAGATGCCGAAGGCGGATTGTGCGGTGTTGCCTAAGAAATCACGGCCCCTTCGTGTATGCGAAAGGGCCGCGTTTTTTGCTTTCTGACAGGCTTCTGTCCGCGTCAGCTCTCCATCTGTTTGCCCAGGAAGGCCGCCACCGTCTGGGCAAGCTTATACTCGATCTCTCCCGAGGCCGGGGCCTCCTTCGGCGCGACAAAGAGCACGCCGCCCATCACGTCGCCCTCCGAGATGACCGGCGCCGCCACGGAGACGACGAACCTGTCATCCGCCTCGCTCACAGCAACGCCGCTGCCGCCGCTGTGCCGGTAGAGCGCGCGCTCCTCCAGGATCTCCCCGAGCTGCCGGCTGATGGGCTTTTCCAGCAGCTCCCGCCGCCCGCCGCCCGCAATGGCGATCACCGCGTCCCGGTCGCACACCGCCGCGATGGCGTCGGTGGAGCGGCGCAGGCTGTCGCACAATTGCCCTGCAAAATCGCCCAGCTCCCCGATGGGCGAATACTTCTTGAAAATCAGCTCCCCGTCCTTATCCGTGAAAATCTCCAGCGGGTCACCCTCGCGGATGCGCATGGTGCGGCGGATCTCCTTGGGGATGACGACGCGGCCCAAATCGTCGATGCGCCGCACGATTCCGGTTGCCTTCATATACAAAAAACCTCCTGCGTTTCTATCTGTTGTCACGGATAGTATTTGCAGGAGGTCTTGCGTTATGCGTTTAGCAAAATGTCAGACTTGTGTGTTTACGAAGCCTGTTTATTGAGCGCGAGCGTCTTTGATTGACAAATATCGAGCAAACTACTCTGCGCTCAGGATGCAGGTGCCTTCACTGATTTTCAGGGCGGTGTTTTCGGAGAGAGTGAGCTGGACAGATTCGCCGGCCTTGAGCTCGTAGGATTTGAGCACCGTGCCGTAGTCGCCGATGATCTCAATCTTGGTGTTGACGATGTCGCTCATCATGCCGCCGAGAGAACCGATCAGCCCGCCGAGAGGACTGTCGCTGCCGCCGTAGATATCGCCCAGCGAAGAGTACAGGTCGCCGTAAGTGTCGCCGGAGGTCTCCGTGCATTTGAGGGTGTACGTGCCGGGCAGGATGTCGTCGCCCACGATATACTTGCCCTCGCGCAGGGTAATATCCTGCCGGAGCTTGAGGCCGCGGCTTTTCATCTCCTCCCGCACGCAGTCATAGAGATCCCTGAGCTGCTCGTTGTTGAAGGCTTCCAGCCCGTAGTCAGCGTAAGCTGCGGGCGAGAGGACGGCCAGCGCAAGGACAAACGTGAGAAACATGGATAACAGTCTTTTCATGATGTACCTCCTGAATTCGATTTTGTCACGCAAATTATACCAAAGCGCAGCCTGCCCCGTTGACCCCGGTTTGGGGGCAACGGGGCAGATTTTCAAGTGAGGAACGGCGGGAGATCGTTTTCCCGCAGGATCGCGTCAACGTCGTGAATGTCATAGACCCGGTTCCGGATCGCGACGATAAAGGCCGCGTCGCGGGGGATTCGCGCGTACAGCGGCGCCATGCCGTAGAGGATCAGCGCCTCGTCGGTCTCATTGAGATCAAAGCGCGCCGCGAGGCATAGGCGCAGGATCGTGTCGCGCTGTGTTGTGTGCTTTTGCATAGATATCAGCTTGTAGCCGTAACGCTCCGGCAGGTCGGCGGCGAGAAACACGTCCTGCTGCAGGATGCCCTTCTCCTTGCATTTCTCGCGCATGTAGTCTGCGAAGGGATGCCCGCTGCGGACCAGATCGTTTGCATTGCGGGAAAGGAAGCCGGCCAGCTCTTCCGGCCGCAGCGCTGCAAGCTCCGCTCTCAGCCGCATTCCCACCGCTTCATAAGTTGCTTGTGCCAAGATGTTCACCCTTTCTATAGTTGAACACCGCCCGGGTCATACCCAAGCGGTGCTCTGCTACAGGGGCTGTAAAATTTGCGAGGGAAGCAGCAAAGAACCGGCTCGAGACGGATGCTCTCCCGTCTCGGGCCGGTTCACTGTATTTTATGCTGTTTCAGTCGAAGTCCCAGGGGTCGAACCAGTCATCGTCATAGCCGTACATGTCGTCGAAGTCGTAGTCGTGATCGTACATGTCGTCGTCCCACCAGCCGTATCCGGGTGCGGCCTGCATGCCGTGGTACTCAGAGCTGAAGTCCGTGATCCTGCCGGTGTACACGTCGATGTCCATGTCGTATTCGGTGTTGTTTGCGTAGAACTCGATCTCGTACACCTCGCGGCCGTCATCGTAGCTCTTGTATGCTTTCGTGAAGACCGCCTCCGCGGCGCTCACGCCGGTGTATCCCAGCGCCGTCTGCTTCGCCTGCTCCAGGCTGAGGGGGCCTGCCGCCAGGGCCGTCGTTCCGAGGCTCAGCAGCATGACCAGCGTCAAAATCGTTGCAATTGTTTTTTTCATTTTTATGATCTCCTTTTTTATTTTTCTTTTCCGTGGGCCTTGCGGCCTCTGTTTTTTGTTTACGGGCACAGTGTAGCACAGCGATTGTCACACAAGCGTCACAGCGGAAAAGCAGAACACCGCCCGGGTCATACCCGAGCGGTGCTCTGCTACAGGGGCTGTAATTTTTGCGGGGTTTATTTGCTGCACAAGATTGCTTCCCTGTTTATCTGCCCGTCAATTGCAAAACGGAATAGAACCTTGGCAAATACCGGGAAGTGCTAAACCGGCGAGAAAGCTTAGAGGAACGGGCCTGCGACCTGGCCGAGTACATCATCGAGAACCGGACCACCGTCCGCGCCGCCGCGAAGAAATTCGGCGTTTCCAAGTCCACCGTACATACGGACAAGACAATTTGGAACGGTTCATGTGGCTGGTGGCATAGAGCTTGAACACAACATACAGCGATCAGTGCCTGAGGGGAAGGAATACAGCTTCTGACCTCGGGCATTATTCTGTTCAGGCGGCTGTGCAGGCAGAGACGCGGAAACGATTTGCAGATTTCCCGAGCCAAAGCTCTGCATAAGCCCTTGCAAAATAGCTAAAATATAGTATAATATAATTAGCTAACAAAAGGAGGCGAATAGTATGGTCGGAGCAACGGCAACCGCGACGGAAATGCAGAATAATTTCGGCCGCTATCTGAGTATCGTAATCGGCGGCGCGGAGGTCATTGTCACCAAAAACGGAAAAGAGGTCGGGCGCTTTGTCCCCAAGGATGCCGCCATCTCCTATCTGACGGATTCTCTGACCGGGATTCTCAAGGGGGATGCGCAGGTGCGGGAAACCAGAGACGCGGCGCTGAGGGCAAAATATGAGATTGCTGATTGACGCCAACATAGTCCTGGATGTGCTGCAAAAGAGAGAGCCGTATTGGAAGGACTCATCCGTGATCTGGAAGCTGTGTGAAACGGAGCAGGCCGAAGGCTATATTTCCACGCTGACCTTCGCCAATCTCATGTATGTCATGCGCCGGGAGCTCGACCCCGCTCAAATTCGGGATGTGCTGGATAAGCTGCGCCTGATCTTTCGCTTTGCGGATTTCACGGCGGCAGATATGGAGAAGGCCGCGGAGATGGGCTGGGACGATTTCGAGGACGCGATCCAGGCTGCCACGGCGGAGCGGATCATGGCTGACAGTATCATTACCAGAAATGTCCGCGATTTCCGGAACAGCAGGGTCATTGCCTTTACGCCGTCAGAGTATATCGCACGGCTATGAATGAATAAACAGGGCCAGCCTCTCCTTATACAGGAGCGGCTGGCTCGTAATCTCTGTACCGGCACGCGGGTTGCTGGCTGCCTGTTATTACGCTGTCTGGCCGGAAATTATGTGCGCCTTGGCAACGCTTATGCTGCTCTTAATGCCTGCGACGATAGCCCACGACCGCGGCAGGGATGGAGACGGGGATCAATGCCAGCAGGGAATAAAGTATCGTCATATTCTTTCCTGTGAGCGTGACCGGTATTTCCGCGCTCAAACCGTATTCATCTGTGGCAATAACGGTGAATACGGCTTTTTTCAGTCCCTTCATGTTGACCCGGAGCATCCCGTTTTCAATGCTCGCCGCGCCGTTCATGTCATCGGATAGGGTGTGGCGCAGCGCGGTCCCCTTCGGGTCACGGAACAGATCCTTCAGATCCCGCTCCCACATGCCTTTTTGGAAAAGGCCGGTTTTCACTTGTTCGGCAATTTCGTCCACCGCGGCGACAGGGCCGGGGACGGCAGCGGCGAAGGAAATAACGGCCTGACGCCCGAGGGCATTGCGCGCTGTCAGGTCAAAATCGACTTCCCGCAGTTCATGCAGATCAACGTGCAAAGCATCGTTCTCAATTGTTACGGCACCGTTATGGTCGTCGGAAAGGGCATATGTAAGCGCAGTTTGCGCAGAGTCATAGAAGAGCCCGTCCAGGGGCAGCTCCCATTGAAAATCATGGAGGCTTCCCAGGTTCAGCATATTGGTGACCTGGCTGAGCTTGGCGCTGACGGTCGGAACCGTGAGGTCAAAGGCGATTTTTGCACGCTGCCCGATCTCATTCTCTGCGGTCAGCGTAAAGGACCGGTCCTGGTCCTCCTCCAGATCCGCCCGCAGGAAGCCGTCCTCCAGCCTTACCGCGCCGCCGTAATCATTGGAGAGTGTATATTGAAGCTCGAAGCCCTTGGGATCATGGAACAGCTCGCTCAGCGCCGCTTCCCAGCAGGGGGCTTTGTATTCACCGAACGCCAGAATGTTTGCGATGCGGCTGTCTCTGACGGTGATCTCCGGGACGGTGCAGTCAAAGGAGACGTCTGCCTGCTGCCCCATCTGATCCTTCGCTGTCAGCGTAAAGGAGAACGCCTGCGCATCCTGAAGGCGTGCCTGTAAAATGCCGTTTTCGATCTGCAGCGCGCCGCCGCAGTCGTCGGAGAGCCGGTACTGCAGATCGCTCCCCTCGCTCACGCCGAAGAAATCGCCGAGATCAAGCTCCCACAGGCCGTCCCGGAAATGCCCGAACCGCAGCATATCCGTAACGGTGTCAGCCTTCGGCACAAGGGGCGTGAGCTCCACGCCGAGATCCAGCACATTGGAGCGCACCTTGAAATCACCGAGGCCGACCACGGCGCTGATCCTGTAATCGCCGTCTCTGGCGAAGCTGAATGTGCGGGTATAGGCACCGTCTGTAAAGTCCATGGCATACTCGCGCACGGCGCCGGTGGAGAGATCCTCGACCGCGAGCACCGCATACAGCTCCTGAAGCTGTGCCTCATTCAGCTTCGGGACACCCGGATCTACAACATCGGCTGTAAAAGTATAGGGCACGTAGGTCCTGTAGGGATCGGCTGTCTCGTCGCCCATGAGCCTGACGCTGAGAGAGGCGTTGCAGACCATCGTGATATCGGCCCGGTCATCGGGCTCTCCCCGCAGCAGGACACGCCAGATCCCCAGATCGGGGTTGGGAATTTTGACAAGCCGATAGCGGGCGCTCTCAAGGGTATGCCCGGTGATGTCAAAGCTGTCTCCGGCGGGCCGGAAAACCTCAATGGCAACGCGCGCGTTATCCTCTTTTGCATAAAGGTCTTCGCCCTCCACAATGACGTTGACCTCTTCCACGCCGAAGCTCGGCACTGTGAAGAAGATCTCCGCCTCCCCCTGATCGGAGAAGGCCACCCGCTGCGCGCCGGTATAGACGGTGTGGTTGATGATCGCATAAAAACGCTGGAAGGCCTTCCCCAAATCCTCCGGGCGTTTGACCTCCTCAAAGGCGCCCTTGGTTTCATAGGTATAAAGCTGCATCTCCACCCTGCCGTCCTCGGCCGCATCCTCGACATTCAGGAGGATGCCGTTGATGGTGATGCCCTCCTCCTTCGCCGCGGTCAGGGCCCGGTCCGCCTTCTCCCAGGATTCACGAAAACGTGTGCGCACATCTCCCGTGGTAAAATCGGTCATCCCGTCCGAGAACAGGACGATCATGCACGGCAGACCGTTCTGCGCTTTCATACTGCGCAGCATCTCCGTCGCGCGCAGCATCGCCTTGCCGATGTCCGTGTCGTCGCAGGGATAGTATTTTGCAAGCTCCCCGATCAGAGCCTCCTTCGCTTCCATGCCCTCCAGCAGCGAGGGTTCGGTTTCATACCGGATCTGTTCGTCAAAAACGACGGTTCCCACGTTGTTTCCGCTCTCTGTCAGCAAGCCGAGAAACAGCTTCAGCGCCTCATAGCGCAGCCCGTCCGGGTCCGTCCCGTGATCCTTTTCGCAGCAGAGACTACCGCTCTTGTCTATAGCGAGCACCACATTGAAACGGTCCGTCTTCCCGCTCGGCTTCTCCGCCCAGGCAGCGCACGGCAGACTCAGCGAAAGAAGCAGCACGGACAGAAGCACCAGCACCGCCACGGTTAGCTTCCTGTGTGTTGTCATGGTTGACCTCACCTTCGATTTTAGAACATATTTTTAACCAAAGCAGGATTTTTTCTGACAAGGGGTAAACCCTTCCGATTCCGCTTCCTCCACCGAAACATGGATTGGATCAATCATCCTACTACAAGAAGATGTTCTATGATACTTAGTACCGCCATTTGTAGGAATCCAAACCATAAACGAACCTTGTTGCTGTACTGTAGTAGCGACTGCCTGCTCGTACTCCTCATATAATGCCGCAAAGCTCGCAACAGCCGGTGCTTCCATCTCTGTCAGCTTAAGCAAATGATCCTCTCGGAAAGACTGGACAGTTTCGCTGACAGCAGTTTTCTCGTCCAATCGACTCTGCCCGGTGGCGTAATCGATGGCGATGCCGGGCTGGATGTTGTAGAGGAAAACATTGAACGAGACGCTGCGCCCGCTGTCTTCCACTGAGCGGGCTTCCATCTGTACCCCGGTCGGCACAAGATCCTCTCCGCGGTAAACAGGAGTGACGCGATACAGCACATGATTTGATGTGCGGCTGAGGTGATCCGCGACCAGCTCCTCGAAAAGCTGCATCCCCTGGCGCAGATAGCGGGTGCCGGTGAAGACGTTTCGCGCATCGGCGTCGGAGCCGCCGAGCGAAGGAGCGATGAGATTACACAGGCTGTAAAGATAGCGCCCGTCGATCACATCGTCATAGCGCGCCGTCACCCAGCCGACGGGAAGCTCTGCCCCGCCCTGCGCACGGAGCTCCGTGGGGGCAGATGCCCTGCTGAGGCAGGCGGACGCAGGACCGACCCTTCCAAGACCGTCAAGCTCATTGTGCCGGATCTCGGATTCTCCGGTATAACCGTCCGGTGAAAGCGCAGGGATATTGTGATTTAATTCAATCACAGCCGCACCGTCAAAGTCCGGGATCTCGGGGGCCGCGGCATAAGCGGCGGAAGGCAGAAGAAGCGTGACAATCAGAAGCAGGGGCAGAATGCATCTCTTCAGGTTCATTGACTTGTTCACGCGGCAGACCTCCCCAGCAAGAAAAGAATGAAGTTTTTTTGCTGCAATTATAGCTGAAACATGACCAGAAATCAAGTATTGCCTCTGCTCCAGGCAGATTGCCGAGTTCACGGCCTTTCGGATAAAGCTTGGTTTATTTCAGGATGATTTGGCAAATATACTGGATATTTCCAGGCAGACATATTTCTCATAAACGCGAGAAAGCTTAGAGGAACGGGCCTGCGACCTGGCCGAGTACATCATCGAGAACCGGACCACCGTCCGCGCCGCCGCGAAGAAATTCGGCGTTTCCAAATCCACCGTACACAAGGACCTGACCGAGCGCCTGCCGCATGTGAATCCGGGACTGTACCGGCAGGTGCGCGTGCTGCTGGATCTCAACAAGGCCGAGCGGCACATCCGCGGCGGCCTTGCCACCCGGCGCAAGTATAAGGGCATACAGGCCGGGGAATGAGAAAAAAACAGGGACTGTGAAGCTGCTGTTCACAGTCCCTTAAGCTCACCGCATGACGGCGGTGCTCAGGCGTTCTTCTTCTTTTTCCGCCCCTTTTCGAGGCGGGCGCGCAGCTGTCCGATCCAGGCGGCGAGGGTGGTGTAGTCGCCGGCGGTCAGGGCCTCTTCGTAGAGGGAGAAGGCTGCCTTGTCCTTCTTCTCAAGCTGGCTCAGGGCCTTTTTCGGCCCAAGGTAGGGCCAGGAGCAGAGCTCAGTGTAGATCCTGAGGCTCTCCACCAGCAGCCAGTGACGGCGAAAGCAGCCCTCGGCATCCGTGCGCTCGGCCCGGCGCAGCATCTTTTCACAGCGCGAGACCTCCAGGCGCAGCGCCTCCGGCGTCTTTTTCGCCTGCCCGTCCACAAAGCGCTGTACCCGCTCCAGCAGCCGCGCCGCCACACCGTCCCGGTCCAGCAGGATCTGCCCGCCGTAGACGCATTCGTAGTCCGCCGGGTCATAGTCCCCCTGAAAATCGGAGAGGGGATGGACAGAGACGTCGAGCTGGGTGCAGTCCACAAAGCGGTCGTCATGACGGCGCGCCCCGTCGGCTGTGATGAGCAGAGCGTCAAAGTCGCTGAAGAGATTGCTCGTCCCGTCGGCAAAGGAGCCGTAGACGATGATGGCGGCGGGATCGTATTCGGCGGCAAGGTAGCTCAAAATGTCCTGCATACGCCCTCCAGCAGCTCTTCCGTGATCTCCGCCTCATACACAAGGCAGGTGGGGCCGGCGAGGAAAATGTCGCGCACGCCGTCTTCCGTCCGCGTCAGGCTGACGCTCAGCTCTCCGCCGGGCATGCTGACCGCGACGCTCTCGCCGGAGACAAGGCCCCGCAGCGTCAGCGCCGCCGCGATCGAGCCGCAGCCCGTCCCGCAGGCGAGGGTGAAGTCCTCCACCCCCCGCTCGTAGGTGACAGCCTTGAGGGCATCGGGGCCGGTCAGCTTTACAAAGCTCACGTTCGCGCCCTTGGGAAAAACCTCGGCATAGCGCAGGGCGCGGCCGAGCGCACGCAGACTGCCGCTGCCCCAGGTGTCCCAGTCCGGCAGCAGCAGGACCGCGTGGGGGATGCCGGGCCTGCCGAGCTCCACATAGGCGCAGTCGTATTCCGTGCCGTCGAGCATCACCGCGCGGTGCAGGTCGAGGACGGAGGGGTCGTTGAGGCGCACGCGGTAGCGGCTGCGGTCAATGCGCACGCCCGTGACAAGGCCCGCCGTGGTCTCCACGCGCTGCATGTCCCCGGCCAGGCCCTGCTCAAAGCCCCAGCGGCAGATGCAGCGGGCGCCGTTGCCGCACATCTCGCCGAGGCTGCCGTCGCTGTTGTAAAAGCGCATGCCGTAGTCTCCGCCCTTCTCCGCCGGGACGACGAGCATCATGCCGTCCGCCCCCACGCCGGTGTGGGGCGCGCACAGGAGCCGGGCAAGCGCCGGCAGCCCGGCGTCCGGCAGGGAGCGCGCGCGGCCGTCCAGGATGACGAAATCATTGCCGGCCCCGTGCATTTTCCAGATCTTCATGCCGCTCACCCCCAGAGTGCCGTGAGCGTCGGGATGAGCTGCTTCTTTCGAGACATCATGCCGGGAATGAAAAGGTCGTTGTCCTTCGGCTCCTGGTTGAAGGCCTGGCGCATGATATCGTCGCTGCCGACGTAGAGAAGGTGAGAGCCCTCGCTGAGCACGTCGGTAAGCATGAGGATCACAATGTCAAACTCGTTTTTGACGCGCAGCTTGTCCATGAAGTCCAGCAGTTCCGGCTTGCGGGAGAGGTAGGCGTCGGCCCCGACGCAGGTGATCTGGCTCACGCCGAGGTTTTTCTCGGCGATGTGGAATTTCTTGTAGTCGGTGCGGAAAAGCTCCTCCGCGCTCTTGCCGTCCACCCCGGCGGAGGTGAAGAGAGACTTGCCCAGCTCCTCCACCGAGACCTTGGCGATGCGGGCAAGGCGCGTGGCCATGGCGATGTCCTTCTTGGTGCAGGTGGGGGACTTGAACATGACGGTGTCCGAGAGGATGGCCGCGCACATGAGCCCCGCCATCGCGGGCGAGGGCATGACCCCGTGCTCCTGATACATGGCGGTGAGGATCGTGTTGGTGGAGCCGACCGGCTCATTGCGGACGGCGACGGGCATTTTGGTCTGAATGTCCGCGAGGCGGTGGTGGTCGATGATGCCGAGGATCTCCACCTGCTCAAGCCCGGGCACGGACTGGGAGGCCTCGTTGTGGTCCACGAGCACGACGCGCTTGCTGCGCGGGCGCAGCATGTGGTAGCGGGAGAGGGTGCCGACCACGTGCTCGTTCTCGTCGAGAACGGGGTAGTAGTGGAAGCGGCTGTTGATGAGGATCTCGCGCACATCGTCCACATAGTCCGTGAGGTGGAAGGAGATCAGCCCCTCCGTCTGGCAGAAGCGGGAGACGGGGATGCCCTGGAAGATGAGGCGGGCCACCTGGCGGGCGTTGAGGGGCGTGGAGATGATGCAGGTGGGGCGGGTGCAGTCGGCAAGCTCCTGGGGCACGTCCGTCTGGCAGAGGATCAGGCAGCCGACCCCGGCCTCGAGCGCCTTGCTGATGATCTCCGGCTGATCGCCGCAGATAAGGATGCTTTCCGGGTCTGTGAAGCTCGCGTCCTCAAAGGCCTTGGGCAGGGCGATCGTCACCTTGCCGGAGATGGCCTCGGTGATGTTCGAGTATTCGTTCACAAGCCGCCCCTCCAGGACGCTGATGAGGTTGAAGAGGGGCAGGGAATCCACATGGCAGTCAAAGACGTTGCTGAGCTCATAGGCCGCGATGTCGCCGGTGGAGAGCATGCCGTAGAGCGTGCCGTCCTCATTGAGGATGGGGATGGCGGAGATGTTGGCGTCGCGCATGCTGCGCCAGGCGAGGTCCAGGGTGACGGAGCTGTTGAGCTCGGGCGGGTGATCAAAGTCCAGATCCGAGATCTGGGCGCGCATGTTCTGGATGTACATGGGCGGCTCAAAGCCGAAGCGGTCGAGCATGCGCTGGGTCTCATCGTTGATGGCGCCGATGCGCACGGCCTTGTATTCCCGGTCGCCCAGGGCGTTGCGCAGACTCGCGTAGGCCATGGAGGCGACAATGGAGTCGGTGTCCGGATTGCGGTGTCCGCATACATAGATGTCGTTCATAGGAACCTCCCAAACAGTGTTTACTTTCGCGGCGGGATGATCTCGATCCAGTAGCCGTCCGGGTCCTCGAGAAAGTAGATGCCCATGGCGGGGTTTTCAAAGCAGATGCAGCCCATGGCCCGGTGCTTTTCGTGGGCGGCGTCAAAATCGTCCGCCGCGAGGGCCAGGTGGTATTCCTGCTCGCCGAGGTCATAGGGCTCGGTGCGATCACGCAGCCAGGTCAGCTCGAGCTGGAAATTGCTGCGCCCGTCGCCGAGGAAGACGATCCGGTAGTGCCCGTCGGCGGCGTTTTTCTCCCGCACGGGCTTGAGACCCAGAGCCTCGTCATAGAATTTCAGGCTGCGCTCCAGATCAAAGACGTTGAAATTGAAGTGGTTGAAGGCAAACATGGCAAGCAGATGTACTTTGTGTACCTCAAGAAAAAGTGACGAAATCAGGGCACAAATTTTCCAGGAGATGCCGAAGGCGGATTGTGCGGTGTTGCCTTTATTATACGAAGGCAGCGCCCTGCGGTCAATCCTTTTTCGGCGCCAGCTCACTGACAACCATGGCCCCGATCACCAGCGCCGAACCGACGAGGGCGGCGGGACTCATGGGCTCGCGCAGCACCGTGATCGACAGCAGCACCGCCACCACGGGGTCGATGTAGCTTAAAATCGCGGCGGTCTGGGCCGGGATCTCGGCAATGCTGCCGAAGTAGAGGACATAGGCAAGGCCCGTGTGCACCACGCCCACAAGGAGCAGCAGCATAAGCGAACGCGGCGTCAGGCTGAGCGCGGCGGCGTTCTCGGTATAGAGCACGTAGGGCAGCATCACAAGCGAGGCCGCGGCAAACTGCATGATGGTCCGATCCTCGGCCGAGATGCCCCGGAGCGTGCGGTTCACGATCACGACGGCGGCGTAGAGCATCGCGGCAACGAGGCCGAAGACAAGCCCCTTCGCCCCGTGCAGGCCGCTTGTGAGCACGTCCGACACGAGGACCATCCCGAAGACCGCAACGGCGGCGCAGACGAGCTTGCGCGGCGTGAGCTTTTCGCCGAACAGGGGCGCCGAGAGGAGAATGATGAACACCGGGGCCATGTAGTAGCACATGGTCGCCGCGGCCACGGAAGTGTGGTTATACGCCTCAAAGAGGAAGATCCAGTTCGCGCCGAGCATGGCCCCGAGGAGCAGCAGCGTCGGAAGATTGCGCCGGATGGCGGCGCGGTCGAGGGGCTCACGGCGCAGAGCGCGCACCAGCAGCAGGAACAGAAAACCGATCACCGCCCGCACGAGCGCCACGACGCTCGAGGGACAGGGAATGGCGCGGCGGAAGAGACCGATGGTGCCGAAGATCACCATGGACAGGATGAGCTTTGCGCGCGGGGAGAGCTTGAACATGGGGAGACCCCTCTTTCCGTACGGGTTTTTCCGCATTATAACAAGTTCCGCCGCGCCCGGCAAGGGAAAACTGCTTGCATAAAAAGCGGATATGGATTAAAATACACGCATTATGTGCATACACAGGAGGCGGCTATGGATAAAACGGAGATGACGGCGCTGCTGCAGCAGGTCGCCGACGGGACGCTGAGCCCCGCGGACGCGGCCATCAGGCTCAGGATGCAGCCCTTTCAGGAGATCGGCGGCTATGCCAAGGTGGACCTTCACCGGGGCATCCGCCAGGGCGTGCCGGAGGTGATCTACGGCGCGGGCAAGACAAAGGAGCATATCCTCGGCATCGCGAAGGCCATGCTCGAAAACGGCCAGCAGACCGTGCTGATCACAAGGCTCGATCAGGCCTCGGCGGATTTCGTCGCAGCCCGGCTGCCGCTTCACTATAACGCTCTCTCCAAAACCGGGGTGATCGGGGAGTTGCCGAAGCCCACGGGCAAGGGGCGCATCGTGGTCGCCACCGGCGGCACCAGCGATATCCCCGTGGCCGAGGAGGCCGCCGTCACGGCCGAGGTGCTGGGAAACGACGTGCTGCGCCTCTACGACGTGGGGGTCTCCGGCATCCACCGGCTGTTGAGCCACATGGATCTCATCATGTCCGCCCGCGTCATCGTCGCCGTGGCGGGCATGGAGGGGGCCCTGCCCTCCGTGATCGGCGGGCTTGCCGACTGCCCGGTGATCGCCGTGCCCACGAGCGTCGGCTACGGGGCGAGCCTCGGCGGCATCGCGGCGCTGCTTTCGATGCTCAACTCCTGCGCAAGCGGCGTGTCGGTCGTGAACATCGACAACGGCTTCGGCGCGGGCTATATGGCGAGCATGATCAACCATCTGGATTAACGGCCATGGAGCTGAAAGAATTTTTTGCCGAACACCCGCATGTTGCGCTGGCCTTTTCCGGGGGCGCGGACTCGTCCTTCCTTCTGTGGGCGGGGCTCAGGTGGGCGGAAAGGCTCGGGGTCTACTATGTGAAGTCCCCGTTTCAGCCGGCGTTTGAATACCGGGACGCCCTGCGCCTGGCCGAAGAGCTGGGGGCTGAGGTCACGGTGCTTTGGGCCGATCCGCTGTGTGACCCGAAGGTCGCGGCCAATCCCGCAAACCGCTGCTATTTCTGCAAAAAGATCATCATGGCAGCCATCCGGGAGGCGGCGAAGAGGGACGGCTTTGACCTCGTCATCGACGGCACCAATGCCAGCGACGACATTGCCGACCGCCCCGGCTACAGGGCCCTGGAGGAGGAGGGAGTGCTTTCGCCCCTGCGCCTTTGCGGCATCACGAAGGAGGCGCTGCGGGAGCAATCCCGCGAGGCGGGACTTTTCACCTGGGATAAGCCCGCCTATGCCTGCCTTGCCACGCGCATTCCGACGGGCGAGACCATCACGGCGGAGAAGCTGCGCACCGTCGAAGAGAGCGAGGACAAGCTTTTTCGCATGGGCTTCACCGATTTTCGCGTCCGCACGAAGGACGGCGCGGCAAAGCTCCAGTTCATCGCGCAGCAGCATGACGAGGCCGCGCGGCGCCTGGACGAGATCAAAGCGGCGCTGTCGCCGTATTTTTCCGAGATCACGCTTGATCCGGAGCCGAGGGAGAAGAGCAAATGAGAACACTGTACATAGACTGCGGCATGGGCGTCGCGGGCGACATGCTGACCGGCGCGCTGCTGGATTTATTGGACGAGCAGGGACAGGCGGCGTTTCTGAAGCAAATCAACGCCTCCCTCGCCGGAAAGGCCGTCGTCACCGCCGCGCCGGACACAAAATGCGGCGTACAGGGCCTGCACGTCCATGTCACCGTCAACGGCGAGGAAGAGGGGCACGAGCACCATCATCACGATGGGGGGCATCACCACCATCACAACGGCATTCAGGAGATACGGGCGCTCATCGACGCCATGCCGCTGTCAGAAGACGTAAGGGACAAGGCCCGTTATGTCTTTGATTCCATTGCTTTTGCCGAGGCCGAGGTGCACGGGCAGGACATGGAGCATATCCATTTCCACGAGGTCGGCACCGTCGACGCGGTGGCGGATGTGGTAGGCGTGTGCCTGCTGATGGAAAAGCTCAGGCCCGAATCGGTGATCGCCTCGCCCATCAACGTGGGCGGCGGCACGGTCAAATGCGCCCACGGCATCCTGCCGGTACCCGCGCCCGCAACAGAAATCCTGCTGCGCAGCATCCCGTGGTACGAGGGAGAGATCAAATCCGAGCTCTGCACCCCCACGGGCGCGGCGCTGGTACGGAGCTTTGCCGTGCGCTATGAGAGTGTACCGGTCCTGCGCGTGGAGAAATGCGGCTACGGCATGGGGACGAAGGAGTTTGAACGTCTCAACGCCGTGCGCGTCCTGCTGGGCGAGGGGCCGGACGCGCCGGAGGACGTAACGGAGCTGAACTGCAACCTGGACGACATGAGCGGCGAGGAGATCGGCTTTGCCATGGAGCGGCTCTTTGAGGCCGGGGCTCTGGATGTGTGGACGACGCCTGTCGGGATGAAGAAGTCCCGCCCGGGTGTGATGCTGTCGGTGCTCGGCAAGGCCGGGCAGAGCGACGCGCTGCTTGCGTGTATCTTCAAGCACACGACAACGCTCGGCGTGCGTCAGCATTGGCTCTCCCGGCACAGTCTCGCCCGCTCCTTCCGCAAGGCGGAGACCCCATGGGGCGAGGTGGCGGTCAAGCGCGCCGAGGGCTGGAATGCTGCCCGCGAGAAGCCCGAGTACGAGGACCTGGCGCGCATCGCGCGGGAGCAGAATCTGAGCCTCCGGGACGTGAAGGAGAAAATAAAAAAATAGGTATCGGCATTTATCAGCAAAGTTCCCTGTATGACCGTAGGGGCGATTCACGAATGGGCGAATCCGAAAAACCGACTTTATACTGCCGGGCCGTTCGTGAACGGCCCCTACGATGTACGCGGTGATTGTTAGCTGACGTAAGCTGATACCCATAAAATAACATGAAAAAAGCAGAGTGCCTGACCACTCTGCTTTTTGTCGTTCTTCGGAAGAAATCCGGTATGAAGTTCTTTCCTGCTTGCAAGAATAGAATACACAAAACTTGTTTCAGGGATAAGCACAATTTTGTTACCGAAATGTAAATATTGCCCCGCCAATTCAATCCCTATGAGCGCTTCGGCCTTGCGCAAATCTCCCGGGCGCGGTATGATGGCGCTATATGATAGAAGGAGGGATTGCGCGCATGAAGCTTTATCAAGAGCTTATCGAAGCCCTGGACGCCGGGCGCGCCTGCTGTGTGGAGACGCGGCTTGCTGCGGCGGAAGGGGACATGAGGACCGGCCTGCGGCGCAGGCTCACGGAGCTTGTCCCCGCGCATGACGCAAAGGGGCGGCTCACCGCCTCGGTGACGCTGGAGGAAGAGGACGGCGCGCTTCTGGTGCGCGAGCCGGTCCTGCCGCGCGAGCGCCTCATCGTTCTCGGCGGCGGGCACATCGCCCTGCCGGTCTGCGCCTTCGGCGCGGCCTGCGGCTTTGAGGTCTGCGTGGTGGACGACAGGCCGGATTTCGCAAACGCCGCCCGTTTTCCCGCGGCGTCCCGGGTCCTCTGCGACAGCTTTGAAAACGGCATCCGCCGCCTGCAGCTCACGCCCTTTGACTATGTGGTGGTCATCACCCGCGGCCACCGGCACGACGCCGACTGCCTGCGCGCCCTGCTGCCGGGGACCTGGCCCGCCTACCTCGGGATGATCGGCTCCCGCCGCCGGACAAGGGGCCTGCTGGAAATGCTGCGGGAGGAGGGCTTCGCGGAAGAGAAGCTGACGCGCATCTGCACGCCCATCGGGCTGCCCATCGGGGCCGTGACCCCGGCGGAGATCGCCGTGTCCATCCTCTCCGAGGTGATCGCCTACCGCCGCCTGCCCGAGCACGGAGACCCCGGGCGCTGCTGCAGCGACACGGATCTGGAGCGGGACGTTCTGCAATACCTTGCGGAAAGCACGGAGCCCAAGGCGATCGTCACGGTCATCGAGACCAAAGGCTCCACTCCCCGGGGGGCCGGGGCCAAGATGGCGGTCAGCCCCCTCGGACAGGTGACCGGCAGCATCGGCGGCGGGTGCAGCGAGGGCGCGGTGATCCGCGACGCGGTGCGCATCATCGGCACCGGGCGCTACAGGATCGTGGACATCGACCTCACGGGCGACGTGGCCGAATCCGACGGCATGGTCTGCGGCGGCACGATGCGCGTGCTGGTGGAGGACGCGGCGCTCAGCGGTTGAGGAGCCACACGCCGAAGTTCAGGTAGGCCGCGAAGCTCAGCCACACGAGATAGGGGATCATGAGCCTGCCGGCTTTATCGTCGATGCAGGAGAAGAGCAGGGCCGCGATGGCCGCGAGCACCCACAGCGCCAGCAGCAGGAGAAAGGCGGCAAAGTAAAAGCGCATCGTGAAGAACACGATGGGCCAGAGGAAATTGACCGCGAGGCTCAGAGCGTACACCGTGAGGGCCCGCTCCCGCCGGGCGGGACTTGCCGGGCCGGTGAGGACCAGATACGATGCCGCGCCCATCATGAGGTACAAAAGCGTCCACACCACCGGGAAGACCCAGGCGGGCGGACTCAGCGGCGGCTGCGGGACGGACTGGAAACGGCGCATGCCGTCCCGCGTCAGAAAAGCGGAGAAGGCCCCTGCGGCCAGCGGGATCGCCAGCGCCGCCAGGAGCTTTCCGGTTTGAATCCTGTGCTTCATTTTCATCACCCCGTTCAGTGTATGTACCGGCCGGGGGATTTATACTGCGCCTCAGCGGCGTTTTTTGACGATGGCGTGGCGGATGGAGTCGACGAGCAGCACGATGACCGTGAGGGCCACCAGACTGCCGGAGCCCACGATGGCAAGGCGAACGGCGTCGCTGGGCCCGACATAGGCAAGCTCCCGCACGGCTTCAAAGCCGCAGATGACGCATTTGCCGCGCTCCAGGCCAGGACCCTTGCGCGTGGCGGGCGTCTCCACCTGCCAGTCCATGCTGTGGGCGCCCTGCTCGATGCGCTCCCCGCAGGCACACTCGCGCCAGTGGGTGGTCTCGTTATAGTGCCAGTCCGCCGGAAAGTCATGCACATGGGCGGGCGACGGCGAGGGCGAGGGTGTGGGTGAAGGCGACGGAGACGGAGAGGGCGACGGAGACGGCGAGGGCGAGGGCGAGGGCGACGGAGACGGAGAGGGCGACGGAGACGACTCCGGGGCGGCGACGGGGTTTACGTGCAGGGTGGCGCGGGCGGAATCCTGACTCACGCCGTAGGCGCCGACAAAGCGGCAGTAGACCTGCCAGCCGTCCATCCAGGCGGGGACGCCATAGATGTTCACGCGGCTCTGCACCCCGTCGGAGACGATGTCTATCAGCTCCGGGATCTCGTAGACGGAGATCGCATCCCCGGTGGCGGGGTCGCAGGCAAACCACTGAAAGCCCTCGGCATACTTGGCGGTGGCCACAAAGGAGGCAAGGCCGCCCTCATCCAGATACTCGTCCCCCGGGTCCTTCATCACGGAGGGCAGCCAGATCATCGGGTCGTAGGTGCGCGTGAGGGTCAGGTAGTGCCGGTCGGGGCTCACCTGGCACACGGCGCGCTCGTTGTTGAGATAGGCGTCCACGCTGCCGGAGAAGAGAAAGCCGTCATGCGTGGCAAGGGTCATGACCACCTGCACCGGGCCGGTGCCAAAGCGCGCGATGATCGGATAGCCGCCGAAAAGATCGTACCATTCATAATTGGTGATATAGACGCCGTTCGTGCTGGTTGCGGCGGTGATCTCCCCCGCGTCCATCAGCGCAACCGGGGTGTAGCTTGTGGTGGTGAGGACCTTGCCGATCTCCGTTTCCGCCGAGGCTTTGGGCAGACGGAACGGGAGCAGCGCGCACAGACACACAAGCGCCACAAGAAAACGGATTCGTCTGCAGTTCATCGCAACTCCCCCTTCCGGCATGAGGCAGCAGACAGCTTTTAACAATAATATTATAACTTTTTTGAGCATCCCGGTCAAGGGAAGTTTTCCGGCGCAGTTCTGTTTGACGGCAGAGGCGGGGGATGATACAATGGGGCGAAAAATTCTACGAAATCGTGGTGACTGCAAGTGATTCGATATGAGGCCGGGAACTGCGAGGTCGCGGTGATCGGGGCCGGACACGCGGGCATTGAGGCCGCCCTTGCCGCGGCGCGCTTAGGGCTGGACACCGTCTGCTTCACCGTCAATCTCGACAGCGTGGGCAACATGCCCTGCAATCCCGCCATCGGCGGCACGGGCAAGGGCCACCTTGTCCGGGAGCTGGACGCCCTCGGCGGGGAGATGGCGAAGGCCGCGGACAGGGCCTGCATCCAGTACCGGATGCTGAACCTCGGCAAGGGGCCGGCGGTACACTCCCTGCGGGCCCAGGCCGACCGGCGGCGCTACCAGCAGGTGATGAAGCACACCCTCGAAAAACAGGAAAATCTCCGCATGAAGCAGGCGGAGGTCGTGGATATCGGCGTGGATGAGACGGGGAGCGTCTGCTCCGTCACCACGCACACGGGCGCGGTGTACCGCTGCGGGGCCGTGGTGATCGCCTCGGGCACCTATCTCGGCGGGCGCACCATCGTGGGCGAGGTGCTGCGCGAATCGGGGCCGGACGGCCTCGCCGCGGCGACGGCGCTCACGGGCCGCCTCCGGGAGCTGGGGCTCAGCCTGCGCCGCTTCAAGACCGGCACGCCGCCGCGCGTCAACGCCCGGACGGTGGACTTCTCCAAAATGGAGCTGCAGCCGGGGGATGAAGAGCCGGAGCCCTTCTCCTTCTCCACCGAAACGGCGCCGGAGAACCGGGCGGTCTGCTACCTCACCTATACCAACGAGAAAACCCATGACATCATCCGCTCAAACCTCGACCGCAGCCCCATCTATGCCGGGGTGATCGAGGGCGTGGGGCCGCGCTACTGCCCGAGCATCGAAACCAAGGTCATGACCTTTCCCGACAAGACCCGGCATCAGCTCTTTGTCGAGCCCATGGGCCTTGAGACGGAGGAGCTCTATATCCAGGGCTTTTCCTCCTCCATGCCGGAGGAGGTGCAGGTTCAGATGCTGCACACGATCCCGGGGCTCGAGCACGCGGAGATGACCCGCTGCGCCTACGCCATCGAATACGACTGCGTGGACCCGACGGAGCTCTGTGCCACACTTGAAAGCAAGAAGGTCCCGGGCCTCTACGGCGCCGGGCAGTTCAACGGCTCCTCCGGCTATGAGGAGGCGGCGGTGCAGGGCTTCGTCGCGGGCGTGAACGCGGCGCGAAAGCTCCGGGGCCTCAAGCCCTTTATCCTGCGCCGCTCGGACGGGTATATCGGCACGCTCATCGACGATCTGGTGACCAAGGGCACCAACGAGCCCTACCGCATGATGACCTCCCGCAGCGAGTACAGGCTGCTGCACCGGCAGGATAACGCCGACCAGCGCCTGAGCGCCCTGGGCCTTGAGATCGGGCTTGTGAGCGCGGAGCAGTATCGAAAGGTACTGGATAAATATGCATCCGTGGAGGCGGAATTAAAGCGCCTGGAGGAAACCTTCCTTGCCCCGACCGAGGCGCTCAACGAAATGCTCACCGCGAAGGGGACGGCCACGGTGCATACGGGCCTTTCCCTTGCCGAGCTCATCCGCCGCCCGCAGATCGGCTATCAGGACACCGCGCCCTTCGACCCCGAACGGCCGGAACTGCCCAGGGCCGTGCGGCAGCAGGCGGAGATCCGGCTGAAATACGACGGCTACATCAGGCGGCAGCTCCGGCAGATCGAGGAGTTTTCCCGCCTGGAGGAGAAAAAGCTCCCCGCCGACATCGACTACGCCGCCATCACGGGCCTGCGGCTCGAGGCGCGCGAGAAGCTTGAGAAGATCAGACCCGAAAACTTCGGCCAGGCCGGGCGCATCTCCGGCGTCTCCCCGGCGGATATCTCGGTTTTGATGGTGTATATGGAGACGCATAAATGAGCAAGGTCGTACTGGGCTTTTCCGGCGGGGTGGACTCCGCCGTGTCGGCCGTGCTGTTAAAAAAGGCGGGCTTCGAGGTACACGGGCTGTATCTGGACAACACGAGCGAGCAGGCGCGATGGGAGGCCGCCGCCGCGGCGGAACAGATGGGCGTGGAGCTTCGCGTTGTGGATGTGCATGAGGCACTGGAGGAGCGGGTGTGCCGCCCCTTTGCCGCATGCTATCTGCGCGGGGAGACGCCGAACCCCTGCGTGCTCTGCAATCCGACGCTGAAATTCCCGATGCTGCTCGAGGAGGCCGACCGCATCGGCGCGGAGCTCGTGGCGACGGGGCACTATGCCCGGGCCGAGGGCGGCGCGCTGTACAAGGGGCGGCCCGCGAACGACCAGAGCTATATGCTGTGCAGGCTGACAAAGGAGCAGGTCGCGCGGCTGACCCTGCCGCTCGGCGGCTTTGAGAAAAAGCAGGTGAGGGCGCTGGCCGAGGACTTCGGCCTGCCCGCCGCGCACAAGAAGGACAGCATGGAGATCTGCTTCATCCCGGACAAGGACTACGTGGGCTGGATCTCCCGCCGCGCGGAGCTGCCGGGGCCGGGGGACTTCGTGTTCCACGGCGTTTGTGTCGGGCAGCACGACGGGGTCGTAAACTGGACAGTGGGCCAGCGTATTCCGGGGCTCCATGAGGGGCGGAAGCTCTATGTCTCGCGCATCGACGCCAAGGCGAATATCATCGAGCTTGCCCTGTGGGAGGAACTTTTTAAAACGGAGGTTTTGGCGGGGGATTTCAACTGGCTGATCGACCCGCCGGTAGGGAAGATCATTCCCGCGAGCGTGCGCGTGCGCCATACCAAGTGGGAGGAGCCGCCCTGCACCGTGACTGCCGAGGGCGAGAGTGTCGCATGGATCCGGTGCGAGACGCCGGTGCGCGCCCCGGCCCCCGGTCAGAGCGCCGTGCTGTATCAGGGCGAACGCCTCATCGGCGGGGGATTTATCACAAGAGAATAGAGACAAAAATGAATAAGGCAATACCGCACAATTCGGCAAGAGCAGATCCTGACTTTTTCGCAGATGTACTTTGTGTACCTCAAGAAAAAGTGACGAAATCAGAGCACAAATTTTCCAGGAGATGCCGAAGGCGGATTGTGCGGTGTTGCCATAAAAAAACCAGCGCTTCGGAATCCCGCACAGGGCCCGGAGCGCTGGTTTTGTTGTTTGCAAGGGAAGCAGCCCCGGACGGTTCCGGGGCGTGGTGTAACCGTTTTGTCACCCGGTGACGTTTGGTGACGCTTGGTGACGTTCGGTGACGTCTGGTGACGTTTGGTGACGTTTGGTGACGTTCGTCGACGTTCGTCACCAATACCAATACCCAACAGTCAACGATCAACCGTCAACCGTCAGCAATCAAAAACAAAAAATCAAAAATAAAAAATCAGTTTTCAGTCCGAAAGCAAGCAGGGCTTCGCGCTGCTGCGCCTGAAGAAGAAGGGAGAAGGCGGCCTGCCTGCGCAGGAGAAAAACAACATCACACCATGGCGGATTTGATGAGCTTCAAAAGCTCGTCGTATTCCTCACAGGCGGGGATGTCGGGGTACTGCGCCTTGATGCTCTCCGGGGCACGGAAGAGAAAGCCCGCCTTGCTGGCCCGGATCATCGCAAGGTCGTTGAAGCTGTCGCCGGAGGCGATGGTCTCATAGCCCACCGACTGGAAGGCGCGCACGGTGGAGAGCTTCGTCTCCTTGCAGCGGAGGCGGAAATCCGTGACCTCGCCGCTCGGGGCGACCACCAGCTCGTTGCAGAAGAGGGCGGGCCAGCCGAGCTTTTTCATCAGGGGCTGGGCAAACTGGGTGAAGGTGTCGCTCAGGATCACGGCCTGGGTGATGGAGCGCAGCTCGTCTAAAAACTCCTTCGCGCCCGGCAGCGGGTCGATCGTGGCGATCACGTCCTGGATCTCCCTGAGGCCGAGGCCGTGCTCCTTCAGAATGCCGAGACGCCAGCGCATGAGCTTGTTATAGTCCGGCTCGTCCCGCGTGGTGCGGCGAAGCTCGGGAATGCCGCTCGCTTCCGAAAAGGCGATCCAGATCTCGGGGACCAGGACCCCCTCCAAATCCAAACAGGTGATGTACATGTGTGCGCACTCCTTTCTCTGAAGCTCAGTCGGCCCAGCTTTTTTCCGCCTTCTTCGCCCTGACGTAGGCGAGCATGTCGGCGGGAGCGGTCACGTCCGTATGGCGGACGGGGCGGTCCTTGAGACCGCGCAGGTTCCGGGGCATGGGGATGCCGGTCTCCTTTTCCAGGGCGTCCATCATGGCAAACTCGTCCCCGTCACAGCGCGCGCCGATGGCGGAGAGCACCGCGGCCGGGAATTTGTAGGGCGAGGCGGTGGAGAGGATCACGACGGGGCCGCTGTCCCTGCCGAAGGCCTGCGCCGCGCTCCAGCCCACGGCGGTGTGGGTGTCGCAGAGGTAGCGCTCAGCCTGCCAGACCTGACCGATGGCGGCTTTGGTCCCGGCATCGTCGCAGCAGTACGCGCAGAAGCGGGACTGGATCTTCTCCAAAAGCGCGGCCGGGACGGTGTAATGCCCCTCGGCCTTGAGGCTCTGCATGAGGCTTGCGACAAGGGCGCTGTCCCCGCTCATGAGGTAGAGAAGCCTTTCCAGATTGCTGGAGATGAGAATGTCCATCGAGGGGGAGAGCGTCTTGTGGAAGGGGCGGCGGCGGTCATAGACGCCGGTGCGCAGAAAGTCCGTGAGGACGTTGTTGGCGTTGGAGGCGCAGATGAGCCTGCCGACGGGAAGGCCCATCTCCCCGGCGAGATAGCCGGCCAGAATGTCCCCGAAGTTGCCGGTGGGGACGGAGAAGTTCAGCTTCTGCCCGGCCTCGATGCACCCCATGCGCACAGCGTCGAAGTAGGCGGCAAAGTAGTAGACCACCTGCGGGACAAGACGGCCGATGTTGATGGAGTTTGCCGAGGAGAGGCCCGCGGGCATGGCGGCAAAGATGTTCTTCACGCCGGTCTGGGCATCGTCAAAATTCCCCTCCACCGCGCAGACCTTGACGTTGCGGCCCTCCTGGGTGACCATCTGGGCCTTCTGCACGGCGCTGACCCCGTCGCGGGGATAGAAGACGAGGATGCGGATGCCGGGAACATCGCGGAAGCCCTCGAGCGCGGCCTTGCCGGTGTCGCCGCTCGTGGCAGTGAGGATCAGGATATCGTCCCGGCTGCCGCATTTCTCGGCGGCGCGCTTCATCAGGTGGGGCAGCAGGCACAGCGCCACATCCTTAAAGGCGGAGGTGGGGCCGTGGAAAAGCTCTAAAAACAGATCGTCCCCGGCACGCTGCAGCGGGGTGATCCAGGCGGCGGGGAACTTGCCCCGGTAGGCGGCCTCGACGAGGGCTTTCGCCTCCGCCTCCGAAAAGTCCGGCAGGAGAGCCGAGAGCACCTTCGCAGCGAGCGAGGCGTAGTCCAGTTCCATCATCGCGCTTAAGTCCAGCTTCGGGATCGACGCGGGCTCCATGGTGTAAAGTCCCCCATCGGGGGCAAGCCCGTCCACGATCGCGCGGGCGGAGGAGACGGCGGGCGCGCCGCCGCGGGTGCTGGTATAGAGCATGAAGATCACTTCCTGTATGTGTTTTTCGCAAGTGGGGCTATGATACAATGTACGCGATAAAAAGTCAAGTGTTTTTATATGACGGACAGGTCCACCCCGAGCTGTGTGCAGAGCGTGCCCAGCCAGTGGGCGAGGGCATCCTCGGAGCGGAAGCAGGGGAGCATGCCGGCGGGCGGGTGGAGCACGGCGTTGAGCGCTTCCCCGTCGGCCTGACGCTCCATGCGCCCAAGCTCCATGTCGAGATAAAAATGATCGTGCCGGATGTGGCGCATCTCGTGGGCAAGCGTCTCCTGCTGCCGGGCCGGGGAGAGGCGGGAGTTGATGTAGATGTCAAAGCTGCCGTCATCATTCGGGAGCGTGACGCCCTCCACCTTTGCCGGCAGGGGGACCAGGCGCACATAGGTGTCAGTCATGGCGGCGGAGCGCCTCGATGATCTTCACCGCCTGGCGCACATCCTCGGGGGAAGCGTCCTGCGCGAGCTTGAAGAGCATGCGCATATCCTCCCGCTCCCGCAGGGTGGTGAGCAGCTCCTCCATCTCCGCATCCCGGGCGCCGAAAGGGGCGGGATCATCCGTCTCCCCGCGCAGATACGCAGTGCTCGTGCCGAGAATCCGGGCCACCTCCCGCAGCTGGGCGTCGCTCGGCTGGGATTTCTGCTGCTTCCAGTCCTGACAGAGGGTGGGACTGCGCCCCAGTGACTGGGCGATGAAGGTCTTGGTGATGCCGCGGGCCACCCGCAGCGCTTCAAACCTGTTGTAAAGGAACAAAACTCTCACCCCGTTTTTGTGCAGAATCTACGAATCTCAAAAAAGAGGGACCACGCCCTTGAAATTCTCAAAAAATTAGGATATACTGCGAAGCGGATCTGAAAAAAATATGACGCCGCTGCGCGGTTTTCTCTATTCTAAGGCATAGCACCGGCATTGTCAAGGGCTTTGTCTTAATTATGTGAGAGAATGCGGCGGGCGGACAGGAGGTGAGGGCGTGCGGGAGATCGAGGATGATCCGATCGTGCGCTGCATGGAGCGAAACGGCTGTCCGCCCTGGCTGCTCCGGGGCGGGACGGATCACGAGGAGCGGGACGAGGACCGCGGGGAGGACGACAATGCCGAATTATAGAAAAGACAGCTGGACAGACGCGGATGTGCGCTGCCCCTTTTACATCTCGGAAGACAAGGCCGCGTGCAGCATCAGCTGCGAGGGCTTCGAAAAGGGCGTGAAAACGCTCAGCCGCTTCCGCAGCCGCCCCCACAAGGACCGGCACATGGGCGCCTTTTGCGTGGGGGAATATGAGCAGTGCCCGGTCTACCGCTGCACCTACGCGAGCAGGTACGCGGACTGATGCGGGACTGGGAGGAGCTGCGGCGCGCCTGCGTCGAGAACGGCGAGAGCCTGGAGAGCCTCCTACACGACGCTCTTGAACCGGGCGGTGAAGGAGGACTGGGCCCTGCGGGAGAGCGCCGGGCCGGGGCAGGCGGACTTTGCCCGCGTGGCCGGGAAGCTCCTGCGCCTCATCGAGGACGGGCTTGACGGGGACAGCAGCCTTGCCCTCAAGGAGATCAAGACCCTGACCGGGGCGCTCAAGGAGCTGCAGAGCCTGGGCGAGAGCCGGGAGACCGGGGGCGGCGGCAAGGGGCTCACCGTGCGCTTTCTCGGCGAGACAGAGGAGATGAGCCTTTGACAGTGCGGAGTTTGAAACCGGGAGTGAGGAGTTGGGAGTGAGGACGGAGCTGTGTCTGCCGGCGCCGAGCGAGAAGCAGCGGCTTTTCCTCAGAGACCGGCACAAGTACATCGGCTACGGCGGGGCCAGGGGCGGCGGCAAGAGCTGGGCCGTGCGCATCAAGGCGGTGCTGCTGTGCCTGCGCTACCCGGGGATCAAGGTCATGATCGTGCGCAAGACCTATCCCGAGCTGCAGGAAAACCACATTCTGCCGCTGTGTGAGCTGCTGGGCTGCTATGCCGAGGGGGAGGAGCAGCTCGCCGCCTACAACGACGCCAAAAAGCACATCGTCTTCCCCAACGGCAGCAGGATCCTGTTCCGCTACCTTGAAAACGAGAAGGACGCCATGCGCTTTCAGGGCACGGAGGTGGATGTCCTCTTCGTGGACGAGGCCACCCAGCAGAGCGAGAGCCGGATGGAAAAGCTCCGGGCCTGCGTGCGCGGCACGAACGATTTCCCGAAGCGCATCTACTTTACTTGCAATCCCGGCGGCGAGGGCCACGCCTGGGTCAAGCGCCTGTTCATCGACCGGCGCTTTCGCGAGGGCGAGGAGCCGGAGGAGCACAGCTTCATCCAGGCCCTCATCACCGACAACCGGGCGCTGATGGAGAAAAACCCCGACTACCGCAAGCAGCTCGAGAGCCTGCCGCCGAAGCTGCGGGACGCCTGGCTCTACGGGAGCTGGGATCTCTTTGAGGGGCAGTTTTTCGAGGACTTTCGCATCGAGCCGGATATGAAAACGGCAGCGGAGCACGGCTGCACCCTCACCAGGGAGGAGCTTAAGGAGCAGGGGCGCTGGTGCCATGTGATCGCCCCCTTCGACATGGCGGCGGGGCCGCGGCGAAGCTGGAGCATCGTCAGGAGCTACGACTTCGGCTACGGCAAGCCCTTCTCCTGCGCCTGGTGGGCGGTGGATTACGAGGGGGTGGTGTACCGCATCCTGGAGCTCTACGGCTGCACCGGGACGCCGAACGAGGGCCTGCGCTGGACGCCGGACCGGCAGTTTCGGGAGATCGCCCGCATCGAGGCGGAGCACCCCTGGCTCCGGGGACGGCGGATCGAGGGAGTGGCGGACCCCGCCATCTGGGACGCAAGCCGCGGCGAGAGCATCGCCGAGACCGCCGCAAGGTACGGGGTCTATTTCGTGCCCGGGGACAACAAGCGCATCCCCGGCTGGATGCAGTGCCACTACCGCCTGCAGTTCGACGACGAGGGGCGGGCGCGCATGTACGTGTTCGATAACTGCAGGGCTTTTCTGCGCACGATCCCGCTGCTGCAGTTTTCCAAAACCGAGCCGGAGGATCTCGACACCGAGCAGGAGGACCACGCGGCCGACGAGTGGCGGTATCTCTGCATGTCGCGCCCGGTCACGCCGCTGCGGGAGACAGAGACGAGGGCGGTGATGGTCGATCCGCTGAAATAGGCAAAAGGCCTTCCCCTTGAGGGAAAGGGAAAGACGGAACGTAAAGGAGAAATGTATGGACAAAGCTTTGGTTCTGCCGGTCGAGGAAAAGCGGCTGGCGGAGTTTACGCGGATTTTGCAGAAGTACAAGGCCGGGAAGGCCAGCATCGAGCGGCGCACCGTGGCGGCGGAAAACTGGTGGAAGCTCCGCAACAGCGCCGAGGAACGCAAGAGCCATGAGACCGGGGAGAGCTTTCAGGCCGTGTCCGGGTGGCTGCACAACGTGATCGTCTCCAAGCACGCCGACGCCATGGACGCCTTTCCGGAGCCGAACATCCTGCCGCGCGAGCCGGACGACCGGCAGGAGGCGCGCGTCCTCTCCAGGATCCTGCCCGTGATTTTGGAGCAGAACGCCTTTGAGAAGACCTATTCCGACGGGATGTGGCAGAAGCTCAAGACCGGGACGGGCGTATACCGGGTGGGCTGGGACACGGAGAAGGCCGGCGGCCTCGGAGATATCGCCATCGAGCGCGTGGATCTGCTGAACGTCTTCTGGGAGCCCGGCGTGCATGACGTGCAGGAGAGCGCCTTTTTCTTCCACACGCGGCTGGAGGATAACGAGAAGCTTGTTCAGCAGTACCCGCAGCTCGTCGGAAAGCTCAAGACGCTGAGCTTTGCGCCGACGCGCTTTCTCTACGATGACAGCGTCAGCACCGACGGCAAGAGCACCGTCATCGACGTGTACTACAAGAAAAAGCGCGACGGGCGGGACGTGCTGCACTTCTGCAAATACGTGGGGCAGACGGTGCTGTATTCCACCGAGAACGCGGAGGCCGCGCTGGAGGCCGAAGGGGTGACGCCGCTCTTCTCCGGCCTCTATGACCACGGGCGCTACCCCTTTGTGTTCGACAGCCTCTTCCCCGTGGAGGGAAGCCCCTGCGGCTACGGCTTCATCGACCTCTGCCGCAACGCCCAGACCCAGATCGACATGCTGCAGACCGCCTTCCTCAAGAACACCATGGTGGGCGCGATGCCCCGCTATTTCCAGCGGGCCGACGGGGCTGTGAACGAGGAGGAATTTCTGGACCTCAATAACCCCATCGTGCACGTCAGCGGCAACCTCGGCGAGGACAGCCTGCGCATTGTGGACTACCGACCCCTCAGCGGCAATTATCTGGAGATGCGCACGAGCGTCATCAACGAGCTGCGGGAAAACTCCGGCAACACCGAGACCTCGGTGGGGCTCGTGAACGCGGGCGTCACCGCCGCCTCCGCCATCGCCGCCCTTCAGGAGGCCAGCGGCAAGGGCAGCCGCGACGCGACCCGCGCAAGCTACCGGGCCTACGCGGAGATGATTGAGCTTTGCATCGAGCTCATCCGCCAGTTCTACGATCTGCCGCGGCAGTTTCGCATCACGGGCGGCCTCGGGATGGAGAGCTTTGTGAGCTACGATAACCGCGGCCTGCGCCCCCAGGCGCTTTACGGCCCGGAGGGCATGGAGCTGGGTCTGCGCCGCCCGGTCTTCGATATCCGGGTCATCCCCCAGAAGAGCAGCGCCTACACACGCATGAGCCAGAACGAGCTGGCCCTGCAGTTTTACCAGCTCGGCTTCTTCTCCCCGGAGCGCAGCGACCAGGCCCTCGCCTGCATGAGCATGATGGAGTTTGAGGGCAAGGACGAGCTGATGCAGCAGCTTTTCTACAACGGCACCATCCAGAAGGAGCTGGCCCTCTATCAGCAGTACGCCCTGGCCCTGACGCAGAAGTACGAGCCGCAGAGGGCGGCGGCCCTGATGGCGGGCATGACGGGGCGCGCCGGGGAAAAGAGCGCGGCAGCGAAGAACCCGGCGCCGAGGCGCGGCGGCGAGGACAGACGCATGGAGCGGGCGCGCACCAGGGCATCGGACGCTTCTCAGCCGGGAGGCGGGCGATGACCGGGATCCGCTACGACAGAGAGGCGCTGCGCCTTGAGATGGAGGGCCACGCCGGAGCGGGAGAGAAGGGAGCGGATCTCACGTGCGCGGCGCTGAGCATGCTGATGATGACCCTTGAGCGGCGCATGCAGGAGCGCGCGGAGAAAAGACGGCCCATCTCCCGCCGGGAGCCGGGGCGCTTCCTGATCGCCTGCGCTCCGGAGGAGGGGGAGGAGAGGCTCTGCCGCGAGAGCTTTGACACCGTGGCCGCCGGCTTTGCGCTGCTGGCGGAAAACAGAAGCGAGAACGTGTCCTTCAGCCTCACGGGCGGGGACGCGGATGAGGAGGATGAGCAATGAGCGATACCCCGGAAGAGAAGATCCGAAGCGAATTTGACGACACCATGCAGGCGCTGCGGCAGGCGGAGAGCATCCTGCCGGATTTCACGAGCAGCTATGACGGGGTCATCCATAAGCTCTATGAGCAGATCGTGTCGCGCCCGGCCTTTCAGTATGACCCGGTCGGCGACCCCCTGTACCAGAACTACCGCACGCAGCTGCTCACCGAGGGCGGCCGCGCCATGCGCGACACCGCGGGCCAGGCTGCGGCCCTCACGGGCGGCTACGGCTCAACCTATGCCGAGCGACTGGGTCAGCAGCAGTACGCGCAGTATCTTGAGCGCCTGGGGAGTGTGATGCCGGAGCTGTATGAGGCGGCCTACAAACGCTACCGCGACGAGGGCGAGGATCTGTGGACGCAGTTCGGCGCTGCCAGAGGCCTTGCCGACAGCGAATACGGGCGCAGGCAGGACCGCTTCGCCCTCGCGTCCGACCTGGAGAAGCAGCGCTATGAGCGCGGCGAGAAGCGCTACCAGAAGCTTCTGAGCCTCATCAGCCAGACAGGCTATGAGCCGAGCGACGAGGAGCTGCAGGCCGCGGGCATGACCCGGGCGCAGGCCGAGGCCCTGCGCGGCGCGTCTCAGAAGACCAGGCGCGTGCGGGTGGTGGGCGGCTACGGCTGGTCGTCCGGGTCCCAGGGCGGCGCCGTCTACGGCTCCGGCAGCGGCAGCAGCGAGCCGGGGGACAAGGAGCAGGACAAGCTCGATGCCAACAAACGCGGCGCCAGCAACACCGACAAGCACAGAAGAACGTGAGCATGCCCTTTCCCGGCGGCGACGCCGGTTTCCCCGCTGCAGAGGGGAGAATATAAAGGAGGTTTCAATGGACAAGGAACGGGAAATCAAAACGCCGGACGAGGAGCCGGTCACGGGCGAAGAAATCGCCGCTTCCGAAGAAGCGGCGCCTGCCGACGCCGGGCAGGAGGAAGAGCAGGGGACAGCCCGTCTGAGCTGGGAGGAGATCCTGCAGGACCCGGCATACAAAAGCCGCTATGACGAGGCGGTGCAGGCCATTGTGAAGGCGCGCCTTCGCGGCAGGGCCGGGGCGGAGGCGAAGCTTACGCGTCTCGAGCCGGTGCTTAAGGCGCTGGAGGAGGACTACGGCCTTACGGACGAGAGCGATCCCGCGGCCCTGGCGGCGCTTCTGCGGCAGAGCGCGGGCCTGCGCCGCCCCGGCGGGGCGGAGATCGCGGAGCATCTGCGGACCCTGGCCGTCGAGGCCGAAGCCCTGCAGCAGAGCGTGCCGGACTTTGACCTGATGCGGGAGATGGAGGACCCGGACTTCCTGCGCCTCACAGCGCCGCACAGCGGCGTCACGCTGGCCGACGCCTACTATGCCCGGCACCGGGCCGAGCGGGAGCGGGAGACCGCACAGCGCAGTCTCGAGGCCGTGAGCCGCAGCATCCGCAGTCTGGGCGCAAGGCCGAAGGAGCTGCGGGAGACGAAAGCCGGCACCCACGCCGCCGCAGAGCCCGGCAGGATGAGCCGCGCCGAGCGGGAGGCCCTGAAAAAGCGCATCCTCGAGGCCAGCGCCCAGGGCAGACGGCTTGTGCCCGGAGAGTGAGAAGCACAAAAACCAGATCCGTTTTTGAGAGAGCTTCGCTTTCTCAAAAACACGCTGAGCCGAGCTTAGCGAGGCCTCGCGCCGACCAAACGCGGCTTGTCCCCCGTAAGCCGCGTGCGATAAGCGCGAGTCCTCAATTGCGAATCGTGTTCGCAATTGAATAAAAGAAAGGAGAATATATGCACGATATGATTTTTGACCTTCAGCATTTCGCGGACGCCGGTACGCTGGTCAACGCCACCGGCGGCTTCGTCAACGCCCACACCGGCGCGGCCAGCGCCTTTGACAACAGCCACAGCCTCACGGCGGAGCTCAAGGCCTTCTATGACACGGAGCTGCTGGAAAACGCGCGCACGGAGCTCTTCTATGCCCAGTTTGCCAAGCGCCAGCCCCTGCCCGCAAACCATCACGGCCTTGTCGAGTGGCGCAAGTGGAACACCTTCGACAAGGCGGCGAAGCTCACCGAGGGCGTGATTCCCACGGGGCAGAAGTTCGGCGTCACCGCCGTGACCGGCAGCATCGACCAGTACGGCACCTACACCGCCGTCACCGACCGCCTGGAGCTGCGCGCCTATGATGATGTGATCCTCGGCGCGACCGAGGAGATGGGCGCCTCCGCCGCCGAGACCCAGGAGGCTTTGATCCGCGACGCGCTCTACACCAACACCAATGTCCTCTACTGCGACAAGATCACGCGCGCGGACGGCAGCGTCGCCGCGACGCCCGCGCAGCAGAGCGGCCTTGCGGAGGACGCCACCTATCACTGCCACCTCACGCCCGAGATGGTGAACAAGGCCGTCACCGTGATGAAGAAGAACCGCGTGCCGAGAATCGGCGGCAAGTACTACGCGGTGATCCACCCCTCGGTGGCCCACGACCTGCGCGCCGACGCCGGCTGGATCGAGGCCCACAAGTACGCCCAGCCCGAGGAGATCTTCAACGGCGAGATCGGCGAGCTGCACGGCGTGCGCTTCATCGAGAACGTCTTCGCCCCGGTCATCAGGGGCGCGAACGACCCCATCGCCGTCTATGCCTCCTACTTCTTCGGCAAGGACTCCTTCGGCATCATCGACCCCGAGGGCGGCGCGCTGGAGATGATCATCCACGACAAGGGCGAGATCGGCGGCCCCCTCAACCAGTTCAGCACCATCGGCTACAAGTTCGAGACCAACGGCGCCACCATCCTCTACCCCGAGCGCCTGCTGCGCGTGATGAGCACCTCGAGCTTCTCGGGCACCGACGCCGCCAATTAAAGGAGGAGAAGAATATGGAAAACAAACGTGTCGAGGTATTCATCCCGAGGGGCGCCGACCGGGAGGACCCCAACCTTTTCGTGGGCATCAACGGCGTCAACTACCTGCTGCCCCGCGGCAAAAAGTCCATGGTGCCCGCAGCCGTGGCGGCGGAGATCGCGAGAGGGGACATGGCGGCCGAGCACTTCTATGAGAGCGTGGACGGCATGAGGCAGAGCGGCTGAGTCAGAGAGCGGAGTGTGGAGCAGTGGAGCGTGGAGTTACGCAATCCGCTTCACGCTCAACACTTCACACTTTGCTTTGGAGGAAGGTGATGAAAATCAAGGCAATGGACATTATCGAGCGGCTGGACCTGCTGGAGCCCAACGACTATGCCCCGGAGCAGAAGCTGCGGTGGCTCTCCGCGCTCGACGGCAAAATCTACCGCGAGATCATACGCACCCACGAGGGCGGCAACGTGTGGTCCGGCCCCTATGTGCACGGGGATGAGGAGCTGATCGTGCCCCTGCCCTACGGGGAGGATATCTATTACCACTATCTCCAGGCCATGATCGCCGCGGAAAACAGCGAGACCCAGCGCTACAACAAACGCATGACCATGTTCAACGCCGCCTATCAGGGCTGGACCAACTGGTACAACAGCAGCCACATGCCGCTCGGCTCGGCGCGCGGGCGCTTTCGGTTTTGACAGGAGGGAAGAGATGGCACTGCTGCCAAAGATGGATTACGAGTACAACGAACGCAGCGTGACAGACGTCTTCGCCGGGTACAATCACCGCCCCAAAATCGGGGACGGGGAATTTTACAACACGCAGAACATGACGACGGCCTGCTTCCCGCTGCTGGCAAACCGCCGCAGGCGCGGCCTCGTGCGAAGGCTCACGGCCCCGGGCGGCATCCTGGCCAAGGAAAAGCTCGCCCTCATCGAGGACGGCGCGCTCTGGTACGGCGGAGAAAAGACCGGGCTCAAGGGCCTCACGCCGGGAGAGAAGCAGATGGTCAGCATGGGCGCTTATCTCTGCATCTTCCCGGACAAGCTCTATTTCAACACGGCGGACCCCGCGGACTGCGGAAGCATGGAGGCCGTCTACCGCAGCAGCGGGAGGTTCCGCTGCAGCCTGTGCCGGAGAGACGGCACGCCCTATGAAAATCTCACGGTATCCAAAGAGGCGCCGCCGGAGCCTGCCAACGCCGCGCACTGGCTGGAGCCGCAGTCCGGAAAGCTCTTTGAATGGAGCGCGGCGGGCGGGCAGTGGACGCAGGTTGAGACGCTTTACACAAAGATCGAGTTCAGCACCAACGGCATCCTCCCGCGGCGCTTCCGGGAAAACGACGGCGTCACGCTCAGCGGCACGCAGAGCGACGCGCTGAGCGGCAGCAAAATCCTCCATGCCGTGGGCGGAGGAGAGGGAGAGCTCGACTACATCGTGGTGACGGGGCTCCCGGACCAGGGCTTCACCCAGGCGGAGGGCAGCGTCACCATCCGGCGCGCGGTGCCCGACATGGATTTCGTCTGCGAGGCGAAAAACCGGCTCTGGGGCTGCAAATACGGCACGGTGGACGGAAAGACCGTCAACGAGCTCTACTGCAGCGCGCTGGGGGACTTTCGCAACTGGGAGCAGTACATGGGCCTGAGCACCGACTCCTGGCGGGCCTCCGTGGGCTCGGACGGGCCGTGGACCGGCGCGGTGAACTATCTCGGCTATCCGATGTTCTTCAAGGAAAACCGCATCCACCGCGTCTCCGTCTCCCCGATCGGCGCCCACCAGGTCTCCGAGACCGTGTGCCGCGGCGTGCAGGCCGGGTGCAGCAGGAGCCTGCAGGTGGTCAATGAGACGCTGCTGTATAAAAGCCGGGCGGACGTGTGCGCCTTCCAGGGGAGCTTCCCCGAGAGCGTGAGCGATGCCCTGGGCGACGAGACGTATTCGGATGCAAGCGCGGGATCTGCCGGGGACCGCTACTACCTCAGCATGAAGGACGCCGCGGGGAGCCGGAGCCTCTTTGTCTATGACGTGAAGCAGGGCCTCTGGATGCGGGAGGACGACATGCAGGTTCTGCAGTTTGCCGCCCTCGGCGGGGAGCTCTACGCCATGACGCCGAAGGCCCTCTGGGCCCTGAACGGCAGTGCGGGCGAGCCGGAGGCCTTCGTCTCCTGGTGCGCCGAGAGCGGCATCCAGGGCTACCAGTTCCCCGACAGAAAATACGTCAGCCGTTTCAATCTGCGCCTCTGGATGGAGGAGGGCGCCGAGGCGGACGTGTACCTGCGCTACGACTCCGGCGGCGACTGGGTGCGCCAGGGCAGGATCAAAATGAAGGGCACGCGGACCGTGACGCTCCCCGTCAGGCCCCGCCGCTGCGACCATTTCCAGATGCGCATCTGCGGCAGGGGAGATGTGAAGCTCTACTCGATCGCAAAAATTCTGAGTATCGGGAGTGATGTGGGATGAGGGATCTGGATCTGCCGCCGATGCTGAGCGGCAGTGCCGAGCAGCAGCTCCGGCAGCTGCGCGACTATCTGATCCGTCTTGTACAGAGCCTCAATGAGGAGGATGAAAAGCATGATTGAATTGTATGTCAGCGGACAAAGCCTGCGCCTTGCCACGCCGGTCGTGGCGGCGGACAGCCTCGGCTGCCTGGAGGCGCGGGTGCATTTTACCGATGCGAGCTGGGAGGGGCTGTCCAGGTGGCTGCACTTTAAGCGCGGCGACACGGTCTACGACCTCAAGCCGGACCCCTGCGGCAGAATCCGCAAAGAGGACGGGCTGAACCTGACGGCGGGCGAATGGACGGTGTATCTCACAGGCTCGGACTCAAAGCGCCGTGCCACCACCGTGCCCGTGATCCTGACGGTGAAGGAATCCGGCCTTGTGGACGCGCCGCTGCACACGATCCCGCTGAGCGCGCTGGAGCAGCTTTCCCGGCTGGTGGATCTGGCCCTCGGGAAGATCGGCGCGCTGCAGTACCGGGCGGGGCTCATCATCCGCGGCTTCAAGCCGGATGCGGAGACCCTGCGTGAGGAGGTGCCGTGCCCGCGGGCCGGGGACGCCTATGCCGTCGGCACGCAGGCCCCCTATGCCGTCTGGATCTGGGATGAGACCGGGCGGCAGTGGGTCAACGCGGGGGAGCTTCTGCAGAGCGTCGCACAGGGCCCTGCGGGCGTGACCTTCGTGCCCAGCGTCGACGAGGCCGGGAACCTCTCCTGGACAAACGACGGGGCGCAGGAAAACCCGGCGACGCGCAACATCATGGGCCGCACCGGCGCTGAGGGCGCTGCCGGTCCCGCGGGAAAGAGCGCCTATGAGAGCGCGTGCGAGGCGGGCTATACCGGCGAGGAGGAGGCCTTCCTCGAGGCCCTCGCCGTACTGCCGGGACACGCGGACCGGCACCTGCCCGGCGGGCCGGACCCGCTTGTCGTCAAGACGGGGAACCTGGAGGACGGCGCGGTCACCTGGGAGAAGATCGGAGCCGGGGGCGTGCGGACGGAAAACCTCGCAGACGGCGCGGTCACGGGGGTCTACACCGTCTCGGCCGGCACGGGCGAGGCATGGAGCGGCGAGAGCGCGCCGTATACGATGACGCTTGCGGTGCCGGGACTGAGGGAGACGGACCGCGTGATCGCGGACCTTATCCCCTCAAATTCCCCGGACGTGGCGCAGGAGGAGATGAGCGCCTTCAGCCAGATCTACAAAATGGAGACGGCGGCGGACGCCGTCACGCTCTACGCCTCGGACAGAACGACAACGGGGATCGCAATCCAATTATTGGCGGTGAGAAAATGAGCAGTGTATGGATAAGCCGCCGGGGCGCGGGCGGATCGCTCAGCGGGGCCTGGGCGGTGATCTGCGTCGCCTGTCCTGCCGGGAGCCGCTGCACCGTGCGTCGGGACGGCATCGTGCTCCGCGGCCTGAGCCGGGACGGCATCGTCTTCTTTGCCGTGCCCTCGGCAGGAGAATGGCTCGTCTCCGTCACGGACGGTGAGAGAGAAAAGAGCAAAACCGTCACCGTTGCCGAGCGCGGTGAGATGGTGCGGGTCCTGCTGCGCTGCTCCGGAGAAAGTCTGTTTGAGCCGGGCAGCGGCACGGAGAGCCTCTGGCGGACGATCGGCGGCGCCGGCGTCGACAGCGGGAGCATCGTCCTGGAGGCCAATGTCGGGAGCATCCTGGCCTGTGCCTGCCTGAAGGAGCCTGTGAGCCTTGCGGGGGCGGCGGAGCTCACGGTCAGCGGCGTGCGGACGATCGTGCCGAACGGCGCGGACCAGAGCGGGATGACATCGACAAAGATCTATATCGTCCCGGAGGATACCGCGGCGACGGACGTTGCGCATGCGGTCAGGAGCCTCGCGGTCGGCGCGGGCGACTTCACCGGGGAGAACGCCCTGGTCCTCGATGTTTCGGATCTGGACGCGGACAGGCGCTACTACGTGACGATCCGCTCGCGCGCGGTCCAGAACGGCGACGGAGGCGAGCAGGCCCCTGCCTGCACCTTTACGGTCACCGGCGTCGCCATACTATAAGGGAGGCGAAGATGAGGACAATTTTTCGCAACGCAACAAACCGGATCGTTTTCACGCTGCGGGACGACCCGGCAAAAATGAGCGACGCGGCGGCCGTTTTCCGCCAGGGCGGCAGGACCGTCCTGGTGAAGGGGAAGGACGAGATCACGATCCGGGCGAAGACAGACCGGAATTCCCTGCCCTTCTGGGAGGCCGGCATCCTCCTGACACCGGAGGAATCCGGGCGCTTTGACGCGCACGGCCTGGGCTTTGCGCAGCTCGTGGCGCTCCGGGACAGCGGCGTGCAGGACCCGGGAGAGATCTATGAGTTCGACGTCTGCGACACCCTTGCCGGGCGCATTCCTTTTGACCCCGCGGCGGGCAAGACGTGGAAGGGCGAGAGAGCGGAGGTTGGAGCATGAACGATTTTGAATCACCGCACGAGAGCATGTGCAGCTGCCGGCCCGGGGACCGCCGGCCCTACCGCTTCATGGCCGGCATCCCGGGTGAGCCCGGCGTCCCGGGGGAGCAAGGGAGCCGGGGAGAGCCAGGTCCGGTTTTTGTCCCGGCCGTCGATGCCGCAGGGAACCTCACCTGGACGAACGATGGGGGCCTGCCGAACCCGCCCGCGCGGAACATTCGCGGGCCGCAGGGCCTGCCCGGCAGCGCGGGTAACTTTACCGCCGACTATGGCGTGACGACGCAGGCGGAGCTTGACGAGGCATACAACGCCGGAAAGATCCTGATGTGCAGGCTCCCGTCCGGCTGGCTCGCGCAGCTGCAGCAGGTCGTGACGTTTGCGCCCGGGTCCGGCGCGGGGAATACCTATGTGTTCGTTGCGCTGTCCACCCGCTATGAGGTCCTGGCCTCCTTTGCAAACGGCGCGTGGTCTTCGACAGAATATACCTTCGCGCAGGAAGAGAGAGTCGTACTGAAAAATCAGGGACGGGGGAATGCCGGGAAGGTCCTTGTCGTCGCGTCGAACGGCGAGGTCGAGCCCGGAGATCCGCCCGGCAGCGTCAGAAAGGGCACGATCAGCCTGAGCGCGCAATGGGACGGCGACGGTCTTTATACGCAGGCTGTCACGGTGCCGGGCATCCCGGTTACCGCGAACAGCAAGGTCGATCTGCAGCCCGACATGGAGGAGATTGAGCAGCTTGCCGGGGACGGCGTCGCGGCTTTGTATGTGGAAAACAACAACGGTGTGCTCACCGCCTGCGCCGCGGGGGCGGCGCCCTCTTCGGCCATGACGCTGCAGTGCACCGTAACGGAGGTGAGAGCATGAGCGTGATCGGCAGTCCCATTCTGTTCGGCGGCTTTGGCGGCAGAGCGGTTCTGCAGCCGCTGGTCGCCGAGGAAAACCGCATCTACACCCCGCCCGAGGGCGTGGACGGCTTCAGCGTTGTGACGGTAAACGTGGAAATCCCGCAGCATTCCCCGCGCTGTGACCAGATCAGCACCTTCGGCTGGGCGCGTGTGCAGCTCGGCTGGGGCTTCGACGACGTTTACCCCGCCGCATGATTTTGGAAAGGAGCACAACATGGTAACAAGAAACTTTCTCAACATCCTCGCGATGACGCTGGAGAGCGGAAACCAAAACAAAATCGGCTGTCTGCGCTGCCGGGATGTGAACGGGCATACGCGCTTTCTCAACGGCAATTTCAGCGCCAACTTTCCCTATAATCCGGTTCAGACCTTTACGCTGAACGCGACAGCGGCCGGCATCTCCATCGGCACCGGCAGCACACCCGCGAGCGAGGACGACTGCAACCTGGAACAGACCATCACCTCCGGCGTAAACGTGGTGCTCACCGGCACCTCCTACGGCGCGGAGAATCCCTGGTATCCCTTTGTCAAGTATGACCTCACGATCACAAACACCGGCGCAGACCCGCTTGTCGTGACCGAGGTGGGGTACAAACAGAACAGTAATACCACGCAGGTTATCGGCTCGACCCGAACGATAAACTCGGTCCTGCTGCTTGACCGCTGCGTCCTCGACACGCCCGTCACCATCGCCCCCGGAGACGCCGGGATCGTCACCTACCGCCTGCAGACGAATCCGACGCCGGTGCCGCCCAGCGTCGCAGGGGTCCAGATGGCGTCCTTCGCCTACGGCACGGATGCGCAGATCGCCGCCATCCTGGACGCTGCCGCCGCCGGCACCATCGACCTGCAGCGCGATGCCGGCTGGCGGGTCGGCGACGAGCGCATCATGAACGTCGCGGCCTTCACTGCCGGCGGCAATGTCTCCGAGCCAGCGCAGCAGGTCGCCATTGTGATCACAAGCTTCGACGAGTACATGGACTGCGGCAACGTCATGCAGTTCGATTTTGCCTGCTCGCTTTCCGGCAGAGTGCGCATGAACGATACGAACACGACGACAGGCGGCTACGGCGCCTCGGAGATGAAAACCGTGACGCTGCCGGCGCTGGCGGAAGCCCTGCCGGACTGGCTCAAGACCCGGCTCAAAACCTTCAGCGTGCTGACAGGCTCCGGCGGCGCGGACCCTGCCCATCAGACGATTGAAACCGTCACCGGCAACAAGCTGGCTCTGCGCAGCGAGGTCGAGATCTTCGGCACGCATACATACTCCACGCCCGGGGAAGGGACCGCGCTCCCGTATTACGTATCGGTGGGTCCCCAATGGAAAGAGACGGGACTGGGCAACACGCCGAACGCCTGGTTCACACGGTCACCCTGCACCAGCTCTATGTATGTCAAAGCAGACGACAACGGTTCAAATACAGTAGGCGCCGCCACCCAGAGCTATGTGTCGCCCTTCGGCTGCCTGTGAGCCGTGGCTGCAATGTGGGAAGAACCCGTGTTGGAGGAGTTTCCGTGGCCGGATATGCTGACACCGGACGGGGAGGAAGAGAAAGAATACAGCGGTTTGCCGGAGGAGGAAGAATAAATGCTTTATGAATGGCAGTTTTCCCAGGCGACGGCCCTGCCGCTGCTCGCCGTGTTCATTGCCGGCGTGCTTGTCGGCGGGCTGATCGCGGTGCTCGTGTTCAAGACGTAGGAGGGCGGGAAATGTACTATCAGTGGGAATGGCTGAGCGATCTGGCGATCATCCCGGCGTGGGAGTGCTTCCTCGCCGGGGTGGCGCTCGGCATCGTGGTGTCGCTCTTTGTGACGGGAGGCGCGGGAGGGAAGAAATGAACGGCGTCGATATCTCGCACTATCAAAAGGGACTTGCGATCCGGCAGATCAAAGACGCGGGCAAGGAGTTTGCGGTCATCAAGCTGACGGAGGGCGTCCGGCTTGTGGACAGCGCGGCCTTCGGCTTCTACCGCGAGGCTTATGAGCTGGGCTTCCCGTTGGGCTGCTATTGCTACAGCCACGCGCTGAACGCGGAGGAGGCCGGGGCCGAGGCGGCGTTCCTGCTGGATACGCTCCGGGGCTTCCCGATGCCCTGCGGTGTTTTCCTCGATGTGGAGGAGCCGGAGCAGCTGGCGCTTTCGCACGACATGCTCCTGGAGCTGGTGCGCGCCTGGTGCGCCGGGATCCGCGCAGGGGGCTATATCCCCGGGGTCTACGGCTCAGCCGGGACGCTCTGGTCAAGGCTCCGCCCGGACGAGCTGCCGGAGGACTGCCTTGTGTGGGTCGCAAAGTGGGGCGGCGTGCCGCCGGCGCTGCCCTGCGACCTCTGGCAGACGGGCGACAGCGGGCACATCGAGGGCTACAGCGGATGCGTGGACACGGACAGGACAGGGTCTGAGCGCTTTGCGGAGCTGGTGGAGGGAGGCTCTCCGACAAAGCCGCACGCCGCGGCGACAGCGGGGCCCGATCCCACAGTCATGGTGCTGCAGCTTCTGATGCGCTGCAGCGGCTGCTGGGACACGACGGACGGGATGCCCTCGGCGGCCTTCTTCTCAGCTCTCAGGGCGTTCACGGACAGATTGGAGGCGGACAGATGAGCGAGGCATGGATCAGCGTCCTGGGCTCTGTCGTGGTGGGTCTGCTGACCCTGATCGGGGTCCTGGCGAGCAACAGCCGGGCCCAGGCTGTCACCGAGACGCGGCTGGAGGATCTGACGCGGGAGGTGCGCGAGCACAACAATTTTGCCCGGCGCATGCCCGTGGTGGAGGAGCAGATCAAAGTCATCAACCACCGGATCGAGGATCTGGAGAGAAACAGAGAGTAGGAGGGAAAAAAGATGGAATACATGGGAATGGCAGGCGTGGCCTCTATCAGCATCATCGCCTGGCTGATGGGTGAGGCCGTCAAGCTCTCACCGCTCGATAACAAGTGGATCCCGCTTCTGTGCGGGATCACGGGCGGCGTGCTGGGGGTGCTGGGGATGAAGCTGATGCCGGAGTTTCCGGCGGCGGATCTCATGAGCGCGGCCGCGGTCGGGATCGTGTCCGGCCTCGCCGCCACCGGCGCGGACCAGCTCGGCAAGCAGCTGGAGAAATGAACGGAATACGGAAGCATGCGGCCCGGGAGCTTCGGCTCCCGGGCCGTGCGCGTTTGTGAATAAACGGTAAAGCTTTTCCGCTGCGCCTCTTTCCGCAGGGGATAACCCATTGACAAGGGTGATATAATACCTTTCTGGAAATAAACATGGAAGGAAGACAGATCACCATGACAAGAATAGACATTTTCTCGGGCTTTCTCGGCGCGGGAAAAACGACCCTCATCCGCAAGCTGATCGCGGAGGGGTATCAGAAGGAAAAGCTCGTGCTGATCGAAAACGAGTTCGGCGAGATCGCCATTGACGGCGGCTTCCTGCAGGACGCGGGCGTTCAGATCACCGAGATGAATTCCGGCTGCATCTGCTGCACGCTGGTGGGTGACTTCACCAAGGCCCTCAAGAAGGTCATGGACGACTACGCCCCCGACCGCATCCTCATCGAGCCCTCGGGCGTCGGCAAGCTCTCCGACGTTGCCGCCGCGGTCGAGCGCGTGGAGGGCGCCCGCATCGGCGCCAGGGTCACCGTGGTGGACGCGGGCAAGGCCAAGATGTACATGCGCAACTTCGGCGAGTTCTTCAACGACCAGGTCGCCAACGCCGATCTGCTCGTCATGAGCCGCACCGACACCGCAAAGCCGGAGAAGATCCTGGAGGCCACCGAGATCCTCACCGCCCTCAACCCCCATGCAAGCCTCATCACCACCCCCTGGGAGCAGCTCAGCGGCGCCCAGATCCTCGAGGCCATGGATAAAAACGGTCTCCGGCATGAGCTGGAGGAGATGGAGCACGAGCACCATCACCACCATCACCACGACGGCGAGGAGTGCGACGATCCGGAATGCGAGTGCCATCACCACCACGATCACGACGAGGACGGGGAGCACGAGCACCATCACCACCACGACCACGACGAGGATGAGGAGCACGAGCACCATCACCACCATCACCACGACGGCGAGGAGTGCGACGATCCGGAATGCGAGTGCCATCACCACCACGATCACGACGATGAGGAGCACGAGCACCACCATCATCACCACGCCGACGAGATCTTCCAGAGCTGGGGCATGGAGACCCCGAAGAAGTTTACGGAGGAGGAGCTGCGCGCCATCCTTTCCAGGCTGGAGGACGGCGAGCGCTACGGCGCGGTCCTGCGTGCCAAGGGCATTGTGGACGCGTCCGACGGCGAGTGGTTCTACTTCGACTATGTCCCCGGCGAAATCGACCTGCGCCGCGGCAGTCCTGCCGTGACCGGCCGTTTCTGCGTGATCGGTTCCCACATCAACGAAAAGGCACTGAAGGAGCTGTTCAACCTTGGCTGATACCGAACGGCGGGATATGCCCGTCTATCTCTTCACCGGCTTTCTGGAGGCGGGGAAGACCAGATTCATCCAGGAGACCCTGGAGGACAAGCGCTTCTGCAACGGGGAGCGCACCCTGCTTCTCGTCTGCGAGGAGGGCGAGGAGGAATATGCGCCCGAGCAGTTTGCAAGCCCCACGATCCAGATCCGCGTCATCGGGGACCAGAGCGAGCTGACGCAGGAAAACCTCGTCCGCTTTGTCAGGGAGACGAAAGCCGAGCGCGTGGTGGTCGAGTATAACGGCATGTGGCTGCTGGATGTGCTCTACAACGCCATGCCCGACACCTGGATGGTCTACCAGGAGTTCATGTTCGCAGACGCGACCACCTTCCTCAGCTACAACGCCAACATGCGCCAGCTCGTGTTCGACAAGCTCAAGAGCTGCGAGCTCGTGGTGTTCAACCGCTTCACCCCCGCCATGGACAAGCTGGAGTTTCACAAGATCGTGCGCGGCGCCTCCCGCCGGGCGGACATCGCCTACGAGGCCCCGGACGGCAATGTGGTCTATGACGATATCGAGGACCCGCTGCCCTTCGACGTGGACGCGCCGATCATCGAGATCGGGGACGACGACTACGCTCTCTGGTACCGGGACATGAGCGAGGAGCCCAAAAAGTACGAGGGCAAGACCGTGCGCTTCAAGGCCAAGACCCTGCAGCGCAAGCGCCTGCCGCCCAAAACCTTTGTCATCGGCCGGCATGTGATGACCTGCTGCGTGGAGGATATCCAGTTTGCGGCCCTGGTGTGCAACTGGGACAAGGCCGACACCATGAAGGACGAGGGCTGGGTGATCCTCACCGCGAAGATCAACTTCAAGTTCTCCATGGCCTACGGGCGCAAGGGCCCCGTGCTGACCTACATCAGCCATGAGGAGTGCCAGCCTCCCGAGCAGGCCGTCGCCACGTTCTATTGAGGCCCCGGATAAAGCATGCGCCTCTGCGTCTTTCACGCAGGGGCGTCTGATTTTGTCCGGCCATTTTCACCGGATTTTCCATTGCATTTTATAAGCGCTCTTGGTATACTTATTCAATCCACATAAAAGGGGGCTGCCCTGCCATGAAAAAAATCTGCGTTTTTCTGATGGCGCTTGTGCTGCTGGCGCTCACCGCCTGTGCCGCCCGGCAGCCCGCCGCGCCGACCGGAGCCGCGCAGGTCCCGGCGCTGCGCTTTCGCACCACGGACCGCGAAGGCAATGCGGTGGACGAGTCGGTCCTCCATGGGCAAAGGCTCGTTATGCTCAATTTCTGGGAGCCCTGGTGCCCGCCCTGCGTGAAGGAGATGCCGGACCTGGAGAGACTCTATGAGGACTATCGGGACAGGGGGTTTCTGATCCTCGGCATTTACTCTGCCGAAGGACAGGAGGCGGATGTGGACAAGGTCCTGAAGGACAGCGCGACCAGCTATCCGATCCTGCGCTACAGCAAGGATTTTGACGGCTTTCAGAGCGGCTATGTGCCGACGACGGTGTTCGTCGACGGGGAGGGGACCATCCTCTCCGAGCTGCTGGTGGGCGGCCGGGACTATGCCGGCTGGGAGGAGCTGATCCGCAGCACACTGAAGTGAGGGAGATACGGGTGAAGAGACAGAAAGCCAAGGAGGTCTTCGCCGATGCGCTGATAGCGCTGGCGAAAACGGCGCCGATCGATCGCATCACGGTCAAGCAGATCGTGGAGAAGAGCGGGCTGAGCCTGCAGACCTTCTATAATCACTTCCACGACAAGGAGGATCTTGTGCGCTGGCTGCACCAGTGGAGCGGCCAGCGCATGCTGGCCCGGCTGGAGGGGAACCGATACAGCTTCCATGAGCTGACCATGGACAATATCCGCTTTTACGCGCAGAACGCCAACTACCTGCGCTCGGACTTCGGCGAGGGCATCGTCAATCACTACGCCGAGCTCAGCGGTGAGAACACCTACAGCTTTCTCGCCGCCTTCATCTGCCGCCGTCACGGCTTTAAGGAGCTGCCGGAGGAGCTGAGCTTCTACCTCAGGATGTATGTCTTCGCCTGCCTGCACATTTTTGCGGAGTGGTCCCTCAAGGGCTGGGACCTGCCGGAGGAGCGCCTGGCCGCCTATCTCGAGCAGGGCATGCCCGAAAAGCTCAAGCCCTATCTGCTGGGATGAGAAAAGGCCTGTGAAAAAAGTCAAAGTGCGTATCGGTTTAACTCAGCAATACAGGCAGGTTCAACACTTACAGCGTAAAAATCTGCATCGTAGGGGCCGATGCCTTCATCGGCCCGAAGCCCTGAGGCTTGTACAATGTACCGGCGTTTCGGGTCGATCTGGGGATCGACCCCTACGGAACGCGCACTTTGACGGTTTGCTGAGTAAAGCCGATACCCATAAAAGTCAATTCACACTCCGTACATCGCAGGGGCGGCTAAGATAGCCGCCCCTGCGCTTTTACCGGGCTTTTTACACCCGCAGGGTGAGGTTATTCAGCCCGAAGGTGTTGAGATAGCTCACGTCCTTTGCCGCGGCCATGACCATGCGGATGCCCATGTGGGCCATGGGCTCGTCGTGCCGGTGCAGCTCCAGATAGTGGATGGGATCGAAGCGGGCGCAGTTGTCGCGGATGCGCAGCACCCGGGTCTCTCCCTGGATCACCAGACGCACGTCGACGCTGTGATCCTTCCTGTCGGAAAAGCCGTAGCGGATGATGTTGCAGACGATCTCCTCGATGCACAGGCCGATCAGCGAGCTGGAGGTTTCGCCCTGGCCGTGCCTGAGGCAGAACGCCACCGCCTGCTCCGAGCAGGCCACCGTCTCCTGCGTCGTGCGCACCGTGCACTCGAAGCAGTCCTCCGCCGCCACACCGAAGGAGGGCGGCAGCAGGGCGAAATCTTCGGCCCTGAGACGCACGCGGCCGTTTGCGCGCCAGACATAGAGGCAGATCAGCACCAGGGCTGCCGTCTCTCCGCAGAGAAAGGCAAGCCACACGCCCGTGGTGCCGAGCGGGCGGCTGAGGATCAGCCCCGCAAGGCCCGGCAGCACCAGGTTCTGCAGCACAGAGATCGCCTCCATCAGCCGGACGCGGCCGATCCCCTGGTAGTAAAACTTGAAGGCGGTGTTGAGCGCGCAGGGCACAAGGCACAGAGAAAACAGGCGCAGCCCCTTTGCCGCAAGGCTGAGCGCCTCGGGATTGTCCGCGAGGAAAAGCCCCACCATCGGCCGGGCCAGCAGCAGGACCAGCACCGTCACCGCCGAGAGCACCGCGACCGCGCTGCGGCTCATGGTCTCCACCAGCGTGCAGAGAGAGGAGCGGTCCTTGTCCGCGCAGAAGATGGCGGAGAGCATGAGGGCCACCGAGGCGATGCCGGAGGAGAAGGCGTAACAGAGATTGCTGACGGTGGAGATGACCGAATAGGCCGCCACGGCGAGATTCCCGCTCACCGCGCGGAGGATGCGGTTAAAAAGCAGCACCAGCAGCACAAGGCTGAGCTGGTTGATGACCGTGGGCACGCCGTTTATGAGCAGCGCCCCCGCCATATCGCGCCGCAGCCCCTCCCGCCGGAGACGGAAAAGACAGTCTTTGCGCACGAAATAGCCGAGCCCCACCGCCACCGCGACATAGTAGCTGAGGCTGGAGGCCAGGCCCATGCCGAAGGTGCCGCCGCGGAAGACGAGCACATTCAGAAAATCAAAGACCACATCGCTCACCGTCATGAGCCCCACCGCCGTCACGAGCCGCGTGCGGTTGCCGGACATCTGCATGTAGGGCACCATGATCTGGGCCGTGAGGAAGGCGGGCACGCCGAGGATGAAGCCCCGGAGATAATCCCGGGTGAGATAGAAAACCGGATTGCGGGGGCCCGGATCTCCCGCGCCGAGCAGGGTGCAGAGCGGGCTCGCGAAGAGCAGCACGAACACAAGCCCCACCGCCGAGATGAGCGCCGTCAGGGCTGCCGAGACCGTGAAGCAGGCATCGGTCCCCTCCCGGTCGCCGCCGCCCAGGGTCCTGCCGCAAACCACCTGGATGCCCGCGGAGATCATGGCGCCGGGGGCGGCAAAGGCCAGCAGCACGGGCTGGCTGAAGCCGTAGGCCGCCATGGCGTCCACGCCGAGAAAGCGGCCGATCATGATGCTGTCGATGAGCATGCACAGCGTCACCGTCATGGAGGAGACGATCTGCGTCACCATCATCTGTCGGAATAATTTGCGGATCATGGATATGCCTCCGAAGGAAAAACCGTAACTACAACAAAACAGTGTAGCAGAAAACGGCATGCGGCGCAAGTACCGAAACAGTTTTGCGCCCGTCTGTCTTGTTCCCGCGCGGGAAAGGTGCTATAATAGCATTATCCAGGCGCCTGAATCGAGAACAGGACAGGAGGTCGTTGCATGCATATCACAAAAAAGAACGGAAGGGTGCAGGTCTATGACGATGATAAGGTCGTCAGGAGTATTCTGAAGGCCAATGTCGACGCGATGACGGAGGACATGAACCGCAGAAAGGCGCAGGTCATCGCTGATGAGGTCTTCGCAAAGCTCACCGCCGAAAAGGATATCATCAGCACCGAGGATGTGCGCACCTGCACGGCGGCGCTGCTGCGGAAGAAGGGCTATCCCAAGACGGCGGAGTGCTACGAAAAGTACAGGCAGTAAGGAAGGGCATGAGCCGGGAAGAAAGCACAGGGGGCGATCCCCCTCCTCTCCGTCCCGGCGGCAGAACAACACAATACGCACAAAGCCCCGGCAAAGCCGCACCGTGTTCGGTGCGCGTTTTGCCGGGGTTGTTTTATTTCTGCAAAAAGGAGATGATTTGGCATTTCAGTTAATGTATACGCTTACGTGCGCGTCAGCACGAAGGAGCAGTGCGAGGATCGGCAGGTGCTCGCCATGCTTGAGGTCGGCGTGCCCGCGGGCAACATTTACACGGACAAACAGTCCGGCAAGGATTTTATCCGCCCGGAGTACCGGAGGCTCACCCGCAGACTCAAAAAGGGCGACCTGCTGTACATCAAGAGCATCGACCGCCTGGGCAGAAACTATGAGGAGATCCAGAACCAGTGGCGTATACTCACAAAGGAGAAGGGCGTGGATATCTGTGTCCTGGACATGCCGCTGCTGGACACGCGGCGGGGAAAGGATCTGGTTGGCACCTTTCTCAGCGACATCGTTCTGCAGGTGCTCTCCTTTGTGGCGGAAAACGAGCGCTCCAACATCCGCCAGCGGCAGGCGGAGGGCATCGCTGCGGCAAAGCGGCGGGGTGTTCGCTTCGGCAGGCCAACAGCGCCGCTGCCGGAAAACTTTGGCGAAGTGTCCGAAAGATGGCGGGCGGGTGCAATCAGCGTGACAAAGGCGGCCGCCGAATGCAGGATGCCGAGATCGACCTTTTATTATCATGCCAGGGGCTGTGAAGCCGATGGAAAGGGCGTGGGGCAATAGAGCGGTGACAACATGCGTGTAAAACAAAATACTATTAAAAGAAATTGATCCGAGAATGTGTACATTCTTGGATCAATTTCTTTTCGTCTTATCGTGCTGATTATAGCACAGATATTTCTGGAACGCAACAGAAAATTTGGAGGATTTCGACAATTTGTAATCTATCTGCCTTTAGTTTGAAAACATTCAAGAATGTACACATTGTTGAACGTCCAGTGTGCCATCTTTTGCATTCAGCTTCTGCGGGCTGGAAAAAGGCGCGTTATTTTCGGCACTTTGCGGGATCACTGTTACCGCATTCAGAGATAGGACGCTTGCCGCCGGATGGCAAGAAGCCTTGCTGAGTTTTCAAAATGGCCAGGGTAAAGCCTTTGTTCTTCTTCACAAGGCGATTCCTCTGCCTGCGGTACCGGGAAAACGGTGGTTTACCGTGCCGCCGAACAATCATGCGCCTTTTTCCAGCCCACAGGAGGGAAAGGAATGTGCTGTGAAAGAAGCCGGGAAGAGACGAAATGTTCTGTCCTGGGACGAGTGGTATCTGCTGGCCGCCCGTTATTACGGTGAGCACGGCGACCTGCTGATCCCGCGGGACTATGTCTGTCCGAACGGTGAGAAGCTCGGCCGGTGGATCGAGCGCCAGCGGGCCAAATACAATCATGTCCCCTCCGTATCCGGCCATTTGGACACCGGTCAGGCAGAAGCCCTGGAGCGGATCGGCATGGTCTGGAAGCTGGAGTACCGCCGCCCCTGGAACGAGTGGATGGATGTCCTTGACCGTTATGCCAGGGCTCACGGAAATATCGACGTGCCGCACAGCTTCGTCCTGGACGGTTACGGCTTGGGAGACTGGCTCGTCAAGCAGCGCCTGCGCTATGCTGCGGGCGAACTGCTGCCGGAGGAGATCGGGGATCTGGAAGCGCGCGGCGTGAACTGGAGCCTCCGCACCCGGCCCCGCACCTGGGAAGACTGGTTTGCCGACGCTGCGGCCTATCATGCCGCGCACGGAAACCTGCGCGTACCGCCGGACTATGTGACGGCGGGCGGAAACAGACTCGGCGTCTGGATCACGCGGCAGCGCGTCCTCTACAAGGGGCGCAGGAAGGGCAGCGTGCTGAGTGCGGAACAGATTCAGCGCCTCGAGAGCATCGGCATGGTATGGCAGCCGCTTGCCGCCCGCACCGACGCCTGGGAGCAGATGTACCGCTTTGTCTCTGAATACCGCGACACCCACGACCGGCTCCCCCTCTGGCCCCGCAATCTCAAGGCGCCCGACGGGCGCTCCATGGTCGGCTGGATCGGGACCCAGCGCCGGCAGCTTGCCGACGGCAAGCTCTCCCCGGGTCAAGTCGAAAAGCTGTCCCGCCTCGGCATACGCCCGGCAGCACGGGCTTACGAATGATTTCTGCGGCTATTCCCGGTAGCCAGGAAATAAAAATAAAACAAATAAGGAGGATACAAATTTGAAGAAAAACAATCGTGGTTTCACTCTGGCAGAGCTGCTGATCGTCGTTGCGATCATCGCCGTGCTGACCGCCATCGCCATCCCGGTGTTCACCAGCCAGCTGGAGAAAGCTCGTGAGGCGACTGACCTTGCGAATATGAGATCTATTTACGCAGAACTCATGACAGCAGTTCTTACTGAGACTGAGGCGGGTACAACTGACACTGGATGCACGGTTACTGTTTCTAATGGTGTTGTCACTGTATCAAAGACTTATACTACTCAGCAGGCAGTAGCTGGATGGATCACCGATAATCCGAAAGTCGGTGACATTGATCTGACGGACGATGAAGCACCCGCAAAAGGTAATGTAGCTATGTCTGCTACTTCGGAAGGTACCGTTACCATCGGCACTCAGAGCAAAAACGGAACTCCGTAACTATATAGGTAGCATAGTTCAGGCCCCCGGGAAGGCCTGAGAACGACAAGAAGAGCACCCTCTGCATGCGGGGTGCTCTTTCATTATGCCGTGGAAAAAGGCTCCACCCCGCATGCTGGGGAGGAGCCCTTTCCTTTCTGTCAGTCCGCTTTGATCTCCGTGAAGCCCACCGGGCGGATCTGCATGACGCGGCAGCTCTCCGGCCCGAAGACGGCCTCGATGCGCGTGCGAAATTCCTCGAGCATGTCGTTCGGCACAAAGGCCTGCACCGTGCCGCCGAAGCCGCCGCCGTGGATACGGTAGGCGCCGCGCTCACCGAGGACCTTCTCGCACAGGGCCAGGGCGACGGCCGCCGCCTGGCCGTAGATATTGCCGGAGACGATGACGTTCTGCAGGCAGGCGAGGGAGGACTGGCCTGATTCGCGCACCAGGGTGAGAAAGTGCGCAAAGTCGCCGCTGCGCAGGGCCGCCGTGATCTGATCGACGCGGCGGTTCTCGTTGAAGATGTGGATGGCGCGCAGCACGGCCCGGTCGCCCACCTCCAGCCGGAGGCGGGGGAGCTCGGCGTAGAAGGCGTCCTCGTCCACCTCGTGCAGGACGTTCTTGCCGAAGTGCACGCACACGGCCCGCAGCTCTGCCGGGATGGCGGCATACTCCGCCGTGAGGTCGGCGTGGTCGGAGTGGAGATTGATCATGCAGAGGCTGTGGCCCGCCGCGGCAAAGTCGAAGTCCACGGGCGTCACCACCGGGTTGGCGGGATCGGCAAAGTCGATGGCGATGATGCCGCCCCAGGCCGAGGCCATCTGGTCCATCAGGCCGCAGGGCTTGCCGAAGAAGCGGTTCTCGGCGTGCTGGCCCATGATCGCAAGATCCTTGGCGTTGAGGGCGTCGCCGCAGAAGAGGCCGTTGACCACCGCGCCGATGAGCACCTCGAAGGCCGCCGAGGAGGACAGTCCGCTGCCCTGCAGGACGTTGGAGGTGATGCAGGCGTCAAAGCCGCCAATGGGAAAGCCGCGCGCCGCCGCCTCCGCGCAGATGCCGCGCACCAGCGCCCTGGTCGTGCCCTCTTCCCCCTTCACGGGGATGAGCGTGTCGAGCGAGAGCGTGATCATGTCATAGCCCTCGGACTTGACGTTCACGGTGTTCCCGCCGTTTGCCGCCGCCGCGGCCAGCATGTCCATGTCCACGGAGGCCGCCACCACCTTGCCGAGCTGGTGGTCCGTGTGGTTGCCGCCGATCTCGGTCCTGCCGGGGGCGGACCAGATGCGGGCCTTTTTATCGCCGAACAGGGCGTGAAACTGCTCAAGAAGTCTGTCTGTTCTCTGACTCATGCTTGTCTCCTTTCGCATACATGACTTTTAAAAAGAATACCGCGAAAGGGTCGGCACTGTCAACCGCTTTCGAGAAAGATTTTGCGCGCATTCTTCGCCTTTAGAGGCCGCTTTCCGAAATCGGCGATCCCAGAACCAGCGATTTCAGAAAGCCGTGTTTTCAATGTTAAAAAACCGGGGTCCACTCATGATAGTTCATGGTGTTTCCTTTGACGCGGGAGGTCATGTCCAGCGTGTCGCCGTCGAAATCATCCTGCTCGCCCAGCTCGCCAAAGCCGATGTCGTCATCGAACCAGATATCGCCTGTCTTCATCAGCACATAGTAGTGTGAGGAGGGGAGATAGATTTCAGAGGTTTCGCCCTGGCGCACATAGAAGCGCACAAACTGACCGGCGTTTTCGACATCGGTGATGGTCATTTCAAACGGCGCGCTCTTCGCGGTCGCTCTGACGCAGTTCATCCCGTAGAAGGGGAAGTGCCTTTCAAGCTCGCCCGTCTTCGGCTCCCTGTCCTTGAGCTTGTCTGCGATCTGCTCCAGAATCCCGCCGCACGCGTCCGACAGGGAGGGATGGTCCTCCGCGCAGTCCCGGGCGGCCAGCGCGGCGGCGTAGTACTCGCCTCTGTCAAAGCTCGCCTGAATCTCCGCAAGCGCCTCCTGCCCGTCATTCCCGCTGTCGGCTTTCCCGGCGCCGGCTTTTCCGCTGCCCTTCTCAATGGCTTTTCCGATGTCCGCCGGTGACGCAGTCTGCGCGCTGTCCTCCGGGGCGGCGGCGTCCGCGTCCTTTTCCCAGAACAAGAGCGGCTCATCCCTGCCGATATCGATCAGGATCCGGTCGGGAAGCTCCGACCCGCTGACAGGATGCTTGGAGGTGGTCTTGTAGTTTTTGGCGCTCTCCGGAAGCTTTGCCACGGTATCCGTCGTGAAGAGTCCCGACGTAAACTTCTCCCCGGTCTGCTCAAAAACCAGAATCATTTTTGGCGGCTCCTCGTCCTTCCATTTTGTGATGCCGTCGATGCCGACGGAGACGACAAGCTTGCCGTCTTCGATCTCAAGCTTCAGAAGGGAAAGGTCCAGCGCGAGGCTGTCTTTCTCCACATGCAGCTTTGCCAGAGAGTCCTCCGCAAATGCCGGAGCGGCAAGAGCCGTCAGCATGAGCAGACACAGCAGCATGCACACTGCCGCTGCGGCAGATTTTCGGGTACGCATGTTTCATACCTCCTTGTCTTTTTTGATAGTATCAAATCCGGTTTTGCATTGCCGCTTTTATTATAGGTCATTCGCGGTAGGTTTTCAACCTCGTTTTGTGACTTTTCGGGCAGCGGGAAGACACCTGCCCTCGGTTTCCTCCTGCCCGCCTCGTTGCAAAGGACGCGCACTTGTGCTATGCTGGAACCAAATGACAAAGGAGAACAGCCATGCTTTTTGTACGGCCGGATTTCTATGACGATTTTCACTGCCTGGCCTCCGCCTGCCGCCACAGCTGCTGCGTCGGCTGGGAGATCGACGTGGACGAGGAGAGCCTCCGGCGCTATCAGGGGATCCGCGGCGAGATCGGGCGCGCGCTGCGGGAGAACATCGCCCTTGAGCCGACGCCGCACTTTCGCCTTGCATCCGGGGAGCGCTGCCCCTTCCTCCGGGAGGACGGCCTCTGCCGCCTGATCCTCACCCTGGGGGAGGACAGCCTCTGCGACATCTGCGCCCTGCACCCGCGCTTTTATAACGATTACCCGGACCGGGAGGAGGCGGGACTCGGCCTGTGCTGCGAGGAGGCGGCGCGCCTGCTGACGGCGGGGGAGGGGCATCTGCGCCTCATCATCGAAAGCGACGGGGACGAGACGCCGGAGCCGACGGCGCTTCTGCGGCTGCGCGGGGACATTTTCACGCTTCTTGCCGAGGACGCTCTGCCCCTTCCCGAGCGGATGCGCCGCGCCCTCGCCTTGCTGGGAAAGCCGCTGGCGGCCTTTCACGCCGGGGAGACAGCGCGTTTTTTCCTCACGCTCGAGCGCATGGACCCGGCCTGGACGGCACTGCTCCACAGGCTTGCCGCCGCAGGGGAGCGGGAGCCGGAGCTCGGCGCCCCGCGCCATGCCCGGATCGCGGAGTACCTGGTCTACCGCCACTTTGCCTCAGCGGAGAGCGCGGCGGACGCGGCGGCGCGCCTGCAGTTCTGCTTTCACGCCGTGCGCCTCGTGGCAGCGCTGGAGGTGTACAGCGCCGACGCCCTGCGCCTTTTCTCCGCCGAGATCGAATACTCCGACGAGAATGTGGAGAAAATCTGCCGGTGGCTTTCCTGAGGAGCCGCGACGATTTTCTGATTGAAGAACAGCCCGGCTTGTGGTAAAATCACGGGGAAAAACAGGACGGCCGCGGCGTATGCCGACACACCGTTTTCGGGTACAATGCTTACAAAGCAAGAAAGGAACCGCACCATGGCAGACTATATCCTGAGCGGCTGCTCCGCCGCCGATCTGAGCAGGGAGCATTTTGAACACATCGGCGTCAAATATATCTGCTTTCACTATATGATGGACGACGTGGTCTATCCCGACGATCTGGGGCAGACCCTGTCCGCCGACGAGTTTTACGGGCGCATGGCCCGCGGCGCCGTGACCAAAACCTCCCAGATCAACATCGCCGAATACGTGGACTACTTTACGGCATTCTGCGAGCAGGGGAAGGACATCGTGCATGTCACGCTCTCCTCCGGCATTTCCGGCACGTACAACTCTGCCTGCAATGCGGCCCTGATCGTAAAGGAGCAGTTTCCCGAGCGGGAGATCTACGTCGTCGACTCCCTGGGCGCCTCCTCGGGCTACGGCCTGCTGCTGGACACCGCCGCCGCCATGCGCGATCGGGGCATGAGCGCGAGGGAGCTGGCCGACTGGCTGGAGGCAAACAGGCTCAAGGTGCACCACTGGTTTTTCTCCACGGACCTCACGAGCTATGTGCGCGGCGGCCGCATCTCCAGGACCGCGGCCTTCTTCGGCGGCGTGTTTGAGATCTGCCCGCTTCTGAATATGGACCGTCTCGGCCGTCTCGTTCCCCGCAAGAAGATCCGCACCAAGCAGAACGTCATCCGGGAGATCGTGCAGTGCATGGAGGACAACGCCCAAAGCGGCACCGACTATGACGGCAAGTGCTTCATCTCCATGTCCGCCTGCCGGGAGGATGCCGAGGAGGTGGCCCGCCTTGTGGAGGCGCGCTTCCCGAAGCTCAACGGCAAGGTCCTCATCAACAACATCGGCGGCCTGATCGGCGCGCACACCGGCCCCGGCACCGTGGCCCTCTTCTTCTGGGGCGGCGAGAGGGCGGACTGAAACCCGTATAGAAATTGAGGGGCTGTCTCAAAATAAGGTAATCCCTGCATAAAAATGAATGCCGTAGGGGCCGATGCCCTCATCGGCCCGCCGTTTTGCAGTATTCTGCGTTTTTCGGCGGGTCGATCTGGGGATCGACCCCTACTGTTTTGCGACCATATACGTTTTAAGACAGCCTGTTTCTACGCTCTTGCGTATCGCCCGGTCTGGTCGTAGTAGAACACGGGCGCCGCGCCCGTGATGAGCAGCAGCATGTCCCGCTCTGCGGTGAGATAGGCGTCGCGGGTGTAGAGGCTTCGGAGCGTGAGCTCCCCGCTCAATACCCCGCCGCTTGCCCAGGTGGGCAGGGTGCCGCGGATATAGCGGCCGAGAGCCGCCTGCAGGGCCTCGCCGTCCTCCACCCAGCCGAGGCGGCGCCCGTCCACGCGCACCTCGCAGCGCAGGGCGATCCCGGGCGTCGCGGCGAGCAGCGCGGCGCTCACCTCCCGGGCGCTGCCGAGCGGCCTGCGCAGACTCAGGCGCAGATGCTTCGTGACCGTGCCCGGCGCGGCATCGAAGCGCAGGATCTCCTCCGCGGCCGCCTGCGCCGCCCTCTCGGCAAGCGCCGCGGTGCGGATGCCGCAGACGGGGGCGATCGGCTCCCCGGCAAGCTCATAGCAGCACACGGGACGCAGGTTTGCCCCGGCCGCAAACAGCAGCGCCGCCAGGAGCAGCAAGCTTTTTCTGAGCAATGATACCACCTCCTGCCGCTCAGTATACCCGAGCCTCAGTCAGAATTTACACCAAAGCCGTCGGCGCGCGCTCGTCCCATGCCGGATCGTCCGCGAGCGCCGCCGAGGCGGCGGACACCTCATAGGCCACCCGCCGCTCCAGACCGTCCTCGCGCAGCTTGAGATAGCCCCGGCTCTGAAAGCGGCCCTCCAGGCGCACCACGTCGCCTACCTGCCAGCGCGCCGCCTCCCGGGCGCGGCTGCCCCAGCAGATGCAGGGCAGATAATCCGAGCGCCCGCCCCGCCGGTTGACCGCCAGCAGCAGATCGCAGATGTCCCGGCCCAGGGGCGTCACGCGGGCGTTCGGCGCCCGGCAGAGGGTGCCGCGCAGCAGTACCCGGTTCTCGTCCGGCTCGTCTGTGAGGGCAAGCTCCCGCGCCAGCACCGTCAGCACGAGGCGCGCCCCCTCGCCCCGGCGGTTATTGAAGCTGCGCAGTTCTCCCCTCACGCGCAGCCGCGCCTGCTCCCCGAGCTCCACGGCGGCGAGCTGCTCGCGCCGCAGCACGATGTTCAGCACGTCGCCGCTGCCGGACAGGCGCTGCACCTGGAGCGGGAAGCTGTAAAAGCGCTGTCCGCCCGCGCTGTGGGAATACTGCGGCGCCCCGGCCATCGTGCCGCACAGGAGCACCCGGTTGTTTTCCTGATTCATGTCCATGCCCTTGCCGTCCTTTTCGTGTGAGATAGTCCATCTTATTCCGCCGGGGCACTTGAATATGCCGGGGCGATGGGATATAATGAGAAGACCAAAAAGACGAAAAGGAGTTATTTTTTATGGATATCAAGGACATTCTGGCAAAATGCGACCATACCCTCCTGCGCGTGGACTGCACGAGCGCGGAGATCCGCGCCCTGTGCGATCAGGGCATCCGCTATCACTGCGCGAGCGTCTGCATCCCGCCCTGCCATGTGGCCGGGGCCAAGCGCTATGTGGGCGACAAGCTCAAGATCTGCACGGTCATCGGCTTTCCCAACGGCTACATGACCAGCGCCGCCAAGGCCTTCGAGGCGGCCGACGCTGTGAAGAACGGGGCCGACGAGATCGACATGGTCATCAACCTCTCCATGGTCAAGGACGGCTGCTGGGTGGATGTGGCAAACGACATCCGCGCCGTGCGCGAGGCTACCCGCGGCAGCATCCTCAAGGTCATCATCGAGTGCTGCCTGCTCACGGATGAGGAGAAGGTGCACCTGTGCAGGATCGTCTCCGACTGCGGGGCCGACTTCATCAAGACCTCCACGGGCTTTTCCAGGGGCGGCGCCACACGCTCCGACGTGGCCCTGCTGCGCGAAAACTCCCCGGCGACGCTCAAGGTCAAGGCCGCCGGCGGCATCGCGAGCCTGCAGGACGCGGAGGACTTCATCACCCTCGGCGCGGACCGCCTCGGCACCAGCCGCATCGTCAAGCTCGCCATGGAGCAGGAAAACCAGGCCGGCGCGCCGGACGAGAAATACTGAAAATATCTCTTGACATTGTCCTGCAAAGCTGTTATATTACATAAGCTAAAACAAAGAAGGTACGGCATCCACCCTGCCTCACCCGGCGGCAATCGCGCCAGCCGCGGTCAATAAAAGCACCGCCTCAATGGGGCGAGACTGTGTTTTTACGCTCGGATGCCGTGCATCCGAGCTTTTATTTTCCGGAGGTGTTTCCAATCGCTAACGCTGTTCATCAAATCAACGAAGAGATCCTTGACAAGGAAGTGCGCCTGATCGGCGATCAGGGCGAGCAGCTTGGTATTATGTCGGTCGACGAGGCCCTGCGCATCGCCACCGAGCATGAGCTTGATCTGGTCAAGATCGCTCCGGGCTCCAACCCTCCCGTCTGCAAGATCATGGATTACGGCAAGTTCCGCTTTGAACAGGCCAAGAAGGAGAAGGAAGCCAAAAAGAATCAGCGCGTGATCGAAATCAAGGAGATCCGCATGTCTCCCGGTATCGACACGAACGACTTCAACACCAAGCTCAAAAACGCGCAGAAGTTTTTGAACGACGGGGACCGCGTGAAGGTCAGCGTGCGTTTCCGCGGCAGGGAAATGGCGCACACCGAGATCGGCGCCGACCTCCTCAAGGACTTCGCGGCCCAATGCACGGAGATCGCCAACATGGATAAGGCCCCGAAGCTGGAAGGGCGCAACATGTCCATGTTCCTCTCCCCCAAGCCCCAGACCCCGCCGAAAAAGCCGGCGAAGCCCAAGCAGCCCAAGGCTCCCGAGGCCGCAGCAGAGCCTGCCCCCGCGCCCGAGGCCGAATAATTTTGTATACAGTGGGAGAAATCCCTGTATTGATAAAGCCGATTGCGAGAACGGAAAAGCTTGCGCGGGATTCATAATCGTTTTTGAGGGAGCTTCGCTTCTTCAAAAGTGTTTCGCAATTGACTAAAGTACGGAAGGAGAAATTACCATGCCTAAACTGAAGACCCACAGCGGTGCCAAGAAGAGATTTAATCTCACCAAGTCCGGTAAGGTCAAGCGCGCACACGCTTACAAGAGCCATATCCTCACCAAGAAGACCACCAAGCGCGGCCGTCGCCTGCGCGATGTGGCATACGCTGATGTCACCAATGCGGCGACCATCAAGAAAATGATCCCTTATAAATAAGGGCTGACGTTATATAGGAGGATATTGAACTATGGCAAGAGTTAAAGGCGCAATGATGACCCGCAAGCACAGAAACAAGGTTCTGGGTCTTGCTAAGGGCTACTGGGGCAACAAGTCCCGTCACTATAAGATGGCAAACGAGCAGATGATGAAGTCCGGCCGCTACGCTTACGTCGGCCGCAAGCAGAAGAAGAGAGACTTCCGTCAGCTCTGGATCACCCGTATCAGCGCAGGCTGCAAAATGAACGGCATGAACTACTCCACCTTCATGCACGGTCTGAAGCTCGCCGGCATCGACATGAACCGCAAGATGCTCTCCGAGATGGCGATTCACGACGCCGCCGCCTTCACCGCCCTGTGCGAGATGGCCAAGGCCGCCAAGTAAAAAACGCGGAAAAATGCCCGCCGACTGAACACATCTGTGTCAGGTCGGCGGGCTTTTTTTCGGGTGCTGCAGCAGGGAGCGGGAGGCGTAGCGCTTTGCACAAAAAACGATTAAGAAAACTGACACAGTGCACGAAACGCACAGTCTCGACCCAAGAATCACTTGACAGTAACGGGCCTCGTAGGTAAAATTATAACGAAAAGTTGAAGCGGATTCGGCGCTTCTTTTCCGGCGGGCGCGCGTGTGTGCACCGCCTGCAAATCGGGTGATTGGCGGGTCAAAGCCCGCAAATTATATAATCACATAGTAATAGGAGGAAAAACAAAATGAAGAAAACTCTCGCACTGCTCCTCGCACTGACCATGGTTTTTGCACTGTGCGCGGCTCCCGCTTACGCAGCACCAAAGACCTACAAGGTCGGTATTGCCATCTATCAGTTTGATGACAACTTCATGACCCTCTACCGCAACGAGATGCTCGATTACTTCAAGAGCCTTGAGACCGACGACGTCAAGTATGACGTGACCATCGTCGACGGCAAGAACGACATGGCCGAGCAGAACAACCAGATCGACAACTTCATCACCCAGGGCATGGACGCCATCATCCTGAACCTCGTCCAGACCTCCTCTGCTGACGCCGCCATCGACAAGATCGTTGACGCCGGCATCCCCTGCATCCTCATCAACCGTGAGCCTCTCGGCGACAAGGGCGACGAGTCCTACGAGGGCATCCTCAACAACGCCACCGTCTGCTACGTCGGCGCTGACGCCCGCCAGTCCGGCACCTACCAGGGCGAGATCATCGGCGAGCTTGATAATCACGGCGACATCAACGGCGACGGCAAGATCAGCTACATCATGATCGAGGGCGACCCCGAGAACATCGACGCTCAGTACCGCACCGAGTTCTCCATCAAGGCTCTGAAGGACGCCGGCTACGAGGTCGAGTGCCTTGATGACCAGATCGGCAACTGGGCCCAGGCCAAGGGCCAGGAAATCTGCGCCAACGACCTTGCCAAGTTCGGCGATAAGGTCGAGGTCGTCTTCTGCAACAACGACGCCATGGCTCTCGGCGCCGCCACCGCCATCCAGGCTGCCGGCCGCACCGTCGGCAAGGACATCTACCTCGTCGGCGTTGACGCTCTCGAGGAGTGCGTTGAGATGGTCAATGACGGCACCATGACCGGTACCGTTCTGAACGACGCTGTCGGCCAGTCCCACGCCGCTGTCGATGTGACTGTCAAGGCCCTCAACGGCGAAGCCATCAACAACTACTACTGGGTCGACTACGTGAAGGTCACCAAGGCTGCCTGATCATACACCCATTTAAAACTGAATTCCCGTTGGGAACCTGACGGGTGAGCCTCCGGGCTCACCCGTTTTGCAAGTTTCACCGCAACAATCCACAGAGAAAATGGAGGCTTGGCCTATGTCAGAATACGTGCTGGAAATGCGCGGCGTATGTAAATACTTCCCCGGCGTCAAGGCTCTTGATCATGCACAGCTCAAGCTGCGTCCCGGCAAGGTCCACGCCCTGATGGGCGAAAACGGCGCCGGCAAATCGACCTTGATGAAATGCATGTTCGGCATCTATAAGATGGACGAAGGCGATATTTACATAGACGGACAGAAAACCGTCATCTCAGACCCCCTGGAGGCCTGGGACAAGGGCATCTCCATGGTGCATCAGGAGCTGCAGCCCATCCCGGCCCGCACAATCGGAGAAAACATCTTCCTCGGCCGCTACCCGATGAAGAAGGCACTCGGCTTTATCCCCGTCGTAGATCATGATAAAATGTATGAGGAGACCGAAAAGCTCCTGAAACGCGTCCGCATGGACTTTGACCCGAGACAAAAACTCGGCACATTGACCGTTTCCCAGATGCAGTCCGTGGAGATCGCCAAGGCGGTCGCCGGAAACTGCCGCGTCCTGATCCTGGACGAGCCGACCTCCTCGCTGACCCAGAATGAGGTCGAGGCGCTGTTCCGCATCGTGGAGGATCTGAAAAAGGAAGGCGTTGCCGTTGTCTATATTTCCCATAAGATGGATGAGATTCTGCGCATCAGTGACGAGGTCACCATCATGCGCGACGGTCAGTATATCGGCACCTGGGATGCCAAGGAGCTGACCACGGAATTTATCATTACCAAGATGGTCGGCCGTGAGCTCGTCAATCTCTATCCCAAACGTGAGAACGTCCCCGGCGACGTCGTCTTCGAGGTGGAGGACTTCACCTCCATCAATCCCCGCAGCTTCCGCCACTGCAGCTTCAATGTCCGCAAGGGCGAGATCCTGGGCGTGGCAGGCCTTGTCGGTGCGCAGCGCACAGAGCTGATGGAGGGACTGTTCGGCACCCGTTCCCATACCTCCGGCAAGATCCGGTATCAGGGGAAGGAACTGAAAATCAACCGCCCCAAGGACGCCATTGATCAGGGCATCGCCATGTTGACCGAGGACCGCCGCGGCAGCGGCATCATGGGCGTGCTGAGCGTGGCGGACAACATCTCCGTTGCGTCCCTGAACAAGTATGTGGATTACGGCTTCATGCTCAACACCAAGAAAATCGACCAGCTTGTTGAGGAAAACCGGCAGAAAATGAATATCAAGACACCCTCCGGCAAGACCCTGATCCAGTCGCTGTCCGGCGGCAACCAGCAGAAGGTACTGATCGGCCGCTGGCTTGCCAACGACCCGGATGTGCTGATCCTGGACGAGCCGACCCGCGGCATCGACGTCGGCGCCAAGTATGAAATCTACTGCATCATTGCAGATCTGGCCAAGCAGGGCAAGAGTATCATCATGATCTCCTCCGAAATGGGCGAGCTGATCGGCATGTCCGATCGGATCATGGTCATGTGTGACGGCCGCATTACCGGCTTTATCGACGGCAAGGAGGCTAATCAGGAAAACATCATGGCACTTGCCACGCAGTTTGAATAATCGGAGGATGGGATATGAACAACAGAGACAATTTCGGCAAGAAATTTATAAAGTATGTGAAGGCCAACCCGATCGTCGTGATGCTGGTCATCGTTGCGATCATCGTCGGCTTCACAAAGGACAACTTCTTCTCCTGGAAAAACTTCGGTAACCTCATGAGCAACACTGCCGTCCGCTTCCTGATTGCCCTGGGCGTCTCGGGCTGCCTGATCACCAAGGGCACGGACCTGTCCGCCGGCCGTCAGGTGGGCCTTGCCGCCTGCCTTGCGGGCATCCTGATCCAGCGCGGCGATTACTCCGGCAAGCTCTGGAATCTCCCGCAGATGAACATGTTCGTGGTCCTGCTGATCGTTGTGGTCCTCGGCGCGCTGCTGGGCCTTTTGAACGGCGCGATCATCACCCTGCTGAAGGTCCCCCCCTTCATCACCACCCTGGGCACGCAGACCATCGTCTACGGCCTCTGCCTTGTCATCACGGATGCGCAGCCCATCGGCGGCTTCCAGAAGAGCTTTACCAACCTCATCAACGGCCGCATCGGCAACGCCAACGGCTTCCATCTGCCGTACCTGCTGTTTGTGGCTCTGGTGGCCGGTATCTTCTTCTGGTTCCTGTATAACAAGATGCGCCACGGCAAGTACATGTACGCCATCGGCGGCAACGAGGTCGCGGCTGAGGTCTCCGGCGTCAACACCACCAAGACCCTGATGCTCATCTATACCACCGCAGGCATCATGTATGGCATTGCGGGCTGGCTGCTGGCCGGCAAGACCGGCGGCGCCTCCACCTCCATGGGCATGGGCTATGAGCTGGAAGCCATTGCGGCCTGTACGATCGGCGGCGTCTCCACCACCGGCGGTATCGGTACCGTGAGCGGCGTTCTGGTGGGCGTGCTGGTGTTCGAGCTGCTGAAGATCGTGCTTCAGTTCCTGGGCGTAAACCCGTACTACAACTACATCGTGCAGGGCATCGTTATCGTCGTGGCCGTTGCGCTCGACGTGCGCAAGTACCTCGCGAAGAAGTAATTGCGGGCATTGCATGCAAATACCCCTGCCGTGAGCGGCAGGGGTATTTGTAAACTTATTTTAAAGTACCTTGACAATTGTAAAGGCCTGTACTATGATGCAGACATACTAGAACCTCATGAAAACCTTTAAGGCAATACCGCATAATTCGGCAAGAGCAGATCCTGAGAAAATTTGGGTTCTGATAAAGGCACTTTTTCGCAGATGTACTTTGTGTACCTCAAG